>NZ_JBIVKB010000019.1:0-225373 GCF_044750545.1 Streptomyces sp. NPDC088794 | reverse complement strand
CCCGACTTGCTGATCGTGATGTCGTGGTACCGCTTGAGGTACATCGCGATCTTCTCGGGCCCGAAGTGGTAGTTCTGCCGGAGATAGATGATCTTTCCGACGACCTCGACGTGCGTGGCGTTCGGGCTGTGCTTGGGCGCCTTCGAGCGAGTGCGGAGCCCCTCGATGCCCTCGGCTTGGTAGCGGCGATACCAGATGTAGTACGCCTGCCGACTGATGCCGAAGTACCGGCAGCTCATGGCGACGTTGCCGGTGACCTCTTCGGCATGGCGTATGACGGCCAGGCGCCGCTTGGCCTCGCGATCGAGCGGGGGTGTCTTCGACATGTGGATCTCCTAGTGATCAGAGACCCAGGTGTCAACGATGATCGGCAGTTTTAGACCGACAGTACGGCGGGAGATCTCGGAGACGGTCAGCGCCGGTTCGTCCGGCGTGAACGTCTCGAAGATCCTCACCGGTGGGTGTACTTACAAGCCGTACGCTTCGAGCGCCGCGTCCAGTACTGCCAACTGTCGCTCAGGCGGCCACGCGTGATGGTGTTCCACTGCTGACAGGACCAGCCCGTTGGCCAGCACCCGCAGCAGGTCGACGGTCACATCGACCCGTTCGGCGGGCACCAGGGGTTCGACATGGCGGCGCAGCAGTTCCCGTATCCGGGTGTCCATCGTCGTGAAGAACTCCCCGATGCGCGGTTCCTGGTTGCGCTGGGCGATGAGGATGACACGACCCTTCTCCGCCGCCCACTCGTCCTCGACCAGCGGGAGCATCCAGCGCATCAGGATCCGCAGGCGCGTCGGCGCGTCCGCGCCCTCTTCGAGAGCGGCGAGCTCGGTGTCGTAGCTCTCGGTCATCTCGGCCACGACGGCCCGCATCAGCTCCGGCCGTGTCGGAAAGAAGTGCGTGACGAGGGTGATCGAGCCGCCCAGTTCCTTGGCCACAGCTCGGATGGTGAGGGCCGAGGGGCCGCCGGCGACCAGGATCCGGCGTGAGGCGTCGATGATGTCGCGACGGCGCTGCTCATGGTCCACATGACGGGGCACGGCTCTCCTTCTGGGGCTCCAGCCTGCCAACTGAGAGTCCGGCTCCGTGAAGACGGGCGCCTCGACGACCAGTTCGTCGCCTCCCGAATACAGCACTGGTTCGGCTCCCCGGGCCGGACCGCGCGCCTGGTCTCCTCGGGCAGCCACCTGTGGGACTTCGCCGACGCCCCCATATCGATCATCAACCTCGCCACCGTCCGCGACATCGCACGCGTAGCCAAGACCCCGCTCGATCCACGGCGGTTCAGAGCCAACCTGTACGTCGACGGGCTGCCCCCGTGGGCGGAGTTCGGTCTCCTGGGCGGGCGACTGCGCATCGGCGAGGTCGACCTGGAGGTGCTGCGTCCCATAGAGAGGTGCAGGGCCACGTCCGTCGACCCGGCCACAGGCAACACCGAGGTCAACGTCCCGGGAATCCTCGCCGGCCACTTCGGACACCTCTACTGCGGGGTCTACGCCCAGGTCAGGAAACCGAGAAGCCTTGAGGTCGGCGAGCGCGTGCACATAGGTCCGCGCCGCGCGCTCACCTACGAGAGCCAGCAACTGAGTCAGGCGGAGATGGCGTCGGCGCCACGGATGGCCAGGGTGACCTCGGTGACCCGGCCGGCCGCCACCACCACGAGCGTCGAGTTCGAGGACCCGAGCCCCGCTCTCACTGCGGCACGTCCCGGCCAGTACCTGCGGTTCCACCGCACGGACCTGGACGCTCCGGGATGGCGCAACTACACCATCAGCCGCACCGGCGAGGGACCCGTACGCATCACCGCGCAGTACCGCGAGGGCGGCGTCGTGTCACCGTGGCTGGCCGCCCTGCACGAGGACGAACAGGTCCTCGTCACCGGCCCGTTCGGAGATGCCGTCATCGACACGGAGGACGACCGCCCGCTTTTGGTCATGACCGCCGGCATAGGCATCACTCCGGCACTCGCCATGGCCCACGCCCTGACGGACGTCCGCAGCGAACGCCCCGTTGACTTCGTGCATGTCGTCCGCGACATCGCGGGCCTTCCACACTGGAACGAACTCCAGCGGGCTGCCGCGCAGTTGAGCCGAGTCCGGCTGCACCTGCACGTGACACGGCCACGACCGGAGAACGCCACTGTGGAACACCACCACGGACGCCCCGACGACGCCATCCTCACCGACCTCCTGACCGATCCGGCCTCCACCGAGGTCCACCTGTGCGGACCCACCCCGTTCGTGACCGCCATGAGGAAAGCCGTCCAAGCGGCGGGTGTACCTGCGGGTTCCATCCGCTACGACGCCTTCTACTCACCGAGGACCGTGGACGTCACCCCTCGGCCGGCAGCGCACGAAGGACCGTTCCAGGTGACCTATCGATCAGCGGGAACAACCACCAAGTGGACTCCTCAGTCGGGAACGCTTCTCGAACTGGCCGATGCGCAAGGGCTGACGCTCCCCGCCGGCTGCCCGTCCGGCGTCTGCGGGACGTGCGCGGCCCTGTCGCCTACCTCGTCGACCCGCTCGTCGAGCCCCCGGCCGGACGGGTCCTGGTCTGCTGCTCGGTTCCGGCGGGCGACCTCGTGATCGACGAGAGCTGACCGATCGTGCAGCCGAGGAGGATCCCGTGATGGACCGTTGTGTCACGCGTACGAGCACCTGGCGCCTACTTGAGCGCCACACCACCCGAGTTGCGATAGGCGATCGTCTTGCTGATCAGGTTTCCGCCGTCGGACTCGGCCGTGGTCTGTTCCTGCTGCCCCGCGCCGAACAGCAGGCCGGCGATGTGCGCGTTCGCCACCTGGTCCATGTGCGCGAAGAGCCAGTCCACCTTGTCGTCCTGGTAGTGGTTGAGGGTGTTGTTCTGCGCCATGTTGCCCACAGGGATCTGCCACAGGACCACCGGCTTGCCCACGGACTGGGCCATCGTCTTCCAGAACCCCAGCTCGGCGGCGGCCTTCTGGTCCGTCCAGAACATGTCGCGGCTCCCGTGCGCCGGCTGGGCGTACCAGCCCGCGTCACGGTCCGACACGTCGGCGACCAGGAAGTCGGCGTTGTGCGCCCCGAGGTTCGCGTAATCCTTGACGCACGCCTGCGTGTTGCCTTGCCAGTCCCAGCAGGTGAGGTGCAGACCGACGGCCGCGTGAGGAGCGTACTTGCGGGTCATCGCGATCAGGCAGTGGGCCAGACCAGCCACACTGTTCGCCTGATTTGCGCAGTCGCGCGGAGCCGCAGCAGTCACCTGCGCCGGGACCTTGTTCACATTGCCCATCGCTCGTGCGAATCCCCAAAAATCAGGTTCGAGGTCGATCGTGTCGTGCGAGGTGCCGATCTTCTGGAGGAAGAAGCGGTAGTCGTTCAGGTATCTGGTGAGGAGATCGACCTGGTTGACCGCCTTCACCTCGTTCTGCCACGTCGAAGCGGTGGCGAGGTGGGGCAGTTCATACCATGTCCACATCATTGTCTGCGGATGAGGATGACCTTGATAGGTGGCCTGCGCGGCGCGGGCTTCCATGGTGGGGATGATCCCCCCACGCGAACCGTCCACGCATCCCCACCAATTCACCCCATTCGGGCAACTCGACGCCGTGTACAGGTCGCTCGACGGTGCAGGCGGACTGACGAGGTATTGGTACTGCATGTCGAATGGTGCGGCGGCCGCGGAAGCATCATTCATCCCTCCGATCGACACCGTGCTCTTGCCCATGAAACGTATCGTCGAGCCGGCGCCACCGGCCGCAGGAGACGACGCCGACGACGCTGCTGCCTTGGCGCTCGCCGACGCCGACGCGCTCACCGAGGCTGAGGCCGAACCGCTCGCCACGGCTGCCGCGACACTCGCAGCGCCCGGCGCCCCCGCCGAGGCGGAAGGGGAACCCTGTGGCTGGTGGCTGGTGGCCGCGTAGACGACGCCCGCGCCGACGGCGACGGCGGCTGCCACCGCGGCCGCGACGAGCTTCGCGGACACGTTCGCGGCCAGCCCGCCCGATCTGCCGCCGTGGCCGCCGTGGCGCAACCGCTTCGCCGCCTTGCCTTTCGCCGCGGCCCCTTTCACCGCGGCGGCCTGCGCGCTCGGCGCGGTCGGGGGCAGGGCGAGCCGGAGCCATGTGGCCGCGAGCAGTGCGGGTACCGGTACCAGGGCCGAGCCCGCCAGCAGCCGCTCGGCGGGCACCAGGTCCTGCCAGGACGCGGCGCAGGCTACGCATTCGCGTACGTGCCGCGCGAACTGCTTGCGCCACGACGGGGCCGCCCGCCCGTCCCACCGGGCCGCTACCAGGGAGAGCTCAGCGCACCGGGGCGCGGCGTCCAGCGCCCGTACCACCGTGCGGGCGGCGTCCAGCCGGGCCTTGAGCCGCTGCACACGCACCGCCGCGTGTCCCGGCTCGATGCCCAGCGCCCCGGCCAGCTCCGCCCGGTCCAGCTCGCCCGCCGCCTCCAGCCACCACAGCGCCAGCAGTTCGCGGTCCCCCTCCTCCAGCCAGCGCGTCGCCAGAGCCGTCTCGCGCCTCTGGCCCGACAGCTCCAGTTGAAGGATCGTCAGGTCCACGAAGTCCGCGCCGGGATCGGCCGCGTCCGGCGCGAGTTCGAAGCCCCAGCCGTGCGCCGCCGAGGGCTGCATCTGGTGGCGCCGCCACCGGTCGCGCACCTGGCGCACCGCGATCGCCACCACCCAGGCTCGGAACGCCGTAGGGTCGCGCAAATCCCCGATCCGGTCCACCGCGCGCATCAGCGTCTCCTGGACCACGTCGTCCACATCGACGTGTCCGTCCAGCGCCCGCCCGACGATGTTGTAGACCAGCGGCAGATACGCGGCCATCAACTCGTCCAGGGCTTGGCGGTCCCCGCCCTGCGCCGCCACCACCAAGTCCTGATCTGCACGCCCGTCCCGCTCTGCAACCCGCATCCGCACTCCTTCGCTCACCGGCCGGGCGCCCGCGCGCGCCCGGTCCGCCTCGATGTATAGGTGACGGCTGCACGGCGGCCGGGTAACACTTCCGGCCGCGTTGTTTCGCCGGACCGCGCATTACCCGCGGGCGGCGACCCAACACCAAGCAAGCCAACCAGTAGACGAAACACCATGCGTCAGCTGGCTGCTCGGCAGAAGCGGTCCACACAGCACCGAATGGAGAAGCGCACAGGTCATCGATCAGCAGCGCGGTTCACCACAACGCTCTCAGCCGGTTAGCCTGACTAGGCAGCGTCCGGCCTGCGGTAACGGCCACAGAAGCTCCGCCCCGACGATCGGGGCGGAGCCTCTGCGCGCTGGAAGGGAAAATCCGCTGCGCGCGGGTTCGATCCCCGTCCTTGAGCTGGCGCGATCATCCCCTATGTCTTCAGCGCGTGAAGTGTCCCGGCGACGGCCGAGAGGCAAGGAAACGGCCCGAAGAGGAAACTGCCCCGATGGGGTTACTCGGCCCTCTCTCGTATGGCACCCTCCCCCGGGCGGCGGGACCGCATGTGGGCCCGTCACCGGTAGGCCGCGGAGAACGAGTTGGCCGACTTCGCGGGACTGCGCGCGGGCACCCTCCGGGTCGGCACCTTCCCCACCGTCGGAGCCTCCCTCCTTCCGCGGGCCGTGATCGCCTTCCGGGAAGCGCATCCGGACGTACGGCTGACCGTGCGCAGCGCCCGCATCGCGGGCCTGTGGGCGATGCTGGAGAACCGGGAGATCGAGATGTCCCTGATGTGGGACTACGACTGGAACCGCATCGACCGCGAGGACATCGCCGTCACGAAACTGGCCGACGACCCCCCGGCCCTCCTCGTCGGCCAGGGCCACCCCCTGGCCGACCGGCCTTCGGCCGCCCTCGCGGACTTCGCGAACGATCCATGGATCACCCGCGCCGACCACCACCCGGTGGCCGAGGCCCTCGCCCGGAGCTGCCACGCAGCCGGCTTCGAGCCGCAGATCGCCTACGAGGCCCACGACTACCAGGAGGCCCAGGCCATGGTCGCCGCCGGTATCGGCGTCGCCCTCGCCCCCACCCTTGCCCTGGAAGGCGTCCGAGCCGGTGTCAGCGTCCTGCCGCTGCAACCCGCCGGCCCGGTGCGCCGCATCCTCCTCGTCCGCATGAGCGACCACGCCCTCACCCCCGCCGCCCAGGCCTTCGCGGTCTTTCTCCGCAACAGCGCCGCGGCCGCTACGGTGGCATGACCTGCCGCGTTGATCGGTCGACGGTGACTCCGGCGCCGTCGGTGGCGGCCGGACCGGCTGCATCGAACCTCCTCGGATCGTTGGTGAAGAAGCCCGGCACGTTTTCGCCGACGTAGGCCGGCGTCAGATCGCCGAGGAAGCGGGGCCGACCAGGATCACGGTGCACCGCGGGTTGGCCAACCGGCAGATGCCGCTGAGAAGGACGACAAGAAGCGTCGAGAGGATGGGCGCGAGCCACTCCGGCGGAAACCGGAGTCGAGGCGCTTACCGACAGCCGTATCACCGAACGCTTTTGGACGGTGGCGAGCAGGGAAACCCCGCTTTGCGCTCACCGGCTTGGAGACTGTACGACGTCAATTGTGGCTGATCACCGGGCCGCTTGAGACCCTGCGCTATCGGTCACCTGCCGTACGCCTGCCTCCAGCGCGCCCCGTGCGCGCGAGTCTCCCTGTTCGTGGCCGTTCACGTCGTTCAGCGACGAGAGGGACGCACCGTCTTCTCCGAGTGACGACTGAATCGCGTGGTCGTCACGAATACAGAGCGGCTTCTCGTCGCGGAAGCGCCGCAGTACGTTGCCTGTGATCTTCGCGATGTTGTTGTCGTACCCGTTGTGGGACAGCGACCCGGTCCAGGCGATGGAGCCGACCGAGAAGAATCCGCCTCCGCCTTCCAGCGCGCAGTAGACCATGTCCGAGCGGACCGCCGGCTGCTCGGTTCCGCCCATCCCCGGGAGCATCTCGAAGATCTCCTCGGTCACCAGCAGGTAGTTGTCGGAGAAGGGTCCGGAGGTGGCCAGGACCAGGGCTTCGGGCGGCGATCCGAGCGCCGGGTTCCAGCAGTCGATCTCGGCGCCGGCCGCGCCGCCGCCGATGATGCCGAAGTCGCCCAGGAGCTCGTTCTCGCCGACGCCTTCGAAGATGAAGGCCGCCCGCGGGTCCCGGCTGTCCGCGAGGCGCTCGTAGTAGGTGCAGCGGTCGAAGCCCTGGGCCGCCATGCCGACTCCCACCAGACGCTGCGGGGCCTTGCCCTTGTTGCGCCACAGGCCGCTGGCCTCGCCCGAGGTGGTGTGGCGGCGTTCGGCGAAGGGGGACTGGTGGGGGCGGGTGCCGCCGTCGGCCCGGCGCAGCTCCATCAGGTGGGGGGCGTCGGGGTCGTAGGAGACGGTCGCGAAGAAGCCGTTGCCGCCCAGGTACATGAGCCGGCCGCCGCTCGCGGTGAACTCCTCAAGGGCGTCGAGCTCGCGCCGCGTGACGTATTCGGGGTGGCTTCCGGTGATCACGACGCGGTAGTCGCGCAGCAGGTCGTGGCCTTCCCGGTCGAGGTCCTCGTCCGTGAGAGCGTCGAACTCGCACTCAGCGGTCTCCAGCCAGTGCACGAGGGACAGGTCGGCGGGCAGACCCCAGGGGCCTTCGCTCATGAACGAGGCGCGGTACCGCGGCTGCAGGCTGATCAGCGGACGGCGGACGCTGCCGAACACCACGCCGGACCCGTCGTTGTGGATCTCGTAGAGGGAACGGCCGAACTCGGGGTGGTCCTGCAGGACCAGGTCTTCCTTGTGGACGATGGGCGTGTGCCCGAGGAGCATCTCCATGCCGTCCGCCTCGAATGCGATCCTGTCGTTGGCATACGCCAAGTAGGTCGCCGTGGGGAACAGGACGGCGACGTCCTTGCGGCGGCGGCCCGGCCCTACGAGGAAGGGCACGTGCTGCTCGATGCCCTCGGCCCGCAGCCGCACCGCGTAGACGCCGCTGGGCAGGTCCTCGGGCACCTCGAAGGTGAAAGCCGCGGGCCACTGGGCGTCAGCGATGTCGTCGTCGTGGAAGTGGATGGCGTCGAACTCGTCGGGCGCAAGCCGGAAGTCCTCCACGACACCCTGGAACTCGGGCCCGGTGACGCCCCGAACGGGCGCGTTGACACAGCGGCCGTGCAGCATGTGCGGCCCCTCGTCGACCACATCCCACAGCAGCAGCCCGTCGGGGCGCCGGCTACGGCCGAAGTGCCAGGCGGCCACCGGCTCGCGCGTCCTGGAGGCGTCGTCGGTGGCGCGTTCGACGCGGACGCCACCGATCTTCCCGTTGAACGCGGTTGCCGCGAGCAGCCGGTCACTGTCCCCGCGAGCCAGCGCGCCGATACGGAACGGCATCGAGGAAGCCGTCCAGACTCCCGAGGCGGCTGCGCTCGCCTGCTCGGGTACGGAGGCTGCGGCGGCCGGTGCCACCCGGTCCGCGCAGTGGTCCAGCGGGGTCTGCCGCAGAGTGATCTGCCCCGCCGACCGTGGAAGTTCGACCTCCAGCCGGTACCACTGGTGGGCCGTCAGCTCCTGTTCCAGGGTGAGGGTCCGCCGCTGACCGCCCTCACTCCATACGACGGACGGCTTGCCGTCATCGAGCAGCAGGGCCCAGCCGGTCATGGTCGCCTCGTCCCAGGTGCCCATGACCGCCTGGCGCTCGCCGGTGAAACCGACGGAGCTCTGGCTGACCCGATAGGCGCCCAGGCTCCCTGAACGGTTGTCGCGCGGAAGCGTGGGGAAGACGGCGGCGCGGATGACCAGCGCGTCGGGGTTCGCCAGCAGGCCCCTCGGGTCAGGGACTTCGACGTAGGAGCCGGGCTGGCAGGCGTAGTAGTGCCCCGCGTACGTCCCATCGATGGTGGAGGAGACTTCGGTCTCCAGGAAACCCGGCCCCGCCTGCCCGTCGTAACCGTGTCGCAGGCGCACCAGGGCGGCGTCGTAGGCCGACGGGCCCTCACAGCTGATGTGGAACGACAGTTGCTCGCCGGGACGGGCGGAGAAGCGATCGGTGTAGCCGAAGACGTTCTGGGTCGTCGTGCGGCCGCTGGGGAGTGGCATGACCCTCCTCGTTTCTTTCTAGTTCTGCAGTTCCGCGACACGCGCGGTGAAGATGTACCGCATGGCGACTTCGTAGTCCTCGAAGGACTGCTCGGTCAGGAGCAGGTTGCCGGGCATGCCCAGGACGATCTGCGCCACGCGCCAGGGGCCGTCGGGTCCTTCGGAGAAGACGATGTGCTTGCCCGAGACGGGCAGGCTGCGCAGCGCCCGCAGCACGCGTTGAGTGCGGTCGTCGTGTGGTCCCAGCGGAGCCGCGTCATGGGCAGCGACGACCTCGTCGGTGCACTCCTCGCGCAGGCGTTCCTCGCTGCGCAGACGGAACGTTTCGATTAGCTCGGCCGAGCGGTCTGCACTGGTGCGCATCAGTTCACCTCCTGCTGTTGGAACACCGTTGCGGTGCGACGGGACAAGGACGATGGGCTCACGGGAGTGTGCCTTTCTTGTGCTGAAGGAGCTCGCGAGCGCCGGGCCGCGACTGAGGCATTCGCCTCGATGTGACGGTGTCTCGGGCCGATGCCTGTGCTGCCCGGCGGTATGCGCGAGTGCGGTCAGGCGTCGGAGCCACCGAGCGCACGGCCGGTGAGCTTGAAGTACGCCGCCACGCCGAGGCCGATGACGAGCCAGCACGAGCCGACGATCTTGGCGTTGGAGTCCGCGTTCCACAGCGCGACCAGGAGGAGTGCGGCGCCGAGGATCGGGGAGACCCAGTGGACGAAGAAGCGGCGGCTGCCGCCTCGAACGACGAAGTGGGTGAAGACGCTGACGTGGAGGAGGACGTAGGCAGTGATCGCGCCGAAGGTCACCAGGGTGGTCAGCAGTCCCGCCTGCTCCACGCCGAGAATGCCGACTCCCACCGACAGGAGTGCGATGAAGATCATCGCGTTGAGGGGCACCTGGTGCCTGTCGCTGACCCGCGACAGGAACTTCGGCAGCTGCCCGTCGCGGGCCATGCTGAAGACCAGGCGGGCGGATGTGGCGTTGGAAGCGATGGTGTTGGCGAAGATCGCGATCAGTGCAGCGGTCAACAGGACGACCGTTTTGAACCAGCCCGCCATGGCCGTGCCCACCACGTTGTAGAAGGCGTTGTTGACCGGGTCCCCGTCGGCGAATTCCATCCCGCTCGGGACCAGCATGCCCGCCACGAAGACCTGTACGACGAACAGCGCGGTCACCTGGTAGAGGACGATCATGGTGGCCTTGGAGACGGTCCTGCCCCCGCCCTCGGCCTCCTCGTTCAGTGTCGAGATGGCGTCGAAGCCGATGTAGCTCAGGGCGGCGACGGGGACCGCACCGAGGACCAGGGACCAGGAGCCGCCGTCGGCGGGGACGAACGGGTTGAGCGACAGATGCGCCCGGCCCTGGAGGATGAGTACGGCCGCCCAGACCAGGAACACGGCCAGCACGACCAGCTGGATGTAGAGGAAGATCTTGTTCATCGTCGCGGTGACACTGATGCCCATGATGTTGATCAGGGCGGTCGCGGCGACGAAGATCACCACCCAGATCCAGGCGGGCACCCAGGAGACCACTCCGGTCATCGCGCTGGCGGCGAAGACGCACAGCAGCGCGGGCAGCAGCAGGTAGTCGAGCAGGATGGCCCACCCGGAGACGAACCCGAGGAAGCGGTTGCTGCCCATCCGTACGTAGCTGTAGACCGAGCCGGCGACCGGGAACCGGACCGCCATCTCCTTGTAGCTGATGGCACTGAACAGCATCGCGATCGCGGCCACCACATACACCGCGGCGACGGCGCCGGCGGCCATGTTGTAGACGATGCCGAACACCGCGACGGGGGCGAGCGGCACCATGTAGATCAGGCCGTAGATGACGACGTCGGCCAGGCTGAGCGTGCGGGCGAGCTCCTGCTCGTAACCGAGCTCGTGCAGCCGGTCGCTGTCGTCACACGCGCCGTCAGGTCTTTCGGGCACTGCTTGCGGAGCTTCTGGAACGTTCATGGCCGGGCCTCCTGAGGGATGAACGAGCCCCGGTCGGCTGTCGGTGCCGTGGGCGGCAACAGCGGGGAGGACGCGGGGGTCGGCAGCAGCCGGCTCGGCGGGTGAGGGCCGCCTTCAGCGCGGGCTTCTCTTCACCTCGAATATGGCTTTCGGCCACCTTGCGCCTCAATACGCATTCCTACCGACAGCGGTGGTCAGCGGTCCAGGCGCAGAATCCCGTCGCGCAGCGCCGACGCCACCGCGCCGGCCCGCGACGGCTGCCCCATCTTGTGCAGGATCCGCTCCACGTGCGTGGTCACCGTGCGCAGGGAGACGTCTCGCTGCGATGCCAGCTGCTGGTTCGAGAACCCCGCCGCCATCCCGTTCAGGATGTCGTACTCGCGCGGCGAGAGAGAATGGGGCAGGCCAGCGGTCGGAAGCTCCTGCACCAGTACGGCTGGTTCCGGCCGTCCCAGCGGATCGGCCACCTTCAGGACCTGCAGCGTAAGCCATCCTTCGCTCGACGCCTGCAGCCCGGTGGCGGCGACCTGCGGCGAGGCCATGAAGCGGCGCAGGAAGCCGGTGAAGTCGGGCTGCGTGGGCGCGAGCGCCGGGGCACACGACTCGACGGCCCAGGCACGGCCGGTGTGGTCGATCAGGGTGGCGTTCGCTCCCGAGGGTATGACGCATCCGGTGGTCTGCCGTCGGGCCACGTCGCACATCCGCGCCAGCGCGGGCGCCAGGGCTTTGAGGAGTTCGGCCGCGTCATCACGGAACGCGCCGCGCGCCGCCGCGGAGAAGTGCAGCATGCCCGTGTACACCCCGCTGTCCGAGAAGAGGCATGCGGTCATGCCGTCTTCGAAGCCGGCAGGTCTGAGCACCTCTCGGTACATCGGGGACACCCGGTAGTCGCCCGGCATGTCGTCGATCCGCATCGGCAGGTGCCGCTCCCGGACCGGCCGGTTCTCGGCGCTCGACGCATAGCGGTCACCCAGTGCGGCAACTGTTTCGTCGCCGTAGGTGACCGCAGCGAGCGCGCGGTGCGCATGGTCCTTCGGGTCCCAGATCATGAGGGCGCCGGCGTCGTGATGAGTCACCGGCTCAAGCAGCCTCAACACCGTCGTCGCGGCCTCGCGCCGGTCGCCGGCTCCGGCTGCATAGGCCGCCTCGACCAGGACCCGGGTGTGGGATGGCTTCATCAGCGGATCCCTCTCGAAGCTGGGCTACCCCACCCCACGATAGCAACGTCTTCTCGTGCTCTGAGGATGAGAGCCGCGGTCGCGGTGAGCGTCAGAGTAAAGGAGTCGGCCGGTCCCGCTCTGTGGGTGGGCGACGCTGCTGACTGTCGCCCGGCGAGGCGCGCATTTCATCGCTGTCCGGGACGGTTCTTTCCGCGAGAACCGCTCCCTCAATATAACGTCAGTGATGTATGCTGTCAGTGTAATAAATTGCAGATGGGGGTGCGTGCGTGGCTTGGAAGATCGTCGTGGTCGAGCCGGCTCTTTCGTGGCTTCACGGCCTGCGCCGTACTGACCGCGACACCCTGATTCAGGTCAGCCAGGCTGTCACTGCCCTTCAGGAGGAAGGTCCCGCGCTGGGCCGACCTCTGGTGGATACGATCAGGGGCTCGGCGTTGTCCAACCTCAAGGAGCTCCGCCCCGGCTCGGCAGGGGCCACGGAAGTGCGGTTGCTGTTCGTATTCGACCCGGATCGCCAGGCCGTGATCCTGGTCGGCGGTGACAAGGCGGGCAACTGGTCCGGCTGGTACCGCGTCGCGGTGCCCCAGGCGGAGCAGGCGTACGCGGAGCATCTCAAGCGAATCGATGGAGAGGACGGGGCACGATGACTGATCACCTCAAGGACCCGCAGGCCGTCTCCTGGGGAGACCTGGCCGATGATTTCGCCTTCACCGATGCCGAAAAGGATCAGATCCAGAAGGGGGCGCAGGCAATGGTCCTGGCCTCCCGTGTGCACCGCCTCGCCGAGTTGCGGAAGCGGCAGCACACCACGCAGGTCCAGGTTGCCGAAGCCATGGGTGTCACCCAGGCCCGCGTCTCACGTATCGAGAAGGGTCAGTTGGAGCGCAGCGAGGTCGACACCCTCGCTGCCTACGTCAAGGCGCTCGGCGGCAAGCTGAAGATCGTCGCTGACTTCGGTGATGAGAGCTACGTACTCGGCTGACCCGATCGACGTGCCGCTGCCCAGGTCGATGCACAGTCCGGTGGGCGGGATCGCCTCGTGACGTCAGGGATGGTGCTCCACCCCGGTGGCCTGGGATGGAGCGTCATCGCGTCGGTAGGGGACTCCGCTGCGCGAAGGGTCCAGCCCCTCGGTTGAGCAGGGCGGACGCGGCTGCTGTTGTGGCAAGCGTCCAACTCGTCGACTCCCAGGGGTCATTAAGGGGCCACAAGGACAGGAACAGACCGACACGCACTACACAGGACTGACACGGATCAGCACGTCTGACCTGCAAGAACGGCGTGAGTCGGCAATGATCGGCAAGGGCCGCCAAGATCCTCAAAGGACTCATAATCCGTCGGCCGTGGGTTCGAGTCCCACCCGCCCCACCTGTGCAGGCTTCTGACCTGCTGAAACGTTCTTTTTTGGGTGTCGGAGCGTCAACTTTGCCTGAACGGACTGAATCCGCTGCTCGTGGGTTTGGAGTCCGGTGGTGGTCGAGGGTGCTCCAACCCGTCTGAGCTGCGGCGGAGTAGGTGATCGAGGCTGCCGCTCGGGGGCCGGGCGGCTGCCTTGAGGCCGATGATAAAACCCAGGGGCCGTACAGGGGCCGGGGCGGCGCGGTCGTGTCCAGGCGACGGTGTCTCCGGGCCGATGGCGCACCTCTGGGATCAGCCATGGGCCACCCGGCTCGATCAGGGAAGTCGCCTGTCGGCCGGACTGAGGTTCCCGACTTGTATTGGCCGTAGCGGAGCGCGGTCGAGTTGGCCGTTCGTCGCGTTCCGTAAAACACCGGTTGGATGGCTCGTGAGGGTCCTGCCGCCAGGCGAGCCTGGCGGAGCACCGGCGGCTTGTGACCTGCGGCCGCCATCGGCCGCAGCGTGGTTGGGTGGTGGAGAACGAGAAAGGTGTGTTGATTCGGCGCCGACTCCGGACGAAGTCACAGATGCCGGTGTGGTGCGAGGTGTCGGCCTGGTCGGTGCTGTCGGTGGACCACGAGCGCATCCGTAGGGCATGGGCGGACCGTCTCCGGTTCGTTCGGACAGGGGACGTCGGGGCTGACCGGCGAAGCCGTCGGTCAGTGGACAGAGTCGTTCAGGGCCGGGCCTGCCGTGGCGTCGGCCCGGGGCACGACGTCCTGCAGGGCGACGCGGGCATTCGCGCTGCGGACCTGGTGGGGCAGGGTGAGCGCGTCGGCCAGCCAGCCCAGCCCGCAGATACCGAGAGTGCACAGGTGCAGCAGCCCACGGCCGGTCCTGCCGAGATAGAAGTGGTGAGTGCCGAACAGGCCGAGGAAGAACCACCAGAGGTACGCCACGGCGACCGACTTCGGAGCACGCGGTGTGCTGTCCTGTCGTAGCGGCGGCGCGGGCCTGGATGGCGGTGACACCACCGCCGGTCGGCCGGTGGTCGTCGCCACGCCCGTGTGGTGAGGGTCCGCCGTCCGCTCTGCCCGAGCGGCCCCCGCGGGCACGGGGACGACGGGGACGGGTTCGCGGGAGGGGGTGCCCTCGATGGACACGCGCGGCAGGATCCGCTCCAGCCAGGCAGGCAGCCACCAGTTCGCCCGTCCCAGCAGGTGCATCAGTGATGGGACCAGCACGGTGCGCAGGACGAAGGCGTCGATCGCGACGGCCGCGGCCAGTCCTACTCCGTACTCGGCGATGACCCGCCGACCGCCGAAGACGAAGGCTGTGAACACGCACATCATGATCAGGGCGGCGGCGTTGATCAGCCGGCCGGTTTCGGCCTGACCGATCCGGATGGCGTGGTGGTTGTCGCGGGTGTGCTCCCACTCCTCGTGCATCCGGCTGACCAGGAAGACCTGGTAGTCCATGGACAGGCCGAAGAGGATCGCCAGCATGATCACCGGAAGCTCGGCCTCCACCGGCCCGGCCTTTCCCAGGCCCAAAAGTTCGGAGCCCCATCCCCACTGGAACACGGCGACGACGACTCCGAAGGAGGCGGCCGAGGCGAGCAGGTTCATCGCGGCGGCGGTCAGTGGCACCAGGATGCTGCGGAAGGCGACCATCAGCAGCAGGCAGCCGAGTCCGACGATCACCCCGAGGAACAGCGGCAGCTTGTCCGCCAGCAGATCTGCCAGGTCACCGGAGGCGGCTGTGGTGCCACCGACGTAGACCGTCAGACCGCTTCCACGCTCCGCGGCGGGGACGACGTCCTTGCGCAGGTGGGTGATCAGGGTGCTCGTGGCCTCGTCCTGCGGCGCGCTGGTCGGCACCACGTCGATGACGGACAGTCCTGTCTTCGCGGTGACCGGCTCGGCCGTTGCCGATGCCACCCCGGGGGTGCTGCGCACGGCCGAGATCAGCCTGTTCAGGGCTGGCGCGTCGCTGGGCGCGCTCAGCTGCGCGACCAGCACCAGCGGGCCGTTGGAGCCGGGGCCGAAGCCTTGGGCGAGCAGGTCGTACGCGGCTCTGGTGGTGGTGCCCTTCGGGTCGTTCCCGGCGTCCGAGGTCCCCAGGCGCAGCGACAGCGCGGGCAGCGAGAGGACGGTGACGACAAGGAGCGCGGCCAGGGTGAACAGGGTCCTGTGGCGCTCGACCCGCTCGGCCCAGCGGCCCCGGGGCCTTGCCGTTGCGTGCCGCTGTGTGTTCAGGGGAGGGTGAACGGTCCCTGGGTGAACGGTCCCCGCGTTCCGGGTGGCCACGGCTCGCCGCTGACGCCTGTTCAGCAGTCGGCCCCCGAAGAGGCCGAGCAGGGCCGGCAGCAGGGTCACCGCCGCGATCACCGTGGCCAGGACGGCCGTCGCCGCACTGATCCCCATCCCGGTGAGGGGGCCGATCCGCAGGACGAGCAGGCCGAGGAGGGCGGTGACGACGGTGAGTCCGGCGAAGACCACCGCCCGCCCGGAGGTGTTCAGCGCACGTACGGCTGCCTCCTCGGGTGTCAGGCCGTTCCGCAGGCCGGTCCGGTAGCGGGTGACGATGAACAGGGCGTAGTCGATGCCGACTCCGAGCCCGATGAGGGCCGCGACCGTCGGGGCGTCGGTGCCCAGGGTCATCACGTGCGAGGTCAGCCCGACGGCGAGCAGTCCGGCGCCGAGCGCGGCGATCGCGACCAGCAGGGGCAGGAGCATGCCCAGGAGTGAGCCGAAGGCGACGAAGAGGATGATGCCGGCGGCGACCAGCCCGATCGCCTCGGTGCCCTGCGCTTTGTCCTCGGCTGCGAGGCTGATGGCCTGGCCGCCTAGTTCCACCTGCAGATCCGCGTCACGCGCGGCCCGGGCGGTGTCGATGACCCGGGTGACATCGGCGGCCGGTATCCGCTCGGCCTGCGCGTCGAACGTCACCGTCGCGTAGGCGGTCCTGCCGTCTTTGCTGATCCGGGGCGCTCCCGTGGGGCCGTACATGCTGGTCACGGAGGTGACCGAGGGCAGTGCCGCGACCCGGTCCAGCATCGAGGTCACCTTCTGCCGGACGGCGGCGTCCCGGATCGACCCGTCGCGGCGTACGTGCACCACGATCTGGTCGCTGTCCCCGGACTGTTGGGGCTCGGACGCCTGGAGCCGCGCCTGCGCCTTCGACGACTCCAGCCCGGGCAGGCTGAACGCGTCGGAGTAGCTGGTGCCGAGCGTCGCGTACGGCAGGGCGAGCGCGACCAGTAACGCGGCCCAGATCCCGATGACGAGGAGGCGGTGCCGGAAGCACCATCTGGCTAGTGCGGACATGGGTGTACAACTTTCTTTGCGGTTCGGGGAGTTGTAGGAGAGCGGGAGGTGTGTGGAAGGCGCGTGTAATGGGACGGTCGGCACGCACCGGACGGGGCGGCTGTGGCTGTCCGACAGGGCACGCGGGTGCGGCGAGGTTCAGGAGCCGGTCGGCGCGGACGCGGGCGCGGCGGGGATCGGCTTGTCGAGCATGGTGCAGACCGCGGCGTTCAGCAGGGCCTTGCCGGCGGAGCCGGTCTTCGGCACGGCCAGGCCGAAGATGGTGGTGGCGAGGACCGAGACGGTGCGTTGTCCGGTGGCGTCCGTGTAGTTCCAGCTGGAGAAGCCGGGGGCCTGGCCGTCATGGCCCCAGACAGTGCCGCAGGGGGTGACCACCCGCTCCAGACCGAGCCCGTACCGGTTCGGATTCCCGGACTCCTCGGCGACGGTGGTGCGCATCTCCTTCAGCTGGGCGGGCGGCAGGAGCTTGCCGGACATCAGCGCGATGTCGAAGCGGGCCCAGTCCCGCGCGCTGGAGACCATGGCGCCGGCGGCCCACTCGGTGCTGTTGTTGATCCACGTCGTGTCGACGTATCCCGCGGACCGGGCCGGGCCGGCGAAAGCGGTCCCGGCGGGCGCGTAAGAAGGGAGCAACGGGGCGAGGCGGGCGGCGTCCGGTTCGTAGCCGTGGGCGAACGCGGGACTCTTCGCGGTGTCGGCGCCGGTGACCAGATAGGTGTTCTTCAGGTGGAGCGGACCGGCGATCCGCTGCTGGACCAGGTCGCCCAGCGTGTGTCCGGTCACCTTCTCGGCGATCAGGCCGAGCGCGAGGTAGCCGGTGTTGCTGTAGGAGTATTTCGTGCCGGGGGCGAACAGCGGGTCGTGTCGGACGGCGGCGGCGAGCACCTCCTGGGGCGTCCAGATCCTGGTGTCCTGGCCGGTGAACGCCTTGAGCACGTCGGGGTCCTCCGTGTAGTTGAACAGGCCGCTGGTGTGGTTCAGCAGCATCCGCACGGTGATCGCGGCTCCGTTCGGGATGAGGCCGGGCAGCCACTCGCCGACCGGGTCGCTCAGTTCGATCCGGTGTTCGGCGACCAGTTGCAGGACCACGGTGGCCACCATCGTCTTGGTGTTCGAGCCCATCCGGAACTCGTCGTTCGCGGCCAGAACGTGGTCGGCCCTGCTCCAGGAGGCCTGCCGGACGATCTCGGTCGGCCGCCCGTCGCCCTTGTCGACCCGGACGATGACCCCGGGCGCTCCGGCGTCCACGGTCTGCTGGGCGAGCGTGGTCAGCCGGGCCTCCTGGGCTGCCACCACGCCCGGCCGTCCGGTCGGGGTGTGGGAGGTGCCCTGTGCCGCGGCGGACGTCTCGCAGGCCGTGAGCGAACCCGTCAGTGCCGTGGCCAGGGCCAGCGTCAGGTATGCCTGCCGAGCGCGGCGCGGGTAGGGCGTGTTCCGGGGCATGAGGTGTCCTCCTGGACGTCGGGAATGGGGAATGGGGAAGGGGGGGCGATCGAACGTGGCGCATGGGTCGGATCGGGTCAGGCGAAGACCGCGTTCGTGGGGCCTGCCGCACCACGCCTTCCGACCACTCCAGCCTCCCGGCCACGGCGGCGAGGGACACGGGTGCTGGGCCCCCGCGATGGTGGACATAACCCCAGTGCGGTGAGTCAGGCCGGCCGGTCATCATCAACTTCCGGCCCGTGATGGTGGCCTGGCGTCGGCCGGTCGGTCGACGCGGCATCGATGCACGATGATGGAGCGCGATGACCTACTCCGGCGAGCGCCGATCCCCCCGTGGCACAGGGCAGTCGGAGGAACGTCCCGCGTCCGGCGTCGCCCCGCGTGCCGGTCTCGCCCTGCGGGTGGGCCTGCTGGGCTGGTCGCTGGTGCTGCTGCTCGGCGCGGTCCTGGGTTTCGGCCTGCTCACGCTCTGGAGCACCTCGATGGCAGTCGTCGCGCTCGGGGCCGGTATCCCGCTGATCCTGCTGTCGACCGTCCTGGTGCGCTGGTTCGCCGACCTGCACCGCCAATGGGCCGCCGACCGACTCGGTGTACCGGTGGCCCGGCCCTACTTGCCGACACCCGACGGCGGTTGGCCGGTACGGCTGTGGGCGATCGTGCGTGACCCGGCGACCTGGCGGGACTGCGCCTGGTTGGTGGCCAACTCGATCACCGGGTGGTTCACCTACGGGCTGTCGTTCCTGCTCTTCCTCTGCGGCGTCTTCTACCTGAACTATCCGCTGCTGTACGCGCTGACCCCTCCTCAGGTGTTCCGCACGCCGCTGGGCAACGGCTTCCCTCTGCACAGCGTCCAGGAGTCGTTCGCGCTGGTCCCGCTCGGCCCGGTGTTCCTCCTGCTCTGGTACACCACCGCCGTACGGCTGGCGAACCTCAACGCCCTGGTGATCCGCTCCCTGCTGGCGCCCACTGCGCAGGCACGACTACGGGCCCGCATCGCACAGTTGGCCGCCTCACGGGCCGAGACCGTCGACACCCAGGCGGGCGAACTACGCCGGATCGAACGGGACCTGCACGACGGCGCACAGGCCCGGCTGGTGTCGCTGGGCATGAGCCTGGGCCTGGCCGAACAACTCCTGCCCGACGATCCGCAGTCCGTCCAGCACCTGCTGGCCGAGGCCCGCGCATCGACCTCCGACGCCCTGGCCGAACTGCGGGACCTGGTACGTGGCATCCATCCGCCGGTGCTCGCGGACCGCGGCCTGGACGGCGCCCTGAAGGCCCTGGCGCTGGCCAACCCGATACCGACGACAGTGGTCACCCGCCTGCCCGGACGGTTGCCCGCGCCGGTCGAGTCCGCTGCCTACTTCGCCGTCGCCGAGGCCCTGACGAACGCCATCAAGCACGCCCGGGCCCGGCGCGTCCGGATCACTGTGGAGTTCACGCCCCACCCGGGCACGGCGGCGGGGCTGCTGACGATGCGGGTGTCCGACGACGGCCGCGGCGGCGCCAGCCTTGACGGCGGCACCGGCCTGAGGGGCATCGCGCGCCGCCTGGCGGCCTTCGACGGCACCCTGACCGCCGACAGTCCGCCCGGCGGACCCACCGAGATAAGGATGTCGCTGCCGTGCGCATCGTCATAGCCGAAGACCTCGCCCTGCTCCGCGAGGGCCTGATCAGGATCTTCCAGGCCAACGGCTTCGAGGTCGTCGACGCCGTCGACAACGGCCCTTCTCTGATCAGGGCGCTGACGACCCACCGGCCCGACGTCGCCCTCGTCGACGTGCGGCTGCCCCCGACCTTCACCGACGAGGGCCTGCGCGCCGTGGCCGACGTAAGGAGGCAGATCCCCGGCCTGCCCGTCGTGGTGCTCTCGCAGTACGTCGAGCAGTTGTACGCCAGGGAGTTGATGTCGGACCGGGCCGGGGCCGTGGGCTATCTGCTGAAGGACAGGGTCATGGCCGTCGACCAGTTCGTCGCCAACGTCCGGCAGGTCGCCGCCGGCAGTACGGTCATGGATCCCGACGTGGTCGGCGCCCTCCTCACCCACCGCTCGGCCGACCCCCTCCTGCTGGAGCTGACCCCGCGTGAGCACGAGGTGCTCTCGCTGATGGCCCAGGGCCGCTCCAACGCCGCCATCGCCGGCCGGATGTTCGTCAGCGAGAAGACCGTCAGCAAGCACAGCTACAACATCTTCACCAAACTCGGACTCGAACCGTCCGAGGACGACAACCGCCGGATCCTTGCAGTACTCGCCTACCTGGAAGGCTGAACCGCACCGCCGTCCGTCGCCGGAGTGCGGGAAAGCCTCGGCCGGTCGTCGCAGCCTGGCGACCCGACCGGTAACCGTGTACCAGTCCATCGAGTGGTTCGACTGCATCTATCCTGAGGAGGAGCGGGTCATGATGTCCCGCGTCGTCTCCATCGCTCCTCACGTGAACGGCAAGAAGATGTGCAGTGCCCACGGTGTCGGGGCGAGTCGCACGCGGCTGATCGCAGACGTCGTCTTGAGCGACGTGGGCAGCGAGCACGTCGAGTGGGCCGTCTGTGCCCGCTGGCTCAAGGAGAACTCCGACGCACACGCCTGGCTGCAGCGGCACCCCGTCGAAGCGGCCAAGCTGAACGCGGTCTGATTCCGGTCCTGTGGCTCGCACTCTGTTGCGTGCTGGAAGAGGAATCCGCTGCGGGCGCGTTCGTACGCGCGGTGGAACTGGGTGGACGCGACTGCTGTGGTTGTAGGCGTCTCTCTCAAAGGCCGTCAGGGGCCATTGAGGGGCCACAAGGACAGGAACAGACCAACAAGCACTGCACAGGGATGACACTGATCGGCACGTCTGACCTGCAAGAACGGCGTGAATCGGCACTGATCGGCAAGGACCGCCAAGATCCCCAATGGACTCATAATCCGCCGGCCGTGGGTTCGAGTCCCACCCGCCCCACCTGTGCAGGTTTTTGACCCGCGGAAACGTTACTGGGGCAGGACGGCCCGCCGGAACCTGGGTTCGGGCGGGCCGTTGGGTAGATCAGGGGTCAGGGGTCAGCACAGACAAGGATCCGTGCCGTGCCCCAAGCCCTGGACGTCGCGGTCCCTCAGCGCGCCGGAGTAGGCCTGTACCTCGTCCACGGCGCCATGCAGGTACTCGCCCCAGCCGTCACCGGCCTTGGCCCGGCCGATCTGGAGGGCACCGGTGCTGTGCCAGCCGTCGGGGAGGCTCGCGGTCGCCTGGGCGTTGGTGTAGCCGTCGAGGTAGAGCTTGATCGTGTCGGTGGCGTCGTCGTAGACCACGGCGAGGCGATGGCCCTGGCCCTCGCCTCCGTCCGCGCCCACGATCTGGGACACCACCTTCTCGGGGGCTCCGGCCTCGTCCTTCTCCGGCACCACCAGCTGCCAGGTGTACGTGGACGGCTCGTAGCGCACCTTGAAGGCGTCGGTGTGCTCGCCCGCCTGCGAGAGCACGGTCATCGGGTGGGCGGGCTCGGAGTCCGCGAGGCGTACGACGACACCGAGAGTGAAACTGTCCCCGGTGTCCACGACGGGCCCGTCGGCAGCGGCGTACCCGCTCTCGCCGTCCAGCAGCAGATGCCCGTCACCGACGAGCGGCGGCGGCACGTAGGTGCAGTCCGGGTCGATGTCCGGGATACAGGAACTGTCGGAGCCCCGGTAGATCGAAGCCCCCGCGCCGAGCCGCAGCGGCGCGCCGTCCGACTGCTCGGGGCTCACCCCGTCCGTCGCGTTCTCCAGCGACCAGTGGCCGAGCAACTTCGGCTTGCGGTACGCCAGTTCGGCTGCCTCGTCCGGCACCACGACCCGGTCGTGAACCTGTACGTCACCGATGTCTCCGTGCCACTGGTCCTCGTAGCCCGCAGCACCGAGGGCGCGCCCGATCTGGAAGGCGCCGGCCGCCTCGGCGGGAGTCGCGTCGGCCGCGGTCCCGGCCTCGTGGCCGTTGACGTACAGCCGCGCCTTTCCGGTCTCTGCGTCGTACAGCCCCAGCAGATGGGCCCACTCGCCGGTCTCGGGGGCGCCGCCGGACACCCGCGCGCCGCCGACCGTGAACGACCAGGCGGGCCCGGAGTCCTGGCTGCGCAGCCCGAGGTCGAAGCCGGGTGCCTCGTCGGCATCCTGGCTGACGACGGTCATGTCCCGGTCGGTCGCGGCGGGCCGTACCCACGCGCTCACCGCGAAGGTCTTACGGAGGTCGGTCGCCGGGGCGTCCGGGGTGAGGAAGCCGTTGCCGCTGCCGTCGAGGGCGACCGTGGCGGTGGCCGTGGTGCCTGTGGGCACCGGGCCGCCGAAGGTCACGCCAGTCCCGGCACGGGCGGGGGTGCCGGTCTCGGCTGCGGCCGAGCCGGAGTCCGCAGGGTCGTCCAGCTTCCAGCGGGCGACGGGAGCGCGGCCGGCCTGCACGTTGAAGTCGTAGTGCGACTCCCCGCTGCTTCGGCCCGACCGGTCGATCGCGCGCACCGTCAGCGACTTGGGTCCCGCGGAGAGCGGCAGGTACGGAATGGTCACGGGCGCGCCCGGCCGCGCCGCGGAGACGGTGCCGTAAGGGCCGCCCAAGAAGCCGTACGTGTACGACACCACGTCGTCGGACGGCGAGTCCATGGTGAAGTGGCCGTAGACGCCCACTCCGTCCACCCAGAACACGTCCTCCGGGTTGGGGTATTCGGGAGAGGTGATCGTCGCCTTCTCCGGGCTCACGTCGTCGTACACGAACGAGCAGACCGAGCCGTCGCCCTCGTCGCTCCACGGGGAGGTCGCCTTGCCGTCGTTGGCGCGGACGTGCCAGGAGACGACGGTGTTCGCCGGGATGTCGTTCGGCATCGTCCAGTACAGGCGCGCCCCCGAGGAAAGAGTGATGGTGGTGTAGGTGCGCCGCTGTTCCACACCGGTCGAGTCCGTCCACCAGGCCTCGAACTCGCCGCTGATCGGGCTGGATTCGGAGGGCTGGTTGTCCTCCTCCGGGTCGTACAGCACCGCGCTGAGCCGGGGCGGCGCCGAAACGTACGGCGTGTCGTCTCCCGTCGCGCATGCCTTGCCTCCCGACTGGAGGTCCTGGACGAGCGGCTGATTCGGCGGCAGGTTGACCGCCGCGTACGCCGTCCCGGCAGCCGTGGCCAACAGCGCCGCCGCACAGCTCCCCACCACCGTGCGTCTGCGTCTGCCTGTTTTTGTGAACCTGGTCAAGTGGCCCTCCCCTGTGAGTACTTGATGCTCGTGGATCACACGAGCGCCTGAAGCTAACAGAGGGCACTGACAGCACGGAAAGGGTTTCCTGGCAGGGGCGCCGGCCGTGCGAGAGGGTCACTTCTCTTCGCGTGCCCCGAGGACCCGCAGTGCGTGTCGTGCGTTCGTGTCTCCCAGGTCGGCGGCCTTGCGGAACCAGTCGAGGGCCTCGGGCGACCGGTCCAGGCCGACGAGCAGGCGGCCCAAGGCGTACATGCCGCCGACGTTCCCGGCGTCGGCCGCTTCGCGGAGCCAGTCCTCCGCCTCCGCCATGTGCTGTTGGCCCTCGTACATCAGCCCCAGGTTCACCGCAGCGCCGCTGAAGCCCGCCGTGTGGGAGCGCACGTAGAGTGCGGCGGCCCGGTCGGTGTCGCCCGCGTCCCGGGCCAGGTCGGCCATGAAGCCGAGGGCCCCGGGGTGGTCCTTGTCCGCTGCCCGGCGCAGGATCTCCTCGGCCTCCCGCCGGCGGCCCCGGCCGAGCCACAAGCCGGCCAGGGACACCTCCGCGTCCAAGTGCCCCTTCTTCGCCGCCTGTTCGAAGTGGCGCTCGGCGAGGGGGAGTTCACCCGTCGCCTGGTAGTGGAGACCCAGGTTGTACTGCGACGGCGCGTGACCGCGCGCGGACGCCTCGGAGTACCAGTGCAGGGTCTCGCCGGTCACCTTCCGGTCCCCGTCGGCGAGTTGCAGCGCGAGGCTGTGCATGGCGCCGGTGTCTCCCGCGGCGGCGGCCCGGCGGAACCACAGGATCGCGTTGTCGCGGTCGCCGAGGTCGATGTAGAGGAGACCGAGGTTGTACTGGGCGTTGACGGAGTTCGCCTCCGCCCCACGGAGGTACGCGTCGCGCGCTTCCTCCAGGTTTCCCTGCGCCGCGAGGGCGACCCCCTGCTGGAACCACTTCCGACCGCTGAACCAACCGCGTCTGCTCAAGACATCCCCGCCCTCGCCCCACGGATCAAGGACACAGAGTGGCACAAACGTGCGAAACCGCGAAAGAGCGCCGTCACTCGGCGGTCGTCGTGAGCGCCAACTTGCCCGTCACGCGGCCTTCGAGGAGGTGGCGGACGGCCGTGGCGGTCTCGGCGAGGGGGCGGACGTGGTCCACGACGGGGTGGAGTCCGCCCGTGTTGATGAGGGTGGTCACGTCGCGCAGGCCGTCGGCGTGTTCGGATGCGATGAAGGTGCCCAGGTGGTGGGCGGTGAACGGGGACAGCAGCTGGGCGCGGAGCTGGCGGTCGGTGCCGCCGAGCCATCTGCCGTCCGTCTCGCCGCCGGTGATGATCAGTCTGCCGCGCGGTGTGAGGGCGCGGCGGAGGTCCCGCAGGGTGCGGTTGCCCGCGATGTCGACGATCGCGTCGTAGCGACGCGGGCCGGCCAGGAAGTCCTCGCGGGTGTAGTCGATCACGTGGCCGGCGCCCAACGCCCGTACGGTGGCGAGCTTTGGCGTGCTCGCCACCGCCGTGACCTCGGCGCCGAAGGTGTGGGCGAGCTGGACCGCGAAGGTGCCCACGCCGCCGGCCGCTCCCGTGATCAGGACCCGCTGGCACTCCTGGACCTTCGCCTGGTCGCGGACCGCCTGGAGTGCGGTGAGCGCGCTGACGGGGACCGTCGCCGCCTCCTCGAAGGTGAGCCCGGCCGGCATGGGCGCGATCCGGTCGGGACGGGCGGCGGCGTAGTCGGCGAACGCGGCGGCCGCCGTGCCGTACACCTCGTCGCCGGGCGCGAAGCCGGTCACGGCGGAGCCGACCCTCTCGACGACACCGGCGACGCAGCGGCCGGGGTTGGGGAGCTTCGGCCTGCGCGGGCCGCTCACCGCCCGGACCGGGTACGGCAGGCCCGCCATCAGGTGCCAGGTTCCCCGGTCCACGCTGGAGGCGCGCACCCGGACCAGCACCTCGTCCGGTCCGATCGCGGGGCGGGCGAGTCGCGCGGTGCGCAGCACGGCTTCGGGCTCGGTGCCGTACCGCTCCTGTACGACGGCCGTCATCGTCCCGCCGGTCCCGCCGTTCCCCTCGGTGGTGGTGATCGGCTCGCTCGTGTTCGGCATCGTCGCTGCTCCCGGTTCCGGTTCCGCAGGTGCGGCCACTTACGGTGTAAGCATCTACTTACGCCGTAAGTACAGCACTTACGGCGTAAGGTCGTCAACGCTCGGAGACCGCGAGAGCTCCGGGACCGAGAGGACTCGGAGACCGAGAGGACTCGGAGACCGCGAGAGGGAGAGAACGGCCGCCATGCCCCGACGTACCGCCGCCCCACAGTCGGCCCGTGAACCGCTCTCCCGGCAGCGGGTGCTGCGGGCCGCCGTCGAACTCGCCGACGCCGGCGGCCTGGAGACGCTCAGCATGCGCAAGCTCGGTGAGGCCGTCGGGGTCGAGGCGATGTCCCTCTACAACCACGTGGCCGGCAAGGAGGACCTGCTCGACGGCATGGTCGACCTGGTCTTCGGCGAGGTCGAACTGCCCGCGCCGGGCGAGGACTGGCGGCAGGCGATGCGGCAGCGCGCGGCCTCCATGCGCCGCGTGCTGTCCGGGCACCGCTGGGCGATCGGGCTGATGGAGTCACGGTCTCGGCCCGGACCCGCCACCCTGCGGCACCACGACGCCGTGCTCGGGTGTCTGCGCCAGGGCGGGCTATCCCTCCCCATGACCGCCCACGCCGTGTCGGTCATCGACAGCTACATCTACGGGTTCGCCCTCCAGGAGAAGGCGCTGCCCTTCGAATCCCCGGACGAGACCGCAGAGTTGGCGGAGTCCATCATGGGCGGATTCGGCGAGGGCGAGTACCCGTACCTGACCGAGATCGCGACCGATCACGTCATGCGACCCGGGTACGACTACGGCGACGAGTTCGCGTTCGGGCTCGAGCTGATCCTCAACGGGCTTCAGCGGACGGCGAGTTGACCCACTCCAGGGCGAACCACAGCTCCATCCGTACGCCGGGGTCCTGAAGGTCGACGTCCAGGACCTCGGCGACCCGGGACAGGCGGTGGCGCACGGTGTTGCGGTGGACGTGCAGGGCCGCGGCGGTACGGTCCCAACTGCCGTGCAGGGTCAGCCAGGTGCGCAGGGTGGCCAGGAGGACCGGGGCGCCCGGCGGGCCGGCCTCGTCGAGCGGGGCGAAGCGGGTACGGGCCAAGTCCCGGGCGGCGGCGGGCGGGACGAGCCCGTGCACGGTGAGCGGGTCCTCGACGTGGACGACGGCCGGTACCCGGGCGGCGATCGCGCGCTGGAGGGCACGGGCTGCCTGCCGGTCGGCGTGCGGCAGGTCCGCGGCCGCCGCGGGGGCACCGAAACCGAGCGTCCAGCCCAAGTCGGCGGCCTGCGCGGGGACTTCGGGGCGGGCGTCCGGTGTCCCGGGGATCAGGGCCTTCAGCTCGGAGCCGTCGACGTACAGGTACGGGGTGCCCAAGGCGGTGCCCAGGGTGGCGAGTTGGGCCGGGTCGTCGCCCGGGTGAGGTGCCGGTGCGGAGCGTGCCGGGGTGTGCCGGCCATGGACCACGATCCAGTGCTGTTCGGTTCTCTTCGTGTCGGCGGGGGAGAGGGCGGGGGCCA
Organism: Streptomyces sp. NPDC088794; assembly: GCF_044750545.1. NCBI lineage: Bacteria > Bacillati > Actinomycetota > Actinomycetes > Kitasatosporales > Streptomycetaceae > Streptomyces > Streptomyces sp. NPDC088794. The sequence goes on along the minus strand of NZ_JBIVKB010000019.1, from coordinate 198,354 downwards.
CGTCGGCCGGGGTGGCCCCGAGCATCAGACGTACGAGGGCGCCGGCGCTGTGGGTGTCGGTGCCGAGGGCGTGCCGGGGGCTGGTGAGCAGGGCCAGCAGGACGGTCGCCGTGCTGGTGATCTGGCGGTGGACCAGGGTCGGGGGCGTGGTGGCGGCCTGGCCGAGGGCGAGCGTCGTGGTGGCGCCGTCGGCCGCGGGCAGGGTGTGGACGGTCAGGTGGATGCCGCCCTGGTGGTCGGCCGCCGCGGACGGCGCGGACCGGGCGGCGGGGCCGGATCGGGTGGCGGGGATGGTGCCGGTGCCGGTGCCGGTGCCGGTGCGGGTGCGGGTGCGGGTGCGGGTTCGGGCGATGGCGCCTGCGCGGGTTCGCGCGGTGGTGCGCAGTACGAGGTCGCGTACGCGGTCCGGGGTGGGGGAGTCGGGGCGCGGGCCGGCGTGGAAGAGCTCGTTGCCCTGGGCGTCGTAGAGGACCGCCCAGGCGCCGGTGTACGCGCTGAGCTGGGCCAGTACGGCCTGGAGCGCGTCCGGCCGGGCGGCGGCCGTGGCCAGCGCCGACTGGGCACGGGAGATCTCGCGCAGTTCGCGGTTGCGGACCTCGGCGATCGCCGCGTACGCGGCCTGCCCGACCGCCACGAACGGGGTGGCCGGCGGCAGTCGTAGGAGCGGGAGCCCGTGGCGGTCGCAGGCGGCGACCAGTTCAGGGGGTACCTCTTCGTGCACCGGGGCGACGCCGAAGCCGAGCGCGCTGACCCCGGCGGCGACGACCTGCCGGACGTACGTGTCGACGCCCTCCGCATCGAGCGGCAGCCGTACGCCCGCGGTGAGGAGCAGTTCGCCGCCCACCAGGTACGGGGTCGGGTCCTCGATCTCCGTGGTGCCGACCGTGCTGACCCGGTGGTCGCCGACCGGGCCCGCGACCTGGCGCAGGGCCAGCGCGGGGTCGGCGAGCAGCACGCTCAGGGGTACGGACGGCTGCTCGGACTCGGTCATGAGGGGACATCCTCCCGGTCCGGCGGCCGTACGCAGGGGTGCCGGAATCATCCAATGGGCGACTCCATATTGGACAGAACCGACACTACGACGTCAGCGCGTACGCCGATAGCGTCATGCCACTCGCAGGGCACCGCCCCACCGCCCTTCCGCGGCCCGGCCCCCACCCGGTCGCCGCCCCGCCTTCCCCCTCACTTCTCCTCTCCTCTCCTCGCGTCCCCTTTCCGCTCCCCGGAGGATCAGATGACCGTCGACTACCTCGTCATGGCCGTATACCTGCTGGGCATCATCGGCGTCGGCTGGTGGGGCAAGAAACGTGCCGCGTCCAAGAGCGACTTCCTCGTCGCCGGACGGCGGCTCGGCCCGCTCCTCTACACCGGCACGATGGCCGCCGTCGTCCTCGGCGGCGCCTCCACCATCGGCGGCGTACGCCTCGGCTACACCTACGGCATCTCCGGCGCCGCCATGGTCTTCGCCATCGGCCTCGGACTGCTGGCGCTGAGCATCTTCTTCTCGGCCCGCATCGCCCGCCTGAAGGTCTACACCGTCGCCGAGATGCTCTCCCTGCGCTACGGCGACACCGCCGCCGTGATCTCCGGCGTCGTGATGTGGATCTACACCCTCATGCTGGCCGTGACCTCCACGATCGCCTACGCCAGCGTCTTCGACGTCCTGTTCGACGTGCCGCGTTGGGTCGCCGTGGTGATCGGCGGGACGATCGTCGTCGGCTACTCGGCGCTCGGCGGGATGTGGTCCATCACCCTCACGGACATGGTGCAGTTCGTGGTCAAGAGCATCGGTGTGCTCGTCCTGCTGCTGCCCATCGCCGTGGTGAAGGCCGGCGGCTTCGGTGCCCTGGCCGACAACTTGCCGGACGGCTATCTCTCCCCGACCTCCATCGGCGGCCAGACCATCGTCACCTTCGTGCTGATCTACACCTTCGGCATGCTCATCGGGCAGGACATCTGGCAGCGCGTCTTCACCGCCCGCTCCGACAGGGTCGCCTCCTGGGGCGGTACCGTCGCCGGCGTCTACTGCCTGGTCTACGCCCTCGCGGGCGCCGTCATCGGCATGGCGACCAAGGCCCTCTACCCCCAACTTCCCAGCGCCGACGACGCGTTCGCGACGATCGTCCGGCACGCCCTGCCCACCGGCATCCGGGGTCTGGTGCTCGCCGCGGCCCTCTCCGCGATGATGTCCACCGCGAGCGGCGCCCTGATCGCCTCCGCGACCGTCGCCAACAACGACATCTGGGCCCGGCTGCGCGGCCGTACGGCATCAAGGGTTCACGACGCGGCGGCGACGGAGCATGACGAGATCGCCGCCAACCGGCTCGCCATCGTCGTCCTCGGTGTGACCGCCATGGGCATCGCCTGTGTCCTCGGTGACGTCATCGAAGCCCTCACCGTCGCTTACAACCTGCTGGTCGGCGGCCTGCTCGTGCCCATCCTCGGCGGCCTCGTCTGGAAGCGCGGCAACCTGCCCGGCGCCATGGCCTCCATGATCGCGGGCGGCACCACGGTGATCGTCCTCATGGTGACCGACGGACTCCTCGCCAACGAGCCGATCTACTACGGCCTGTTGGCCGGCCTCGTCGCCTATGTGACCGTCAGCCTCCTCACCAGGCCGACCGAGGTCGCCGTGGTCGAGGCGTGGCGCCGCCGCCTGGCGGGCGAACCGGCCGCCGTCGCACCGGAGTTGAGCACGGTCTGACCTACTGAGGCGGAAGCCCCCCACCCCCCACACTCACCCGCACCCGCACGTGCCGTATCCCATCGGAAGGTCCCCATGCCCGCGATGTCCGCCACCGCCACCTCCTCGGAAGAACTCCGGCTGCGCCGTGAACTCGCCGCCGTCTACCGGCTCGTGGCGCACTTCAGGATGACCGACCTGATCTTCACGCACATCTCCGCCCGCCTCCCCGGCCCGGAGCACCACTTCCTGATCAACCCCTACGGCCTCCTCTTCGAGGAGATCACCGCGTCCGACCTCGTCAAGATCGACCTGTCCGGTCACCCCGTCGAGGACTCCCCCCACCCGGTCAACCCCGCCGGCTTCGTCATCCACAGCGCCGTCCACGCCGCCCGCGCCGACGCGCACTGCGTCCTGCACACCCACACCAGGGCCGGCTGCGCCGTCGCGGCCCAGGAGGAGGGGCTGCTCCCGCTCAACCAGATCTCCATGGAGTTCTACGGCCGGCTCGGCTACCACGCCTACGAGGGCGTCGCCCTCAACCTCGCCGAACAACGGCGCCTGGTCGCCGACCTCGGCCGGCACCCCGCGATGATCCTGCGCAACCACGGCCTGCTCACCGTCGGCGAGACCCCGGCCCAGGCGTTCCTTCGCATGTACTACCTGGACAAGGCCTGCGAGATCCAGACCACGGCCACCGCCGGGGGTGCCAAGCTCGTCGTCCCGGACCCGGACGTCTGCGCACTCACCGCACGCCAACTCGCGGGCGAGGACGACAGTTCGGACCTCCAGGACGACAAGGCGTACGACCTCGCCTGGTCGGCACTGCTCCGCCTCGTCGAGCGCGTCGCCCCCGACTACAAGGACTGACGCCCAACGGCAAGGATCGACCCCCGACTACAGGGACTGGCCCGTCAACGGACCTCGGCCCGCAGCCCGTCCCGCAGTCGCCGCAGATCGTCCGCTCGCCGGCCCAGCCCGTTGAGGCGGAGCCGGGCCGCCTCGGTGCGGGCGTCGCGGTGGACGGTGAAGGCGAGGTCCAGGGATTCGCGCAGCATCCACAGGTCGTAGGAGAGCAGCCGGGCCGCCTGGGCCTGGGCCAGTACCAGGTCCGGGTCGGTGAGCCGGAGGTCCTGCAGCCGGGTGCGCAGGCGGTGCAGGGCGATGCTCTGGAGGCCGCAGTCCCGCGCGGTCTGGCGGGACACGGGCCCGGGCTCGCCGCACGCGGCCACCGCCTCGTCGGCCGGGCGCTGCGCGGCGACCGCGTCGTCCAGGACGGCGACCAGCGCCCGCACCTGCGCGGACCGGGGCGGACCGGCCGGGACGGGCGGGGCGGCTGAGCGAGGGAGGCGTAGGGGAATGCGCATGGCTCCTCCTGGTCGTCCTCCAGTGTGCGCCCGCTGGGGGCGGCGGGCGCCGCTAACCGCGCGTGAAGACGCCGTGGAAGCCGAAAGGGACCGGCTGCGGGACCCGGGCGCGGGCCAGTTCCGTGAAGGTCGTCGCGTCCAGGACCAGGAGATACGAGGACTGCGCGGCGGAATCCAGGACGACGGACAGGATGACGCCGTTGTCTTCGGCGCTGTCCTCGCCGGTGATGGTCTCCTCGGCGTTCCCGTCGGTGTCTTTGTCCGTCACCCTAGGTGCCGCCACGAACACCGGCTCCCCGGGATAGCTGCCCGGCTCGTGCCAGGTGAGCGTCTCGCCGGAGCTCACGTCCAGTTTGACCAGCTGGTCGAAGAAGTCGTCGCCCCCGTGGTCGCGTGCGCCGACTCCGTACGTGTACCGGTACGGGTGGCCGTTGCGGCGGCGGTAGTCGATGCGGGGGAGTTCGAGGGGCTCGTCGGAGAGGCGGGTGACCGTGACCCGGCCGGTCCCGCGGTCCACGCGCAGGCGGGTCGGCAGGGCCTGCGGGACCGGGCCGACCGTGCGGAGCCGGTCCAGGTAGAGGGCCTGGATGATCTCGGGGTCGGGATAGGCGCAGAGGTCGAGGACGACCGTGCCGCCGGTGCCGCCGGCTCCGCTCGTACCGCCGTCCGCGCCCTCCACCTCCGCCGCCTCCTCCTCGTACGCGTTGATGTGGTGGAACGCGAACATCGCCGGTGCCTCGAACTCCCCGGCCACGCTGCCGTCGGTGAGGGAGAAGAGGGTGATCCGGGTGGGGTCGTCGGGCCGCCAGCGGTAGTTCTCGATGAACGGACGGCCGCTCAGCAGCAGCGCCAACGGGTTGACGCGGTAAGGGAATTCGACGAGCACGGCGTACGAGGGCGTGATCGCGAAGCTGTGCATGTACGACGGGTGGGTGACCTGTTTCTCGGCCACGACCTCACGCAGTGCGGCGGACTCGGCGCGCTGACGGTGGATCAGGTAGTGGCTGGTGCGCCCGAAGCGGATCGAGTAGTTGACCAAGTGATCGGCGCCCGGCTCCAGATGAGGGTGGGCCGTGGTGACCGGGGTGCTGCCGAGGTGGTCCTCGTAGCCTCGGACGCCCAGGGTCTCCAGCGTGGCGGGGTCGAACTCGACCGGCAGTGGCGTCTCCGTCAGCGCCAGGGTCCGCTCGCCGAACCGGACTATGTTCACGTTGGTGTTGCCCGAGGCCGGCGGCGGGGAGAAGAGCGTGAACAGCCGCTGGAAGATGGAGCGGCACGGGTCCGTCGCGAACTCCCCGTACGAGATACGGCCGTTGGCGAGTGAGGCCGTACGGGCCGGGGTGGCGAGGTAGCGGTTCGTGTACGACACTCCGGCGGCGGCGATGTGGAAGCGGTGGATCATCGCCTGGCCGTCGAACCAGTGCCGGAAGGAGCGGTCGCCGACCTCGAAGCGGGCGGGCCCGTTGCGCAGCAGCGTCCCCGACAGCCAGGGCGGCAGTGTGCCCTCGACGGGCAGTGCGACGTCGTCGTACTCGCGCGCCGGGGTCCGCAGACCGGCGGCGTAGGGCGCCTGGTTCCCGTCCGTGCCCTGCTCACCGACCATGCCCGCCCTCTGCCCCTGTCGTCCGCGGGACAAACGCTCCGGCGTGAGGAGTAGGGGTGATCTCATTCCCCGGGAGTAGCGGGCGTGGCGCGGGGTAGTGCTGGAGGGGCAGGTCAGGAGCCTCCGAAGGCACGATGTGCCGGTGGGGTACAGGGACCAGGCTGGTGGGTATCAGGCAGGAGCCGGTGAGTCCGAGGAGGGTGTCATGAATCGCCAGATCCGTGTGCGCGTCAGCCGCCGTCCGGGGTCCGCGACGTCCTCCAGGGACTCCAGGGACGCCCGGGACCAGCAGATCGACCGCAGGACTCCGTCGGGGCGGATCCTGCCGTACTGAGTTGGAGTCGAGTCGAGTCCCGCCGTACGGACTTCGCGTCGAGTCCCGCCGTACTTGACGCAGTCCGGACTCAGACCGGGCGGCGGGCAAGTGCCGTGCGCAGGGCGCCGCGTACCTCGGGCGGCAGGGGCGGGCCCCCGGTCCTGGCACCGGCCGTGACCGCCGCCGCGACCGTGCGCAGCTTGGTGTTGGACAGTTGGGAGGCCTCCCGCAGGATCTCCCACGCCTCCTCCGAGGAGCACGCGTGCGTGGCCATCAGGACGCCTCTTGCCTGGTCGATGACCGGGCGGGAGGCGATTGCCCTGCGGAGCTGTTCGACCTCCCGGCGCAGCAGGTGAAGTTGCTCGACGCCGGTGCGGTCCGGTAACTCGGACCGCGTCCTGGCCGGGCTGTTCGGCAGCCCCGCGAGAGATGTGTGTGCCACTGTGGTCATGTCCCCCCTCGCCGCTTTCGACGGTCGGCACGACGTTGAAGTGCTGGAACTGCGCCTGCCCTTCGAACGGCGGGCTACACCAGGTCTCCGGGATTGACCGGCCGAGTCCGGGGTAGGCGCGCTGTCGTCCAGGTATCGGTAGGGAGGCCGTCCAGACATCAGCGTCCGGAGCATCAGTGGGGAGACGGTGTGGACAGCGGCGTTCGAGACGACGGCGACCGGAGATTCCCGGCCGGGCCGCGCGAGCCTCCCGAACCCCCCTACCCGCCCGGCCCGTTCGCGCATCTCGCCCTGTTCTACCGGGACGAACGCGAGTACCTCGACGGCGTCCTGCCCTTCGTACGGGGCGCGCTCGCGGCCGGTGAGCCCGTCGTGGTGGCGGTGCCCACCGAGAGACTCCGGCTGATCCAGGACGAGTTCGGCACCGACCCCGCGCTGCGCCTCGTCGACATGCGGGAGGCCGGCCGCAACCCCGGCCGGATCATCCCCGGCATACTGCGCGCCTTCGCCGACACCCAGCCCCCCGGCACGCAGGTGCGGATCGTCGGAGAGCCGGTGTGGGCCGACCGCACGGCGACCGAGTACGCGGCCTGCGTCCAGCACGAGGCGCTGATCAACCTCTCCTTCCTGGGCCGCAGGGCGACCGTCATGTGCCCGTACGACATGCGGCACCTCGCCCCGCAGGCCGGCGCCGACATCCGCGCCACCCACCCGGTGATCCTCGACGCCGGCTCCGGACGGGCCCAAGGCAGCGACAGCTACGCCCCCGACGCCGCGCTCGCCCGCTACAACCAGCCCCTCCCGCCCGTGCCGGACGTCCTGGCCCTCGCCTTCGACGCCGAGGCGCTCAGCGAGACCCGGCACCTGGCCACCGACGAGGGCGCCCGGCTCGGTCTGTCGCCCGCCCGACTGCCGGACCTGGCCCTGGCCATCGCCGAACTGACCACCAACAGCGTGCTGCACGGCGGGGGTTCGGGCGCGCTGCGGCTGTGGGCCGAGGACGGGTTCGTGGTCTGCGAGGTACGCGACAAGGGCCACCTCACCGACCCCCTGGCCGGCCGCCGCCCCGCTCCGCGGGCTCGACGCGGCGGACGGGGGCTGCTGCTGGTGAACCTGCTGGCGGATCTCGTACGGCTGCACACGGGGCCTGGGGGGACCACTGTGCGGTGTTGGTTCCGCCGCTGACGGAGTTTCATGGCCGATGGCGTTTGCGGGACCGGGAGTTCACAGCGGTGCCTGCCAACTCACCGTCGTCCCCGTGCTCCCGTCCTTCGTCGGCCCGTCGTCGGAGACCGTCAGGCGTACGGCGTCACGGCCGTCCGGGAGTTTGGTCGTCACGTCGATCACGACCTCCACGTGGGAGACGCCGGGGCGTTGGGTGGCGCCGGTGAGGGCGCGGCGCAGGGCGGTGAGGAGGTGGCCGGCGGTGCGGTCCGGGACGCGGCTGTCCACCGGTCCGGTGAACCGGGTGGAGGGGCTGCGGCCGAGCACGGCGGCGGAGGCGGACGTTTCGCGAAGCACCTTGCCTCGTAGGCCGGTTGGGGCCTCCGCGGGGGGTTGCTGGAGGGCGTAGATCGCGGTGCGGACCTCCTGGATCGTCGACTGGAGTTCGTCGACGGCCCGGCCTAGGGTCGCGTGCACCGCGTCGACGGGCCCCTTGCGCTGGGTGGACTCCAGCATCATGCCGGTGGCGAACAGCCGTTGGACGACCAGGTCGTGCAGGTCGCGGGCGATACGGTCGCGGTCCTCGTAGACGGCGAGGCGGGCGCGCCGGTGCTGGGCGTCGGCCAGGACCAGGGCGAGCGCGGCCTGCGAGGCGAACTGGGTGGCCAGCAGCCGCTCGACGGAGGTGTACGGGCGGTCGCCGCGCGCGCGGGGCAGGGCGAGGGTGCCGATCAGCCGGTCCTCCGCCCGCAGCGGCAGCATCATGCTGGGCCCGAACCGGTGCCGTACATGCGTGGTCATCCTCGGGTCGGTCGCCGAGTCGTCGATGAACACCGGTTCCCCGCCCAGGAGTTGGACCAGGACCGGACTGCCGGGCTCGATGGTGGTGCCGAGGATGTCGCCCGGGTCCTGGTGGGTGGAGGCGGCCACGATCTCCATGCCGCCGTCCTCGGTGGGTTCCAGGATGATCCCGGCGGAGGCGTCGGCGAGGATGCGGGCGCGCTCGGCGACCGTCTCCAGCGCGTCCGCCGCCTGCTCGCCGGTGAGCAGCGCGGTGGTGACGGCCGCGGCCCCCTCGATCCAGCGTTCGCGCTGCCGGGCCGCCTCGTACAGCCGGGCGTTGCCGATCGCGATACCGGCCTGCGCGGCGAGCACGTGCAGCAGTTGCTCGTCCTCCGCGCTGAACGGCACCTCGCCCCGCTTGCCGGCGAGGTGCAGCTCACCGAAGGTCTCCTCGTGCACGTGGATGGGCACGCTGAGGGCCGGGGCGCCGGGGGAGCGCGGGACGGCGTCGCCCGGCGTACGGATCTCGGTCAGACCGTCCTGCCCGGGATTCGTGGTGCCGAGCACCGCGTACCGCGCACCCGTCAGTTCGGCCGCACTGTCCACGATGTGCTGGAGGGTGGTGCGCAGTTCGAGGTCGGTACCCACGCCCAGGACGGCCTCCAGCAGCGGTGGCAGGTGGTCGGTCATGCCGGGTGCCCGGTCGGGGGTGTCTCGTACGGTGCTCAGGTGGCCAGCGGGTCGAGCACCAGCGGCTCGATCTTGCCCTCCAGCATGGCGCCGAGGCCCTGTACGGCACAGACGTCGGGGCGTTCGGCGATGTGCACCGGCATGCCGGTGGCGTGCCGGAGCATCTGGTCGAGACCGGGGAGCAGGGCGCTGCCGCCGACCATCATGATGCCGCGGTCGGCGAGGTCGGCGACCAGGTCGGGCGGGCAGTTGCGCAGCACCCGGCCGATACCGTCGAGCACCGCGGTGAGCGGCGTCTCGATCGCGTCCCGCACGGCGGCGGTGTCGACCTGGACGCAACGGGCCAGGCCGGTGGCGACGTCCCGGCCGTGGATCTCGGTGGACGCCGGGCCCTGGGCGGTGAGGCCGTTGCCGGAGAGGGCGAGCTGGAGCGGCCGTACGGACTGGCTCGGGAGCATCAACTCGTGCTCGTGGCGCAGGTGTTGGACGATCGCGTGGTCGACGGCCTCACCGCCGACCGGGATGCGCTCGGCGGTGACGATCGAGCCGAGGGAGAGCACGGCGACCTGCGTCGCCGCCGCCCCGCACACCATGATCATGGTGGCCTCGGGCCGTTCGACGGGCAGTCCGCAGCCGACGGCGGCGGCGATCAGGGTGTCGACGAGCTCGACGCGGCGCGCGCCGAGCCCGACCAGGGTCTCGATCGCCGCCCGCTGGGCCAGTGGATCGGCGTCGTGCGGGGTGCAGGCCGCGGCCCGCAGGCGGGGCTTGCGGCGCAGATTGCGGCGGATCTTGTCGCCGAGCAGATGCCGCAGCATGCGCTGCGCCATCTCGATGTCGACGACGGTGCCGCCGGAGACGGGGCGGACGACGCGGATGTAGTCCGGGGTGCGGCCGGTCATCTTCTCGGCGAACTCGCCCACGGCGATCAGGGCGCCGGTGCGGGTGTTGATGGCGGCGGCGGAGGGCTGGTCCACGACGAGTCCGGCGCCCTTCACATAGACGCGGGTCCGGGCCGCCCCCAGGTCGACGGCGAAATGGCAGCGGCGCAACTGCTCCAGACTGGCGGTCATGGCTAGGTCCTCCCGAGAGCGCAGACCGTGGGCCGCCGCGGGATGGCGGACCTCGTTCCGTGGGCCGCACCGGGTGGCGGGCCTCACTCGCATCGTGCGGGGGTGGGGGTGGGGGCGCCTTTTGTGGGGGGCCGGGTGGGGTGCGGCTGAATGGGTAATTTGTCGGGAATGTCTCATGTAAGGTCCGCGTTAGCTTCGCTCGGGGCGCTGGCTGTACGCCGTGTCGGCCAGCTCCATGAGCGAGTGGGTCACCACCTGGCAGCCCGCCGCGCGGAGCTCGTCCTCGCCGGTGCGGGTCTCGGCGTAGCCGATGAAGCCGAGCCCCAGTTCGAGTGCCGCGTCCCGTTCCGTGACGGACGAGCTGATCAGCACGGCCCGGGGGGCCGGATCCAGCTCGGGCGCGGTGCGCAGCGAACGGCGCAGACAGTCCAGGTCGGGCATCAGCAACCGCGGATCCCGGGCGCGACCCGTCACGGTGTCCACCGACGATGTCAGCGAGTGGCGCGACAGATGCCGGTCGACGGCGTCCTCGTACACATCGGTGACCACGTGGACACGGCGGCCGGAGGTCCGCAGGGCGACGAGCAGGGCGGTGGCGTAGTCGGTCTGCGGGGAAGAGTGCGCCGCGTGCATTTCGAGCTGGTTGAGGCGGTGGTACAGGATCTCCGCGACGTCGGTGAAGGCGAAGGCGCGCAGCACGTCCAAGGGGTGCCGGAACGACTCCGTCACCGGTCGGCCGCGGTGCTCGGCGATGTCGGCGAGCATGCTGTTCACCGCCTTGCGCGCGGAGTTCGGGGAGAACAGCCTGGTGAGGACGCCGTCGAAGCCGATCAGTACGGTCCGCGCGTTCCGCAGGAGGCCGGCCGGTGAGTCGTCCGCCACCGCCGGCCGGCTTCGAGGCGGCTGCTGGTCGCCCTCCGGGGACAGGCTCGCCGCGAACGACACCGAGAGGCCCGGCACCGGCCACCTGCGCAGCCCGGCGCGCACGGCCTGCTGGGCCGCGCCCGCGCGCCGCAGGGGATGGCGCCGGCTGATGCGGGACGCCTCCTTGAGGAAGTGGTCGAGCAGGAGCGCGGAGACGTTGGCGGTCTCGCCGAGGAAGAAGGCGAGCGGGTCGTCCACGTGCCAGGACAGCTCGACCGCCGTGGTGAACGTGCCGCCGCCCGAACTCGGCAGTGAGACCTCGTAGTCGGCCTGCTGCGTGGTGAGGTCGATCTCGTAGTACGTGGTCAGGCGCGGGGGACGGGTGCCCCAGGGCTGGTGCGGGTTGAGGAGGGTGATCGGGCCGTCCGGGCGGGTGTGGACGATGGCCGTGCGGCCCGCGTCGGGCGGTTCGAGGCGGGCGATGTCGGGCGTGGTGAACGGCCCGCTCACCAGGTCCCGGGATTCCGGCTCCGGCTCCGGGTCGGGTGACGGCAGGTGCAACGGGCGGTACCAGGACAGGGGCTGGGAGTTCGGCGAGCCCATCCGGAACGGTTCGAAGAGGGGGACGGTCGAGGTGCGCGAGAACTCCTCGTGCAGGACGGGGGAGAGGACGACCAGGATGTCGGCCTCGTGGCGCGCGAAGGCGGTCGCCAGATGGCTCGGTACGCCGGACTGGTCGGGGCCCGTGAACCACGGACCGTGCCAGAAGACCACCCGGAACGGCGGCGGGTCCTCCAAGTCGCCGAGCCCCTGCGGGAGTTCACGCAGGACCGCGTCGAGGAGAGGCAGGATGTCCGCCTCGGGTTCGGCCAGGACGACATAGCCGTCGGTGCGGGCCGTCACGTCGTACTCGTGCGGGGTGAGGTCCGGCGACGAGAGCAGCCCGGTCACCGCACGGCCCAAGGCGTGCCGGGCCTGCGGGTGTTCGCTCAGACCGGGCGCGTCGAAGACGATCGTGGGCCGGCCGCGCTCGGGCGAGGCGCGAAGCTCCTGGTACAGCTCGTGCAGGGCGGGGTCGATGGGGTCGCCGTGCTGCCGGGCCCTGACCTCCGCGTAGGACTCGTACGACTCGATGGCCTCCGCGATCCGGCCCATGCCCTTCAGCGCCAGGATGTGCAGCCAGCGGAAGTCCTCCCGGTCCGGGTGTTCCTGGAGGAGGGACGCGAGGTCGCCGGCCGCCTGCTCGAAGTCGCCGAGGTCCAGGTCGAGTCGGGCGCGGGTGGCGCACAGGGTGAGGCGGAGGGTGTGCAGGTGGGCGCGGGTCGCCTTGGCGGCGGGGCCGGGGACGCCGTCGAGGGGCTCGCCGTACCAGAGGTCCAAGGCCTCCTGGATCAGGGCGCGTTCCGTTCGGGGGTCCTGTTCGGGGGTGCGGCGGGCGAGGAGTCGCTCGCAGTGGAGTACGTCGATGTGGGCGGCCGGCGTGCGCAGGGTGTAGCCGTCGGGGGCGGCGGCGAGGATGTCGGGGCCCAGACGGTGCAGCACCTCGGAACAGAACAGGTCGATGCGGCGAGCCGCCTCGCGGGCGTCGGGCGGCTCGTCCCAGATGCCCTCGGCGAGCTTGGCGTAGCTGATCCGCCGGCCCTGCTTGAGCAGGAGCATGCACAGCAGGGCCTGGGCGTCGGCGAGGGGGACCGTGATGTCCGGTTCGTCGGGGAGGCTGATCCGGAGCGGGCCGAGCATCCTGAAGGTCCAGGGTTCGGGGTTGCCCGCCGTCGCGAGCCGTGCGGCCGCCTCCCGGGCGGGCAGGGCCTCGCCGCTGATGTCGGCGATCAGTCGCTCGAACTCGTCGGCCGCCATCACACGTGGCGCCAACTCCCTGATTACCGCCAGGAATTCACGGAAGTCGGAGTCCGCGTCCTTGCCCAGGGACTCCGCACCCAGGGCGAACCTGTCGATCACGACGGTGCCGTCGGGCCGTAGCGTCAGCCCGCCAGGACCCTCCTGTCCACGCACCAGTCCGTGTGCGTGCAGGGCTTCCAAGCCCGCCACTCCCTGGATCGCCAGCCGGGCGAACACCTGGAAGGACAGTCCGGGGCCGCCGCTCTGCTCCAGTTCGGTGAGGGGCACTCCGTCCACGAACTCGGTGACCAGATAGGGGGTTTCGCCCTCGATACCGAAGTCCAGCACCGGCGCGACGTTCGGATGCCGGACATCTGCCAGCGTGCGTGCGGCGGCCAGGAACTCCTCGTGCCTGGTTTCCGGGTACAGGTGGACGGTCACCGGGCGCCCCGCCTGTTCATCCCAGGCACGGCGCTCACCTTCCCGCAGCCGGTACCGCCCCGCGAGCAGCCCCTGATGCTCCCCGCCCAACCGCCGAACCGTCTCCTCCCGAACCGTCGCGATCGCCTCGGCCTCCCGCCCCCCGGCCCGCGCCCGGAACTCCCCGGCCGTCAGCCCCGCCCGCTCGTCGATCAACCCGCCCACCCGGGCCAGGAATTCACGCGTTCGCCCCCGGGCCGTGCGCGGCAGGGACCGCAGCAGCAGATCCCGTACGCCGGGACGGAAGTCGTAGGACCCCGGCGGACCCGGGATCGTGGTGAGCATGCCGCTGAGGATGATCTCGGCGAGGTGCTGGGGGCGCGGGCTGGATTCCAGGGCGTGTTGGACCAGACGCATCACCGGCAGGGACGGGTCGGCCAGGGCGAGGTGGCCGGCCAGGCGGAAGGCCGCCGGGGACGCCGTCGAGCGGAAGTGCAGGACCAGGTCGCGGGGCGGGAGTTCGGCGATGTCGGGGGCCGCGGGCTCGGCCGGTGACGCGGGGCGGGCGGGCAGTCGGGCCGCCGCGCCCGGGGTGTGGGCGCCGCCCGGGGACGCGACCAGCGCGGCCCAGTTGGCGAGCCAGGACGGGCCTGCTTCCAACACCGGGAGGACGGTGTCCATGTGGGGGCCGCGAGGGCTGTCCGGGTCGAAGGGCGTGAAGGCGAGCCGTGCCGTGGGAGCGACCGCCGTCGCGGCGGCGAGCAGGCCCGGCTCGGCGGGCAAGGCCGTTGTGGGCCACAGGTGTTCGGGCAGCGGCTGGAGCACGGACACCGGCATCCGGGCCGCCCACCGGTGCAGGGCCCGGTACCAGCGGTCGCCCGCCGGACCCGGGCGCCACTGCGGGCCCATGCAGTCGCTGACGACGAGGGTGACCGTGCGGCCGTCGGCGGGGTCGGGCACCTGCCGGGCCCGGCCGTCGGGGCCGACCGGGTGCAGGGCGACCGCGCGGAAGATGCCGGACTGGGCGAGCGCGGTGTGCAGTTCACGCACCAGAGGGCGCCAGACCGGCATCGTCGGGCCGGTGTCGTGGACGAGGTTGAGCCGCAGCCAGCGGTCGGGCGCCGGGCGCAGCACGGGCAACCAGGCTTCGGGACGCGCCCCGAGCCGGGCGATGCGGTCGGCGGTGGCGTACTCGTCGAGGACCCGGGCACGGCGCGCGGGCACCTTGCGCTTGAGGGGGCGCAGGGCGCGTTGCAGGGCGAGCGGGTGGTGGAGCATCGGCGGCGCGGGGGCGAGGAAGAGCCCGTCGGTCGTGATGTCCGGAGTGGGGGAAGGGGCCGAAGTCGGTGGCGTGGGTGGCGGTTTGGGGAGGTGCAGGAGGACTCGGCCGTCGGGGGTCGGGGCGGGTGGAGACGACTTGGGGGACGCCGGGGGTACGACGGTGGGGGCGGGACGGGGTGTGGTCGGAGGGTGTGAGGACGCGGTCGGTACCGGGCCCGCACGGTCGGCGCCGTCCCTCTCGTCCGACCCGACCGGAGCCAACTGTCGGGCCAGCCACAGCAGTTCCGCCAGCTCTCGCGGTGTCGGGGTCGTGCCGTCGGGGCCTGCGGCCGTGGCGAGCAGCGCCGTCAGCCGGTCGGTGGCGGAGGAGTTGCCGTCACCCGGCGCCGGATCAGACGCCATCGCCGTCCGCCGCCGCGCTGAGGTACGGCATCAACTGCTCGGCCAGTTCCTCCGGTGAGCCCGCGTCGAGGCCCGCGACGCCGGTCAGGTAGATGGCGTTGAGGAGTTGGTCGGTGGCGAGTTCGCCACGGCCCGAGCGCCGTAGGAAGTCCTCGATCAGGGACACGGCACGGTCGTCCGGGTCGCCGAGGTGGGCGCGGACGATCTCGGTGAGCTGCCCCCGCTCGGGGCGGCGCAGCTTCAGCCGGACGCAACGGCGCAGGAAGGCGGGCGGGAACTCGCGTTCGCCGTTGCTGGTCAGTACGACGAACGGGAACGCGCGGCAGCGGACCAGGCCGTGGTCCACGGTGACCGCCGACTCCGTGCCGTCCGCGAGGACTTCGGCCGTGCCGTCGGCGGAGTGGCGGGCGGCGCGGACCAGTTCGGGGATCTCGTACTGGCCCTCCTCCAGGACGTTCAGCAGGTCGTTGGGCAGGTCGAGGTCGCTCTTGTCGATCTCGTCGACGAGGAGGGCGCGCGGGCGGTCGTAGGGGAGGAGCGCGGTGCCGAGCGGGCCGAGCCGCAGGTGGTCCTCGACCCCGCCGCGCGGCTGCCCGTCGGCCTCCTGGCCGGGGCGGGCCGCGTACAGCCGGGACAGCGGGTCGTACTGGTAGAGGCCGTCGGCGAGGGTGCTGCGGCTGGTGATGTTCCAGCGCAGGACCGGACCGAGGCGCAGCTCGCGCGCCACCGCGTACGCCAGCGAGGACTTGCCGGTGCCGGGCGGTCCCGTGACCAGCAGCGGGCGGCGCAGACACAGCGCCGCGTTCACCAACTGGACGCTCTCCGGGGTCGCCACGTACGTCCGTGCCCGGTGCACCCGGTCCGGAGAGATCGCCGCCGCGTCGTCCCGCTCACCGGGCGGCGGCAGCGCGGGGCCGCCGTCGAACGCGCGCCACGGCGGCGGGGCGGGCAACTCGGCGATCCCGTCGTGCGGTTCGCTGCTGCCGGTGTAGACGGACCAGTGCGGCATGAAACGGATCTCCGGTCTGCGGGCGGGAGGTGCGGTGTTCGGCTCGGTTAAGGACGGTCGGGGTGGTGGTCAGGCCAGGGGGGACCTCGTGTGTACGGCTCCGGCGTGCTCGTCGGTGAAGCAGTGCGGGTCGTCCCACAGCAGTTGGATGTCCCGCGCCCAGTGGTCGTCCTCGGTGTCGGCCTCCTCGCGCAACTCCAGGACCGCACGCGGGAGTTCGACGGGGGAGACGTGCGAGAGGTGGGCGTCGACCACGTCCAGGAACGCCGTGCCGGAACAGTCGCCCGAGCCCGCGCAGCCCGCCTCCCCCTCGCAGCCCCGGCGCGACCACACGATCATCGGGGCCGGCGCGGTGACCGACTCCTCGAAGTGCGCGCGGGTGCGGGCCGTCGGGGACGCGGCGGCGAAACCCGCGAGGCAGGCGTCGGGTTGGCGCATCCGCCGGCGGAGTTTCATGGGGTTGTCGGGACAGTCGCACGCCACGCGCTGCACGGGCGCGTCCTCGTAGGAGCGCAGTCGATCCCACACCCGGGTCAGGACATGCCGTTTGCCGCCCGCGCGCCGGGCGTGATCGGTCACGACGACGGGGTACGTACGGCCGAGCGGGGTCGGATCGTCCGGGGCGCTGCCCCAGCGGTCCACCGGCAGGTCGAGCCGGTCGCGGGGCAGCGCGAACGCGATCAACTCGTCGGCGCCTGGCCGCAGATACGGGAACGCCTCCTCGACGTGGTCCTGCACATAGGCGGGCAGCCGGTCCTCCGCGACCGTGCCCGAGGCGACGAGATGGCGGCGTCGGCCGCTGTACGCGGACACCTCGACCCGGAACACGTCGTTGCCGGCGCCGCTGGGCCGCACCTCCACCAGGATCGGCGACCAGTCGGGCGTCCCGTCGGCCCGGACCGGCACGGTCAGCAGCGCGTCCAGCCGGTCGGCGAACCGCGTGGACGTCCGCGGATCGTCGACCTCGCACAGCACGAACCAGGCCGCCGCCCACAGCGACGCGAACCCCTCGGCCGGCGGCTCGGGGTCGAACTCCCCGGCCGCGTCCCGGTAGAGCCGCACCGGATCGCAGTCCAGGCCGGCCCGGGCGGCCTTCTCCACGAGCCCGCGGAGCCGTGCGCGGGAGGCGTGCGCGGGGACTTCGGCGGGGTCGAGACCGGCGGGGGTGAGGTCGTCGAGGGAGGCGCGGTCGGTGTGAGCGGGAGCAGTGCCATTGCCATGGCCATTGCCATCGGCCTTGGTCGAGTTGAGCCGTGCCCCGGCCTGTGCCCCGGCCCGTGTCCCTGCATTCGGCCCGTGACCGGCCGCCCCGATCCCCTCCCGGAAGGGCACGAGGTCGCTGAGGTCGGGCCAGTAGCGGGCGATGACATGGGTGGGCATCATGCGGCCGGTGCGTACGTCCCGGGCGCGGTCCGCGGCCGTGACCATGCCGACGACCTCGCCGGTCTCCACGAGGATGACCGCGGCACCGCTGAACCCGGCGACCAGCGGCTGGCCGTGCCCGCTCCACGCCACCAGCTGGATCCACTCGTCCATGACCGGGAAGGGCCCCGCCGTGCGGTACTCGGCGAGCGTGCCGTCATCGTCGTACCCCTGCGGGAATCCGTACGCCACCAGCCTGCGGTCGCCGTGCGCCGCGTCGGTCGGGGCGAGCACCGCCGGGGCGATGGCGACCTCGCTCGCCAGCTGGAGGACGGCCAAGTCGCCCCGGTCGGCGCGGAGTCCGGGCCAGCCGCCCCGCGCGACGACCCGCGCGGGGACCGGGTCCGCGCCCGGGTGCTGCGGGAAGGACACGGTCACCGGTGCCCGGTCGCCGTCCTGGACGACGTGCGCGCAGGTCAGCACCTTGTCCGCGGTCACCAGGAAGCCAGCGCCGACCAGTCGGCCGCCGCACTCCACGCGGGCCTGCCACTCACCGGGGATCACGCGGACCCACCGACCTCCCGGTCGGGCGAGGGCGATGGCGAAGGCACCCGCGAGGGCGCGGGCGTCGGCGAGGGCGCGGGCGACTGCGACGGCGACCATGTCAGCTTGACCACCAGATGCCCCTCGGCCGTCCCCTTGGCGATGAACGCGCCCGCCTCGGCGGACAACTTCACTCCGAACTCGATCTCCACACCGTCGGGTTGGAGCGCGCCGTCCCGGAACACCCGCAGCGCCGACTCGGCCGCCGAGCGCACTCCGTCCAACGCGCCCTCGAAGGTGCGCGCCGCCTGGATCGTGCCGTCCTCGCGCCGGCGGCCGATCAGCCGGGAGCCGCGCTCCTCCTCCATGGCCTCGACCGCGACCACGGCGCCGTCGTCCATCTTGAACTCGACCAAACCATCCACGACGCCCCCGTAGTCCACGGCGAACCGATCAACCTCATTGTCCCGGACGGCGTTCGGAGTTGCCCCGGTTTCGACACCCCGTTCGTGCCACCGAGCCCGCTGGCGGAAACCCGCCACCGCACCAACCCGCCACCCCCGCACAACTCTCCCGCACCACAAGCCCCCCGACACTCTTCGCAGCACTCGACGGCGCTCGACGAGACAAAGCGAGGCGTGGATGAGCAGAGGACCAGTCGGACGCGGGGCGACCCTCCTGTCGGCGGGGCTCGTGCTGGCGCTGCTACCGACAGCACCGGCGACCGCACGGGACGGCACCCCGGGCGCCGGTACGGCGGTGGAGGCCGGTTCGGCGGCGGGCGCCGCCCGCACCGTCACCCTCGTGACC
The DNA here is from genome assembly GCF_044750545.1 of Streptomyces sp. NPDC088794. Taxonomy (NCBI): domain Bacteria; kingdom Bacillati; phylum Actinomycetota; class Actinomycetes; order Kitasatosporales; family Streptomycetaceae; genus Streptomyces; species Streptomyces sp. NPDC088794. The sequence goes on along the minus strand of NZ_JBIVKB010000019.1, from coordinate 179,694 downwards.
GGCGACAAGGTCACCGTCACCGACCTCGGCGGCGGCCGGAAGACGGTCACCGTCGAGCGGCCCAGGGGCGCCACCGGAGCCGTGCGCACCCAGACCGCCGACGGCGAGATCACCGTCGTACCGGACGAGGCGCTGCCGTATCTGCGGGCCGGAACGCTCGATCAACGGCTGTTCGACGTCAGCGAGTTGATACGGCAGGGGCTCACCGACCGGCAGACCGGTGAGCTCCCGCTGATCGTGACGTACAAGAAGGGATCCCGCGCCGTCGTCCCGCGGAGCGCCACGCGGACGCGGGTGCTCGACAGTGTGCGCGGGGCCGCCGTCGAGGCCGACAAGGGGCGGGAGTTCTGGCGGGAGTTCACCCGGCAGGACGGGGTGCGGGGGCTGTGGCTCGACGGGCGGGTCCGTGCGGACATGGCCGAGAGCAACGCGCAGATCGGTACACCGCGGGCGTGGGCGGCCGGGCTGACCGGCAAGGGCGTCACCGTCGCGGTGCTGGACACGGGGGTCGACGTCGGCCATCCCGACCTCGCCGGGCGGGTCTCCGTCAGCAGGAGCTTCATCGAGGGCGAGGAGGTCGCCGACCGCAACGGCCATGGCACGCACGTCACTTCGACCGTCGGCGGCGACGGCGCCGCCTCCGACGGCAAGGAGAAGGGCGTTGCCCCGGACGCCACCCTCGCCGTCGGCAAGGTGCTCAGCGACCAGGGTTCGGGCAGCGAGTCCCAGATCATCGCCGGCATGGAGTGGGCCGCGCGGGACGTGCACGCCAGGATCGTCTCCATGAGTCTGGGGTCCACGGAGCCCAGTGACGGCACCGATCCCATGGCCCAGGCCGTGAACACGCTCACCGAGGAGACCGGCGCCCTCTTCGTCGTCGCGGCCGGCAACACCGGCGCCCCCTCGTCCATCGGCTCGCCCGGCGCCGCCGACTCCGCGCTCACCGTGAGCGCCGTCGACGCGGCCGACCAGGCCGCCTACTTCACCAGCGCGGGCCCGCGCCACGGAGACAACGCCCTCAAGCCCGACCTCTCCGCCCCGGGCGTCGACATCCTCGCCGCCCGCTCCCAACTCGTCGACGGGAGTGGCTCCTACATATCCATGAGCGGTACGTCCATGGCGACGCCCCATGTCGCCGGCGTGGCCGCCCTGCTCGCGCAGGAACACCCCGACTGGACCGGCGCGCAGCTCAAGGACGCGCTGATGTCGACGTCCGCGCAACTCGACGCTTCCGCCTATCAGTTGGGTGCCGGGCGGGTGAGTGTCCCGGCGGCCGTCGAGGCGGACGTCACCGCCACCGGGAGCGCCGATCTCGGCTTCTACAGCTGGCCGTACGAGGACGACGAGCCGGTGAGCAGGGTCGTCACCTACACCAACTCCTCCGGCTCCGACGTCGAGTTGAGCCTCGCCGTGCAGGGCGCCCCGGACGGTGTCGCCACCCTCGCCGACACCCGCCTCACCGTGCCCGCGCACGGCACCGCGTCGACCACCGTGACCGGCGACGGAGCGAAGGCGCCGGTCGGCAACACCAGCGGGCGGATCGTGGCCTCCGTCGCCGGAACTCCCGTCGCGCACACGGCGTTCGGGCTGGTCAAAGAGGAGGAGCGGTACACGCTCACCGTCCACGTCAAGGACCGGGTCGGCGCGGCCACCGCCGCCGACCTCGTGGTGCAGCGGCTCGCCCAGGGCGCGGACCCGTCCTCGGCGTACGTCGACGACACCGGCACGCTGAAGCTGCGGCTCCAGCCGGGGACGTTCAGCATCACCTCCTTCCTCGACGTGCGGGGCAGCCGCGGCGCCGACTCGCTCGGCCTCGGTTTCCTCGCGGCGCCCGAGATCACGCTGGACCGGGACCGTGAAGTCACCCTCGACGGACGGGCGTTGCGGGAGATCAGGGCCGAGGTCGACCGGCGCACCGAGACCCGGCAACTTCTCATGGAGTACGACCGCGAGGCCGGTGGATCCGATCTCTTCGGGGCGGTCCAGGTGCCCGTGAAGTACGACAGCGTCTTCGCGGCGCCCACGAAGAAGGTCACCCAGGGAGGCTTCGAGTACCGGACGGTGTGGCGGCTCGGGAAGCCGTCGCTCCAGGTCAAGGGCGTGCGCGAGGCCGTCGTGCAGCCGGGCGGCACGCTGGTGGAGGGGCGTACGCGGCTGCCGCTCGTGGAGGTCGGGGACGGTCCGATGACGGGTGCGGTGCGGGGCCGGGCGGTGCTCGCGCGGCTCGCCGACGGGGGCGATCCGGTCGCCCTCGCCCGGGCCGCGCAGGACGCGGGCGCCAAGGCGCTGTTCGTGACCGACGACCGTCCCGGGCGGCTCAACGCCTGGTGGGGCGACGACGACGGGGACCGGGCGCTGCAGATCGCCACGGTCGACGTGGCCGATGCGGCCCGGCTCCGCGCGGCCGGACGGGTCGACATGACCGGGACGCGCAACACGCCCTACATGTACGACCTTTCGCAGGGACACGCGGGGGCGATCCCGAACCGCGACCTGACGTACGCGCCGAGCGGGCGTGAACTCGCCGCCGTGGGAGTGAAGTTCCATGCTGCCGAGCCGGTGGGCGGGGGCGAGTTCCGGTACTCGATCACCGGGACCTTCCCCATCGGCATCGGGTTCCAGGAGCGGATCGACTATCCGGACGAGCGGACCGACTACGTGTCCACCGGGCCCGGGCAGCTGTGGCACGAGTCCGTCACCGCGGCCGACGGGGCGTTGGAGGAGCGGAGCGGGCTGGTGCGGTACCGGGGCGGCTCGCGTCCCGCGCTGGACTGGTTCAGGCCGGTCTGGCATCCGTGGCTCGGCACCGGGCTCGGCTGGGGTCAGCAACGCTCCGGCAACCAGCTGCAGTTCAACACGCCCGGCTGGGGCGACTCCGGGCCCGACCACACCGGGTTCGGGGACGTGTGGAGCACGGAGACCGGCATGTCCCAGTACACGGAGGTGTATCTGGACGGCGAGTCGGTCGACCGGTGGCAGGGTTCCGGGGCGTACGCCTGGGACGCGCCGGCCGACGAGCACACGTACAAGGTCGTCACCGACACCGCGCTCGACGCCGACCGGTGGCGGCTGTCCACCAAGGGCCACGCCGAATGGACCTTCCGCTCCGCGGCCACCCCAGACGACCGCTGGACCTTCCTGCCGCTGATCAACCTCTCCTTCGACGTCGACACCGACCTCGCGGGCGACGTGCGGGGTGGGGCGCGGCTGCCCGTCGGGATCCGGGCGGAGTACGTGAAGGGCGCCCCGGACACCGGGACCATCGGCGACGAGAAGCTCGAAGTGTCGTACGACGACGGGAAGTCGTGGCGGCCGGTACGACTCACCGGCACCGGCCACGGCACGCTGACCGTGCCCCGCGACGCCTCGTACATCTCCCTGCGAGCCGCCGCGAGCGACGATCGGGGCGGCTCGGTGACGCAGGAGGTCATACGGGCGGTGGGGGTGAAGTAGGCAGGGGCAGGCAGGTTCTACGGTGCGGGGCGAGTCGGGACCACGCCCCGCACCACTCCCAGCTCCACCAAGTCCTGTGGGCGGAGACTGAGTTGATCGGCCGTGGCCTCCGCCTGGTCCGCCGGGCGTTTGAGGATGGCGGCCGCCATCTCCGGTGCGATGACGGAGAAGTAACTGTCCGGCGTGGCCCAGGTGTTGCCGGGCGCGGCCAGCGCCAGTGCCCCGCCCGAGCCGCCCTCGCCGATCACCAGTGTGGTGACCGGCGTCCGCGCGGACGCCACCGCCGCAAACACCTCCGCGATCGCGGCCCCCGCCCCCTGCCGCTCCGCCTCCGCGTCATTGGCGGCACCCGGGGTGTCCACCAGCGTCAGCACGGGGATACCGAGCCGTCCCGCGAGCCCGATCAGCCTAGCGGCGGTCCGATAGCCCGCCGGACGCGTCGCCGTACCGGTCTGCGCGGCGTACGCGACGGTACGGCCCGCCCGCTCACCGAAGCCGCAGAGCATCCCGGGGTCGGTGCCGCCGCAACGATCACCGGAGAGGTCGGCGCGGTGGGTGAAGTAGGCGTCCAAGTAGGCCTGTGCTCGGGGGCGTTGAGGGGCACGGGCGGCCTGGACGGCGTCCCGGCCGGTGGCGGGGAGCTCGGGGGAGCCGAGGGCGGTGGGCGGGGATGCCGCCTCCGATGACGCCGATGTCAGCAGCCGCAGCCACACCCCCAGCCGCTCCCGCAGCTCCTCCGGCGGCACGATCTCGTCCACCGCGCCCGCCGTCAGCTGGGCCTCCGCCGTGTAGGCCGTCGGGTCGGCGTCCGGCGGGCGGACCCGGGAACCCGCGAAACCGACCTGCGCGCCCGGTACGGCGAGGATCACGTCCGCGCCCGCGCCCAGCGTGGCCCAGCCGCCGCCCGTGGTGGGGTCGCGCAGGACGGCGATCTGGGGGAGGCCCGCCGCTCTGGTGAGCGCCGACTGGTGGGCCACGCGCTGGAGTTGGGTGAGGGCGAGCATACCCTCCTGCATGCGGCTGCCGCCCGTGGCGACCAGGGGGACGACCGGGAGGCGGTGGGTGCGGGCGTGGGCGTACGCCGACTCGATGCGGTCGCCGGTGCGCTCGCCGAGCGAGCCGCCGAGGAAGCCGAACTCGAACGCGATCAGCACGGCCGGCGTGCCCGCGACGCGCGCGGTGCCGCACACCACGGACTCCTGCTCGCCGGTGCGCTCGGCGGCGCGGGCGCGCGAGGCGTCGTAGCCCTGCCAGCCGAGGGGGCCGTCGGGCTTGGACTCCCGTGGTGGGGAGGGGAGTTCGGTGAAGGTCGTGGCGTCGGTGACCAGGGCGAGGATCTCCCGGGCCGAGCGGCGGTCAGTCACGGGTCAGCGCCCGCTTCATGATCTTCCCCATGTCGTTGCGGGGGAGGGCGGAGAGGTGGTGCACGACCCTGGGCCGCTTGTGCGGGGCGAGCCGGCGGGACACATGGTCGGCCAACTCGCTGTCGCTGGGCGGGTTGCGGGGATCCGCCGGCACGATCCACGCCACGATCCGCTCGCCCAGGTCCTCGTCCGGCTCCCCGGTGACCGCCGCCTCCCGCACCCGCGGATGCTCGAGGAGCGCGTTCTCGATCTCGCCCGCCCCGATCTTGTAGCCGCCGCTCTTGATCAGGTCGGTGGCCTTGCGGCCGACGATCCGCACGTATCCGTCGGGCTCGCGCACCGCCATGTCGCCGGTGCGGAACCAGCCGTCGGCCGTGAACGCGGCCTCCGTCGCGTCGGGCCGGTTGAGGTAGCCGGTGAAGAGATTGGGGCCGCGCACCTGGATCTCGCCGACGGTCTCCCCGTCGTACGCGGTGAGTTCGGTGCCGTCCTCCTCCACCAGCCGCAGTTCCACACCCGGCAGCGGTACGCCGACCGTCCCGGCCCGCGCCTCACCGTCCGCCCGCACGCTGGTGTTCATCAGCGTCTCCGTCATCCCGTACCGCTCGACGACCCGGCGTCCGGTCGCGGCCTTGATGCGCTCGTGGTCGTGCACGGGCAGCGCGGCCGAGCCGGAGACCAGCAGCCGCGCCCGCCCCAGCGCCTTCGCCAACTCCGGTTCCTCGGGCAGTGCTTGGGCGATGCGGTGGTACATCGTCGGCACGCCGAACAGCATGGTCGCGCCGTCGTTCAGCTCCCTCGCCACACCCTCGGTGTCGAACCTGCCCAGATGCCGGACGCTGCCGCCGCGCCGCAACGGTCCCAGGATGCCGAGCACCAGCCCGTGCACATGGAACAGCGGCAGCCCGTGCACCAGGACGTCGTCGCCGGTCCACTGCCAGGCGTCGGCGAGCGCGTCGAGGGTGGACGAGATCGCCCGGCGGGGGAGGACCGCGCCCTTGGGCGGACCGGTGGTGCCGGACGTGTAGACGATCAGGGCCGGTTCCTCGTCGCCGGGTTCCTCGTGGACCTCCGTACGATCACCGACGGTGCCCCGCACGTCGACGTCGATGCGTTCCAAGTCCCGTAGCGGCGAAGGAAGTTCGTCGCCGGGCGCGGCCAGCACCAGCGCGGGCGCGCTGTCCCCCAGGATGTGGCCCAGCTCCTTCTCCCCCGACTTCGGGTTGAGCGGCACCGCGGCCACCCCGGCCCGCAGTGCCGCCACGACCGCGACGGCCGTCTCCAGCGTCGGGGTGGCCCAGACGGCGACCCGGACGGTCGAGGCCCGGTCGCCGCCCCTGATCCGGGCCGCCAAGGCGTCCGTCGCCGCCGCCAGTTCCGGGTACGTCAGGGTTCGCTCGCCGAAGGACAGGGCGACCCCGCCATCGGGGGCGGCCAGGGCGGGGAAGAGGGGGGAAGTCACGCGGGGCACTCCTGGGCGGTCGGGGGCATCACCCCCGTTCCTACACCACGTCCGCCACCACACAGCTGATGTTGTCCGGACCGCCGGCCTCGTTCGCCGCGTCGACCAGGGCCCGTACCGCCTCCTCCGGGTCCGCCTGCGCGGTGAGGAGTTCGCGGATCCGGTGCTCGGGGACGACCGCGGTCAGACCGTCGGAGCACAGCAGGTAGCGGTCGCCGCGGTGGGCGTCGTGGAGTTTCAGGTCGGGGGCGCCGGTCGTCAACGCCTTGAGGAGCAGGGCGCGTTGCGGATGGGCGCCGGCCTCCTCCGGTGTCAGCCGGCCCTCGTCGATCAGCGACTGGACCACCGAGTGGTCGTGCGTGATCCGGAAGAGCCCGCCGTCGCGCAGCAGATACGCGCGGGAGTCGCCGATGTGGACCAGGGCCAGCTTCGAGCCCGTCCACAGCAGCGCGGTCAGAGTGGTGCCGTTCTCGCTGGGGTCGGCCACGTCACGGACCGCCTCGGTCGCGCCGCGTACCGCCTCCTCCAGGAGGTTGAGCACATTGCCGGCCGGTACCTCCTCGGTGTCCAGGAAGCGCAGCGCCTCCACGGCCGCGCCGCTCGCGGGGGCGCCCGCCGGGCCGAACCCGTCGGCGACCGCGAGCAGGCGGGTGCCCGCGTACGCGGTGTCCTGGTTGGCGGGGCGGACCCGGCCGCGGTCGGAGTGGGCGGAGTAGCGGAGTTCCAGCATGGTGGTGTCCTTCATGGTGACGTCCCTCGCGGACTGTTCCGACAGGTGGTGGACCATGAACGCGGCGAGGTCCCGCCGTACCGCCGTCTGCGCCTCGACTTCGGCCCAGTACGCGCGGATCTCCCGCGCGGCGGCCGTCGGTTCGAGGGCGCACACCTCACGGATCCGCGCCAGTGGCATGCCGAGCCGGCGCAGCCACGCGACCAGCCGCGCCCGCTCCAGCTGCGCGACCGCGTAGTAGCGGTAGCCCGTGTCGGGGTCCACCCGCGCCGGTCGCAGCAGCTCCAGCTCGTCGTAGAGCCGCAGCGCCTTCGGCGACAGCCTGCACGCCCGTGCGAAGGCCCCGATCGTCAGCATGTCCGTGCCGTTCATGCGCACCTCGACCTCTTCCGGTTCCGTCACCGATGCTGGGGCTTCACCGAAGGGGAAGGTCAAATGGGTTGCCGCGGTTGCGGGGAACGCGGTTAGCCTGCGCGGACGCGCCCCCGCACAGGACCAGGGGCGTCCCGCAACCGGAACGGAGTGCCACCGTGCCCCGCATCGCCCTCGTCACCTTCGACCCCAGCCCCGAACCCAGCCCCGACCGGGACCTCCCGGTGCTGCTGGCGGCGCTGCGCGAGACCGGGGCCGAGGCGGAGGCGGTGTTCTGGGACGACGCCGACGCCGACTGGGCCGGCTACGACCTCGCCGTCATCCGCTCCACCTGGGACTACAGCCGGCGGGCCGCCGAGTACCAGGCCTGGGCCGAGCGCTGCGGCAAGGCCACCCGGCTGGCGAACCCGGCCGAGGTGGTCCGCTGGAACACCGACAAGCGCTACATCGGCGACCTCGCCGCGGCCGGCGTGCCCGTCATCCCCACCCACTACCTCGCGCCGGGCGACGCCCCCGACCTCCCGGACGACCACGAGTACGTCGTCAAGCCGACGTCCGGCGCGGGCTCCCGCTATGCCGCGCGCTACGCGCCGGAGGACCGCGACCGGGCGCTGGGGCACCTCGCGCGCATGCACGAGGAGGGCCTGACGGCGATGGTCCAGCCGTACATGCGGGGCATCGACACGGCCGGCGAGCGGGCCCTGCTGTTCATCGGCGGCACGCTGCTGCACGCCAGCCGCAAGCGGGCCGTCCTGGCCCCGGGCACGGCCTACGACGACGCGCGGACCGCCCACCCGGGCCTGGAGCCGTGGACCGCGACCCCGGCCGAGCGCGCGGTCGCCGAGCGCGCCCTGGCGGCCGTACCGCAGTCGCCCGAGTTGCTGTACGCGCGCGTGGATCTCGTCGACGGGGACGACGGGGAGCCGGTGGTGATGGAGCTGGAGCTGGTCGAGCCGAACTTCTTCCTGTTCCTGCACCCGGACTCGGTGCCGGTGGTCAGGGACGCGATCCTGGCGGCGGCCCGTCGCTGACCGCGGTCCGCTGGAGCAGCCCCCAGGTGAATTCCGCTACGACGTTCCGCCGCACGCCCGCTCCGTCCGGAGCCGCGAACGCCAGCCCCCAGCGGGTCGGCGCGCTGCCCTCCAGGGGGCGGGCGGGGGCGAAGGCGCGGGCGGCCTCGTCGACCGTGCAGGACCAGGGGGTGAGGTCGTCGAGGGTGCGCAAGGGCGGGGGCTCGGCGCCGGGGGCGCGGATCAGCCACTCGTTCCAGACGGCGCCGTTCGGGGCGAGCAGCACCTCGAAGCGCAGGTCGGGCCAGAGGGGGACCGGCCAGAGCAGGGCCTCGCAGTCCAGGTCGCCGATCCTGCGCTCGATCGTCGACTCGGGGGCGCCGAGGATCGAGCGGTAGCGCGACACTGCGCCACGCGCGCGTGGGGAGCGGGCCATCGCCTGCCACCGCTTGTTGGCCTCGCGCATGTCGGCGAGAGAGACGCCCAGCTCACGGCGGGCGTCCTCGACCCGTTCCGGGTTGTGATCGGCCATGCGGCGCAGCAGGACCAGCTGGAAGTCCAGCGGGGTGAAGGGGCGGAAGGAGCCGGACGGTCCGGTCGAGCTACCGGGGCGCTTGGCGGAGGACATGCTCCCCATCGTCGCCCATCACCGATCCGCCCGGACGGCGGCCGTCGGGCAGGAACAGGACCGAGTTGACGTACCGCGGGTGACGGCGGAAGGGCAGTACGCGGCCCAGCAGCCCCTGGGGGACGACGTGCGCGGCGCCTTCCTGGTGCTCCTCCAGCGGGAAGGACGACAGCGGGATCCAGGTGTCGCCGGGCAGGACCCAGCCCTCGTAGCGCAGCAGCGAGAGGTAGGTGACGACCGGACCGATCGGCTGGATCCGGGACTCCAGCTCGACGAAGAGGGCCGGGCGGTCGCGGGAGAGCAGGCCGGTCGCGCCGCGCAGCACCGCCAGCTCGCTGCCGTCCACGTCGACCTTGATGAACCCGACGTCCCGCAGCCGCAGTTGGTCCAGCGTGACGCAGCTGACGTGCAGGGCGTGCGCGTGGATGTCGCGGCGGACCAGGGACGACACCCCCCGGTCGCCCGAGTCGTCGGCCGGGAACCACAGCCGTTGCGTGCCGGCCCGGTCGGTGGCGGCGGCCTGTACGACCCGTACGTTCGCGGGCGCGCCGGCGGCCAGCAGCCGCGCCAGGTGCGGTACCGGCTCGACGGTCACCACCCGTTGCGCCCGCCGCGACAGCCGCCGCGTCCACGGGCCGTACCAGCCGCCGACGTCGACCGCGGTCCCGCAGTCGGCCGGACACAGGTCCCCGAGCCGGGCCAACTCCGGTTCGAAGCGCGGGTACACGGCCCGGGCGGTGGCCGCGACCAGCCGGGTGGGCAGCAGCCGGGCGAGGCGGGCCGCGAGGGTGGGGGCGGGCACGGGAGCGGCGGCGGGCGCCCGCACGGGACTCTCCGATTCATGACTCACTGGACCCTCCGATTCAGGTCTCACGGGACCATCCGTTTCACCAGGGCCTCGTGCTCGTCGTCCGACACCTGCTCGCCGGAGGAGGGCAGCAGCTGCGGGATGCCGTCGACGATCGGGTAACGGCGGTGCAGACGTGGGTTGTAGAGGATCTCGCCGTCGGCGACGAGATGCAGCGGGCCCTTGTCGAGCGGGCACGCCAGGATCCGCAGCAGTGGGTCGTCGGGGTTCATGGGGGCGTCAACTCCTTTGCACCGATGGGGGGTTGGGGCGCGGGATCGTGCCTGGGCATGGCCAGCAGCACGGACACGGCCAGGGCGGTGCCACCGATCCGCAGGGCGAGCCGCACCGGCTCGTGCGGCAGCGCCTCGCCGAACGAGAGCGTGCCGAGCACCGCCGTGTACAGACAGGTCACCGTCGTGCACACCGGCACGATCAGCGAGGCCCGGCAGCGCTGCAGCGCCGCCTGCGACATGACCAGGCCGAACACACCGGTGCACAGCAGGAGATACGGGTACGGGGAGCGCAGCAGGTCGACGACCGCACCACCGAGTCCACTGGTCGTCAGGTAGCTCGACACGCCCTTGATCGCCAGCGAGCTGACCCCGTACAGCAGGCCCACCGCGACGCCGTACTCCACGCCCGTGGTCGGCGCGCGGTGCCGGTGCCGGACCCGGCGCTCGGCGGCCCCGTACAGCCACACGCCCCCGGCCAGGGACGGCACGCACACCAGCAGGATCAGCGGATACGGCGCACTGCGGCTGACGGTGTCCGCGCCGGTGCCGGCCTCCTTCAGGGACAGGACGACCATGAGCAGAGCGGCCAGGATCGCGCCCAGCGCGTACCGTTCGCGACCGGTCGTCTCCTCGCCGAGCAGCCGGGCCGACAGCAGCACGAGGAGCACCAGGCCGGAGACGAAGATGCCCTGCGCGGCGGCGATCGGCAGCGTCCGGTAGACGACGAGCTGCGCGCCGAAGCCGGCGGCCAGTGTGAGCGAGCCGCCGATCCACAGCGGGCTGCCGATCACCAGCCGCAGCAGCCGCGCGGGTTGACGGATCGTCACCTCCGGCAGGCTGGACAACGCCCGCTTCTCCAGGACGAATCCGAGACTGTAGAGAAGGTTCGCCAGCAGGGCCGCGGCCACTCCCACCCACATCGGCCACGCCCCCTTACGTCTTGCGCGCGTGCAGCAGAAGGATCGAGGCGAGGGACGGTCTGGCGCAGGCGAGCCGGTCGAGCGGACGCAGCGCACGCGGTACGCCGTGGAAGGGGGCGCCCTTCACCGCCACGACCGTGAAGCCGGACGCGGCGACGAACTCGCTGAGCGCACGGGCGGTGTAGAGCCGCAGATGCCCGACCACCTCCGACCCGGGCCGCCCGTGGATCGCCCGCAGACTGACCTCGGAGAAGACCGGCTGCACCCCCGCCAGCAGCAGACCGCGGTTGTACCAGGCGGCCAGGTTCGGCGTGGACAGCATCAGATGACCCCCGGGGCGCAGTACGCGGCGGATCTCGTCGAGGGCCGCGTCCGGGTCGACGAGATGCTCGACGACCTCGCTGAACAGCACGGCGTCGGCGGCTCCGGCCCCGAACGGCAGCCCGCCGCCGGTGAGTTCACCGCGCACGGCGTCCGGCAGCCGGGTGCGGGCCCGCCGCAGCGCGTCCTGCGACCAGTCCACGCCGATCAGCCGGTGCCCGGCGAGCAGCGGGGCTGCGGTGGCCGCGGCGGTGCCGTCGCCGCAGCCGATGTCGAGGACGGTGCACGGGCCGTGGCCCGCCGGGCCGAGCGCGGCGGCCAGCATGCGGGCCTGGCGCAGACTGCGCGAGGTGCCGGAGGCGACGGGCACGGACGGGTTCTCGTAGAAGTCCCGGAGCTCGCGCGGGAGCGCCGCGGTGGTGGTCATGGGCCCGTCTCCGTCCCTGTCTCCGGCTGTGTCCCTGTCTCCGTCGTGTGCAGGTAGTGCTCGAACAGGTCTCTGACGTGGGCGCCGTCGCCGTGCCCGAGCAGCGCCCGGGACCAGCGCAGGGCGAGGTGCAGCCGGCCCGCCGTGGAGGCGGTGGTCACGGTGAGACCGCGCGGCATCCGGGCCGGGGCGGAGAACCACACCGCGTGCGCCCGGCCCGCCTCCTCGCCGAAGTCCAACGCGTACGGGATGCGCCCGATGTTGCTGAGCAGGGTCGTCGAGGTCCAGCTCGCGGCGGCCCGCCGCAGCCCGCGGGTGACGCCGGCCCGCCAGGTCACCGGGGTGACCGGTGCGGTCAAGAGGGCTGCTCCGCGGCCGAGTTGGGGCCGGGGGAGGGCTTTCAGGGCACGGGTGCGGGCCGCCGTGTGGCGCAGCAGGGCGGGCATGTCGACGGAGTCCCCTTGGCGGCCGTGTGCGTCCAACTCCTCTATGGAGAACGGGACTTCGACCAGCCGGGTGCCGTTGCCGATGGGCATGGTGGAGTCCCGGGGGCGGTCGTCCACGGGCATGGTGATGCGAAGCGGCCGGGGCCGGGCTCCGTGTTCCCGGTTCCAGTGAGTGATCGTCAGGGCCGTGGTGACCATCAGCTGGTCGTTCACGGTGTACGGGGAGCCCTTGGGGCGGTGCGGCAGCGGGAGTTCGGTGACGAGCAGGCCGTTGCCGGGGGAGGGCTCCGGGGTGCCGGGGGCGACCCGGGCGGGCGGGGACCAGTTGGAGGGGGTGTCGGTGAGCGGCTGCGGCGGTTCGGGCGGGCGGACCGGGGGTGCGGCGGGGGAGTTGTCCCGGCCGCCGTACAACTCCGCTGCCGTGGCGAGGACTCGGAGGCAGGCGGGTCCGTCGAGGGCGGTGTGGTTGATGGTGAGGAAGAGAACGGTGCCTTTGGCTCCGCCGGTTCGCGGGGTGCGGGCCCGCCGGTGTGCCGCCAGCCCGACCGCGTCCGTCGCCTCGCTCCCCTCGGCCCGCCCCGCGTCCGCCACCACCTCCAGCCGGACCGGCGGCGACAGCGACAACGGCGGAGCCGACGTCAAGGCACGCGTCCTGGCGTCCCGCAACGCGTTCGGCCCGGCCGGCGGGAAGCTCACCACCTCCACGTCCGGCTCCGCCGTCAACTCCCATTCGTAGCGCCGCCGGTACCAGGGACCGGGCGCCTCACGCATGAGCACCCGAGGATGCCGGCGCAACGCCTCCCCGAAGGCCGCGGTCAGCCGGTCCCGGTCGAGCGGCCCCGGCAGATGCACCTCGATGTGCACCGTCTCCGGCTCCTCCTCCTGCACACAGTGCCGGGAGACCTCGTCGACGAGCGGGAAGGGGATGCGGGCGGACGGCTGCGCCGGGCCGTCGGCGCGGGCCGGGTGCTCGAGTGCGGTCATGTGCCTTCACCCTTTCCCCTACGGTCCTCCGGCGCACGGTCGGTCGGTGCGGCGGGGGCGTCGTCGGTCCGCCGGGGGTCCGGGGGGTCTGCGGCGTCTCCGGTGTGTCCGGTCGCTCTCGGTTCTCCGGTCTCCTCGGGCGGAGTGGGCCGGGGCCCGGGTTTGCCGAGCGGGATCCGCGCGGTCGGCGGGTCGGGGTCGGGCCCGCCGGGACCGCGCGCGCTGATGGGCCGTCCGGCGTCGGGGCGGGGGACGGGAACGGGTGCCGCGGGCTTGCCCTCGGCCGACGGCTCGCGCTCGGCCGCTCGCTCGCCTTCGGCCGCCTGCCCGCCTTCGGCCGCCCGCCCGCCTTCGGGCGTCGGCTCGCCCCTGGTTGCCGGGTCACCCGCGGCCGCCGTTCCCCTCTCGGTCGCCGTCCTGCTTCTGCCCGCCGTTCCGTTCCTGGTCGGCGGCCCGCTCTCGCCCGGGTGCCGCTGCGGCAGCGGTCGGGTCGGAGGTGTCTCGAAGCCCGGCGGCGGCCCGCTCGCGGGAGTCGGCGGCAGCACCGCCGTATCACCGGACCTGGACCCGGACCCGGATCCGGATCCGTAGGGACGGCCCCTCGCGGGGTCACCCGCGTAGCCGCCGTACGGCTCCCGCACGCTCACCAGCCCCGCGAACAACCCGATCAACGCCAGCAGTTGAGCCGTGTGCCCGAACGCCCCCTCGCCCGCGCCCACCGGCTCCCCGGCCCCCGTGGCGGCGGCGATGCCCGCTCCCGCCAGGGCCGCGAAGGCGATCGGTACGAGGAGCTGGTGGCGTCGGTACGCGAGCAGCGCCAGCGCCGGGACCAGCAGGGCGAACCAGCCGGCGATCACGATGCAGACCACCGTGAGCGCCACCGTGCCGAGCCACAACCCGGGGTTCGGCGGGGTCGGTTGGGGCTCGTCGGGGTTCGGGACGCGGCGGCGCCAGACGACCAGGCCGATCAGGATCGCGAGCCCGACCGCACCGCCGATCAGCCCGCCCTCGTACGTCGTTGCGGGCTCGTACGACAGCTTCACCGTGCCGCCGGCCCCGGCCGGGACCCGCCAGCCCTGCTGCCACCCGTCGAGCCGGACCGGGGTCAGCTCCTTGCCGCCGAGTGTGGCCTTCCAGCCGTCGTTGAAGTTCTCGTACGTCGTCAGATAGGTGGCCGCGCCCGAGCCGACCGTCACCTCGCGGCGGTCGCCCAGCCAGTCCCGGATCGTCAACTCCCGCGCCTCGGCGGTGGGTTCGGTGACCGTCCCACGGGTGAGGGTCACGTCGGTCAGGGCGAGGGGGCCGCCGTCGCCTCCCTCGACGCGGTGCGAGCCGGAGGGCAGCTCCAACTCGCCGTTCTCACGTCCTTCCTGGCACAGCGTCACCTCGACCTGCCGGCGTTCGGTCAGGTCCCGCACGGTGCCCTGCAAGGCGGTCTGGTACAGCTCGCCGTCCACCGACACCACCGGACCCTGACCGCACGGCAGCTCGAACGACCGGGCGGGGCTGGGCTGTTTGGTGCGGTACTGGTCGAGGGCCGGGATGTACGCCTCGGTCAGGCCCACCGGCAGCCTCAAGTCCTCGTCGGCGACCGGGTTGTGGAGGGTCAGCGGGGCGGTCTGGGTGATCGTGATGTCGAGCCGGTCGGTGGTGATCGGGTCGAATCGGGCCACGCCGTTCTCGTCGACACCGGCGATCGTGGAACCGTCAGGGGAGCTGATGTCCACCTGCGTGGCGCGGGTGGACAGCCCGCCGGCGGGCGCCAGCACGACCTCCCCCACCGCCTGTTTGCCGCTCCAGCTCAGGTGGATCGTCGGCCGGTCGCCCGCGATCCACGCCGTCGTCAGGTCACCGTCGGTGAGGTTGCGCGCCGACAGACCCGCGCCGAGGTCCGCCGTGGAGTCGGCGGTGGCGACGATCCGGTTCTGCTGGTCGGGCGCGACCTGGTACAGCAGCTTGTCGAGCGCCTCGCCGCTCACCGGCACCGCGCCCGCCTTCACCTCGTACGTCCCCGCCGAGCCGGTCGAGAAGGTCCGGTGCAGGCCGGCCTCGGTGCCGGTGGCGGAGAGGCCGGTGGGGTCGGGCGTGCGGTGCAGGGAGATCAGCGAGGCGGCGGCGTCGGAGGAGTCCGCGTCGGTCGGCAGCCGCAGCAGCCGGGTCACCTGGACGTCCGGCAGGGCGATCTCCGAGAACCCGGCGCCGGTCAGACCGGTGTGCCGCGCCACCGAGTCGACGATCGTCAGCTTCATCCAACTCGTCCCGCCCGCGGGCGCCTTGATGCTCTGCGTGGTGCCGTTCGGCTTGAGGAAGCTGGTCCTCGACCCCTTCTCCGTCTCCACCCGCACCTTCGTCGCCGCCGAGCGCACGCTCTCCTGCGGCAACGGCGTGACCTTGAAGGAGGACGGCATGTCGTACGAGCCGGTGAAGCCGATCCGCAGCCACTGCCCGTCCGCCGAGCCGGGCGCGCCCTCGGCCCACGCAGTGTCCGGGTTGCCGTCGAAGGCGTTCACCGGGTCGTACTGCGGCAGCGAGAACAGCCAGTTGCCGTAGGAGGACGCCGACACCGAGCGGGCGCCGCGCAGTTGGGCCACGGTCTGGTGGTCGAGGCCCTTGGTCGGCAGGATCTGGTGCGGCTTCTCGCCCGCGTCCTGCACGGCGTCCGACGGGTTCCGCTCCGAACTCGTGTACGTGTAGGAGGTGTTGGCGCTGACCAGGCCGAACCGGGTGTCCGCGCGGCGCAGTCCGTCGCCGGTCACCTGGAGCGCGGGGGTGCCGAGACCGGGGTGGTTGTCGCCGGTCAGGACCGTGGCTCGGCCGCGGAGGTCGGATGCCAGCGGCAGCAGGGACTCGGGGCCACCGGAGACGACGGCGGTGTCGGCGACCGGGAGGAGGTGCGCCTGCCCGGGCCTGGGCACGTCCTGGTCGGCGGGCTCGTAGATCTCCACCGCCCGTTGCCGCGGGTACAGCCCCTCCACCTGGAGCGGGGAGTCGTGGGCGATGGTCCCGCCCGTCATGACCGGCCCGAACCCGGTCACCCGCTGGTAGCCGGACTGCTCCAGGGTGCGTTTGACGGTGGTGGTCGGCACCGAGCCGACCTGGTTCTGGTCGAGGTCGTTGCGGACGACGACGTAGAAGATCCCGGCCCGGCTCAAGTAGTCGGCCAGGCCCGGTACTTCACTCCCGGAGGTCAGTGCGTTCTCGACGGCGTCCATCGCGCGCCGGTTGCCCGGGGTGCCGAAGGGGACGTAATCGCGTTGTGCCCAGCGGGACTTGGCGAGGACGTCGAGGGGCTGGTCGATGGGGGAGCCCCAGGTGTAGAGGCCGTGCGCGGTGGCGGGGACGACCAGGGCGCGGGAGTCGGGGGAGTACTTCTCCAGCCAGTCGGCCGTGGTCGACCAGTACTTGGGCAGCTCCTGGAAGGAACCGGGGTTGAGGATCGACCCGTTGAGGTACGGCCACATCAGCCCCGGCAGGATCAGCACAGCGGCGATCAGCGGCGCGAACCGGCGCCCGCGCACCGGCCGTGCTCCACGCGGCTCGGCGGCCACGCCCACCAGATGGGCGATTCCGAGCACCAGCGCCAGCGCAAGGCCCGTCTGGAACTTGTAGATGTTGCGGAACGGCACCAGCCACCCGTTCAGCCAGTCCTGCACCACCCCGTGGAAGGGCGCTCCGAACGCACCGCCGTACCCGGCGAGCAGCAGCAGCGAGACCGTCACCACGGTCAGCACCAGCCACCGCCGCTCCGGCATGTCCCGTCTGGCCAGTCCGGCGAGCCCCAGTCCCGCCGCGAGCGCGGAGCAGACGATCACGATCACCGAGGACGCCACGACCCACCCGGCCGGCAGCCACGCCTCCCCGAAGTGCAGATAGGCGACCCAGTCACCGCCCCCGCGAAGCGCCTCGGTCGCCGACATGGTGGCCGTCGTGGTCTGCGAAGTCTCCACGTACGGAAGGAAGTTCTCGCCGTAGACGCCGAGCATGAGCAGCGGGATCCACCACCAGGCGGTCGCCACGATCACGCCCGGCACCCACCACGCGATCAGCTTGCGCTGCCGTGGTCCGGGTGGCCGGGACAGCAGATACAGCCCGACCGGCAGCAACGAGGCCAGCGTGGAAGCACCGTTGACCCCGCCCATGAACGGCACGATCAACGCCGAGCGCAGGGCCGCGATCCGGGCGGTGTACCGCTCGTCGGTCAACGGCAGCAGCACCCACGGCAGAAACGCGCCGGGCAGCGCGGCAGCCGACGTGGAACCGACCACGATCGTGAACACGGGCCACAGCGCGTACGCCACCCCCGCCAGCAGCCGCGATCCGCCGGTCCCGATCCGCAGCCGCTCGGCCAGCCGCAGCGCACCCCAGAAGGCGACGGACACGATCAACGACAGCCACAGCCGCTCGGCCAGCCACACCGGCAACTGCACGGCATGGGCCAGCCAGTAGAACGGCAGCATCGGCCACAGGTACCCGGCGTACTGGTCCTGGATCCCGCCGAACGACCCCTGGTCGTGCCACAACTGCCCGAGATCGGAGAAGAACGCACCGGGATCGACCGTCACACCCAGCTTGGTGTCGAAGGTCTGCCGCCCCGGATGCGCCACCAGGAACAGCAGGAACGCCACGGCCCAGAACCCGACCAGCAAGCGCCGCGACCGCGGCCCCTCCGGCGGACCCGAAGTGGCCCGCGCGGTGGGGACGGTTGCCGGAGGAGGAGCCTGGACCGTGGTCGTCATGGGGGACACCGCCGGAGTATGAGGAGGAGGTTCCAGGTGGCCAACTCCCTTATGCCGGGCGCCTTCACGACGGTCTCGGCGAGGAACGGCCAGTAGCGGGAGCGCGCCGAGACGACCGTGACGTCGTCACGCGCGCGCACCTGCCGCAGGGTGGCGCCGATGTGCACGGCGAACAGGTTCTCGCCGAGGGTGTGCTTGGCCGGCTTTCCGGTACGCCGCCGGTAGCGCGCGCGGGCCCGTTCGGCACCGAAGTAGTGCCACGGCGCCCACTCGTGACCGCCCCACGGGGACAGCCAGTTGGTGAACGACACATAGATCAGCCCACCGGGCCGCGTCACCCGGGCCAGCTCACTCAGAAACGTCTGCGGATCGGCCACGTGCTCCAACACGTTGGACGAGAAGGTCACGTCGGCGACCCCGTCGGACAACGGCAGCAGATACCCGTCCGCGATGACGGAGGAGTCGGGGGGCTTCCCGCCCAACTCCGTCACGTCCGGTTCGAAGAGATACGCGTGCGCTCCGCGTCGCCGGAACTCCGAGGTGAAGTACCCGCTGCCACCGCCGACGTCGACGACGGTCCGTCCGGCGAGGTCCCCGCCGTAGGCCTCGACCTGATCGACCGCGTCCCGGGCGAGCAGCGAGTAGCAGGCTTCGGGGTCGTCCTGCTCATGCAGAAAGACCCGGAAGAGGGCGAGGGAGCGCCGAAACGACGGATCCTTGAAACGCCGGTTACGGGTGGCGCCCCTCAAGGGGCGCGGGGAACTGCGCGACCAGCCACGACGCACCCCAGGCCGCATCACGACCCCCAGCCCGCCACCGCCTCCGCGGCAACCGCCCGAAACTGTCTGACGGTCCGATCCCACCGAAAACGAGCAGCCCGCTCCCGAGCGACCTTCCCCATCAACTCCCGCCGCTCGCCCGAGAGGGCAAGCGTGCACCAGGCCGCGGCGAACGAGGACTCCCCGTGCGCGAGCACACCGGTCTCCCCGTCCACGACGGAATCCCGCAAGCCAGGCACGTCGAACGCGACCGTCGGCGTCTCCCGGGCGGCGGCCTCCGTGACGACCAGCCCCCACCCCTCCACGGCGGACGGATGCAACAACAACCAGGCCGCGCACAACAGCCGATGCTTCTCCGCCTCGGAGACATGCCCGGCGAACTCCACACCAGGACCGGCGAGTCGCTCAAGCTGCTCCCGCTCGGGCCCGTCCCCGACGATCACCAGCCGCCCGCCGGTCACGGGCCGCACCCGTTCCCACAGCCGCAGCAGCAGATCGATCCGCTTGTACTCGACCAGCCGGCCCACGGCGACGAACAACGGCTCGGTGGACCGATCGCCGCGCGGCCCCGGCTCCTCGACTCCGTTGTGCACGACTCTGATCCTGTCCCGTGGGACCCCGATCGCGCGGAGCGCGTGCGCCGTCGAGGGCGAGACCGCGACCAGCAGACCTCCCCGCGCACCGGCGGAGCCAGTGAGCGCCCACTGCTCAAGTCTTCGCCCGAGCCGCGCGGCCGGCGTCAACGGCCCGCCGAACCGCATCGCCCACAGGTCGGAGTGGACGTGGTTGACCAGGCACAGTGTGGGCCCGCGGTGCCAGACCGGCGCGAAGTACGGCATGCCGTTGCACACCTCGACCAGCAGGTCGCAGTCGCCGATCCGGCGGGCGAAGGCGGAGCGGGCGCGCAGGTAGTGGTCGAACGAACCGCCCGCCGACACGACGCGGTAGTCCCGGAAGGCCGCGGGTCCGCCGCACAGCAGCGTCACCTGATGGCCGAGTCCGGTCAGTCCGTCGGCGAGCCGGTCGACCAGCAGCTCGGAGCCGCCGGCCGCCGGGTTGTCCAGATCCCGGTGGGCGAGGAAAACGATTCGGCGCGGTTGTGGGGGAGGCGCCGAAGGGTGCCGCGGCGCCGCCCGGGGTGGCACGGCACGCAGCGAGGAAGGCACGTGCTGGGGCATGGGTGCTCCAACTCGTCTCAGGGTGCGGGAACTCAGTGGCTACTTCTGTGCTGTCGCTGTGGGGGAACTGAGCCCTTGGTAGGAGGGGGGTGTGGACAGGTTGTGCCGGGGTGGGGTTCGACAGTTTTCGCCCCGCCGTCCGCCACGGCTACTCACCGAGATGACAATTTCGGGCTTTATTAGAACTGACGTCATGTCACATCGTGAGCCCAGTCCCGGACGAATCGGGGGATCCAGGGCGCCTTCGCCCTCGTACCACCAAAACGCCCCCTACTACGGCCAGGACGAACCCGGCCACAGCGGCTCCTATCGGCAACGTCTGCCCCACCATGCGCAGTTGACCACTCTCCTTTTTGGCCAACTTCACCTGGGACTTCTGCGTGGCGGTCGTGAAGACGAGTTTCTCGGCGTCCAGGAGAAGCACCGCGTCGTACGAGTGCCCCGGCGCGCGCAATGTACGTCGCGGGCCGACCTGGGCGTAGATCACGCGGCCGGTGCGCTGGTCGACGACGAGCCGGACGCCGTGGTTGGAGTACCACTCCTCGGCCAGCACCTGAGGCTGGTTCGGTTGGTCGACGAGGCTGCCCGGCACCAGCCGGGTGCCGATCTTCGTCGGCGGGACCGTGCCGGTGAAGGCGAGGCCGGTGTAGCCCTGGACCTTCTGCTTGCCGGCGTAGTGCAGCGTGATCACGTCGCCGAGCGAGTTGTCCCACCACTGGTAGGAGCGTTTGTGCACGTCGAAGGGGAACTTGAGGTAGGCGTCGCCCTCGAAGTACGGGTTCTCCTCGCAGCAGTGCACCGGCTTGTTGGTCTTGCGGTCGGTGACCCAGCGGTTGAGGAAGAACTCCAGCGCGTCGTGCGGATCGGCGGCCGGCAGCGACTTGTCCGTGTCGACCGTGGTCGTCACGTCCCACACCGCGTCGCCGCTCTTCTCGCTGTCCTCGACGTTGCCGCGGACCTGCTGGGTGACGGTGATGCGCTTGTCGGTGACGGTCTTCAGCTCGTCGGTGTCGAAGTAGGCACCGGTGCCCTGGTAGACGGCGGTGGTGTCGATGTCGATCGGGTTCACGGCGGCCCGCGGCTGCACGTACCACGCCAGCATCGGCGCCAGGACCAGCAGAAACACGCCGAGACCGAGGAGTATCAAGGAGGTTGGTGAGGCTGTACGGCGCATCCGGGCACTCCAGGGGGGAGGGATGACGGAGTCGGGCCGTTCCATGGGCCCGGGACCGTAGGCGCCTCTTGACGGGGTGTCAATGCTTGTCGACACTGGGCCGACGGGCAGGGGTGGGGACAGCGGGGTGGGGACGACCTCCCGACAGAGAGGCTGACCCTGCGATGTCCAGACTGCTCGCCGCCGCACTCACCGTCGTGGCCGCCGCCGTTCTCGCGGTGGGCGCCGCGCTCGGTATCGTCGCGCTGCTCGACGCGACCCCGGACCAGCCCAACACGCCGTTGATCACGTACGAGCAAGCCGGACAGGGGAGTTGACGGGTGACGCCGGCTCGATCACCCGCCACCGCCACGCTCTCGGCCTGGCACGACGTGCCCCGCCTCCAGGTCCGCGAGTTCGCCGCGCTGGCCATGGCGGAGGCGCCCGCGCTCGCCGAGGAGATCCTGCGGGAGATCCGCCGCGAGTACCCCCATCTCCCGGTCGTCCTCGACGAGTCGGGCGAGCCGATGGCCATGGTCGGCATCCGCCGCGCCATCGAGGTCTTCGTCCAGCATCTGGAGACCTCCGAGGGCCGCCCGACCGTACCGCCGGGCGTCTTCCAGGAGTTCGGCCGCGGCGAGGGCCTGCACGGCCGCTCCCTCGACTCCCTCCAGGCGATCTACCGCATGGGCGTACGGCTCGCCTGGCGCCGTTTCGCCGAGATCGGCCAGCGTGTGGAGATCCCGCCGCCGGCGATGTACGAACTCGTCGACGCGGGCTACGAGTACCTGGACGGCCTGGTCGACCAGTCGGTACGCGGCTACGCGGAGGCGGCGGCACGCCAGGCCGGCGAACGCCTGCGCCTCCAACGCCGCCTGATGGAACTGCTGTTGGCCGAGCACCACCGGGGCGGCGACCCGGCCGAGGCGCTCACCGAACGGGCCGCGCGGGTCGGCTGGCCGCTGCCGAGGAAGGTCGCGGTGGGTGTACTGCTGCGTCCGGCAAGGGAGGCAGTGGCCCCGGCCGTGAGCGAGGGGGTCCTCCTGGACATGGAGTACGAGCAACCCCGCATGGTCGTCCCCGAACCGGACGCCGCCGGCCGCCCCGAACTCCTCCACCGCGCCCTCACCGGCTGGTCGGGCGCGATCGGCCCACCGGTCCCGCTCGCCGACGCGGCGAAGTCGCTGCACTGGGCGGAGGCGGCGGTACGACTGGTGGAGCGGGGCCTGCTGCCCGCCGGAGACGTCCTGCACTGCACCGAGCACACCGAGGCGCTGATCCTCCTCCAACCCGAGGAACTGATAGACGACTTGGCCTTGCGCTGCCTGGCCCCCCTCGCCCACAGCGGCCCGACCCACGGCCGCCGCCTGGCGGAGACGCTCCTTGCCTGGCTGGAGACACGAGGCGGCGCCCCGGAGGTCGCCGCCCGCCTCGGCGTCCACCCCCAGACCGTCCGCTACCGCCTCCGCCAGATCCGCGAACTCTGGGGCGACGAGATAGACGACCCGGACCGCCGCTTCGAACTCGAACTGGTGCTACGAGCACAGAGATTGAGGGGAACGCTGGGGGAGGCGAGGAGGGCGCCCTAGCGAGCCCGCTGCCGTCGCCAGGCCTCGTAATGATCGAGCACGGTCTCCTCGATGGGGCGATAGCTGATGCCCAACTCCCGTACCCCACGCCTGTTGTCGACCTCGAACCGTATGCCGAGATGCTTGCGGATGTAGTCCTGGGTCAGGCCGAAGGCGGGGCCGAGGACGCGAACGGGCCAGTGGGGCAGTCGGGTTCGGGGCAGCCGCAGATTCTTCGGATACCGCCCTCGTAGCACCCGGGCCATGTCGTGGAAGGAGGCCATCCGTTCGGCGGCGACGACATAGCGACCGTGCGCGTCCGCGTTCTCGGCGGCGGCGATGTGCGCGTCGGCGACGTCACGGACGTCGACGGTCGTGAAGCTGAAGTCGGGGGCGCCGTAGAAGAAATAGCCCTTGAAGAGCTCGTCGAGCAGGAAGAGGCTGCCGGACTCGGAGGCGGGGGTGAGGGACGGCCCGAGCACGAGCCCCAGGTTGACGGACACCAGCCGCCACCGCGTCTGCCCCTCCGCGGCCTCCCAAGCGGCCTGCTCGGCAACGGTCTTGGCGTAGTGATACGGGTTGTTCTCCACGGTGCTGGTGGTGTTGAAGTACTTCTCGCTGAGCACGCCCCCGTCCATCTCCAGCACGTCGACGTAGTCCCCGAAGACGGCCCCCACGGTGGAGGTGAACACCACCTTCCGCACACTCGCCGTCCGCTCCACACTCCCGAGCACGTTCCGCGTCCCGACGAGCGCGGGCTCCACGACATCCCGCCGCCCGTCCTTGATCTTCTCCGGCATGAGAAAGGGCGAGGCCACATGAAACACGACCCCGCACCCTTCCATCGCCGCATCGAAGTCCCCGTCACCGAGCAAGTCGGCCTCGAACAGCTCCAGTTGCCCGGGATGCGGCTCCTGCATCGCGCGGAGGGGAGCCACCTTCGCGGAATTCCCCGTACTCCGCACGGTGGCTCGGACCCGATACCCACGCTCGAGCAATCGCGCGACCAGATGACTCCCGACGAACCCACTGCCACCGGTCACCAGGACGGGTTCCGCACCCGAGCCCTCGCTCATGCCGCTCCTCGCGCGTCGATCTCGTCCGATCGGTCAGGGGGACGGTATCGCTCGACGCTCGGATCGGCAGCGGATCGGCAGTGGATCGGAGTGGATCAGCCCGTTCCGCTCCGTTCCTTCGCCCCCGCCCGCCGCGGTGTCGCCCCCTCCACCTGGACCACCACCGTCGTGTAGAAGCGGTTGACCGCGTCGTTGACGCTGCGGATGAAGCCTGTTTCGGCGTTGCCGCGGCCGTTGCCCATGTTCTTGATGAGGGAGAGGCGGAAGCCGGTGATGCGGGTGGTGGGGTTCTTGGGGAGGACGTCGGCCGGTTCGGGACGGAGGCGTTCCAGGGTGCCTCGGGGGCCTCCCGTCTCGCCTTCGACCAGGGTCTCGACGTGGAGGTCGGCCGGTGCCTCGTCCAGGCGGCGGATCAGGCGTTTGGCCCAGGTCAGGGGGTATCCCTGGTCCGGTGCCGGGAGGTCGAGGGAGGTGCGCAGCCGGCCGGTCCGCAGGTCGGCGGTGAGAGCGAGCACGCCGGGGGTGCCCTCGATGCGGACCTCCGCCTGGAGCCGCCCGTCGGTGCACAGTTGGTCGGCGAGGCGGGCCCGACGGGTGCCCGGGTCCGCGCCGCGCCTGGTGCGCTGGACGGGGAGCGCCTTCTGGCCGAGTTCGCCGCCGAGGCCGAGGCAGACCTGGCGGATGAGCCGCTCCCAGTTCTCGACGACCTCCAGCGCCCGCGGGTCGCCCTGGCACAGGGTCTCGTCGTCGATGCCGTTGCGCACCGGCACCCAGGCCGCACCCATGTTCTGGAAGCCGTGGCAGCCGGAGTTCTCGTGCTGGAGGTAGTGCAGCAACTCCTGGAGCAGCCAGGCGTGGGCCGCGTTGCCGACCCCCTCGTGCCGGATCAACAGCTGGGCCTGGTGCGCGACTTCGGCCCAGGACAGATGCCAGAGCGCCACCTTGTGCTTGCGCCGGCCGTCGATCCTGACGTCGACGAGCGGACTGCCCTCCAGGGCCACGTCGTTGGAGAGCGTGATCACCGCCTCGTAGCCGCGGCGGGCGGCGATGTCCATGTACGCCTGCACCTGTTCGGCCTTGAGGGCGTTGCCGTTGGTCTTGGTCTCGACGAGCGCCGTCCACAGTTTTCCGGCCCGTTCGATCCGGATCACCCCGTCGGGCCGCCGGGGCGTGTCGCCGTGCGGCAGGGCCACCTCGGTGAACGTCTCCATACGCCCGGCCGGCGCCCCGAACGCCGCCGTGAGCCTGCGGCCGAACTCCGGTACCTGCGCCATCACCGACAACAGCACGGACGTGGCCCGCGTCTCGCGGTCGCGGTCGCTCTTGAGCACCGAGACCGGGAAGAGCCGGGCCTCGCGCCACGTCTCGTTGTCCGCAAGGGACTTCCTGGTCACCTTGGGCAAGGTGACCTTCTTCTTCGCCGTACGAGGTCGCGCACCCTGTTTCCGCGGGCCGATCTCGGCGTCGTCGCCGGGCTGCCGGGGAGCGGGCAGGGCCTCCAGGTTCGGCCGCGGATCCTGCTGGGGATCCTGCTGCGGATCGGGCCGCGCCGGTTGGACGGCCCCCGCAGGTTCGACCCCCGCCCCGGCGCCGGCCATGTCGGTCTCGACCCCCGCCTCGGCCGGTTCGTCATCGATGTCGACGCCGAAGTCCGTTGCCAGACCGGCCAGTCCGGTCTCGTACCCCTGCCCCACCGCCCGGAACTTCCACTCCGTCCCGCGCCGGTACAGCTCGCCGAAGATGAACGCGCTCACCGAACCGGCGTCGTCGATCGAGAACCGCAGCAGATGCTCGCCCGCCGCGTCGGCCAGCGTCACCCGTAAGCCCTCCAACTCCCCGAACCGGGCGCCCTCGTACCGGCTCGCGGCCACGACGATCCGCTCGACGTCCGGCGGAACGGCGGTCAGGTCGAAGCCGATCCGGTCCTCGTTGCCGTCCTCGGTGGGCGTCTTGCCCAGCAGTTGCACACTGCCGTCGGCGGCCACCGGGTTGTTGTAGAAGTAGAAGTCGCCATCGCTGCGCACCTTGCCGTTCGGGCCGACGAGGAGGACGGAGACGTCCGCGTCGCCCTCGCCGCTCGGGCTGGTCCAGCCCAGACCGACGATCACCGAATCGACGTTCTCGCTCAGGGCCGTAAGGGATACGTTCGAACCCTTGGCCATTTCATGCGTCTCTTGCACGGAACCCCCCAATCACACCTTCCGGACGCCGAGGGCCCCTCCCGCCCTCGCCCGCCCACCGCACGACATGATGTGACGTGTCGCACATGGGAGACAGTAGTACTCACCCGGCCCGCGAGGTGGTGCCCGCAGGACCATTGCCCGGGCAAACGCACTATGGCTAGCCTGTCCTCGTTCGTCATTCCGATCGTCTGTTGAAATCTCGAACGCAGACGCTACAGACAACCAAGGGAGGGGGCCGGTCGTGGGACGCCTCGTACCTGCCGTGACTCGGGCTCTCGACATTCTTGAGCTCTTCCTCGACGGGGACGGGACGCTCTCCGCCCCCGACATAGTGCGCAAGCTCCAGCTGCCGCGTACCACCGTGCACGAGTTGGTGACCACGCTGGCCGCCCGTTCGTACATCGTGCAGGTGCCCGGGCAGCCGGGACGCTACCGGCTCGGGGTGCGGCCGTACCAGCTCGGCAGCAGGTACGCCGAGCAGCTGGACCTCGCCGCCGAGGGGCAGCAGGTGGCCCGGTCCGTCGCCGAGACCTGCGACGAGACCGTGCACGTGGCCATCCTCGAAGGCACCGACGTCATCTACATCGCCAAGGTGGACTCCACCCACGCGGTGCGCATGGTGTCGGCCGCCGGCCGCCGGCTGCCCGCCCACTGCACGTCCGTCGGCAAGATGCTGCTGGCCGCCCTCCCGCAGCCCGAGCTCGACTCGCGCATCCCGGACGACGCCGACCTCGTCGCGATGACGCCCAACAGCATCACCGAGCCGACCGCCCTGCGCGAGGCCCTCGCGGAGATCCGGCTGCGGGGCATCGCCGTGGAGAGCCGTGAGTCCAACCCGGACGTCAGCTGCGTCGCCGCGCCGGTGCGCGACCGCACGGGGCAGGTCGTCGCCGCGCTCTCCATCTCCGTACCCATGATCCGCTGGAGCGACGAGCGCCGGGTCGAGCTGGAGCAGCTCGCCGCCAAGGGTGCCGTGGAGCTCTCCGAGCGCCTCGGCCACCGGAGCGTCGCATGACGGCGTACGCGTACGAGGTGGCCGTGCTCGCCGAGGCCGCCCTCGGCGAAGGGCCCACCTGGGACGCCGACGCGGCGCGGCTCATCTGGGTCGACATCCTCGGCAGCCGCGTCCACACCTACGACCCCGCCACCGGACACCGCACCCTGCGCACCACCGAACAGCACGTCGGCGCCGCCAAGCCGCGCGCGGGTGGTGGTCTGGTGCTGAATCTGCGGGACGGCGTCGGGCTCGTCGACCCCGACGACTCGTTCCGCTGGCTGCACCGCGAACCCGTTCCCGGCCGCCGCGCCAACGACGCCGCCGTCGCCCCCGACGGCTCCCTCTGGGCCGGCACCATGCGCTACGACGAGGCCCCCGGCGGCGGCACGCTCTCCCGCGTCACCGGCGACGGGACGGTCGAACCCGTCCTCGACGACGTGGCGGTCAGCAACGGCACCGGCTGGAGCCCCGACGGGCGCCTCATGTACTACATCGACTCCCCGACCCGTCGTATCGACGTCTTCGACTACGAAGGAGACCAGGGATACGAGGGTGTGGCGCGGGTCGGCAACCGGCGGCCCCTCGCCGAGATCGAGGACGGCGCCGGGTTCCCCGACGGGCTCACCGTCGACGCCGACGGGTGCGTGTGGGTGGCCCTGTGGGACGGCTCGGCCGTACGCCGCTACACGCCCGCCGGTGCGCTGGACCGGGTGATCGAGCTGCCCGTGCCCAGGCCCACCGCCTGTGCCTTCGGTGGCGCCGACCGCACCGACCTGTACATCACCACGGCCCGTACGGGTCTCACCGCACCCCTCCCGGCCGCCGGCTCACTGCTGGTGGTGCCCGGCGCGGGGAAGGGGCTGGCGCAACCGGCGTTCGCGGGCTGAGAGCCCTGGGGCTGGGCCGCTCCTCAGCCCGGCCCCCTAACTACCCGGCCCGACCCGTCCGGTCCAACGACCGCAGGATCTTCCGCTCGGACTCGGTCAACGGCGGCTCCGTCAACGGCGGCAGCAAGGGGCCGTTGAGGGTGGCGAGGAGGGTCCGGGGGCGCAGCACCCGGGTCGGGCCCGTGGTCAGGCTGGACAGGTCCCACACGGCGGCCGCCGCCTGGTAGGAACCGGTGGCCGTACGGGTCAGGCGGCGGGAGTACGCGGCGACCAGCCGGTCGGCGGTGCCCGGCTGCCCGCCCCGCGTGCCCGGGTACCAGACGTCCTGGCCGACGGCAACCGCCCAGGCCGCGTCCACGGACCGTGCCGCCGCGCGCTGCACCCGGCGGGACAGGCCCGGCGCGGTCGGCCCGCCGCGGGCCAACTCCCGTGCGAAGGCCTGGACTCCGAGCGCGGCCACCGACATGCCCTGTCCGTAGGTCGGGTTGAACGTGGCGAGGGCGTCGCCGAGCACGACGAGGCCGTCGGGCCAGTCGCGCGCCTTCTCCACGTAGTGCCGCACGTTGGCGGTGCCGCGGCCGACGTGGATGTCGGTGAGCGGTTCGGCGCCGGAGATCAGCCGGCCCACGACGGGGTCGGGCAACTCCAGGGCGTGGCGCAGGAATTCGTCGGGGTCGGCCGAGGGTTCGCCGCCACGGGATCCGGCGAGGCTGACCATCCAGCGGTCGCCCTCGATGGGCATCATCATCCCGCTGCGGCCCGGCCGCCCGGAGTACGGGTCGGCGTGCACGACGGTCAGCGGGAAGCCCTCGGCGCCGGCCGGAGTGCGGTAGATCCGGGTGGCGTTGACGAGACCGGCGTCGACGGTCTTCTCCCGGACCTCCGAATTCCCCAGTGCCGTGAGCCATTTGAGGATCCGCGAGCCACGCCCGCTCGCGTCCACGACGAGGTCGGCGTCGAGGTCGGCGTCGGAGTCGTGGTCGTGGTCGTGGTCGTGGTCGTGCAGAGCGTCGCCCTCGATGCCCGGTTCCGCGTCAACTTCCCGGCCCCTGGCGGCGGTTGACACCCGTACCCCTCGCACGCGACCCGCGTCGCCCAGCAACTCCACCGCCCGGGCCCGCCGAACCTCCACCCGGGCCCGCCCGACCTCCTCCCCGCCCAGGCCCAGCACGGCGTCCCGTACCGCCCAGTCGACCAGCGCCCGGCTGCAACTGATCATCCGGGGCCCCTCGGGCCGCCATCGCCGCAGCCAGCCCTCCGGGGTGCGGGCGAGCATGCCCGAGCTGAAGGAGATCTCGTGGGCGCCCTTGGCCAGCAGCCGGAGGCGGATGTCCATGCCCGGCAGGAGGTCGTCCATCGCGGTCAGGCCACCGGCCATGAGGAGGTGGGCGTGCCGGCCCTGCGGCAGGCCCCTGCGGTGCTCCGGTCCGGTGGGCAGGTCGTCGCGTTCGAGGACGATCACCTCGTCCACGGCGGTGGACAGGGCCGCCGCGGCCAGCATGCCGGCCAGGCCGGCACCGATGACGACAGCTCTACTCGGCATGGGGCTCCTCGCACTCGGCCACGGGGTCGGCCACGGGGCGGGAGCCACGGGCGCACTCAGCCATGGGAAGCCTTCACAGTACCTTCACGCAGCGTGTCGCAGGCGGGGGTCTCCGCCAGGGCCTGGGCGAGCTCGACCAGGCCGCCCGGACCGGCCACCTCGGTCGCGTGCAGGCGGTACGTGCTCGGCGGGTCGAGGGGCCGGGCCCGTGCGGCGGCCCGGCGGGCGGCGTCGGCGAGCATGGCGGCCTCCGCCGCGACCCGCGCCTGATGCGTGTCCCGGCCCGAACTCAGCGCCGCCCGCCGGGCCTTCTCGCGTACGCCGTCGTCGAAGTACGGCGCCAGTGCCAACAGCGCGTCGTGGATGGAGACTTCACGCCAGCGCAGCCGGGCGAGCGGTAACTGCCACCAGGCGGAGGGCTGTTTGGGCGCGGTCGACACGAACCGCACCCGTGCCCACAGCGGACCGAGACGCCGGTACTCGCCCAGGCTGCGGCAGTGCGCGGCGACCGGCGGCAGCAGCCGCGGCAGCACGAAGCCGGCCGAGCAGAACAGCGCGCCGAGCGAGGCGAGCGGCGGCGCCACCGACGTCGAGAGGAAGTCGAGGTCGTGGCCGTACCAACGCGCCACCACCGCCGTGTACTTGGCCGGCTGGAAGCCCAGCACGTCCAGCATCGCGCCGGTCAGGATCAGCCGCAGTCCGGTCCTGAGCAGGCCGGTCACCTCGCGGCCCCACTTGAGGCACACGGCGCACATGACGACCATGGCCGCGGTGTGCGCGAGCAGGTAGCACAGGATCATCTCGCGCATGTACGGCGTGTTCGCGTAGTACGTGTCCAGGTCCCGCAACCGCTCCACGGGTGCGTCCGCGAGCGCGAACAGCACGACGATCGCGACGACCAGCAGCCCGTACGCGGTCACGCAGGCCAGCACCGCCCGCCGGACCCGCGCGGGGGGCCCGCCCCGCCAGTGGATCAGCAGCACGATCAGGGAGCAGCTGTACGCGGTGAGCATGCCGTAGGTCAGCGGGGCACCGAAGTTGGGGATGCCGGTGAGGTCGTTGACGGCGGCCAGCGTCAGCGGCGCGGAGCAGGCGAAGACGAGCGAGCCGAGCACGATCGCCACGCAGGTCGACAGGGTCAGCGGATCCCGCGCGACGGTACGCGGCCGACGGAACAGCAGGCCCGAGGAGAGCGCGAGCGCGCACGCGGCCACATAGACGACGAGACTCACGCGGCTCCCGTCGGCACCCGGACCCCCGCGACGACGGTCCCCTCGGCCAGCACGTCGGCGATCCGCACCAACACCTCCACTTCCGGCACCAGCCCGAGCGCCCCCGCTCCCGCAGGCACATCGGACACGGCGCCCCGCCCCGGGGGACCACCCGCCGTCCCGACCCCGGTCATCCGCGCGAACCCGTCATCCGACGCACCCGGCAACACGCGCCGGGGCGACCCCGCTCCCGTACCCGAGCCGGACGCGCCGGTTTGCCCCGAGAAGTTGCCGACCGTCCCGGCCACGGTCCGCCGCACGAGCCCGTCGTCCCGCACGCCCGGCGACACCTGCCCGGGTGACCCCGCTCCCGCACCCGAGCCGGACGTTCCGGCTTGCCCCGAGGAGTTGCCGATCGTCCCGGCCACGGTCCGCCGCGCGAGCCCGTCATCCGACGCGCCCGGCAACACGCGCCGGGGCGACCCTGCTCCCGCACCCGAGCCAGGCGCGCCGGCTTGCCCCGAGGCGTTGCCGACCGTCCCGGCCACGGTCCGCCCCGCGAGCCCGTCGTCCCGCACGCCCGGCGACACCTGCCCGGGCGACCCCGCTCCCGCACCCGAGCCGGACGCGCCGGCTGGTCCCGGAGGGCCACCCGCTGCTCCGGCCGCTGTCCTGCCCGCCACCTCGGCCTCGACCCGCCCGCCGAGCCCGCCGTCCCTCGTCCTCGGCAACATCCGCTCCACAAGCTCGCCTTCGTCCCCGAGTACGACTCCACGCCCGAGTCCGACCGGCGCCGTCCACGCCCCCGCCGTCCCGGCGTCCACCCGCTCCGGTTCCTCCGCGATCGCCGCCACGATGACCGTCGCCCACGCCGTGGCCTCGGCCCGGTCGGCGTCGGCGGTCGTGCGCAGGACCTCCTCCCGCGTGCGCTCGTACAGCGCGTGGTCGAAGTACGCGTCGAGGTGGCTGAGGCCGTTGTGGATGCTGGTCTGGCGCCAGACCAGCCGGGTCGTGGGGGAGGACCAGCGAGGGCGCGGCAGGCGCAGCGCGCGCCGGGTCAGGATGTCGTCCAACTCCCGTTCCAGCGGGGCGAGTCGGACGTACGTCCGCCGGGACCGGCGCCACGCGCTCAGCCGGGGTCCGATCAGCGGGAGGAGCACGCCGACGACCGTCAGGACCGCGCCGAGCCCGGCCGCGGCCGGCGGGACCTGGGAGCCGAGCAGGGGCCAGTCCGTCCCGCACCAGCGGGCGATCACGGCGACCAGCTTGCTCACGCTGTACCCGGCGTTGCACAGCGTGCCGATGCCCAGCGTCAGCAGGCTCGCGCGCAGCCAGCCGCCGACCTGGCGGGCCCAGCGCAGCGACGACACCGTGGTGACGGTGGTCGCGGCGAGGTGTCCGACCAGGTAGAGGACGATCATCTCGGCGATGAAGGGGGTGGTCGCGTAGTAGGTGTCCAGGTCCGTGCGGCGTTCCACGGGCGCGTCCCCGAGCGCGAACATCGTCGCGATGCCGAGCACGATCAGCGCGTACGCCACGACCCAGCGGCGCGCGACGCGGTGCACGTGCGGCCCGCCCCGCCAGTACACGATCAGGACCTGCGCGGCGGCGCTGTACACGGTGATCGACGCGTACGTCAGCGGCGCGGCCAGGTTGGGGACTCCGCTGACGCCGTTGACGTACGCCACCGTCGGCGGTGCGCCGAGGAAGAAGCACAGGCCGGCCAGGCCCAGCACCACGCAGATCGCCCGGAGATAGGGGTCGTGGCGGTGGCGGCGCAGGTCGGGGGATTTGACGAGCAGGCCGAGCCAGAGGATCCCGCAGCTGACGTAGTTGATGAGACCGCTCATCTCTGTGTCCCACGGTGGTTGAGCGCGGCGCCTATGCGGCCGGCGAGGTCGGGGGAGTCGTTGCCGGCGGACGCGAACACGGAGTCCGTGGACGCCTCCAGCCAGGTGCGCAGCCGGCCGCCCATCAGCATCCCGAACCGGTCGGCCTCCTGCTCCTCGGCGAGGCTGAAGTCGGTACGGGCACCGCCGGTGCCGCCCTGACGCATGTGCCACACCTCGTGGCAGAAGATGACGAGTTGGTGCCAGGGCGCGGCCCGCCGGTCGACGACGACGTCGTCGTGGGCCTCGCCCTCCAGCCACAGTCCGCTGGCCGTGTGCGGCGGGAACACCGCGCGGTGGACCAGGACTTCACGGCCGCGCCAGGCGCTGACGGAGTCGACCAGCGCCTCGAACAGGAGCTCCGGGTCGGCCGGGATCGGCACGCGGATGGGGTCGACGAGGACGTCGGCGAGACGACGCATGTCCCTGTTGGTCCCCACCGCGCATCTCCCTGTCGGCTCGCACCGCGCTCCCCGGGGCTGCTCGGGTGTTCGACGGCCGTGTGTGCAACAGCCGACATGCTCTCAGACCGCGTGATCCTCCGCCGGAGGATGCGAGGGATGCGTCGCGGACGGCGACCGAACCGTCACCTCCGCCTCGGCACGTGCCCTCGCCCCCACCTGCCCCCGCACCGCCGCCAGTTCCTCCGGCCGACGCAGCGCACGCGACACCGCGCCGATCTCCCGCAGCAGATCCGTCGTGTCGCCGTCGTGGTCGCCCGCCCCGTCCGCCGCGTGGTGCCGAGCGGCGACGGCGTCCTGGATGCTCACGGCGGAGGCGAGCGCCTTGGCCCGGCCGGCCTCGAAACCGAGGGCGAGCGCGGCGTCGTAGGCGGAGCGGCGGCGGTCCTCGTCGATGTGCCGGGCCAGCGGCAGCAGCACGTCCCGGATGAACGTCTCCCGGCGGATCAGCCGGAGTTCGGGCGTGGCCCGCAGCAGGAACGGCGTGCCGCCGCCGTTGACCGTGCGCAACAGCAGGTACAGCGGCCGCAGTTCGCGGTGTGCGAACCGGACCCGCCAGCGGTCGTGCAGGTACTGGCCGGCGTGCGGCAGGATGAAGCCGATCGCGATCAGGATGGCCGACAGACAGGCGATCGGCGGCGCCACCCCCGTACTGAGCCAGTCCAGGTTCCGCCCGGCCCAACGGGCCGCGACCGCCGTGAGCTTGGCCGCGTCGAAGGCCAACTGGATCGCGTAGCCGACTCCGAGGAACTTCAGCCCCCAGCGCAGCCACGCGTCGAGGCCGTCCGCGCGCACCCAGTTCCAGATCAGCCACGAGGTGATCAGCGTGGCCACGGTGTGGGCGAGGAGATAGAGCAGGATCATCTCGCGCAGGTACGCGGTATTGGCGTAATACGTGTCCAGGTCCCGCAGCCGCTCCACGGGCGCGTCGCCGAGCGCGAACAGCACCCACAGCGCGACGATCACGCCCGAGTAGGTGGCGACGACCCAGCGCATCGCGCGGACGGTCTGCGCGGAGCGGTCCGCGAGGCCGTTGCGCCAGGCGATGATCAGCAGCAGGCAGGAGCCGCAGAACGCGGTGAGCAGTGAATACACCCAGGGCGCCGAGATGTTGGTGACGCCGGTGACCCGGTTGACCCAGGCGATCGTGGCGGGCGCGACGAACACGAACACCGCGCAGGCGAGCAGCAGTAGTCCGCCGACGGCCCGCAGCAGCGGGTCGCTCCACAGCCGGATGATGGTGGGCAGTTTGATGGCCAGCGCGGCGGTCAGCACCCCGGCCGGGATCCACCAGAAGGACGGGTAGAACTCGTTGACGAAGCTCACCGCGGCGGCCCGCCGCGCCCGCGGTAGCCCAGGGACCGCTGGAAGGGGTCGAGGTCCCCGCCGGGGGTCCGCCCGTCGAGCATTGGCCGGAACGCGGCGGCGAGCCGGTGCCCGAAGTCGTCGGCCTCGGCCTCGTCGCTCTGCCGCGAGCCGTTGCGCGCGGCCACCGTCAGCGCCGCGTCGGTCCACTCGCGCCGGTCGGCCAGGGCGTGCGCGGCGACGGGACCTGCCACGTGGTGATGGCCGTGCGCGGCGTGCAGATGCCACAACTCATGGCCCAGGATGACCAGTTGCTGCACCGCCTCGGCCCGCTCCTCGACGATGACCAGGTCGAAGTCCTGGAACTCCACCCACAGTCCGGTGACCTCGATCTCGTCGGGGAACCGCTCGAAGCGCAGATCGAGGGGCCGTCCGCCGCGCAGCGCGCTCATCTCCTCGCACAGCGCCCGGCACAGCTCGCGCACCCCGGTCGGCGGGTCCGGTCTGGCCGCCACCGCGGCCCCGAGGCGGGCCGTCAGCTCCCGCATCCCCGAGCGCGTGCCGGCGCGCGTCCCGAAGTACGCGCCGAAGCGGGTGCCGAAGCGCGGCCCGGCGGCTCTTCGCGAGCGCATGAGAGCAGCGGCGATCCCGGCCGCCTTCCTCCGCGCGCCCGCGATGTCCATCGTGCCCCTTCCCGCCCGGCCGCCGGGCGGCAGGGCGGTTCGAGCGTACGCGGCAGGTCCGGTCCACGTCATGTGATCCGGTGCGAGTGGTTCAGTGCGGAACTACCCCTCTGGCTGGAAAGTTCCGCCCGGACCATTGACCGAGAAAGCGCTTCCTCCTTACGGTCCTGTTCGAGGATGCGAGCGAGAGTCGATATCCCGGACGGTCGCCAGCCCCGTTCCAGCCCCCGTTTCCGAAGGGTCCCCATGAGCACCACCACCGCCCGTTTCACGCTCGACCCCGCCTTCACGGTCGGCGAGGTGAACCCCCGACTCTTCGGATCCTTCGTCGAACACCTCGGCCGCTGCGTCTACACCGGCATCTTCGAACCGGACCACCCCACCGCCGACGAGGCCGGAATCCGCACCGACGTCCTCGACCTGGTCCGCGAACTCGGCGTGACCGCCATCCGCTACCCCGGCGGCAACTTCGTCTCCGGCTACAAGTGGGAGGACTCCGTCGGCCCCGCCGAGGACCGCCCCCGCCGCCTCGACCTCGCCTGGCGCTCGACGGAGACGAACCGGTTCGGTCTCTCCGAGTACATCGCGTTCCTGAAGAAGGTCGGTCCCCAGGCGGAGCCGATGATGGCGATCAACCTGGGCACCCGAGGCGTCGCCGAGGCCCTGGAACTCCAGGAGTACGCCAACCACCCCGCCGGCACCGCCCTCGCCGAGCAGCGGATCGCGCACGGCGACAAGGACCCCTTCGGCATCAAGGTCTGGTGTCTCGGCAACGAGATGGACGGCCCCTGGCAGACCGGCCACAAGACGGCCGAGGAGTACGGCAGGGTCGCCGCCGAGACGGCCCGCGCGATGCGCCAGATCGACTCCGGCGTCGAACTCGTCGCCTGCGGCTCCTCGTCCCAGGCGATGCCGACCTTCGCCGCGTGGGAGGCGACCGTCCTCCAGGAGACGTACGGCCTGGTCGACTACATCTCGCTGCACGCCTACTACCAGCCGCACGACGGCGATCTCGACTCCTTCCTCGCCTCCGCCGTCGACATGGAGTCCTTCATCGAGAACGTGGTCGCGACCGCCGACCACGTGGGCGCCCGCCTCAAGTCGAAGAAGAAGATCAACCTCTCCTTCGACGAGTGGAACGTCTGGTACACGTCGGACTGGGAGGAGCAGACGAAGAACGCGGACCCGGCGGACTGGCCGGAGGCGCCGCGCCTGCTGGAGGACAACTACAGCGTGCTGGACGCCGTCGTCTTCGGCTCGCTGCTCATCGCCCTGCTCCGGCACGCGGACCGCGTCACGGTCGCCTGCCTCGCCCAGCTCGTCAACGTCATCGCCCCGATCATGACCGAACCGGGCGGCCCGGCCTGGCGCCAGACGACCTTCTTCCCCTTCGCCCAGGCCTCCCGCTTCGGCCGCGGCCAGGTCCTCGACGTCCGCGTCGACTCGCCGACCCACGAGACCAAGGTGTACGGCGAGACCGACCTGCTGCACGCCACCGCGGTCCGCGCCGACGACGGCACTGTCACCGTCTTCGCCGTCAACCGCAGCCGCACCGAGCCGCTGCCCCTCGAAGTCGCCCTGTCCGGCCTGGACCTGACCTCCGTCGCCGAACACACGGCCCTCGCGGACGCCGACCCGGACGCCCGCAACACCCTCGCCGACCCCGACCGCGTGACCCCGCACCCGGTCGAGGGCACCACCCTCACGGACGGCACCCTCACCGCCGTACTGGAACCGCTGTCGTGGAACGTGATCCGGCTGGCCTAGGTCTCGATGTGCACCTGTGCGGGCGGATACGGGTACGAGGACGTCGTGCCGACGGACCAGTAGCCGCCCGTGCCGGGGACCGCCGCGAGGGCGAGGGGGAGCACCGGAGTGGTCGCGGTCGGGCCGCGCTCGCTCACCCAACTCCCGTTCTCCCAGCGGAGGTGGTGCGCGCGGGTCTGGTCCCAGAAGTCCCAGCCGGCGATGCGGTCGGGGCCGCCCTGGCCGTCGTCGACGATCCCGGACAGCATGCCGACCGTGAACGGGGTGGTGACGTAGGTCCAGGAGTCGCCGTCGCCGTGCATCAGCGTGACGCTCGGCGGTTTGCCGGGCGGGCCGCCGACCCCGTAGGAGTAGCCGGTGAGCCAGATGTCGTCGTCGGCGACCGGGAGGAGGCCGGTGACGGAGGCGCGGATGCCGGGTGGCGTGGGCAGTTCGGTCCACGCCGTGCCGTCCCAGCGGGCGATGAGGGCGCTGTCGTAGACCCAGACGTCACCGGAGGGCAGGACGCGCAGGCCCGACGGGGTGGCGGTGGTGCCGCTCGGGGGCGCCGGCTCCCAGGTCCAGTCGGCGCCCTGGCCGTGCAGCAGGAGCAGGCCGTCGCTGGAGCGCCCGGAGATCCAGGTGTCGCCGTCGGGGCCGAGCGCGACGTCCGTGAGGTCGGTGCCGGAGGTTCCGCGGCCGGGGAAGTCGGCGTCCTGCCAGGTCACGCCGTCCCAGGCGAGCAGCCGGTACCCGCCCGTCGTGCCGTGGCCGAGCGCCCAGGCGCGGTCGGCGGTGCCGGCGACCGCGTGCAGGTATCCGCTGAAGCCGAGGTGGGAGAGGTCGACGCGGCTCCAGACCGAGCCGTCCCAGACGAGGGCCAACGGGGTCCCGCGTGTGCCGCCGTTGCGGCCCTCCTCGCCGACCGCCCAGGCCAGACCGGGTCCGGCGGCGGCCACGTCCAGCAGCTGGGCGGCCGGGGCGCAGTCCGGAGCCGGGACGGCGGTCCAGTCGTGGGGCACACCGGCGCTCGCCGACCTCGCCGCGCCCGCACGGGCCGCTCCCGTGCTCGCCGAGACCAGACCGAGTCCGGCCCCGACTCCCACCACGCCACTGATGAATCGCCGTCTTCGCACGGGAGTTCCCCCTCATCACCGTTCGCGGCCCATGGGCCCACACGGTGAACCAGCCTGCCGAAGAAGGCAATGCGGGCGTACGTCCCTTTCAGGTCACGCCCGCACCCGGCTCCCGGCGCCGCTCACCCGCGCCCCTCACACCGCCGTCACCGGCACCCCTCCCGCCGCCGAACCCAGCAGCGTCAGGCCCACCTCCGCCGGACCCGAGGCCGTGGTGCCGTCCGAAAGGACCGCCAGGGCAAGGGTGTTGGTGCCGCGCGTGCGAAGGATCCCGTTCGGCAGGACGAAGGTGTGCTGCGGGCCGACGTCGTTGATGTACTGGCCCATGTTCCAGCCGTTGAGGAAGATCTGGACGCGATAGGCGCGGGCCACGTCGTCGTTGAGGACCAGCCCGATCGACGCGTCGATGCCGGCGTCGACGGCGAGCTTGAAGCTGCGCCGGTACCAGGTCACGCCCTGCCGCTTCTCGGCGTTCACCAATTCGCCCAGGGCCCATTCACCGTCACCGAACTCCGGCAGATGCCAGCCGTTGCGCTCCCCGTACAGCCCGCCGTTGTTCTGCGGCCCGCGCACCGGATCGGCCGCCGCCTCGCCCTGGATCCGCCAACTCACCTTCGGGGCAGCCCCCTTGAAGGTCACCGCTGTCAGTCCGCGGGCCACCTTGTGGGTGTCCGTCGACTTGCCGTCCATGTCGTGCTGCATCCGCCGCACCAGCACGGACAGCACGTGCGCGCCCGAGGTGCGCAGCGCCTGCGGCACCGCGAACTCGGCCGTGGCCGTCCAACTCCCCTGCCGGACCGAGGTCTTGTCCGGCACCGGCATCCGGTGCGCGCCCAGCGGCTGCCCGTCCAGCCAGGCGAGCAGCAGCCCCTGCGTGCCCGTGCTGTAGGCGAGGGACACGGACTGCGCACCGGTCGCGTCGGCGAAGTGGCCGCGGTACCAGACGTCGCCGTAGTGGAAGCCGTAGTCGTCGGCGAAGAGCACCGGCTGTCCGGCGGGGACCGGTGTGGTGCTGAACGAGGTCGTGCGGTCGGCGGTCTTCCAGGCGGAGTCGTCGAAGGCGAGGGCGGCCTCCGGGTTCTCGGCCCTCTTGCGCCAGCCGTCGGCCAGCGACGGCAGGGCGACCGTGCCGACGCCCGGCAGCGGCTGCGCGGCCCGCAGGCTTCCGGAGGGCGTGGCGGAGGTCGTCAAGTCGTTGTCGTTCCAGGTGACTTCGAGGATTCCGCGCGGCCCCCACACCTCCAGTTCGGCTTCCGTGACGGTGTCGCCCGTGAGCGCGACCGTCACCCCGGTGACCGTCACCGTCCGCACCAGGGCGGGCCCGTAGACGAGGACCGCCCCCGACGGGGTGTCGTAGGGCCACAGCCGCAGGGAGGTCTCGTCGTCGGCGAGCAGCAGGAGCAGCGGGGTCGCGGTCCCGCAACCGGACACCAACACCCGGGTGAGCCCGCCCAGTTCGGCCTCGATCCGCAGCAGCCCGTCGGTGTACGTGGAGGTGGCGTCCCCGTCCAGCACGGCCACCGTCGGCTGGACCTCGCACTCGATCGCGGTCACCGTCGGCTCGCCCGTCGGCCCGGTGAGCACGGCGATCTCCTGCCGTCCGGCGGTGAGCGCCAGCATGGGCTGGGCGGTGGAGTACCGCACCTTCCGCCGCCCGAGCTGGATCCCGGCGGCCAGCAGTCGCGCGTCCTTCGCCGGCACGGTGACCGGCGCGTCGATGCCGGGCACGGTCGAAGTGACCGCCTTCGTACCGTCGTTGCGCAGGACGTAGACCTGGGCGCCGGTGTCGGGGTTGGCCAGGTGGTACGCCTTCAGGCCGGTCACCGTGACGTCCGCCGCGCGGTCCAGCTTGGCGAGGTCGGGCACGTGCTGGACCAGATGCCCGAGCTGGTGCATGGGGACCAGCTTCGCCGTGGGCTGCCGAGCCTCGTCGATGGCGGCCCCGTAGTCGTACGAGGTGTACACGCAGGGAGCGGGCAGCCAGCCCCAACTGGTGCCGCCGTAGGTCATGTAGACGTTGTGCAGGGTGATGCCGTTGGCGAGGTTGGTGAGGTAGAAGCGCCGCTCGTACGCCGCGTCCCGGGTGCGCCGGGACTCCGCGTACCCCTTCCCCTTGAACTCGACCCCGCCCCACGGATCGAACCAGCCGCCCCCGAACTCCGGCACGAACCCGGGAGTGTCGGGGCTGGCCGTGGCCCCGCCCTTCGCGCCGCCGATCCCGAAGTGCCCCCAGTCCGGGGCGGGTTGGCTGGGCGAGGGGTAGCCGTCGAAGCCGTACAGCCAACGCCCCTCCTCCCCGCCCATGTCGAAGCTCCCGGGGGTCCAGTAGCCGTTGCGGCCGTTGTCGTTGTGGAAGAGGGGCACGTCGATGCCGTCGGCGCGCACCTTCGCGTACAGGTGGGCCATGTAGTCGCGGCCGGCCGGCTGGTCGACGTACGCGTTGTACTCGTTCTCGATCTGGTAGAGCAGGACCGTGCCCGCGCCGTCGGTGTACAGGTGGCGGGCGACGATCGCGTTCACCCGGGTGAGGAACTCGTCGACGTGTCCGAGATACGTGGGGTCGGAGGTGCGGGCCGTGCCCTTGGTGACGGTCAGCCAGCCGGGGTAGCCGCCCGCGTCGATCTCGGCGTTGATGTACGGGCCGGGGCGCAGGATCACGTACAGGCCGGTCTCGGCGGCCATGGTCAGGAACAGGTCCAGGTCGCGGACGCCGGTGAAGTCGTAGCTGCCGGGCGCGGGGGAGTGGTAGTTCCAGGAGACGTAGATGCTGACCGCGTTGTAGCCGTGCGCGCGCATCTTCTGCAGGACGTCCCGCCACAGGGAGGGGCTCGGCAGCCGGAAGGGGTGCAGCTCGCCCGACCAGACGACCAGGCGGCTGCCGTCGACGAGCAGCGAGTAGCGGTCGAATTCGATCGTGTGCCGGCGGCCGTCCGCGCCGGGCGGCGCGGGCGAGGGGCCGGTGGGCGCGCTCGGCGCGGCGTAGGCGCAGCTCGCCGCCCCGCTGCCGCCGAGCGCCAGGCCGAGCGCGGCCGATCCGGCGAGTGCGCTGAAGGTACGTCTGCTGAGCCCCAAGGAAGCCTCCGTCGTGCGGGTCCGTCGGCGGGCGAATTCGGGGTCATTGTGTACGGAGGGACACCCCACAATGGTCGTATGAGGATCTCGGCACGGGCGGATTACGCGGTACGGGCGGTTCTTGAGCTCGCCGTTCGGCAGGACGGCGCAGCGGTGAAGGCGGAGGCCATCGCCGCCGAGCAGGGCATCCCGCACAAGTTCCTGGAAGGGATCCTCGGCGATCTGCGGCGCGCCGGGGTCGTGGACAGCCGGCGCGGCGGGGGCGGCGGCTACCGGCTGGCCCGGGAGGCCGCGAAGATCACGGTCGCGGATGTCATACGGGCGGTGGACGGCCCGATCGTGTCCGTACGCGGCGAGCGGCCCACCGGCCTGGAGTACACCGGGTCGGCCCAGCCGCTGCTGCCGCTGTGGATCGCGCTGCGGGCCAATGTGCGCAAGATCCTGGAGGGCGTCACGATCGCCGACATCGCGGCGGACGCCCTGCCGGAGCCCGTGCGGGAGCTGGCGGCGGAACCGGCGGCGTGGGAGAACCCGTAAAGGATCGAGCGAGGTCGTACGGGGTCGGGCGAGGCTGGTGGGCTGCCGCCCCGGCGTCCCGGTCCGCGCCCCTCGCCGCACCGGGAGAGGGCGAGCGGGACGGGGACCGGGTCCGAGTCCGCCGAGGGGCGGCAGCCGGTCGGGGTGTGATCAGCGGTGGCGGGTCGGCCGGTGGCCGTTCACCCGGTGGCTGATCAACTGGTGCTGACGCCCACGGTCAGGGTGGCCGCGTAGCCGTCGGAGACGCCGGAGCCGAGGGCGGTCAGGGTCAGCAGGCCGGAGGCGGCGCCGCCGTCGTCGTAGACGGAGTCGTCGGCGAGGGCCGTCTCGGCGGTGGTGTTGTCCGAGTACGGCGAACTGGCCTGCACCTCCTCGTTGATGTCGGTGTCGAAGAAGAGCTGGCCG
Source organism: Streptomyces sp. NPDC088794 (assembly GCF_044750545.1). Taxonomy (NCBI): domain Bacteria; kingdom Bacillati; phylum Actinomycetota; class Actinomycetes; order Kitasatosporales; family Streptomycetaceae; genus Streptomyces; species Streptomyces sp. NPDC088794. Next base: position 137,949 of record NZ_JBIVKB010000019.1, on the reverse strand, counting down.
GTGTGGACGAGTGTGCCGCCGGTGTACGTGCCGTCGGCGAGGGTCACGTCCGTGTGCACCCGCATATGGACGTGGACGGCGCGCGAGACGTAGTGCCCCGGCCAGATGGACGTGATGGTCGCCCGGCCGTCGGAATCGGTCAGCTGCCCGCCGCGCAGGAAGGTGCCGTCGTCGTCCTCCGTGTGGCCGTTCTTGCCGACGAAGCCGGAGTACTCGCCGAGCGCGTCGCAGTGCCAGAGTTCGACGAGGGCGTCGGCGAGCGGAGCGCAGTCGTTGTCCTGGTCGACGACGGTGAAGGTGTACTGGACCTCGACGCCTTCCTTGTCCTCCCTGATGTCCTCGCGGATCAGGGCGCCGTCGAGCGAGTACGGGCCTTCGGTGACCTCGGAGGTGAGGGTGCAGACGCCGCTCGTCGCCGAGTCGGTGGCAGCCGCCTCGGTGGAGACGGTGGTCGACCCGCTCCCTGTGGCGGGCGTGTCGGCCGAGGCGAGACCGGCGGCCACGAGACCGCCCGCCAGGGCCGCGGTACCGCCGCCGATCAGGACGCGGCGACGCTGGAGGCCCTTGTCCCGGCGGTGCCGGGCGGGCTGTTGGCTGTGCTGATTGTGGTGCTCCGTGTTTCCCGTCATGGCCATGAAGCTAGGGGCGCACCTGAAGGATTCCTTGATGTGCGGCTGTGAAGGCGCTAGGGATGGATCGGTCAACGCCCCCTTATTTCAACAGAGTTCACATGCTGTGGAAACAGTGTGAATAGCGCGTCTGTGAATGGCTTGAGTTCGCCCTGACCGTCGTCGGTGTGCGTTCCTACGATGCGATCGCCCCCGGCCTTCACAGAATCCCCATAGATTCCGCACAGGGCCGAGGGCGTGCCACCCCCCACTCACAGAACCGGAGACACCATGTCTGGTGGACTTCTGCTGGGCGGCGCCATCGCCGCTCTGCTCACCACCGCGCTTCCCGCGCACAATCCGTCGGGCGGGTTCGAGGACCCGCCCCCGGACAAGATCATCATCAAGGTCGCCACGGTGAACGGCTCCGGCTGCCCGCAGGGCACCACCGCGGTCGCCGTGTCCGAGGACAACACCGCGTTCACGGTCACCTACAGCGACTACCTCGCCCAGGCGGGCGGCACCTCCGACCCGACGGCGTTCCGCAGGAACTGCCAGCTCAACCTGGTCGTCCACGTCCCTTCGGGCTTCACGTACGCCATCGCCAGCGCCGACTACCGGGGCTTCGCCGCGCTTCAGGGCGGCGCGAACGGCACGCAGCGGGCCTCGTACTACTTCCAGGGCTCTCCGCAGACCGTGGCCAAGACCCACCCCTTGAACGGCCCCTACAACGACAACTGGCAGGCCACCGACGAGACCGACTGGGCCCAACTGGTCTGGGCGCCCTGCGGAGTTCAGCGCAACTTCAACATCAACACCGAGCTGAGGGTGACCGCGGGGTCGGCGAACCCCGGCAAGGTCAGCTTCATGACGATGGACTCGACGGACGGGGACATCAGCACGATCTACCACATGGCGTGGCAGCAGTGCCCGTCGTCCTGACCGGGGTGTGAGGGGGTGGCCCGCGGTGTGCGGGCCACCCCTGCGTCAGCTCCGCTCGACGCCGAGCGTCAGCGTGCCGGTGTAGCCGGCCGAGGTCGAACTGCCCAGCGCGGTCAGCGTCATGAGGCCGGACGCGGCGCCTCCGTCGTCGTAGATCGAGTCCTGGGCGAGGGTGGTGCGGGTGACCGTGTTGGTCGAGTACGGCGAGACCACGGCGACCTTGGTGGTGATCGACTCGTCGATGAAGAGCTGCCCGGTGTGCAGTTCCGTGCCGCCGGTGAACGAGCCGTCGGCGGTGAGGGTGACGCCGGTGTGCACCTTGACGTGGATGTGCACGCAGCGCCCGCGGTACCAGCCGGGGTAGATCGTGGTGATGCTCGCGAGGCCGGCGCTGTTGGTCAGCACGCCGCCGCGCAGGAAGGTGCCGTCGTCGGGCTCGGTGTGGCCGTTGTTGCCGACGAAGCCGGAGTACTCGCCGAGGGCGTCGCAGTGCCAGATCTCGACCAGGGCGTTGGGGATGGTGGCGCAGGTGTCGTCGTCCACGACGGTGAGCGCGAGCTTGAGCGGGACACCGGCCTTGCCTTCGGTGACGTCGGCACGGACGTACTGTCCGTCGAGGTAGTAGGGGCCTTCGGTCATCTCCTTGGTGAGGGTGCAGACGGCTGCCGCGGCGGCGGGGATCGCGTCCGTGGGGGCTTCGGGTGCGGCTGCGCCGACGGCGCCTACGGCGAGCGTGGCTGCGGTGGCGCCGGTGGCGATCAGCACGGTTCGGCGGCCGACTGGGGTGGGGGTTGCTTCCGAAGTGTCTGTCATGGACACGGCAGATTAAGGAGCGACTCTGTCGAAGGGCTGTGGGTTAGGCAAAGTGACGGGGCGTCAAGTTACTTGTCGGACACGTGGGTTGCCACGCAGGTACCGGGACTCGCGGCGGAAGCTCGGAAGGCGTGCTCCGGATCGAGCCCGTGCAGGGACGCCTGCCCGTCTCCGGGAAAGCTCAGTCAGGCAGTGCCACGGTGAGGTCCACCTCGATGAGCTGTCCGGTGAAGCCCAGTTGGGCGACGCCGAGGAGCGTGCTGGCCGTGGTGAACGCCGGGCCCAGGGCCGAGGTGGTGAGCCGGTGCCACGCGGCTCCGAGGGCAGCTTGCTCGTCGCTGCGTACGTAGATCACCGACCGCACCACGTGGTGTGGCTCGGCATTCACCGCTGCCAGGGCGGTGAGCGCGTTCGCGACGACCTGGTCGACCTGGGATTCGAGGGAACCGGGGCCGACGAGGTCACCGTTCCCGTCCAGCGGGCACTGTCCCGCCAGGTGGGCCGTACGGCCTGCCTCGACCACGGTGATGTGGTGGTAGCCGGGTGTTTGGTGGAGCTGCTCAGGGTTGATGCGGGTGATCTTCTCGGTCATGTCCGCGAGTCTGACCGGCGTGGTGCCCGGGCGCATCGCAATTTGCCCCTGGTTCTATCGGGGTCCCTGCCGTAGGCGGACGACCGCCGTCCCTCCGTCGAGGTTCACCGTCGTGCGGTTCGGTGGGGCGCCGTCCTCCTCGTCGTCCCGCATGACCAAGGACGACTGGCGTTCCTTGAGTTCGTTCTGCTTGCCCGGCGAGAAGCTGGCGTGGAGTTGTTCGAAGCCGGTCGCCGATATCTGGCCCTGGCGGGCGCTGTTGCGCCAGGGGAGCAGGCCGGCTCGGCCGGCGCGGAGGAGGAGTTGGTCGGCGAAGGCGACGACAGTGAGCGCGATGACCAGTCCGGGGAGGGTCATGAAGACGGCGAATCCCATGGTGCTCAGTATCGGGGGGACTTGGGGGGAATCGGTGGCGGTGGGTGGGACGGGGTCTCTAGTTTTGGCCGCAGCGTGGCCGACGACGGGGGTGGGGGCGGGCTGTGAGTGGGGGGAAGGCGCTGGGGCGGGTTGTGGTGGTGCAGGCCGATCACGGGCAGGGGAGCGGGGTGCTGCTCGACGAGCGCACTGTACTTACGGCGTTGCATGTGGTGGCCGACGCCGTCTCCGTCATCGTGATCCATCCTTCGTCGGGCAACTCGTTGCCCTGCCGCCTCGGTTGGGCCGACACGGCACTTGATGTGGCCGTGCTGATCACGTCCGAGGACGTGATCAGCGCCGACCTCGCCGCCCCCATGGGTCGGCTCCGACTGGGCAGGGTCGCCACCGACGCCCCGTTGCTGCATTGCGAGGTGGTCGGGTTCCCACAGGTCATGCGCTACGGGAAGCGTGGCGAGGATCTCGACTACGACCAGTACCGGGTGAGCGTGCTGCCGATGGCCGGACGCGCCAAGGGCATCCTTACCTGCGAACTCGACCGTCCGGCCGCCGCCGATTGGGATCGCGGCGGATCCCCGCTCGCCGGGCTGTCCGGCGCTCCGGTCTTCGCCGGCCCGGTGCTGCTCGGTGTGGTGACCCAGGTTCCCCAGAGCCGTCAGCACTTCAGGATCGAAGGCACACCGATCACAGACATCCTTGAGCAGGGTGCCGCGTTGGTCCGCGGTGCATGGCTGGAGGAAATCGTCGAAGTCCACCCCCACGACGAGCACTTCGAGGCCCGATACGCGAAGGATCTGAGTTCCCAGTACCGCAGGACGGAGATCTTCGGCATCGAGGAACTCGGCCGGAGCGAGTCCCGCTGGGACCTCGACACCGCGTATCTGAGCCTGCGGGCCGAGGGCCTCGCGCACTCGTACAGGCCAGTGGGATCCACGCGGATTCGTACGACATGGAGCGGCGCCCAGCGCATCGATTCCCTGTTGATCGACCGTCCCCGTGCCCTGCTGCGCGGTGAAGCGGGCGCAGGCAAGACCACCCTCGTCTGGTGGCTGGCGGCCCACGCCGCGAACGGAACCTTGAGCGGTGAGCTGGCCCAGCTCAACGGCCTCGTCCCCTTTGTCGTCCCGTTGCGTGAAGTGCATGCAGAAGGTGGAGGGTTCCCTGCCGTGTCGGAACTTCTGTCCGCCGGGCCGACGGCCACGGACGGACAGCCCGATGGCTGGGCCGGCCGGGTGCTCGAAGCACGTCGTGGCCTCCTGCTGGTCGACGGTCTGGACGAGGTCCCGGAGGCGGAACGGGAGGGGGCCCGCCGCTGGCTGGTGGCGCTCCTCGACCGCTATCCCCGCACACGATGTCTCGCGACCGTGCGCCCGAACGCGGTCGACAAGCACTGGCTCGACGCGGACGGCTTTGCCGAGCTGACCCTCCTGCCCATGAGCGACGACGACATCCGTGCTTTTGTGCATGCCTGGCACAACGCCGCCCGCCTGGAGTGCGACAGCCTCTACGACGGCCGACGCGGCAGCGAGGAGCGTGAACTCCTCTCCTCTCTGGAGCAGGATCTGGTGCACCAGTTGGAGCGGAACGCGGCCCTGACGGGCCTCGCCCGCACCCCGCTGCTGTGCGCCGTGATCTGCGCCCTGCACCGGCGCCGCCGCGGTCTGCTGCCCACCACACGCTGGCAGTTGTACCGGGCCGCCCTCGCCATGCTGCTGGGCGGGCGTGACGCCGGGCGCGGTGTGCTGCACGCCGGTCAGGTCAAGCTGGACTCCGACGAACAGCACGCGCTGCTCCAGCGGCTGGCCATCTGGCTGGTACGCACCGGGAAGCAGCAGATGACGCACGGCGAGGCGGTGCATCAACTGGGCCTCGCGATAAGGGACATGCCGCCCGTCCAGGAGCAGGGTTCGCCTGAGCACGTCCTGCGCTTTCTGCTCGACCGCAGCGGTCTGCTCCAGGAACGAGCCGATGACGCGGTCCAGTTCATCCACCGGACGTTCCAGGACTTCCTGGCAGCCAAGGAGTTCCACGAGAGCGGCTATCTGTTGGAACTCGTGGAGCACGCCGGCAGCGAAGCCTGGCAGGACGTGATCGTGCTGTCGGTCGGACACGCCGCACGTCCGGAAGTGGGCCGCCTCATCGAGACCCTGCTCGACTACGGGGATTCGACCACGGAGCGCTGGGGCCGTTTCCGTCTCCACGTACTGGCCGCGCGGTGCGCGATCAACGCCCCGGTGTTGAGTCAGTCGGTGATGAATGTGGTGCGGGCACGGGTGGGTGACCTCATGCCACCGCGCGATCCCAAGGAAGTAGAGGAACTCGCGGGTCTGGGCGACTGGGTAGTGGGCGTGCTCCCCGACGGGGAACGGCTGCAAGAGCGCGCAGCCCTGAACACGGTGCGGCTCCTGACCCGGGTACGCAGCGCGAAGTCCCGGCAGAAGCTGCGGCATTGCGCGTTCCATCCGGACCCGGAGATTCGCAGCGAGGTGGCCAGAGGCTGGGATCTGCACCCGTTGGAGGAGTACGTCAGCGAGGTGCTCGACGGAGCCCAACTCCCCGATCTGCACGTCGACAAGCGCGAGCAAATAGTACGAATACCCCGTTTCGGGTCCGTCACCAAGCTCACCGTGCACGGCTCGTACGACCCGCTGGAACTGGACGCCAACCTGCCGGTGCGGCAACTCGAATCCCTCGCGATCTGGCGGAACGAGGCCGTCACAAACCTCGACTTCTTAGGCAGCCGTGAGGACTTGAGAAGCTTCGAAGTGCGGGATTGTCGGTCCCTGGTGGATCTCTCCGCACTGGCCAGCCTCGACCTGATGGTGCTACGGGTAACCGGAGGAGGCGGGCAAGATCTCGAACCACTCCCGGGCGTACACCACCTGGAGGTGGGGGTCGAAGCCATCAGACGGCTCGATGCCATGGAGGCATGGACCGAGCTGAGGTCACTGACGGTCGAGGGGCTCAGCCACTCTCCTGCCTGGCACATCCGTGCCGCGCTCCACGCACCCCAGCTCACCCGGATCGCCCTGGCGGTCGACTCCCTCCAGGAACTGAGGCAACTGGATCCGGTGCCGCGAATCGAGCGACTGATGATCACCGGCCTGGAGGACCATGCCGACATGGAGGAGTTGAGCCGCGTCTTTCCCAACTTGCGCAAGTTGGGCATGGGGTTGGTGAAGGGAGGCACGCTCGACCTGCAGCCGCTTCACGAATTACCCGACCTGAGGCTGGACCTCTGGAGTACGGCCTCGGCGCACCTCGACGTCTTGGGCGAGGAAGCGTTCGGCGAGCGCCTGCGGTTCCATTCAGGCGACTTGGCCTACTGAGCACTCCCACACGCGTGAGCCAGGAAGTCGGCCCAGGTACCAGGCGACACAGCGAGCTGAGGCCCGTGGCGGTCCTTGGAGTCACGGACGTGGACGGTCCCCGGACAGGCGGCGACCTCGACGCAGTCCCCGTCGCCGCTGCTGCTGTAGCTGGACTTGGACCAGGAGAGAGCGATCTCAACGCAGTCATCACCGGAGCCGCTGCTGTAGCTCGACTTGAACCAGACCAGTTCCGTGGTGCTCATATGTCTCCTCGAATCCGCTGCAACAGGCTCAACGAGTCGTGGAGGGTAAGAGCCTGTGAGCGCATCCTGGCATACCGCATCTGGAGGATGCTGACCACTTTTGGATCAGCGATGAACTGGCCGCTCTCCTGTCCCTCGCAGTAGGCGAAGCGCTGGTTCTCCGAGGTCTCCAACAGCCGCATGGGGCCGCCGAGTCCGGCGTGTGCTTCCTGTGCCATCGGCATGATCTGGATCTCGACGTTGCGCTGTTCGGCGACCTCCAGTACGTGATCGATGAGTTCCCGCGTGACCTCGACCCCACCCGTGCGCCGCCGGAACAGGTGCTCCTCCAGAATGAACCCGAACGCCGTGTTCGGCCGCTCCCGCAACAGCAGTTGCCGCTCCGCCCGCGCCACCCACTGCGCCTCGATCTGTTCGTCGTCCAGCGGCGGGAGTTGGTTGGCGAACAGCGTCCGCGCATACGCCTCCGTCTGCAACAGCCCTGGAATCAACCGGCATTCATACGTGTAGAGCGTGATCGCCTCCCCCTCCAACCGCGCCCACCGCCGAAACCACGCCGCCAACCCCGGCTGACGAGCCAGCGTCGGAAACGCCCGGCGCAACGCACCCGCGTTGCCCAGGGCCTCCTCCGCCCGCTCCATCAGCGCCCGATCCGGCATCCGCCGCCCCAACTCGATCGACGCCACCGTATGTTTGGAGTACCCCACCAGCGCGCCGAACTCCTCCCGCCCAAGTCCCGCATGCTCGCGCAGCGCCTGAAGCACCGCCCCGAACGTCCGCAAGCTGTCCGACGCCTCCGGCTCATCGACCACAGTCGGTCACCTCCCGCACCCATGGTCACGTTCCGTCACTCGTACTGTCCAGTCCGTAACCGCGTACGCTGCCGCGCTGTACGCGGTGCTCACCTGGATAACAGCCGTTCCGGCCCGCCAGATTGGGCGCATGACAGCGCTCCCCACCCCACAACAACCGGTCACCGTACGTGCGTTCGCGCAGCGACTGAGCGCAACCCCTCGCGCCGCCCGCCTCGCCCGGCACCTCGCCGTGGCCCAGCTCCACACCTGGGGCATCCCGCCCGGTTGCGACGCCTCCGACGCCGTCGCCCTGGTCGTCGCCGAGCTGGCCGCGAACGCGGTGACGCACGGCCGGGTGCCGGGGCGGGACTTCGAGCTGCGGCTGTCCCTCGTCACGGGCAGCGTCCGGATCGAGGTGACGGACACGGTCGGCGACAGACGCCCGCCGGCACCCGGCGAGGTGGCCGCGCCCGCCGACCCGCTCGACGAGTCCGGCCGCGGACTGCTCCTCGTGGACGCGGTCGCGGACCGGTGGGAGGTGCTGGAGCGGGAGCCGCCCGGGAAGACGGTCCGCGCCGAGATCGATCTGCCGGGCTGGGCGGTGCTGTGGCGGTGACCGCGAGGTCGGCCGGTCGGGACATCAATTCCGTTGCGATAAAAGGTATTTCGTGGCTTGAGCCGGCGGCCGTTACGGTCGAAATCATGGACTGGAGCTATCACTCGGCCGAAGAACTCACCGCCGCCCTGCGTGCCGGCGAGGTGACCTCGGTGGAACTGACCGACGAGGCGATCGCCCGCATCGAGCGGGACGACAAGGCGATCAACGCGATCTGCGTACCGGACTTCGACCGTGCGCGGGACGCCGCGCGCGACGCCGACCGGGCGCGGGACCGTGGTGAGGACCGGCCGCTGCTCGGCATCCCGGTGACGGTCAAGGAGTCCTACAACATCGCCGGACTGCCCACGACCTGGGGCATGCCGCAGCACCGGGACTTCCTGCCCGCCGAGGACGCGGTGCAGGTCTCCCGGCTCAAGGACGCCGGCGCGGTGGTGCTCGGCAAGACCAACGTGCCCCTGGGACTCCAGGACGTGCAGAGCTTCAACGAGATCTACGGCACCACCAACAACCCCTGGGATCACGGCCGTACACCGGGTGGCTCCTCCGGCGGATCGTCGGCGGCCCTGGCGGCCGGGTTCGGCGCGCTGTCCATCGGCTCCGACATCGGCGGTTCGCTGCGCACCCCCGCACACTTCTGCGGGATCTACGCGCACAAGCCGACGGTCGAACTGGTCCCCACCCGCGGCTCGGTCCCGCCCGCCGTGCCGGCCTGGCCGGTCGCCTCGGACCTCGCCGTCGTCGGTCCGATGGCGCGCACCGCCCGCGACCTCACGCTCCTGCTCGACGTCATGGCCGGACCGGATCCGCTGACGCACGGTGTTGCGTACGAACTGGCGCTGCCGCCCGCGCGGCACGAGCGGCTCGGCGACTTCCGGGTCCTGGTCCTCGACGAGCATCCGTTCATCCCGACCGGGACCGCCGTGCGGGCGGGTGTGCAACGCGTGGCCGACGCGCTGGCCGACGGCGGCGCGCACGTGGAACGGCACAGCGCGCTGCTGCCCAGCCTCGCCGAGTCGGCGTTGATCTACACGCAGTTGTGGTTCGCGGGAGTCGGTGCACGCTTTCCCGCCGAGACGTACGAGCAACTGCGCGGCCTCGCCGCCGGATTGGGCGCGGACGATCAGGGTCTGGACGCGGCGCGGTTGCGGGGACTCGTGTCGAGTCACCGCGACTGGGCCGACGCGAACAACCGTCGCGAGCTGCACCGGCAGGGCTGGCGTCGGTTCTTCGCCGAGTTCGACGCCGTGGTGTGCCCGATCACGCCCACTCCGGCGTTCCCGCACGACCACGAACCGGATTCGATGAAACGCCGGCTCGACATCGACGGCGTCGCGTACCCGTACCTCGACCAGCTCGTCTGGGCCGGTCTGGCCACCATGCCCGGCCTGCCCGCCACCGCCGTACCGACGGGCCTGTCCCCCGAGGGGCTGCCGGTCGGAGTGCAGCTCATCGGCCCGATGTACGAGGACCGCACCCCGCTGCGGCTGGCCGAACTGCTGGAGCAAGAGATCGGCGGCTTCCAGGCACCGAAGCGGGAGGCCGACAACGGCGGCAGCTGAACCGGGTCCGCGGCCCTCGCCCCCGACCCGGGCTCACAGGCTTCGCCCAGGGATGCTTCAGGTTGGGCCGGGACGCTGACCCCCATGCATGGACACCGACCCCACACCCCCGCCTCCGAGCGCAGCCGCCGCTGGTTCATGAACAAGGCGCTGCTCGCCGGCGGTGTCGCCGCCGTGGCGACCATGACCGGCTGCTCCAACGACTCGTCGGACACCGCGAGTTCGTCCACCGCCTCCCCGTCCGCCGGTGCCCCGAGCGGTATGCCGTCGGGCGGGCCCGGCGCGGGAGGCGGTGGCGGGGGCGGCATGGGCCCCGGGGCCTCCCAGGTCAAGTACAAGGACCTCAAGGGCGTCACCACCGACGGCACGGTCGTCGACGACCTGTTCACCGTCCACTCGACCGGCGTCTCCACGGACGGACTGGTCAAGGCCGCGCAGGCGTTCCTCGACGGGCTCTCCGCGAAGGAGCGCAAGTCCTGCACCTTCGCCGTCGACGCCGACGAATGGACGGCCTGGAGCAACGTCGACGGCTACGACCGCAAGGGCGTCCGCATGGGCGACCTCACCGACAAGAAGCGTGACCTCGGCTACTCCCTGCTCGGCGTCGCGCTGTCCGCCGACGGCCTCACCCAGACCCGCAACATCATGAAGCTCAACCAGTTCCTCGGCGACTCCAACGGCGGCAACCAGAAGACCCTGACCGAGGGCCACTACTTCTTCACCTTCATGGGCACCCCGTCGACCACGAAGCCGTGGGGCTTCCAGTACGAGGGTCACCACGTCGCCATCAACTACTTCGTGCTCGGTGACCAGGTCGTCATGACGCCCACCTTCATGGGCTCCGAGCCGACCACGGCCACGTACAAGGGCGAGAGGATCAGCCTGTTCCGGCCGGAGACCAAGGCCGGTCTGGCGATGATCCGTTCCCTCACCAAGGCACAGCTCGCCAAGGCGGTCTCCTCGCAGGACAACGGCAACGAGGACATGAAGGCCGGCGCCGGCTCGGACAACCTCAAGCTCGCCTACGCGGGCCTGCGCGGCTCCGAACTCACCTCCGCCCAGCGGGAGAAGCTCCTGGCCGTGGCCCGCGTCTACATCGGCTACATCAACGAGGGACACGCCGAGGTCAAGATGACCGAGGTCGAGAAGCACCTCGACGACACGTACTTCTACTGGATGGGCGGGACGAAGGACGACTCCGCCTTCTACTACCGCATCCACAGCCCCGTAGTGCTCATCGAGTACGACGCCCAGGCCCCGCTCTTCTACCACGAGGCGTCCTCGGAGAGCCCGAGCGCGAGCGCCAGTGCGAGCGCGAGCGCCAACGCCGGCGGTCCCCCTGGTGGCGGTATGGGCATGGGCGGCGGCACCCCCTCCCAGGAACACATCCACACCATCATCCGCACCCCCAACGGCGGCGACTACGGCGTGGACCTGCTGAAGCTGCATTTGGACAACGACCACTGACATATGCCAAGTTGGTCCCTTATGGGCTAATAGGCGATCTTCGATTGCTCATCTCCCTGATCTGGCTGATATGAAACCACTTGGCCGAAAAAGCAAGATCAGGGGTGGATGTGGCGAAACGATTCGACTCCGGAGCACGGACCGGGGTGGTGATCGTCGGGGCGGGCCCGGCGGGGCTGGTCCTGGGGAACCTGCTCCTGGCCCAGGGCATCGACTGCGTGATCCTGGAACGGCGGGACCGCGAGGCCGTGGAGGGGCGGGCCAGGGCGGGCTTCCTGGCCGCCCACTCCGTACGCGTCCTGACCGAACACGGCCTGGCCGCCGGGCTGTTGGCCCGCGGCCGGCCGCACGGGACCTGCCTCTTCCGCAGTGAGCAGGGCGAATTCACCCTGGACTACGGGAAGTTGGGTCAGGGCGAGGTCCACACCGTCTACCCCCAGCAGGAGTTGGTCCGGGACCTGCTCGCCGAGTACCTGCGGCGCGGCGGCGAGGTCCGCTTCGGCGCCGAGGTCGAGGAGATCGCCGAGGGCCGGGTACGGGTCCGGGGAGCGGAGGACGTGACCGGACGCTATGTCGCCGGCTGCGACGGCCACCGGGGTGTCGGCCGCCGGGCCCTCACCGCGCACGGCATCGGTACGGCCCGCTGGGACCACGGCGTGACCTGGCTGGCGGTATTGGTCGAGGCTCCACCCAGCCTGGCGGCCGTCGGATACGCCCTGCACGACCGCGGATTCGCCGGCCACATGGCCCGCACGGAGACGGTGACCCGCTACTACCTCCAGTGCCCGCGAGGCACCGATCCGGCGAACTGGGACGAGGACCGCGTCTGGGCCGAACTGGCGCAGCGGCTCCGCACGGACGAGTTCGGCCCCTTGAAGCGCGGGCCGGTCCTGGAGAAGACGGTCGTCGACCTGCGCTCGGACGTCCTGGACTCCCCGGGCACCGGCCGCCTCTGGCTGGCGGGCGACGCCGCCGGACTCATCAGTCCCTCCGCGGCCAAGGGCGCCAACCTCGCCGTACTCCAGGCCGAACGCCTCGCGGAAGCCTTCGTGGCAGCCCTCACGCGCGGCGACGAGACGGACTTCGCCCGCTATGCCTCGTACTGCCTGCCCCGGGTCTGGCGGGCCCACGAGTTCTCGCACTGGATGAGCGGCCTGCTGCACGGCCCGTCCGCCGACGACCCCGAGGCCCGGTACGGCCGCGCCCTCCAGTACGCCCGCCTGGACAGCCTGCGCACCTCCCGCGCCCACCAGGACTTCTTCGCCGAGAACTACACCGGCATCTGACCCGAGGAACCCTCCCCACATGAGCCTCACCGAGCCCGACGTACTCCGCATCAAGCGAGCCGCCGCCTACGTCGAGACCCACGACACGGACCAGGTCCTGACGGAACTGTTTCCCGACCTGGCCCCGGCCGAACGGGCCGACATCTCAAGCCACTTGGTCTTCGACCACACCGCGGTACTGGTCTTCCCCGACACCCTCGAAGACCTGCGCGAGGAACTCGACCGACTGGGCTTCGAACCGGGCGCGGTCAACCCGAGCGTGGTCGTCCGAGGCCGCCTCGCACGCCGCTACGGCGCGACGGTCGCCGAAACGCCGGTCGCCATCGTGCACGTCGGCGTAGCAGGACGAAGCGTCGAGATCTTCGCCCTGCCCGTACCGCAGGACTCCCCGTTGGAGGCGGTGGCCGCCGACGAACGCGAATCCGAGCACGAGTCCCACCACGCCTTCGCGGCGACACAGACGCCCGCCGGGTTCGAGGAACGCACCGGCGTGCTACCGGACGGAGGCGGTTACAACGCCCACGAGGACGTCACGGTTCGGTACTTCCGAACCAAATCCAAGGCCCGCTTGGAAATTCGCGTCAAGGGCAACGCCGTTAGGGGCGCGGGGCTGTGACATTTTGCGGCTCCGCCGCGTGGGCGCGACCAGCCACAGCGCACCCGCACCCGGCAACGAGCCCTAACCCGCCTGCCCCATCCCCGCCGCGTTGGGCCAACTCTGCGCATTGGGCCACCCCGTGGCGGGTGCGGGCGCAAGCCCGGGACCGGTGGTTCCCCGAACCTGCGCGGCGGTGAGCCCACCCCGCGCAGGAACCCCGGGCGGCGTGGCGGCCGCCGCAGGCATGGGCGCCTGCATCTGCGGCTGCGACGGCGCACTCATCGCCGGCGCGTACTGCGGCTGAGGCTGAGGAATCTGCGGCTGGGGAAACTGCGGCTGAAGAACCTGCGGCTGCGGAATCTGCGGCTGAGGCGGCGCCGCCATCGGCATCTGCGCCACCGCCGGCATCGGCATCCCCACCCCGCCAGTTTGCGCAGCGGCCGGCATCGGCATCTGCATGGGCATACCGCCCCCGATGGCCTGCGCGACCAGCGGAATACCCGCCCCGTTCGTCTCGCTGACCAGCCGGTCCACGGCCGCCGTACCCGAGCTGTAGTTGGTCCCGGTACCCAGCTCGGGCACGGCGGCTCCCCTCCTGGTCCCGTAGAGCACCTGTTCCAGGCCGGACACCAGGCGACGCACGTCCACCTGGGGGCGCACCACGAGCCTCAGGAAGCGGCTGGACGAACCGATCTTGTTGCCGCATTCGCGGACCAGGATCCGGTGCTCGGTGAGCATCCGGTCGCGGACCACCGTGCCTTCGGCGCCCACGGGCAGGCGTACGAAGAGGAAGTTGCCCTGCGAGGGGTAGACCGTCAGACCGGGGAGCGCCGAGAGCTGGCTCGACATGTCCAGACGGTCCCGATACACCTGGTGCAGGCTCTGCGCGTACTCGGCGCCGTGCTCCTTGAGCATGAACACCACGTACTCGGCGAAGGCGTTGAGGTTCCACTTCGGCAGCATCGAGCGGACCCGGCCGGCCAGCGAGGGGTTCGCGACCATGTAGCCGAACCGTATGCCGTGCAGGCCGAAGTTCTTGCCCAGGCTGCGCAGCACGACGACGTTCGGGCGCAGCATCGCCTCCTGGACGACGCTGGGTTCGGCCTCGGCGTCGGCGAACTCCAGGAACGACTCGTCGATGACGATCAGATCGAGGTCGGCCATCGCGTCCATGAACTGCACCAGCGACTGCTTGTGGAGGTAGCCGCCGTCGGGGTTGTTGGGGTTGCAGATGACGGCGACCCGGGTCCCGCGGGCGCGGATGAACTCGGCGTACTGGCCGAGGTCCAGGGCGAAGCCGCTGGACTCCTGGAGCGGGAACATGTCGACCCGCTTGCCGGTCTCCATCGGCTGGTCGGTCCAGCGGCCGAAGGTGGGGACGGGGATGGCGAGGGACTCGCGGACCAGCAAGTGGTCGATCCAGGTGATGAGTTCGGTGGAACCGTTGCCCATCGCGACCGCCTGCGGCGGGAGTTGGAGCAGGTTGCACAGCTCGGCGGTGATCGTGTCCGCGCTGCTCGGGTAGTACGTGATGATGTCGCGCAGTCTCGCCGACATCGTGTCGAACATGGCCGGTGTGGGGAAGTACGGGTTGCACGGAATGCAGAAGTCCACCGGGCCGGCTCCCTCGCCGCCCTCCCGCGTCAGCGCCGCCATCGACGGGCTGTGCGCCGCCGTGCTGCGGAACAACGAGGTGACGTTGTCGGCCATGGAACCTCCGTATGGGGCGGACCCGTCGGGGACGGCCGGGTCCGTCGTCTTGGGTGGCCCGCGCGGGGGAGCACGGGCCGCTCTTACATACGGAGTCTGGGGTGGCGTTGTTCAACGCGTGTGAAAGTGGTGTGAGTGTGGGAACCACCAGGCCGCCGGACGCATCCGGCGGCCTGTGACACGGTTCACCAGATCACGCGCTGAACGTGTGCACCGTCCTCGTCCGGTACGTCTGCCCAGGTCGCAGCGTCGTCGTCGGGAACGACGGCTGGTTGGGCGAGTCCGGGAAGTGCTGCGTCTCCAGGCACAGCGCGTCGCCCTGCCGGTAGACGCTGCCACCGGTGCCGGTGAGGGTTCCGTCGAGGAAGTTGCCCGAGTAGAACTGCAGCCCCGGCTGGTCGGTGGCGATCTTCAGGGTGCGGCCCGAGCGCGGCTCGCGCAGGGTGGCGACATGCTCCGGTTTGGCCGTGATGCCCTTGTCCAGAACCCAGTTGTGGTCGAAGCCCTTCGCCTGCACCTGCTGGACGTGGCCGGCCCGGATGTCGCGGCCGATCGTCTTCGTCTTACGGAAGTCGAAGGGGGTGCCGGAGACCTTCGCCAGTTCGCCGGTCGGGATCAGCCCCGTGTCGGTGGGCGTGTAGCGGTCGGCGGCGATCTGGAGCTCGTGGTCCTCGATCGTGCCGCTGCCCTCGCCGGCCAGGTTCCAGTAGACGTGACTGGTGAGGTTGACGACGGTGGCCTTGTCGGTGGTGGCCTCGTAGTCGATGGTCCAGTCGCCGTGCTTGTTCAGCGTGTACGTGACCTTCACCTTCAGCGTGCCGGGGTAGCCCATCTCCCCGTCGATGCTGGTGTAGTGGAGATGCAGGCCGACGTCGGAGCCCTTGGTGAACGGCTCGACGTCCCACACGTGCTTGTCGAAGCCCTGGGTGCCGCCGTGCAGGCTGTTCACGCCGTCGTTGACGGAGAGCTGGTAGCTCTTGCCGTCCAGCGTGAACTGCCCCTTGCCTATGCGGTTTCCGTAGCGGCCGATCAGCGCGCCGAAGTACGGGGTCTTGGCGACGTAGTCCTCGATGTTGTCGAAGCCGAGGGAGACGTTCGCCAAGTGGCCGTGCCGGTCGGGGATCTCCAGCGACTGCACCACGCCGCCCCAGGACAGGACCTTCAGTTTCGTGCCGCCGTTGGCCAGCGACCAGATCCAGACCTTCGTGCCGTCCGCGAGCTTGCCGAAGAGTTTCTTCGAGGGTGCCTTGCCGCCGGAGGCCTCGGCGGTACCCGTACCGAGGGTGGTCGCGGCGAGTCCCGCCGCCGCCGCACCCGCGATGACCGTGCGTCTGTTCAGTTCCATCTAGCGGCTCCTGTAAAGGAATTGGGCCCCGTGGATCTCTCCGGCGGGGCCCTTAGCTGATTTACGAACCGGACTTGCGCTTGTTCCACACATCGAAGCCGACCGCGGCCAGCAGGGCGAGCCCCTTGATGACCTGTTGCCAGTCGGTGCCGACACTGAGGAGGTTCATGCCGTTGTTCAGCACACCGAGGACGAGACCACCGATGATCGCGCCGAGGACGGTACCCACACCGCCGCTCATGGACGCGCCACCGATGAACGCCGAGGCGATGGCCTCGAGTTCGAAGTTCAGGCCCGCCTTCGGCGAGGCCGCGTTCAGACGGGCGGCGACCACCAGTCCCGCCAGGGCCGCGAGCACGCCCATGTTCAGGAAGACCAGGAAGGTGACCTTCTTGTCCTTCACCCCGGACAGCTTCGCCGCCGGCAGGTTGCCGCCGATGGCGTAGATGTGCCGCCCGAAGACCGCGTTGCGCATGACGTAGCCGTAGCCGACCACCAGCACACCGAGCACGATCAGGATGATCGGCGCACCCTGATAGCTGGCCAGCAGCATGGTGACCGCGAGGATCGCGGCGGCGATGGCGACGAGCTTCAGCAGGAAGGCGTTGCGCGGCAGCACCTCGAGCGAGAACTCCTGCTGGCGGCCCCGGTCGCGGACCTCCTGGAAGATCACGAAGGCCAGCAGCGCGAAGCCCAACAGCAGCGTGAGGTTGTGGTAGTTGGTGTCCGGGCCGACCTCCGGCAGGAAGCCGTTGCCGAGCTTCTGCAGACCGTCCGGGAACGGGCCGAGGGTCTGGCCCTCCAGGAAGATCTCCGTCAGACCGCGGAAGAGCAGCATGCCGGCGAGGGTGACGATGAACGACGGTATGCCGAGATACGCGATCAGGAAGCCCTGTACCGAGCCGGCCAGCGCGCCCACCACCAGGCACAGCACCAGCGCGACCGGCCAGGCCACCCCGTGCTGCACCGTGAGCACGGCCGCGAACGCGCCCACGAACGCGGTCAACGAGCCGACCGACAGGTCGATATGGCCCGCGATGATCACCAGCATCATGCCGATCGCGAGGATCAGGATGTAGCTGTTCTGCAGCACCAGGTTGGAGACGTTGCGCGGCAGCAGCAGGTCGCCGCCGGTCCACACCTGGAACAGCACCACGATCAGGCCGAGCGCGATCAGCATGCCGTACTGGCGCATGTTGCGGCGCAGGCCGCCCAGCATCAGCTGCAACAGGCCGCCGCCGGAGGCGGACCCGCCGCCCTTGCCGGGCGGCGCGGCGGCCGGGACCTTGTCCGTCACATCGGTGCTCATCGGGATACCTCTTTGTCCTTCGTCATCTGGCGCATCAGCACTTCCTGCGTGGCCTCGGCCCGCGGGACCTCGCCGGTCAGCCGCCCGGCGGCCATGGTGTAGATGCGGTCGCACATGCCGAGCAGCTCGGGCAGCTCGGAGGAGATGAAGACGACCGCCTTGCCCTCGGCGGCGAGTTGGTCGATGACCGTGTAGATCTCGTACTTGGCGCCCACGTCGATCCCGCGGGTCGGCTCGTCCAGGATCAGCACCTCGGGACCCGCGAAGATCCACTTGCTGAGGACGACCTTCTGCTGGTTGCCGCCGGACAGCCGGCCGACCGTCTCGAACACGGTCGGCGCCTTGATGTTCATCGACTTCCGGAAGCCCTCGGAGACCTGCCGCTCCTCGTGCTCGTCGACCACACCGCGCCTGGCGACCTTGTCCAGGGCGGTCAGCGAGATGTTCCGGTTGATGTTGTCGATGAGGTTGAGCCCGTAGTGCTTACGGTCCTCGGTGACGTACGCGATGCCGTGCCCGACCGCCTCCGCGACGGTCTTCGTACGGATCTCCGTGCCGTCCTTGAGGACCGTGCCGCCCGCGTACCGGCCGTAGGCGCGCCCGAACACGCTCATCGCCAGCTCGGTGCGGCCCGCGCCCATCAGGCCCGCGATGCCGACGATCTCCCCGCGCCGTACGGTGATCGACACGTCGTCGACCACCTTGCGCTGCTGGTCGATCGGGTGGTGCACGGTCCAGCCGCGGATCTCCAGGGCCGGCGCCGCGTCCACCTCGCCCTCGTACGGCGTGCGTTCGGGGAAGCGGTGGTCGAGGTCGCGGCCGACCATGCCGGAGATGATCCGGTCCTCGGTGGTCTCCGCCGCCTTCACGTCGAGGGTCTCGATGGACCGCCCGTCGCGCAGGATCGTCACTGAGTCGGCGACCCGCCGGATCTCGTTCAGCTTGTGCGAGATGATGATCGCGGTGATGCCCTGCTTCTTCAACTCCAGGATGAGATCCAGGAGTTTGCCGCTGTCCTCGTCGTTCAGAGCCGCCGTCGGCTCGTCCAGGATGAGCAGCTTCACCTTCTTCGACAGCGCCTTGGCGATCTCCACCAACTGCTGCTTGCCCACGCCGATGTCGGCGATCCGGGTCTCCGGGTGGTCGGTCAGACCGACCCGGCGCAGCAGCTCGGTGGCGTGCTTGAGCGTCTCGTTCCAGTTGATGAACCCGCCCGAGGCGTGTTCGTTGCCGAGGAAGATGTTCTCCGCGATCGACAGGAACGGCACCAGGGCCAGCTCCTGATGGATGATCACGATGCCGTGGTGCTCGCTGGCCCGGATGTCCTTGAACGAGCACTCCTCTCCCTCGAAGAGGATCTCGCCCTCGTACGTGCCGTGCGGATGGACGCCGGAGAGCACCTTCATCAAGGTGGACTTCCCGGCGCCGTTCTCACCGCAGATGGCATGGACCTCGCCCTGACGGACCGTCAACGTGACGTCCGACAGCGCCTTTACGCCGGGAAAGGTCTTGACGATCGAGCGCATTTCCAGGACGGGTCCCGCCATGGTCGTGCCCTTCCAATCCGTGGGAATTGATCGATCCGTGCGAATGACCGAATGACCGAATGGCTGCTACGGGCCGGCTACTGGAGTTCGCTCGCCTTGTAGTAGCCGGTGTCGACCAGTTCCTTGCTGTAGTTGGTCTTGTCGACGCTCACCGGCTGGAGCAGGTACGCGGGCACGACCTTGGTGCCGTTGTCGTACGTCTTGGTGTCGTTGACCTCGGGCTTCTTGCCGTTGAGGACGTCGTCGACCATGGTCGCGGCGACCTTGGCGAGCTGCCGGGTGTCCTTGTAGACGGTCTGCGTCTGCTCACCGGCGATGATCGACTTCACCGAGGCCAGCTCGGCGTCCTGGCCGGTGATGACCGGCAGCGGCTTGCTGGCGGAGCCGTAGCCGTCGGACTTCAGCGCGGAGAGGATGCCGATGGAGATGCCGTCGTAGGGCGAGAGCACCGCGTCGACGCGGCCGGTCTTGTAGGAGGAGGTCAGGACGTCCTCCATGCGCTTCTGCGCGGTGGTGCCGTCCCAGCGCAGGGTGGTGACCTGGGTGAGCCCGGTCTGCTTGGACTTGACGACGAGCTTCTTGCTGTCGATGTACGGCTGGAGCACGCTCATCGCGCCGTTGAAGAAGTACTTGGTGTTGTTGTCGTCGTTGGAACCGGCGAACAGCTCGATGTTGAACGGGCCCTTGCCGCTCGCCAGGCCCAGCTTCTCGACGATGTAGTTGGCCTGGAGCTCACCGACCTTGGTGTTGTCGAAGGACGCGTAGTAGTCGACGTTCTTCGTGCCCAGGATCAGGCGGTCGTAGGAGATCACCGGGATCTTGGCGTCCGCGGCCTGCTGGAGCACGTTGTTGAGCGACTTGTTGTCGATCGCCGCGATGATCAGGCCCTTGACGCCCTGCGTGATCAGGTTCTCGATCTGCGAGACCTGCTGGTCGGGGTCGTCCTCGCCGTAGACCAGCTTGGTCTTGTAGCCCTTGGACTCCAGGTTGGTGACGACGTTCTTGCCGTCGGCGATCCAGCGCTCCGAGGACTTGGTCGGCATCGCGATGCCGATGGTGCCGCCCTTGGCATCGCTCGAACTCGCCTTGCTGCCCCCTTCGCTGTCCTGCCCGCAGGCGGACAGGGTGAGAGCGAGCGAGGCGGCGCCGGCTATGAGGGTGAGGGCGCTTCTACGAGTGCGCATGGTGATCGTCCCTGTTCTTTCTCGTCGTTGAGATGTGCTGGGCCCTGGCAGGGGTGTGGGGGATGTCAGTTGGCCGGGAAGCGGTTGAGCGTTCCGGGCAGTCGGGAGCCGAGCGGAGCCATGTCCCCACCCGCGCCGTGCCGTTCGAGCAGGTCGAGGGCGAGCCGGCCGCGCCGTACCCGCTCCCGCGCGGTGTCCAGCGTCACGTCCCGCAGGTGCGTGCCCCACGGGTAGATCCCGGGAGCCCTGGACAGACCGAACTTCAGGTACAGCGGCGCGCCGCGCCGGATCAGCTCGGCGACCTCGTACATCCGGATGTAGCCGCCGAGGTCGTCCGGAGCCTCGATGTACATGTCCATCGGCGCGGCGGACACCCGCCGGATCTCGGTGAGATGAGCGAGCGTCAGATCGCTGGGCACGTTCAGCGAGTCGGCGCCCAGGTGCTCGAAGACGGCGTACGACGCCGGGTTGACCGGGCCGATCAGCGCCGACACCTTCAGCGTGGTGTCGGCCGGGATGATCCCGGCGACCCGCGCCCGGTGCAGCGTCCACAGCACGCCCTCGTCGGCGACGAGCAGGCACTTGACGCCCAACTCCGTCGCCCGCACGGCGTCTTCGACACAGCCGGCGACCGCGTCGTGACCCCGGGCCCGCAGGCCGCCGCCGCGCGAGTCGGACCGCACCGAGCCGCCGATGTCCCAGGTGCCGCGCGGGCCCGTGAACAGACACAGCTCGATGTCGCGCGCGGCGGTCGCCTCGACCATCTCGGTGATCTCGGAGTCGGTCAGCATCCACACCCCGCTGCCCTGGCTGATCCGGTGGATCGGCACGTCGAGGCGGGAGGACTCCTTGAGGACGACGGCCAGCGCCTCGGGACCCTCGCACGAGGGGATCTCGGTGCGCCAGCGGCCACCGCCGGGGAAGGTGTGCGGCGAGGCGTCGGCGGGGTCGAGGGCGGGCGCACCCAGGCCGAGCGCGGTGAGCACCTGCTCACCGGGGCGGCGGGCCGCCGGAGCGGAGACGTCGTTCACAAGCTGTCCTTCGCGTTCGGTATTTCGGACGAGGTTCGCGGCTCTGGGTACGGAAAGGCTGGGTGGTACGCCGGTACGGGGACCGTCAGGTCGCCCCCGTACCGGCGTACGTCTAAGGGCGAAGGAGCACCTTGCCGACCTTCGGATCGCCGGACCCGACCAGCTCGATGGCGTGCGGGAACTCGTCCAGCGGCAGCTCGTGGGTGACCAGCGGCAGCGGGTCGAGCAGCCCCGCGCCGAAGACCCGTACCGTGTGCGCCCAGGCGTCCGGCGGAGCCCCGAAGACGGTGTGCACCTCCAGCTGCCGCACGACCAGGTCGGTCGGGTCGAGTCCCTCGGCGCCCGGCGCCGGGATCCCCGTGAGCACCAGCCGGCCGCCCCGCCGGAGCAGACCGGCGGCGGTACGGGCCGCGTCCGCGGAGCCCGCGGTCTCGATCACCACGTCGAAGTCGTCGGGCAGCTCCTCGTCCTTGGTACGGAAGTCGGTGGCGCCGAACGTCCGCGAAAGCTCCGCGCGGTCGGCGCGCGTGCCCACCACGAGCAGCTCCGCGGGCGAACCCGCCTTGAGGAACTGGATCGCGAACATGCCGAGCGTTCCCGTGCCGACGACGGCGACCCGCTCACCGGGCCGGGCGTTCGCCTTGAGCGCCGCCGCCGCGATGCAGGCCGCGGGCTCGAGCAGCGCCGCGGCCGTCAAGTCGGCCTCGTCCGGCAGGACATGGAGCAGCCGGGCGGGCAGGGTCAGCGTCGGGGCCATCGCACCCGGCTGGGTGAACCCGGTCTCCTCGTACCCGGCCGTGCACAGCGTGGTCTCGCCCGCGTGACAGCGGTCGCACACCTGGCAGTTGCGGAACCCCTCGCCGACGACCTTGCGCCCCACGAGACCTGACGGCACCCCGGCGCCGACCGCCGTCACCGTCCCGGACCACTCGTGCCCGGGCGTCAGCGGGTAACGGACGTACCCCTCGGGCCGGTTGCCCTGGTACACCTCGCGGTCGCTGCCGCAGATGCCGACCGCGTGGACGCTCACCAGCGCCTCGCCGGCCTCCGGACGCCGGGGCTCGTGCGCGGCCAGCCGGTGCTCGCCCGGCGCGTCGATGACGACGGCGCCACTCACTGCTCGGTGCCCTTCGGCCTGCGCTGCTCCCAGCCCTCGGCCCACAGGTCGAACCGGGCCTGCTGCTGCGGGAATTCGGCCGCCGCGTCGGCATCGAACTCGACGCCGAGGCCGGGCTTGTCGGAGAGGTGGAAGTAGCCGTCCACGACCTCCGGCGCGCCCTTGACGATCTTCTTGATCTCCGCGTCCGCGAAGTCGTTGAAGTGCTCCAGGATCTTGAAGTTGGGGGTGCTGAAGCCGACCTGGAGCGAGGCGGCGGTCAGTACGGAACCGCCGACGTTGTGCGGCGCGACGAGCACGTAGTGCGTCTCGGCCGTCGCGGCGAGCTTGCGGGTCTCCCAGATGCCACCGATATGGCCGACGTCCGGCTGGATGATGTCGACGGCCTGGCTCTCGAACAGCTCGCGGAACTCGATCCGGTCGTGGATGCGTTCACCGGTGGCGACCGGGATGTCGACCTTGGCCGCGACCTTCTCCAGCGCCTTCAGGTTCTCCGGCGGGCACGGCTCCTCCAGCCAGGCCGGCTTGAAGGGCGCCAGCTCGTGGGCGAGGCGGACGGCGGTGGCGGGGGAGAAGCGGCCGTGCATCTCCAGCATCAGCTCGGCGTCCGGGCCGATCGCGTCCCGCACGGCCTCGATCAGCGAGACGGCGTACAGGGTCTGCTCGTGGTCCAGCTCGAAGTGCCCGGTGCCGAAGGGGTCGATCTTCAGCGCCCTGTACCCGCGCTCGATCACGCCCTGCGCGGCCTTGTGGTACGCCTCGGGCGTGCGCTCGGTGGTGTACCAGCCGTTGGCGTACGCCTTGACCCTGTCGGTCACCTTGCCGCCGAGCAGCTGCCAGACGGGCACCCCGAGGGCCTTGCCCTTGATGTCCCAGCAGGCCATCTCGATGACGGCGATGCCGGACATGACGATCTCGCCGGCCCGGCCGTAGTCGCCGTACTTCATGCGTCGTACGAGGTCTTCCACCGCGAACGGGTCGGAACCCAGAATGTGATTGGCCTCCGCCTCCCGCAGATAGCCGATCAGCGCGTCGGTGTGCCCCAGCATCCGGGTCTCGCCGACTCCGGTGACCCCTTCGTCGGTGTGCACCTGGACGTAGGTCAGGTTGCGCCAGGGCGTCCCGACCACGTGTGTGCTGATTCCGGTGATGCGCACGGCAGTTGCCCCTCAGCTGTTCGAGATTCGCTGTTCGAGATTTCGTCACACGTTCGAAATGCTGGCGTGACAGTAAGGACGGGGCATGAGAAGTGTCAATGGGTCGAACGGGTAACGGTTTCGACAAGCATTCGGGGGACCTTTCGGTCACCAGTGCCGTCTCCCACAGAACCTTCACAGACGCGCCTAGGAACCTGACCGTCCGGGAACTTAGTCTTCCCGCGTCATGGACTACTGCCTCCCCTGCCGCCGGCACCTCAACGGCGCCCTCGCCTGCCCGGGGTGCGGTGCACCCGTAGAAGAACTCCGCGCGCAAGCGGGGCAGCAGCCCAACGAGGAGCGCCCGCAGGCGAGTTCGTACGACGGTGAGGGCACCGCACGGGTCGACGCCGGCGCGGACGAGGCCGAGGAGACCGGGGAGACCGGGGAGAACCACGACGACGAGGACGCGCCGGCCGGGCGGGCCGCACGGCGTGCGCAGGACCGGGGACGCGGGCGCGGCCGAGGCCGTGGCGCGGACGCCGAAGGGCCCGGCGGTGGCGCCAGTCGCCGCGATCGCAAAGCCGCGGCACACCGACGTCGCAGACGCAGAACCCTGCTGATAACCGCCGGCTTCGTCCTGGCCGCCGCGGGTCTGAGCCTCGCGGAACTCGGCGTGGACGCCCCCTTCTCCACCCCCAAGCCGGCCGCGGCGGGCGACGCCTCGGCGGAGGGCGGTTCCGGCGAGGAGGCCGGCGGGACGGCCAAGCCGCTGGACGACAGGTCGGACAAGGGGAGCGGGTCGGACTCCCCGTCACCGGACGACTCCGCCTCGCCCTCGGCCTCCGAGTCCGAGAAGGACAAGGACAAGAAGGGCGAGGACGACACCAACTCACCGTCGCCCACGCGGACTTCACAACCGGGCGTCACCTCGTCGGCGCCGGCCGAGAGCGCGCCGGCCTCGACGCCCACACCCACCTCGGACCCCACGACGTCCGACCCCAGCCCGGACCCCTCGCCGTCGGAGACGTGCGACCGGTTCCTGTGGTGGTGCGCGTAGTCCGCCAAGCGGGCGTACCCGCCTAGGCGTTGAGCATCCTCTGCAGCAAATCCCGCAAAGACAGCCGCTCTTCGTCCGACAGGCCGGCCAGCGGTGCGCGGGCGAAGCGCAGGTCCTCGCGCAGTTCCCGGGCGACCCGGAGTCCCTCGTCCGTCGCCGCCGCCAGCTTCACCCTGCGGTCCGCCGGATCGGTCCGCCGCTCCACCAGGCCGCGTGACTCCAGCCGGTCCACTATCCCCGTCACGTTCGACGGCTCGCACTTCAGCTTCCGCGCCAGCTTGCGCATCGGCAGCGGCTCCAGCGACAGCAGGCTCAGCAGCCGGGCCTGCGCCCCGGTCAGGGCGTGCTCGCCGGCCGCGTCCTCGTAGTCCTCGTAGAACCGGGCCACGACATCGCCGATCAGCTCGACGACCTCCATGGTCAGCGGGTCGGGGCGGCGGGTCCTCTGCGGTGTGGCCATGCCTTCAGGATACCCCGTTACTTGACATCATGAAATGTTAGCTGCATGGTTATTTCAGGTACTGAAGCATTTCTGCAGTGGCAAGCGTGAAAGGTTCCGTCATGATCAACCGCGAATGGCACCTCCTCAGCCGTCCCGTCGGCTGGCCGAAGTCCGAGGACTTCGCCCTGGTCGAGGCGGAGATCCCGACGCCCCGCGAGGGTCAGGTGCTGGTGCGGAACAAGTACCTCTCCGTCGACCCCTACATGCGCGGCCGCATGAGCGCCGCCAAGTCGTACGTCGCCCCCTTCGAGCTGGGCAAGGTCATGCAGGGCGGCGCGGTCGGCGAGGTCGTCGAGTCCAAGGCCGAGGGCATCGCCGTCGGCGACCACGTCCTGCACTTCCTCGGCTGGCGCGAGTACGCGGCCACCGACGCGAAGAACGTCGTCAAGGTCGACCCCGACACCGCGCCCCTGTCCACCTACCTCGGCGTCCTCGGCATGACCGGCCTCACCGCCTACGCCGGCCTGCTGCGCACCGCCTCCTTCAAGGAGGGCGACTCCGTCTTCGTCTCCGGCGCCGCCGGTGCCGTCGGCAGCCAGGTCGGCCAGATCGCCAAGCTCAAGGGCGCCTCGCGGGTCATCGGCTCGGCCGGCTCCGACGAGAAGGTCAAGCTGCTGGTCGAGGAGTACGGCTTCGACGCCGCGTTCAACTACAAGAACGGGCCGGTGAGCGAGCAGCTGCGCGCCGCCGCACCCGACGGCGTCGACGTCTACTTCGACAACGTCGGCGGCGACCACCTGGAGGCGGCCATCGGCTCGCTGAACCAGGGCGGCCGGATCGCGATCTGCGGCATGATCTCCGTCTACAACAGCACCGAGCCGGTCCCCGGCCCGAAGAACCTCGGCCGCCTGATCCAGACCCGCGGCCGCATCGAGGGCTTCCTGGTCGGCGACCACTACGACCTCCAGCCGGAGTTCGTGGCCGAGGTCGGACCCTGGGTCGCCTCGGGCGCCCTGAAGTACCGCGAGACCGTGGTCGAGGGCATCGAGAACAACCTGGAGGCGTTCCTCGGCCAGCTCCGCGGGGACAACACCGGGAAGATGATCGTCAAGCTGTAGGACGTACGGCCCTCTCGGCCGTCGGACTACTGGAGGCCGCACCCCTGGACGTGGGGTGCGGCCTCCGCCCGCTGGATAAGCCGCCGCTGCTCACCCCGCCGCCCGACCCGCGAGAGCGGCCGCGTGTACGGCCATGACCAGCCGGTTGTTCTCCGGTGCCGCCCCGCCGGGGAAGGCGAAGCGGCGGCGGGTGTAGCCGTAGGCCAGGCCCGAGCGGGGATCGGCGAAGGCCTGGGAGCCCGCCGCTCCGCTGTGCCCGAAGGCGCCCGCGCCCAGGAACGCGTGCCAGGTGTCCGCCGTGGCCTGGAAGCCCAGGCCGTACGAGCGGTGGGTGCGGGTGACCAGGTCGTAGCCGGCCGAGTGGATCTGGCCGACCTCGGCGATGGTGTCCGGCTTGAGCAGCGGCGGCCGCCCGTCCACCTCGCTGACCGTCGCCGCGTACATCCCGGCGAGCCCGCGCGCGGCGGCGACACCGCCCGCGGACGCCGGTCCCTTGGCGCGTACGGCACGGGAGTTGATGTAGTCCACGAGACCCACGGCGTCCGGCGCGTGCTCGTTGAACGCGATCGAGGCCAGGGTATGCGGCCCGGTCGGCACCGAGTCCAGCACCGCCTGCTCCGGCGCGGTGGGGATCATCGGCTGCGCGGGACGGAAGCGGGGTTCGAGGGCCGCGGGCAGACCCAGGTGGAGGGCCAACTCGTACGGGACGCGCACGCGTTCCTCGAAGACGTCCTGGAGGGTACGGCCGGTGGCGCGGCGGACGACCTCGCCGGTGAGGGCGCCGATGACCAGCGCGTGGTAGCCGAAGGCCGTCCCCGGGCGCCAGAACGGGCGCTGGTCGGCGAGGCGTTCGGCGATCTGCCGGTCGTCGGCGAGCTCGGCGGGGGTGAAGCCGGTGTCCGTGCCGACGACACCCGCCTGGTGAGACATCAGCTCGCGCAGCGTGAGGGCGCCCTTGCCCTCGGCCGCGAACTCCGGCCAGTAGTAGGTCACCTTGCGGTCCAGCTCCAGCGTGCCCTCCTGGACGAGGAGCGCCACCACCAGATGCGCGGCGCCCTTCGTGGACGAGAACACCCCGAACAGCGCGTCGGGACCGCCGTCGCCCGCCCACAGGTCGACAACCCGCCGGCCGTGCACGTACGCGCACAACTGGCCCTCGTAGTCCGCCCGTTCCGTGGCCACGAACGCGGTGAACTCCTCGCGTACCGCCTCGTACCCGTCCGCGACGGTGCCGTGGATCTCCTGAGTCATCCGCTCTCCTCGATCTCAGCCGCTGCTCGCGTGCGCCATGCTGAACAACGCCCGTCCGACCTGCGGGAGTTCCCCCTTCGGGTGATCCCGGAAGAGAGGCTCCGTGCCGAACAGGACGACCTGTGGGCCGCTGACGACGGACGCCTGTCCGCCCGCCGCGGCGGGACCCCCCGAGCCGTCGGCGAGCGGCCGCCAGTGCCCGGAGAGAAGAGGATCGCCGGTCGCGTACGACTGCTCCACCCGCACGTCCGGGCCGAGCTCCGTGAACCACACCGGCGCGTAGACGAAGCCGTGGTCGGGGGCGCCGGCGGTGACCGGGCCCGAATTCACCACGCGCACCACGCCGTTGGCGTCCCCGTTGCCCTCCACGGCCCGCGCCTTCAGCAGCCCCGCCGCCGAACTCAGCTCCGCGCCGGTCGCCCCCCGCCCCACCAGTCCGTGACCGGCGAGGAAGGCGTCCAGGGCGGCCCGTGCGGTGTCCGTGAGACCGTCCCGGTCCAGCCCGGCGGAGACGAACAGCACGTCCGTAGCCGACCAGTCGAAGCCGGCGTTGAGGACACCGGTCGAGACCGGGGTGACGTCGAAGTCCATCTCGCGCAGCGCGAACAGCTCGCCCGCGGTGACGGCGGCGGCGACCCGGACGCGGTGGAGGGGAGTGGTCGGACCGGCCTGCCTCGTCGCGTCGAAGGCGACGTCGTACGCACGGGCCGCGGCCTCCACCTTCGCGCGCACCGAGGCGGACACCGGCTCCGGGACGAGCGCGCTGCCGTCGGCGGCCCGCCGTACCGGAACGCCGTGCCGGAGCAGGGAGTTGAGCGCCGCGAGTTCGGCCGGATCGGTGAGCTTCAGGCGGAGGGCGCCGCGCGGGGCGACGTACCCGACGCGCGCCGCGGCCGAGACGGGGCGCAGCGGCAGACCGGCGAGGCGTCCGTCCGGCACGGGCCGCACGGTCGCACCCCACAGCCGCCCCAGACTCCAGCCGGAGATGTCGTACATCACCGACACCTTGTCGCTGATGTCCCGCCCGTCCGCGAGGAGCACGTTCGCGAGCCCCCGCTTGGGCTGGCGCATGTCGACGACGTACGAGCCCTTGGCGTACGTCCGTCCGCCGAGCCGGATCGCCCTGCTCGCGCGGGTGACGCGGACGTCGTTGGCGAGGAGGTGGTCGACGAGCCGGGCGGCGGCCGTGGTGGCGGGGCTGGGGATGACGTAGGCGCGCGGGAAGTCGGTCGTGTAGACGTCCTCCGGGCCGATGCCCGGCACGCCCGGGACGGTCCGCTCCGACACCGGCACCTGGGCGGCGCCGGTGGCTCCGCGGCGGAAGACCTCGATCTGGTCGGCGATCAGGGGGGTGCGGCGGGCGCCGACGAAGTCGAGGGTGGCACGCAGGGCGGCGCCCGCCACGTCCACGTTGATCGCGGCCCGGCGGCGGAGTTCGGTGACCGGCAGGTTGTCGTAGGCCGCGTTGTTGACCTGGAGCGGGATCTCCACCGTGTGCGCGGCGACCGTGCCGTGGAAGGCCGCGTACTGCGGGGTGAAGATCGGCGGCCAGTCGTCCCAGCCCTCCTCCTGGTCGCGGAAGGGGATCTGGGCCGGCTCGACGCCGTCCGCCGCCGGGGTGTAGCCGAGGCCGTTGACGGCGGCCTCCATGCCGAGGGCGTTGGCGTAGGTGTTCTTCAGGAAGAGGTCGTACTCGTAGTTCTCGCCGTGCGGGGGAGTGGTCGGCTCGATCAGGGTGCCGTTGACGTACCCGTGCAGATCCAGCATCACGGCCGGCTGCTTGTCGATCTCGGTCTGCCGCATGGCCCGCACCTCGGGCTGCGAGGCGGTCACGAAGTCCCGGTTCAGATCGAAGCCGTTGGCGTTCGTGCGGGTGCCGGCGATACGGCCGTCCGGGTTCGCGGTGACGTTGAAGTAGAGGCGGGTGTGCGCGAGCAGGTCCTTCGTCCTCGTGTCCTTGGCGGTGGCGAGTCGCTCGATGAGCGCGAGCGAGGCGTCGGTGCCCTCCCACTCGTTGCCGTGGATGTTGTTGTTGAAGAACACGGGCGCCTTGTAACGCGCCTTGATCTCCGGGGACTTGGCGGCCGTGGCGGGCGCGTTCTCGATCAGCTCGCGCATCCGCTCCTGGGCCGAGGCCTCGCGGGCGGTCTCCGGGGCGGTGACGGTGACCAGAAACAGCCGATGCCCACCGGCCGACCGCCCGGTCACCTCGACACTCACCCGATCACCGAGCCGCTGCAGGGAGTTCAGCTTCGGGGCGATGGCGTGGTACGGGGTGAGGCCGAGCTTGAGGGACTTGTCGGCGGGGTTCTCGGGGTCGGAGGAGAGGACTTGGCGTCGGGGATAGCCGAGGGGAGTACTGGTGCCGGTGCTGGTATCGGCACCGCTGGCCGCCGGATCGGCGAGGGCGCGCAGGGCGGCGCTTGCCGGAGTCCGGGCCGCCGTACCGCTGTCGAGGGCCGCGCCCTCCCGGACGGGTGGCTTCGGGTCGGCGCCGGCGGTGTGGGGGGTGAGCAGGAGTGAGCCTGCCGTGGTGAGCGCGAGGGCGGTGAGCAGGGGTCTCGCAGGGACGGTTCGCGTGATGCGCACGTGTACCTCCTCCGGGGCTTCCTGAGATCGGTACGGCGAGATGTACCTGTTCGACTCAACCGCAACAAGAGGGAGTTCCCGGCACCGATGCCCCGGATGGCGCATCCCGATGGGTGCGATCGGGGCATGCTGAGAGCGGCGGCGACCACCGGCGGCGGTGCGCGAGGCGAGGAGAGACCCCTTGGCAACGATCCCTTCGCTCCCCAGCAGGGACGACGTACTGCGCATGGCACGCAGCACGACCGACATCACCGGCCAGCTCCTGGACACGGCCGGCAACATCACCAGGATCGCGATCAACACCTTCGATCCGAGGGACGGTTCGGGCGCGGAGGCACTGCGCGTACTGCGCGAGACGACGGCGGAGCTGGCCGAGGCGAGCGCGTCCCCGCAGGCCCAGGAGGCCTTCTACCGGATCGTCGACACCCTGACCCGCCTCGGTACCACCGGCGCACCGCTGGCCGTGCACCCGGTCAGCGAGCCCGCCCAGGTCCTCCTCGCGGCGCTCGGCGACAGCCTGTTGCCGGTGCTGGACGCGGTGGAGCCGGCGGTGGAGGAGTTCGCGACGGGGCTCGGAGACCTGCTGGAGGCGAGCTCTCCGCTGCTGCCGGCCGTGGCCGGGGTGATAGCGGGCGTACTCCTCGCGGCGACCCCGGTGATCCGCTCGACGGCGGAGGTGCTGCGTGACGCGTCCCCCGAACTCCGCCGTATGGCCGACGCGTTGACGTCGGCGCTGGCGCCCCTGCTGCCCCTCCAGGTGGCGTTGGCGGAACGAGCGGCCACGGCCGGAGCGGGCGTGGCCCGAGCGACCCTGTCCCCCCTGGCGGACCTCACGGAGGCGGCAGCGGCGACGACCCAGACGGTCCGGCCGGTACTGGTCGCGGGAGAGGAGCTGTTGGTGTCGACCCTCGAACAACTCCAGCCGCTCCTCATGACGGTGGCATCGAGGACGGGACGATTGGCGCGTTCGGCGGCGGTACGGGTGAGTGCGGCGGTGGCGCCGGCGGGGGAGCGGGGGGTTGTGGTGGCGGTGCCGGCTTGAGGCGCGGCGCGGGAGACGCATCGCCTGGTGGCCACGGCACGGCCCCGCTAACGTGACTGCCATGCCGAATGACCTCCCCGACCTCCGGGCATCGCACGAGGACCGCGACCGGGTCGTGGACGTCCTGCGGATCGCCGCGGGCGACGGCCGACTCGACGCCGAGGAACTCGACATCAGGCTGGAAAGCGCGCTGACGGCCCGGACGTTGGGCGAGCTGGCGGAGCTGACCGCGGACCTGCCGAGCGCGCCGGCAACCAAAGCCAAAGACGTCCTGGTGGTGGAGCAACACGGCGGCAAGTACATCCGTGAGGGCCGCTGGACGGTACCCGCCCGCATCGAACTCCGCACCCAACTCTGCCGAGTCACCTTCGACTTCACCCACGCGGAGATCACCTCGGACGTCCTGCGCATCGAGACGGACATGGTGCACGGCAAGCTGTTCTTCGTCGGCGCGCGGGACATCACGATCGACACGGACGAACTCAACCTCACGTACTCCAAGCTGAAGCTCCGCCGCAAGATCTCCACCGAGGCCCCCCGCCTCCGCGTCGAACTCACCGGAAGGCTCCTGCACGCGAAGGTGATCGAACGCCGATCGTGAGGGTGCTGAGCCCCTTGCTAGGGTGCGCCGATGTCATCGATCAAGCAGTTCCAGGTCACCTTCGACTGCGCGGAACCCGAGCGTCTGGCTCGCTTCTGGTGCGAGGTGCTGGGATACGTCGTACCGCCGCCCCCGGAGGCTTTCGCCACCTGGGACGACTACAAGAACGCGCAGCCCCCTGAGGAGCGGGACGCGTGGTTCGCGTGCGTCGACCCCTCGGGCGTGGGCCCGCGCCTGTACTTCCAACGCGTCCCCGAAGGAAAGGCCGTCAAGAACCGCGTACACCTCGACGTACGGGTCGGCACCGGCCTGGTGGGCCCGGAACGCCTCGCCGCACTGGAGGCCGAGTGCGCCCGCCTGCTCCCACTGGGCGCGGTCCACGTACAAACGCTGTACGACGGCACCGACGCCTGCATCCCGATGCAGGACATCGAGGGCAACGAGTTCTGCATCGACTGAGGGTCCTCGGAAGGATGCCTACCGTCGGCGAGGGGTCACATCACGTCGTGCCTGCGCGTCGGACAGTGCTTGGCACTCTCGTCAGCGAAAACGCAGAGCTTACCGATGAACTCCCGGTACTCGGCGGGGTAATCGAGATCCCTCGCGGGCGGCCCGGCGATCCACCGCTGCCAGAGGCCGTCCGGGGCGAGGAACCGGGCCGCGTGGTCGGTGCCGAGTTTGGCGTCGAGAAGGAGGAGCGAGCCTAGGGCGCCGGTCTGGTCGTAGTCGAGGTCGGGGCGACGCAGGTAGTGGTCGAGGTAGGCCACCAAGAGGTCGGCGTCGGCGGCGGTACCGAAGGTGGCCAGCGCGACACAGTACGCCTGGCCCGCATAAGGACCCTTGCTGGCGAGCAGGACTTCGCCGAGACGTTCCCGGAACTCGGTTCTGCCGGCGACAGCGATCAGCCAGGCCGCCGTCCCGCTCTCACGCCATCCCCCGTCGAGCAACAGCCTCAGTTCTCGAGGGGTGATCTTCCCGGCGTCCTTGCCCAGCTTCCGCGTGAACTTGGCTCGGTCGCGCCTGCTCAGATAGAGAAGAGCGCCGCCCAGTTTGAGGTACCGGCGTCCGGGAGTGACATAGCGGCGGATCAATCTGAACAGCTCAGCTTCTTCAGCGGTTTGACGCATGGCGGCATCCTCGTACGCACACAGCCGTCTTCGGACCGCGGCCCCCCCAAAGGCCCCTCACAGACACCGGCCCCCACCCCGAACCCGCCCGCCGATAGGCTTCCCGTATGCGAGATCTAGGGGCCGGCTTCACGTACCTTCTGAAGGGCCATCAGTGGGCGGCCCGGCACGGCAGGCAGTATGGGTTCGGGCTGTTGCCGGGGCTTATCACGCTGGTGCTCTACCTCGCGGCGCTGATCGCGCTGGCCCTCTGGGGTGAGGACTTCGTCACCTGGGCCACGCCGTTCGCCGACGACTGGTCGAGTCCGTGGCTCGGTCTGTTTCGGGGGTTCCTGACCGCCGTGCTGTTCGCGCTCGCCCTGCTCCTCTCCGTGCTGACCTTCACCGCGATGACTCTCCTGATAGGGCAGCCCTTCTACGAGAACCTCTCCGAGAAGGTCGACCGGGATCTGTCCCCGGACGGCACCGCGCCCGAGTCCGGGCTGCCGCTGTGGCGGGAGTTGTGGATCTCGGCCCGTGACAGTCTGCGGATCCTCGTCCGTGCTGCCGTCTGGGGCATCCTGCTCTTCGGCCTCGGCTTCCTGCCCTTCGTCGGGCAGACGGCGATCCCGGTGATCGGGTTCTTCGTCACCGGGTTCTTCCTCACCGAGGAACTCACCGCTGTCGCGCTTCAGCGCCGAGGCGTCGACCTGCGCGCCCGCCTCACCCTCCTGCGCTCCCGCAAGACCCTGGTCTGGGGCTTCGGCACCCCGCTGGCCGTGGCCTTCCTGGTCCCGTTCGTGGCCGTCTTCCTGATGCCGGGCGCGGTCGCGGGCGCCACCATGATGGCCCGCGACCTGTTGGACGAGGGAACGGCGGAACCTGATCCCGAGCCCGAGCCCGACAACAAGCGACTCACCTTCTGAACGTCACTTCCCGAACGTCACGTCCGCCGCCACCGTCACGATCGCCCGCACCTGATCGATGATGTCCAACCGGTTCTGTACGAACTGCGGATCCGTCACCGCCCCCGTCGCCGGATCCGTGTTCCCCGCCCCGAACTGCAGTACCGGCGTGTGCACATGCCCACCCGGCAGCGTGTCGTGCAGACCGAGCCGGTCGCGCAGCAGCGTCGCGCGGTACGCGATCTCGTTGGAGAGATAGTCCCCACCGCCCCCGGCCCGCGCGGTCGACCCCGCCGTCGGCCCGTCCTCCCGCACGACCGGAACCGTGCCGCCCGCCGGTATCTCGGTGACCGCCGTGTGGTCGTACACCGGGAACCGCCCCGTCTGAGCGGCCACGATCGCGGCATACGGCAAGGTCGTGGTCGTCCACTGCGGCTGCGAGGCCGGGTCCGTGACCGGCACGGTCTCCGTCCTGCTGACGTTGTCGTTGTCCGGGAACCCGCCCCGCCAGGCCCCGTTGGTCCGCTCCACGTCGATCCGGCCGACCCGCCCCTGACTCACGGTCGTGAACAGGTCCACCTGCTTCAGATACGGCCGCAACGTCCGCTCCACCGTCCCGTCCGCGAAGTCCTGCCACCGCACCGGGAAGACGACCGTCTCGATCCGCGCCGGCCCCTCCGCCGTCCTGATCACCGTGCCGTCGAGCGCGAGCGCGGTCGCCCCGGAGGGATTGGAGATCCGGATGTCCCGGTCCAGCGTGAACGGGTCGAAGCCAGTCACGAGGATCCGCTTGACGCCTTTCCCGTGCGATGAGTTGACGCCCTTGCCCGACGACGGCTTGCGCGGGTAGCGGATGTCCTCCTGCCCCCTGGACGTCCGCTCCAACGCGCCGATCAGCGCCGCGCGTCGAGTGTCACTCAGCCCGAACCCCGGCTCCCAGGTGCGTACTTCCTTCGTCAACCCGAGCCGCGCCCAGTACAGCGGCCGGTCGTCGTCCCGGCTCAGATCCCCGCCCGCCGGCCCGCGCCCCTGCGCCCGGTCCACGGCCCGCCGCCACAACGCCGACCCCTCGCGTACGACGATCCGCCGCGCCTCCGCATAGGAACGGGCCCGCTCCAGCGCCCGCGCGAACCCCGGTGCCACGTCGTCGAATCCGGACCGCTGAAGGATCTCCTGCGGTACGGCCCTGTCGAGCCGCTGTTCCTCGACGGTGGGCGAGGGAACCGTCTCGGCGGCGGTCGCCGCAGTGGGGGTGGCCAGGCCGGCCATCAGGGCCAGGCCGAGTACGCCGATCCGAACACGTAGAGAACTCAAGGGAGTCGGGTCCTTCCGTCGCCGTGGGGTGCGTGGTACCGGACGGCCGCAGTATCGCCCGAGGGAAGTGGTCCACGCCATGGGGCAGGTGAGACAGCCGGATCGGGCAGGTCAGGCGGTCGGACGGATCACGTGGGCATCATCAGCAGCACGAGGACGAGCAACGGCACCGTCTGGAACACCGCCGCCCCGCGCAGCCGCCCCACCCACAGCGCCACCCCGACGGCCACCACCACCCCGCAGG
Source organism: Streptomyces sp. NPDC088794 (assembly GCF_044750545.1). Lineage (NCBI taxonomy): Bacteria > Bacillati > Actinomycetota > Actinomycetes > Kitasatosporales > Streptomycetaceae > Streptomyces > Streptomyces sp. NPDC088794. Next base: position 102,671 of record NZ_JBIVKB010000019.1, on the reverse strand, counting down.
CCACGCCCAGTTCGGCCAACGGCGGCTCGTACGCCTCCTCGTCCCAACTCGCCGCCCACCCGGTCATCCCGGCCGCCAGCCACCCGTATCCCACGAGAAGGGCATTGAGAGGCAGAAGCGCGAGCGCCGCCACGAAGTTCCGCATGGGGACCATCGTCGCGACGGGGGAGGGGCAGCGCCTGAGTAGCCGTACCTAAAGACTGTCCCGCTCTCACCGACTCGCGGCGGCTCAGCTTCTTCTGACGCTGATCGCCTGCGTGGTCGCCACCGCGACCGTCAGGACTCCCGTGGAGATCGTGAGCAGGACGGCGGTGGAGCCGAGGAGATGCGTGGCGGCGGAGGCGTTCTGGAGGTCGGCGAGCAGGGCGTTGACCGGGGAGACTCCCTTGGCCAGCAGCGCGGCCAGCAGCAGGATCAGGGCCAGCAGGAGCGCGTAGCCCTGGCGGCGGAAGATCAGTCGGGAGCAGACCACGCCGATCGCTATCCCCGTGACGGCGCAGGTGAGTTGGGCCTCGGTGCCCAGGACCGCGTCGGCGAAGGTGAAGGTGTGCGAGCCGAACGCCAGCGGCAGGACGAGGCCGGCCGCCGTCAGGGGCAGGCACCACAGGACGGCCGTGCCGACCGAAGCGAGCAGCACCCGCAGGTGGCTGCCCGCCGTGACCACGACGACCGAGCGGTGCGTCCGGTCCTCCAGCCCGATCAGCGCCATGGTGAGCCAGACGGAGCAGACCAGCATGGCGCCGGCCGCCGAGCCGTAGGTCGCGGCGAGCGGACCCGAGTCACTGCTGGTCAGCACCGCGAGCAAGCCGACGAACAGCAGGAGCGGCGCGAGATAGCGCTGCGAGAGCAGCATCATCGTGAACATGTAGCGCACGAGGGCGATCACCGGGCAGACCTCCTCGCGCCCGCGCGGGAGGCATGGTCGACCCCAGGCGCAGGCTCGGTGAGACTCTCCACCGACCAGCGATGTCGCAGCACCGTCAGGAGCACGGCGTCCGAGTGCTCCCGCCCGACGCGCAGGACGATCACGCCGTCCCGGCGCGCGACCTCCGTCACGCCGGGCAGGGTGGACCAGTTCACCTCGCGGGGCGGGGCGCCGGTGAGCGGCGCGGTCAACGTCAGTTCGACCTTCGTGCTCCGCTTGGCCGAGTGCTCTGCGCCGCGCGCACTCACGCGCCCGCCGGTGAGGGCGTGGACGCCGGTCGCATGTGTCTCGGTGATCGCCTCGCGGTGGTCCGTGAAGACCACCGCCCCGCCGCCGGCGGCGACTTCCTCGATGAACTCCGCCAACACCCCGTGTGCCGACGCGTCCAGGCCCGACCACGGCTCGTCGAGGACCAGCAGATCGGGCTCGACGAGCAGTGCCTGGGCGAGCGCAACTTTCTGGGCGTTGCCCTTGGACAGGGTGCGCAGCGACGCGTCCCGGCCGCCCACCAGGGCCAGTCGGTCGAGCAGCCGGTCCGCCCGGCTCCGGGCCGCCGCGCCGGACAGGCCCCGGATGCGTCCCATGTGCGTGAGGTAGGAGAGCGCGGAGACCCGCTCGTGGGCGGTGAAGCGGTCCGGTACGTAGCCGATGTGCCGAGGCCGGCCCGTCACCTGTCCGGACGTGGGCCGGGACAGTCCCACGAGGATTCTCAACAGGGTCGACTTTCCTGAGCCGTTGCCGCCCACGATTGCGAGGACGTCACCGCCCGAGACCTCCATGTCCACGTCCTGGAGGATCCAACTCCCTCTGCCGTAGCGCTTGCTGACGGATTCGCAACGTAACAAGTCGACTCCTCGGTGCGATCTGCGCGTTCACGCTACGACACCCACCCCGGCACCCGCCCCGCCCCCTCCCGCAGCACCCCCACGAACGCCTCCACCGCCGCCGCCGGTGTCCGTCCCCGTGCCGTCGCCGCGTAGACCGCCCGCGCCGGGGCGCCCTCGTCGAGCACCCGTAGCAGCGTGATGTCCGGGCGTACGGACCCGGCGGCGAGGGCCGGGACCAGGGCGACGCCGAGGCCGGCGGCGACGTAGCCCTGTTTGGCGGTCCACTCGGCTACGACGTGCGCCACGCGGGGGCGGAAGTCCTGGCGCAGGGCCGCGTCCAGGAGGGTGCCCTCGGGGCGGGGGCTGCCGGAGATCCAGTCGGCGTCGGCGAAGCGGCCGAGGGGGATCGGGGAGGTGGAGTTCGACAGGGGGTGGTCGGCGGGGACGGCTACGTACAGGGACTCGTCGAGGAGGTGGTGCAGTTCGTACGGGTCCAGCGGGGCGCCGGCCGTCGTCGAGACGACCGCCAGGTCGAGGTGGCCGGTGGTCAGGCGGTCCAGGAGCCTGGGGGTGAGGCCCTCCTCGCGGGAGACGTGCACGCCGGGGTGCCGGGCGCGGAACGCGGCCAGGGCGTGCGGCACCAGCTCCGCGTCCGCCGTCGGGAACGCCCCGAACCGCAGCCGCCCGCCCGCCACTTCGCGCAGGTCGGTCAACTCGCGGGCCACGCCGTACAGGATCTCCGCGACGGACTCCGCGTGCGGCACGAGGACCCGGCCGGCCTCCGTGAGCCGCACCCCGCGCGGCAGCCGGTCGAAGAGCGGTGCGCCGCCCAACGCCCCTTCCAGCGCGGAGATTTGGCGGGACACGGCCGACTGGGTCCAGCCGAGCGCCCGCGCGGCCACCGTGAACGAACCGTGCCGGGCGACTTCCAGGAAGACGCGCAGCCAGACCGTCGAGACGTCCGGTGCGGTCGGGGCCTTCCGCGAAGTCGCGCGATGCTGATTCGGCATGCCAGGCATGCTAGACACTCGCTTGTCGCATCGTGACGGCCGCGCCTAGCGTCGACGGCATGCGTATCACTCTGGACAGTCCGCCCACCGCGCCCCAGCCCGCGAGCCCCTACTACTCCCAGGTCGCCCGCGTCGAACACCCCGACGGCAGCGCCCTGTTGTTCGTCTCGGGGCAGATCGCCGAGGGGCACACCATGGCCGAGCAGACGCGCGGGATCTTCGAGGCGCTGGAGGCTCTGCTGCGGGCCCACGGAGCGACCCTGGACCACGTCATCAACATCCGCTCGTACCTGACCGACATCGACAAGCTGCCCGAATACGGCGCCGTGCGACGGGAGTTCCTCACCGGGACTCCGCCGACGAGCATGACCTTCGAGGCCTCGCGGCTGTTCCGGCCGGAGGCGCTGATCGAGATCGAGGTCGTGGCGGCGGTGCCCGCGCCGCACTGATCACGGTCCGGCCGGCTCAGGCCTCCCTGCGCCTTTCCCCGCCTGATTCCTCGCCTGTTTCCTCGCCCAGCAGCGCGAGAAAGTCCCGGAAGGCTCCGGGCATGTCCACCGACTCCGGGTCCAGCAGCCACTGGTACTGGAGCCCGTCCATCACCGCGACCAGCAGCGGAGCGCCCCGCTCGGGCGTGAGGCCGTTCGGGAGACGGTCGCCGTACTCGGCGCGCAGCACCGCCGCCATGTTCGCCCGCACCCGCGTGTACCGCTCGGTGAAGTACTCCCGCGCCGGATGCCCCTCCGTCACGCTCTCGCCGAGCAGCGCCGAGAAGGTCTGGATGATCGCCGGGCGCATGGCGTTGTACTCGACGAGGGCGGCGAGCAGATCCACCCGCCAGGCGGTGTCCGGCATCGCGTCCCACCGGTCCCGTTCCTTCAGGACGGCCACCAGCAGCGCCTCCTTCGTCGGGAAGTGGTGCAGCAGCCCCTGCTGGGTCAGCCCGACCCGCTCGGCCACCGCCGCGAGGCTCGCCCCCCGATAGCCGCGCTCGGCGATCACCTCAAGGGCGGCCCGGACGATCTCCGCCCGCCGCTCCTCGCTCCTGGCCCTCATGCCGTCACGGTACGGCACGCGGCCCACAAAAAATAACTGGCAGGTAACGAAACCTACCGCTCTACAGGCAATCGAGGCAGGATGAGGAGAACCGAAGGCACTCAATGAGGAGGCACTCCCATGGGGGGAACGGAATCAGCCGTCGAGGCCGCGCTCGGCAAGCTGGACCTGGACGCCAAGGCCCATCTCCTGGCCGGCCAGGACACCTGGTCCCTGCCCGCGCTGCCGGAGATCGGCCTGCGGTCCCTCGTCATGTCCGACGGCCCGATCGGCGTCCGGGGTGTGCGCTGGAGCGCCGACGACCCGTCCGTCGCCCTGCCCTCCCCGACCGCCCTCGCGGCCACCTGGGACCCGGAGCTGGCCCGCCGGGCCGGCACGCTGCTCGCCCAGGAGGCCCGCCGAAAGGGCGTCCACGTGCTCCTCGCGCCCACGGTCAACCTGCACCGGTCCCCGCTCGGCGGACGGCACTTCGAGGCGTACAGCGAGGACCCGTACCTGACGGGGCGGATCGGCGCCGCGTACGTCGGCGGCGTACAGGCGGGCGGTGTCGGCACCACCGTCAAGCACTTCGTCGCCAACGACGCCGAGACCGACCGCTTCACCGTCGACAACCTCGTCTCCGAACGCGCCCTGCGCGAGCTGTACTTGGCCCCCTTCGAGCACATCGTCGAGAACGCCCACCCGTGGGGCATCATGACCGCCTACAACACGGTCAACGGCACGACGATGACCGAGCACCGGTATCTGGTGAACGAAGTCCTGCGCGGCGAATGGGGCTTCGACGGCTACAACGTCTCCGACTGGAGCGCCGCCCGCCACACGGTCGCGGCCGTCGAGGGCGGTCTGGACGTCGCCATGCCGGGCCCGCGGACCGTGTACGGCGAGGCTCTGGCGAAGGCCGTGCGGAACGGCGAGGTCGAGGAGGCCACCGTCGACGAGGCCGTGCGCCGCGTCCTGCGGCTCGCCGCCCGCGTCGGCATTCTGGAGGGCGCCGAGCCCGCCGTCACCGACCTGCCCGAGACCGTCGACGGCGAGGCGCTGGCCCGCGAGATCGCCCGCCGCTCCTTCGTCCTCGTCCGCAACGAGCGGGGCGCCCTCCCGCTGCGGGCGAACGGCACGGTCGCCCTCATCGGCGCCGCCGCCCGCGACGCCCGCGTCCTCGGCGGCGGCTCCGCCACCGTCTTCCCCTCGCACGTCGTCTCCCCTCTCGACGGCCTCACCGCGGCCCTCGCCGACGGCACCCTCACCTACTCCGTCGGCGCCGACCCCGCCACCGAACTCGCCGTCGCCGACAAGGGGTTCGAGCTGACCACGATCTGCCGCGACGCGGCCGGCGAGGTCATCGGCACCCGTTCCGTGCCCAACGGGCACATCCAGTGGATGGGTTCGGACCTCCCGGTGGGCGTCACCCACGAGAACCTCCGCACCGTCGAGTTGACCGGCACCTTCACCCCGCGCGACAGCGGCCCGCACACCTTCGGCATCAAGGGCATGGGCCCCTTCACCCTCACCGTCGCCGGCACCACGTACTACGACGACGTCCAGCGCCCCGCCGACGACTCCGACCCCTTCGAGGCCATCTTCGGCGCCCCGGTGCCCCGCGCCCAGGCCGAACTCGTCGCCGGCGAACCGGTGGAGATCTCCCTCACCCACGTCTTCTCGCTCCCCGAGGGCGTCCCCTTCAAGGTCGTCGCCTTCGCCCTCGCCCACCAGGAACCGCAGCGCGACGAGGACGAACTGATCGCCGAGGCCGTCGAGTCGGCCCGCGCCGCCGACACCGCGGTCGTCGTGGTCGCCACCACCGAGCGCGTCGAGTCGGAGGGCTTCGACCGCAAGGACCTCCGACTCCCCGGCCGCCAGGACGACTTGGTCCGCGCCGTCGCCGCCGTCAACCCGAACACGGTCGTGGTCGTCAACTCCGGCTCCCCGGTCGAACTGCCCTGGCGCGAGGACGTGTCCGCCGTCCTGCTCAGCTGGTTCCCCGGCCAGGAGGGCGGCGCGGCCCTCGCCGACGTCCTCACCGGCGCGCACGAGCCGGGCGGCCGGCTGCCCACCACCTGGGGCGCCCTGGCCGACGCCCCGGTCACCCAGGTGACCCCCGTCGACGGTGAACTCCCGTACACCGAGGGCGTCTTCATCGGCTACCGCGCCTGGGAGAAGGAGGGCCGCACCCCCTCGTACCCCTTCGGTCACGGCCTCGGCTACACCGACTGGACCTATCAGTCCGTCGACGTGGACGGCACGACCGCCAGGATCCGCGTCCGCAACTCCGGCGCGCGCCCCGGCCGCGAGATCGTCCAGCTCTACCTCGCCCCCGCCCGGCCCACCGCCGACCGCCCCGGCCGCTGGCTGGCCGGATTCGCGAGCGTGGAGGCCGGTCCGGGCGAGACCGCCGAGGCCGTCATCGAACTCCCGCGCCGCGCCTTCGAGATCTGGGACGAGACGGCCAACGGCTGGTCGTTTGTGAAGGGTTCGTACGAGATCCAGGTCGGCCGCTCGATCACCGACCGCAGGATCACCGCGACGATTAACGTCTGAGGCGGGACGAGCCTCCCCACGAACTGCCCCGGTCCGGGACCTGACCCCTGGACCGGGGCGAAGTGGTGTTCGGGCACGTGGTGTTCGGGCACCGTCAGCGGGTCGCGAACCCGTACACCGTCTCCGACCGGTACACCTCGCCCGGCCGCAGCACCGTGCTCGGGAAGTCGGGCCGGTTGGGGGAGTCGGGGAAGTGCTGGGTCTCCAGGGCGACGGCGTCGCCGGGAGAGAAGGGCTCGGGCAGGTGCTCCCCGGTGTACAGCTGGAGACCGGGTTCGGTGGTCGAGACGGTCAGCACGCGCCCGGACGCCGGGTCGTACAGCTCACCGACCTCGCGAGGAGCGGACGTCACCCCGCCGTCCAGCACGAAGTTGTGGTCGTAGCCCGCCCCGACCTTCCGCGTCTCCCGGAAGTCGAACCGCGTGCCCGCGACCCCCTCCAGCACGCCGGTCGGGATCAGATCGGCGTCGACGGGGGTGTACTGGGAGGCGGCGAGCCGCAGTTCGTGACCGCCCGCGTTGCCGCCACCGGCCAGGTTCCAGTACGAGTGGTTCGTCAGGTTCACCACGGTCGGCGCGTCCGTGACCGCCTCGTACGCGATGCGCAGCGCGCCGGAGTCGTCGAGCGTGCAGGTCGCCGAGACCTCCAGCCGGCCCGGAAACCCCTCCTCACCGTGCGGACTGACGCGGCTCAGCCGCACCCCGTGCCCCTCGTCCGCGGCCACCGGCGTCATCTCCCACACGCGCTTGTCGAAGCCGCGCTCGCCGCCGTGCAGGGAGTTGGGCGAGGTGTTCTGCGCGAGCGCGTACGTCACGCCGTCCAACGGGAAGCGGCCGCCCGCGATCCGGTTGGCGTACCGGCCGACCAGGGCGCCGAGATACGGGTCCGGATGCGTGAGATAGCCGTCCAGGTCGGCGAACCCGAGCACCACGTTCCCGGTCCGCCCCTCCCGGTCCGGGATCTCGACGGACTGCACGATCCCGCCGTACGAGAGGATCCGCACCCGGACGCCGGACCGCTCCAGGGTCCAGCGGTGCACCGGGGTGCCGTCGAAAAGTGTGCCGAACTGTTCGCTCATGGGCGGAACCCTAAGTCACGCCCCTTTGGCGACGACGGCACGGTAGGCCATCTCCGCCAGTCGGGCCTGCCCGTTCACACTCGGGTGGAACCAGTCCCAGTGGCTCAACTGGTCGGTGCCGAACCGGTAGTCGTAGACCGCGCCGCCGTCGAACCGGCACCGCTCGTCCTTGGCGCAGACCTCCTTGAGGACCTTGTTGTAGTCCTCGACCCGCTGCTGCACGGTGTCCCGGCGCAGGGTCGCCGCCGAGTCCAGCGCGTCCGCGTCGGCCAGCATCGAGGGGCAGATGCCGAGCTTCCACACCTGCTTGCCCATGGCGTTGGTGCGCCCCTGGGACCACAGCCGCTTCAGGTTCGGCACGCTCGCCACATACACCTGTGTCCTCGGCAGTCGCGTGCGCAGGGTGCCGAGGGCGTCCTCGAACTCGGTGCGGAAGTCGGCCACCGAGGTCATCGCCGAGGTCGAGGCGCGGCAGGCGTCGTTCGCGCCCGCCATCACCGTCACCAACTGCGGCTTCTTCACGGCCGCCTGCGTGATCTGCGCGGACAGGTCGGCCATCCGGGCCCCGGTCACCGCGTAGTTCCAACTGTGCTCGGCGGCCCTCGCCCGCCCCAGCAGCCGTACGGCGAGACTGTCCACCTGCTCGCTGTCGCCCGTCGCCCACGACACCTCCGGGCAGTCCGCCAGCACCGAACAGGCGTCGAAGCCACGTGTGATGGAGTCGCCCACGGCGGCGACGGAGCCCGGACTCACGTCCCAGGCCGAGGTCGGCGACGGCTTCGCCTTCTGCGCCTCGGTGCCGTCCGGCGCCGGGGAATTGCCACCGGCGGCGTCGCAGCCCGCGACCCCCAGGACGGTCGCCGTCACGGCGGCCAGCACGGTCCGGGAGCGGTGGCCGGTCTTCCGCATCGGCGATGATCCCCTCGGTCGGCGCACACCGGCAGACATCAACCGGTCTCCGTACATAACAACGCGCGAGAGTTCCCGATCCACGCGGCGTGCAACGGTTCACGCCGTACAGGCGTCCTGCCGGGTGAATGGCAGGCGTTTGTGGGCATCAGGACGGACGGTACGTCACACTCCTTGCGCCGCCGCACGGTAGCCTCGCCATCAACGTGGCCCGCCCGCCACAACCGCCCGCCAGTCAGCAAGATGTCCCGCTCAGCCCGGAGGTCCCGGTGACGACACGTGGAGTTCTGTACGTGCACTCCGCGCCGCGCGCGCTGTGCCCACACGTCGAATGGGCCGTAGCCGGCGTGCTCGGCACCCGAGTCAACCTCGACTGGATCCGGCAACCGGCCGCACCCGGCACCTGGCGCTCGGAGTTCTCCTGGCAGGGCCAGCCCGGCACCGCGTCCAAACTCGCCTCGGCGCTGCGCGGCTGGCACCTGCTGCGCTTCGAGGTCACCGCCGAGCCCACCGCCACCGCCGAGGGCGAGCGCTACAGCTGCACCCCCGAACTCGGCATCTTCCACGCCGTCACCGGCATCCACGGCGACATCCTCATCCCGGAGGACCGCCTGCGCGCGGCCCTGATCCGCTCCCAACAGGGCGAGACGGACCTGGAGGCGGAGATCGCCAAACTCCTGGGCAAGCCGTGGGACGACGAGCTGGAGCCCTTCAGGTATGCCGGTGAGGGCGCGCCGGTGCGCTGGCTGCACCAGGTGGTGTGAGTTCGGCGGACGCCGATTCCTCCCGCACGCCGAAGGGCCCCCACCGACCGGTGGGGGCCCTTCAGTTACGTACGAGAGTGCGTACGGGCGATTCTCAGACCGTCCGGAACGCCAGCACCACGTTGTGCCCACCGAACCCGAACGAGTCGTTCAGGGCAGCGATACGGCCTTCGACCGGCAGCTTGCGAGCCTCCCCGCGGACGACGTCCGCGTTGGCCTCCGCCTCCGGGTCGAGGTTGTCGACGTTGATCGTCGGCGGCGCGAGCCGGTTGTACAGCGCCAGCACGGTCGCGACCGTCTCGACACCGCCGGCCCCGCCGAGCAGGTGACCGGTCATCGACTTGGTCGCGGAGACCGCCATGTGGTCCGCGTCGTCGCCGAACACCTTGCGCAGCGCCTTCAGTTCGGCCACGTCACCGGCCGGCGTCGAGGTCGCGTGCGCGTTCACGTGCACGATCTCCGCCGGGTCCAGGTCGGTGTTGTCGAGCAGGTTCTGCAGGGCGTGCGAGATGCCACGCCCCTCCGGCTCGGGCTGCACGATGTCGTGGCCGTCGGCGGAGATGCCCTGCCCGACCGCCTCGGCGTACACGCGGGCCCCACGCTTGGCGGCGTGCTCGGCGGACTCCAGGACGATCACGCCGGCGCCCTCGCCGAGGACGAAGCCGTCCCGGGCGGTGTCGTAGGGACGCGAGGCGCCCTGCGGGTCGTCGTTGTTCTTGGACATCGCCATCATGTTGCCGAACGCGGCGATGGGCAGCGGGTGGATGGCCGCCTCCGTGCCACCCGCGACGACGACGTCGGCGCGGCCGGTGCGGATCATCTCGATGCCGTAGCCGATGGCCTCGGCGCCCGAGGCGCACGCGGAGACCGGCGTGTGCACGCCCGCGCGGGCGCCCACGAGCAGACCCACGTTGGCGGACGGGCCGTTCGGCATCAGCATGGGAACGGTGTGCGGGGAGACGCGGCGGACGCCCTTCTCCTTCAGCACGTCGTACTGGTCGAGCAGGGTGGTCACACCGCCGATCCCGGAGGCGATGACGGTGCCGAGACGGTCGGGGTCGACCGCGGCGCCCGACGCGGAAGCGTCTGATGTCTCAGTACCGGCCTTGTCGGTGAAACCGGCGTCGGCCCACGCCTCCTTGGCCGCGATCAGCGCGAACTGTGCCGAGCGGTCCAGTCGGCGGGCCTGCGGACGCGGGATGACCTCGGAGGGGTCCACGGCGGCCGGCGCGGCGATACGGACCGCCTGTTCGGCGGCCCACTCCTGCTCCAGGGGCTTCACGCCGGAACGTCCGGCGACCAGTCCCTCCCAGGTCGAGGCTGCGTCGCCACCCAGCGGTGTGGTTGCGCCGATACCGGTGACGACCACGGTGCGATTGGTCGGGCTCACGGGAATTCTTTCTCCAACGATTACGAGGATTCAGCGGCGCCACCGCCGGGTGGCGGGGCCATGCAGTCGGGGCTAGGAGGTGACTCAGCCCTGGTGCTTGAGGATGTAGTCGGTCGCGTCGCCGACCGTCTTGAGGTTCTTGACGTCCTCGTCCGGGATCTTGACGTCGAAGCGCTCTTCGGCGGCGACGACGACCTCGACCATGGACAGCGAGTCGACGTCCAGGTCGTCGGTGAAGGACTTGTCCAGCTGGACGTCCTCAACCGGGATGCCGGCGATCTCGTTCACGATGTCGGCGAGACCGGCGACGATCTCTTCTTGAGTGGCGGCCATGTCAGGCGCTCCTTCTTTGTGATCCAGAGGGTTTGGCGGTGGTGCCGTGCCGGAACCTTGGTGAAGATCCGGCACGCAGTGCCTAGGGGAGGGTAACGACCGTCGCGGCGTACACGAGACCCGCCCCGAAGCCGATGACGAGCGCGGTGTCGCCGCTCTTCGCCTCACCGGTCGCCAGAAGCCGCTCCATCGCGAGCGGAATCGAGGCGGCCGAGGTGTTGCCGGTGGTGCGTACGTCACGCGCGACCGTGACGTGCTCCGGCAGTTTCAGTGTCTTCACCATCGAGTCGATGATCCGCTCGTTGGCCTGGTGGGGAATGAAGACGTCCAGGTCGTCCGCGGTGATTCCGGCCGCGTCCAGCGCCTGCTGGGCGACCTTCGCCATCTCGAACACGGCCCAGCGGAACACCGCCTGGCCCTCCTGCGTGATCGCAGGGAACTTGTCGACCGTGCCGTCGCGGTAGTCCGTCCACGGCACCGTCTGCTTGATGGTCTCGGACTTGTCGCCCTCCGAGCCCCACACGGTCGGACCGATGTGCGGTTCCTTGGCAGGGCCGACCACGACCGCGCCCGCGCCGTCACCGAACAGGAAGGCCGTCGCGCGGTCCGCCAGGTCGGTCAGGTCGGACAGCCGCTCGACACCGATGACGAGCACGTACTCCGCGCTGCCCTCGACGACCATGCCCTTGGCGAGCGTGAGGCCGTAGCCGAAGCCGGCGCAGCCCGCCGAGATGTCGAACGCGGCGGCCTTGTTCGTGCCCAGCTTGTCGGCGATCTCCGTCGCCACGGCCGGGGTCTGCTTGAAGTGCGAGACCGTCGACACGATCACGCCACCGATCTGCTCGGCGGTGATCCCCGCGTCGGCGATCGCCTTGCCGGACGCCTCGATGGACATCGCGGCGACGGTCTCCTCGGCGTTCGCCCAGTGCCTGGTCTCGATGCCCGAGCGCGAACGGATCCACTCGTCGGAGGAGTCGATCGTCTCCAGGATCACCTCGTTCGGCACGACCCGGGTCGGCCGGTAGCCGCCGACGCCCAGGATGCGCGCGTACGGGGCGCCCTTGCTGGGCTTGATCTTCGACATTGCTCCGGGCTCCTTTTCAGGCGCTGTGCTCGGCGATGAGCTCGCGAGCAGCGTCGAGGTCGTCGGGGGTCTTGAGGGCCAGCGTCTTCACGCCGGGCAGCGCGCGCTTGGCGAGGCCGGTCAGGGTGCCGCCGGGGCACACCTCGACCAGGGCCGTTACGCCGAGCTCCTTGAAGGTCTCCATGCACAGGTCCCAGCGGACCGGGTTGGCGACCTGGCCGACCAGCCGCTGAAGGATCTCGGCGCCGGTGGCGACCGTACGACCGTCCTTGTTGGAGACGTACGGGAGCTTCGGGTCGCCCGGCGCGAGGTCGGCGGCGGCCTTGGCCAGCGCGTCGACGGCCGGGGCCATGTGGTGGGTGTGGAAGGCGCCGGCGACCTTGAGCGGGACGACCTTGCGGACGCCCTCGGGCTTGTCCTCGGCCAGCGCGGCGAGCTGCTCCAGCGTGCCGGCCGCGACGATCTGGCCCGCGCCGTTCACGTTCGCCGGGGTCAGACCCAGCTTCTCCAGGTGCGCGACGGAGACGTCGGGGTCGCCGCCGAGCAGCGCCGACATACCGGTCTCGGTGATCGCGGCGGCCTCGGCCATGGCCAGGCCCCGCTTGCGTACGAGGGTGAGGGCGGCCGAGTCGTCCAGGACGCCCGCGAAGGCGGCCGCGGTGATCTCGCCGACGGAGTGGCCCGCGACCGCGCCCGGGGTGATGTCGCCCAGGGCGGTGGCGGACAGCAGCCCGGCGGCGACCAGCAGCGGCTGGGCGACGGCGGTGTCACGGATCGCGTCCGCGTCGGCCTGCGTGCCGTAGTGGGCGAGGTCCAGGCCGATGGCGTCCGACCACGCGGCGACGCGGTCGGCGGCACCGGGGAGGTCGAGCCAGGGAGTCAGGAAGCCGGGCGTCTGAGCGCCCTGGCCGGGAGCGACGAGTACGAGCACTCTCACACTCTCTCTTGTGGACGGCCACGACCGCCCGTGGGGACAGGGACGAAGAACACGAGGCGGTTTTGTGGAGCCCCGACAAAAGGCTAGGTCTGGGGATCTCCATCGGCCAGACGCCCCAGGATCAGCGCGATCCGCAGCGTGAACGCCGACCGTACATCCGATGGCGACCAGCCGGTGACGTCAGTCACACGTCGAAGCCGGTAGCGCACGGTGTTCGGGTGCACGAAGAGCATCCGGGCGGCGCCTTCGAGACTGCTCGCCTGTTCGAGATAGACGGAGAGCGTCTCCAGCAGCGCCGACCCGGCTTCCTCCAGCGGTCTGTAGATCTCCTCCACCAACTGCTCCCGCGCGCCGGGATCACCGGCCATCGCGCGTTCCGGCAGCAGATCGTCCGCGAGCACCGGCCGCGGGGCGTCCTGCCAGGCGGAACACGCCTTGAGTCCGGCGGCGGCGGCCTGCGCGGACCGGGTCCCGGCGAGCAGGTCGGGCACGACGGGCCCGGCCACCACGGGACCCGCGGCGAAGGGCCCGATCAGCGACTTGGCGACGGCGATCGGGTTGTCGCTGCCGCCGGCGATCACCACGAGCCGGTCGCCGAGCACGCCGGTGAGCACCTGGAGCTTGGCGTGGCGGGCGGCCCGCCGGATGGCCTCGACGGTCAGCTCGGAGTCCCCGTCGGGCGCGGTCCCGAGGACGACGCAGACATGTTCGGGCGCGTTCCACCCGAGGGCGGCGGCGCGGCTGACGGCGCCCTCGTCGGCCTCCCCGCTCAGCACCGCGTTGACCACGAGCGACTCCAGGCGCGCGTCCCAGGCACCGCGTGCCTCGGCGGCCTGGGCGTACACCTGGGCGGTGGCGAAGGCGATCTCCCGGGCGTACACCAGCAGCGCCTCGCGCAGCACGCTCTCGTCGCCGGGGGCCGCGACCTCGTCGATCGCGGACTCCATGACCTCGATGGTGGTCCGCACCATCTCGACCGTCTGCCGCAGCGTGATCGCCCGGGTCAGCTCACGGGGCGCGGTGCCGAACACGTCGGTGGAGATCGCCTGCGGGGCGTCGGGGCGCCGGAACCACTCGGTGAACGCGGCGATACCCGCCTGGGCGACCAGACCGATCCAGGAACGGTTCTCCGGGGGCATCGCCCGGTACCACGGCAGCGTCTCGTCCATCCGCGCGATGGCCTGCGCGGCGAGACTTCCGGACGACTTCTCCAGTCGCCTCAGGGTCGCGGAGTGCGAATGGACGGGCACCGGGGCGCCGGGCTTGCTGGCTTCGGGTTCGGGCACGGGGACAAGACTGCCTTATCGGGACGGGGGTGTGGGGGGTCGGGGCTACCGTGGGGGTGTGATGGATGTGCGGCGCGCTGCTGAGCGCTATCCAGGCGGGGAGCCGGCGGCCGGCATCGAGTCCTGGCACGCGTTCTCCTTCGGGCCGCACTACGAGCCCGACAACCTTCGGTTCGGGGCCGTGATCGCCTGCAACGAGGAGCGGCTCGCTCCCGGTGCCGGGTTCGACGAGCACCCGCACAGCCATACCGAGATCGTGACGTGGGTGGTGGAGGGGGAACTCACCCATCGGGACTCCGCCGGGCACGAGACCGTCGTCAGGGCCGGGGACGTGCAGCGGCTCAGCTCCGGGGCGGGGGTACGGCATGTCGAGCGCAATGTCGGGCCCATGCCTCTTGTCTTCGTCCAGATGTGGCTCGCCCCGCTGGAGCCCGGTGGCGAACCCGCCTACGAGATCGTCCACGGCATCGCCGACTCCACGCCGTACGCCGTTCCGGAGGCGGGCGCGATGCTGCATGTGCGGCGACTGGGCGCGGGGGAGCGGACGGCCGTGCCGGACGGGGCGTACGTGTACGTGCATGTCGTGCGCGGTGAAGTCCGGCTGGACGGCGAGGAGTTGGCGGCGGGTGACGCGGCCCGCATCACCGACGCCAAGGGGGTCGAGGCGGTGGGGGTGACGCCCGTCGAGCTGCTGGTGTGGGAGATGGCGGGCCGGGATCAGAACTAGGGCCGACGTCGGAATCGAGCCCAGGGCTAAGGGAGTTCCGCCAGCACCGCGTCCGTGAACGCCGGCCACACCTCGACCGCCCACGGTCCGAACGCCCGGTCCGTCAGGGCCACGCAGGCCGCGCCCGCGTCCGGGTCGAGCCACAGGAACGTACCCGCCTGGCCGAAGTGGCCGAAGGTGCGCGGGGAGGACGAACCGCCCGTCCAGTGCGGGGACTTGGAGTCGCGGATCTCGAAGCCGAGGCCCCAGTCGTTGGGGTTCTGGTGGCCGTAGCCCGGCAGGACGCCCTTGGTGCCCGGGTACTGGACCGTCATCGCCTCGGCGACCGTGCGCGGGTCGAGCAGGCGCGGTGCCTGGACCTCGGCGGCGAACCGGAGCAGGTCGTCCACCGTCGAGACGCCGTCCTTCGCGGGGGAGCCGTCGAGGGAGGTGGCGGTCATGCCGAGCGGTTCGAGGACCGCCTGGTGCAGGTAGTCGGCGAAGGGGATCTCCGTCGCCGTGGCGATGTGCTCGCCGAGCTGCTCGAAACCGGCGTTGGAGTACAGCCGCCGCTCACCGGGCGGAGCCGTCACGCGGTGCTCGTCGAAGGCGAGGCCCGAGGTGTGCGCGAGCAGATGCCGCACCGTCGACCCGGGCGGCCCGGCCGGCTCGTCGAGGTCGATCGCCCCCTCCTCGTACGCGACGAGGGCGGCGTACGCCGCGAGCGGCTTGGTGACCGAGGCCAGCGGGAAGCGGTGGTCCGCCGGGCCGTGCGTGCCCAGGAGCGTGCCGTCCGCGCGCACGGCGCCCGCCGCGGCGGTGGGCACCGGCCAGTTCTCGATCAGCGCGAGGCTCTTCAGCGACATGCCGTCGAGCCTATGCGCTCACAGGTGCAGCTCCAGCAAGGGGTCCGGCTTGGGGCGGAAGCCCAGGGAGACGTACAGCGGCTCGGCCTGCGGCGACGCGGTCAGATGGACCCGGGCGGCGCCCCGCTCGCGGAACCAGGACAGCAGCTCCGCCATGCAGGCGCGCGCGTACCCCCGGCGCCGGGCGTCGGGATCGGTCGCCACGCTGAAGACGAAACCGACCGCCCCGCGCGGATCCCCGGACTTCCCGATCCGGTAGTCGACGGTGCCGACCACCAGCGCGGCCAGCCCCTCGGGCCGCTCGGGGTGATCCACGACGAACGCGGCGAAGTCCCCGTCCCGCTCACCCAGCTTCTTCCGCAGGGTCGGCAGCGACTCCGCATGCCACTCCGTGGACCCGTCCGACCCCGGCAGGGCGTCGATCATCACCTGGCGCAGACGCAGCACTTCCGGCGCATCCTCGGGCACCGCACGACGTACGAGACTCATGCCCGTACGCTAGCGAGCGCCCCGCCACCACGTCCTGCCGATTTATTACCTGTTCCGCTTGCTTGGAGTGCACTCCAAGGCCATAGCGTTGAGCGCATGACGGTGATGGAGACCACCCCCACCAGGACCGACCTCTGCGGCGCCCCGCCCCACCCGCACCGGCGCCCCGAGGGCGAGGACAGCTACACGATCAGCGAGGTCGTCGCGTTCACCGGCCTCACCGCGCACACCCTGCGCTGGTACGAGCGCATCGGGCTCATGCCGCACGTCGACCGCTCCCACACCGGCCAGCGCCGCTACAGCAACCGCGACCTCGACTGGCTCGACCTCGTCGGAAAGCTGCGGCTCACCGGCATGCCGGTCGCCGACATGGTCCGGTACGCGGAACTCGTGCGCGAGGGCGACCACACGTTCGGCGACCGTTTCGAGCTGCTCGAAGCGACCCGCCGGGACGTCGTGGCCCGGATCGCCGAGCTCCAGGACACGCTCGCGGTGCTCGACCGGAAGATCAGTTTCTACGCGGACGCCGACGGCGCCCGTGCCTACGAGGCGGAGAAAGTGCGATGACGAACGGCAGGATCCCGACCGTACGACTCGGCGCCACCGGTCCGGAGGTCGGCGTCCAGGGCCTGGGCTGCATGGGCATGAGCTTCGCCTACGGCCCCTCGGACGCGCAGGAGTCCCGCGCCACCCTGGAGCGCGCCCTCGAACTGGGGATCACGCTGTACGACACGGCGGACGCGTACGGCCAGGGCGAGAACGAGCGCTTCCTTTCCCCGTTCTTCAAGGCCAACCGCGACCAGGTCGTCATCGCGACCAAGTTCGCCCTGTCGATCCCGCCGGGCGAGCCCACGCGCCGGGTCATCCGCAACGACCCGCCCTACATCCGCCAGGCCGTCGAGGCGAGCCTGAAGCGTCTGGACGTCGACGAGATCGACCTCTACTACATGCACCGGCGCGATGTGAACGTACCGATCGAGGAGTCCGTCGGTGCCATGGCCGAGCTGGTCCGCCAGGGCAAGGTCAAGCACCTGGGCCTGAGCGAGGTCACGGCGGCGGAACTCCACGCGGCCCACGCGATCCACCCGATCGCGGCCGTCCAGTCCGAGTGGTCCCTGTTCAGCCGGGACATCGAGCCCAACGTGGTGCCGGCGGCGCGGGAACTGGGCGTGGCCCTCGTCCCCTACTCCCCGCTCGGCCGAGGTTTCCTCACCGGTTCCTTCACCCACGCCGACAAGGAACTCACCTCCGACGACTTCCGCCGCCAGCAGCCCCGCTACACGGGCGAGAACGCGGCGGCCAACGCGGCCCTCCTGGACCCCATCCGCACCGTCGCCGCGGCCCACGACGCCTCCCTCGGCCAGATCGCCCTGGCCTGGGCCCAGCAACAGACAACGGTCCACAACCTGCCGGTCGTCCCGATCCCGGGCACCCGCAAGCCGAGCAGGGTGGAGGAGAACGCCGGAGCCACGGCCATCGTCCTGACGGAGTCCGAGCTGGCAGCCCTGGAACCGATCGCGTCGAAGGTGGCGGGAGACCGCTACGCAGACATGCGGTTCTCATCAGCAGGCCGCGAGTAGAGGTACTTAGGGGCGCGGGGAACTGCGCGAGCAACCCACCACAACCCGCACCCGAAATCGCACCTCACAACTCCGCCAGCAACTCCGCCTTCTTGACGGAGAACTCCTCATCCGTGACGAGCCCCGCCTGGTGCAGCTCGCCCAGATGACGGATCCTCTCGGCGATGTCGGCCGGATCGCGCCTCGGCGCCCCGGCCGACACAGCCGCAACGGGCCCCCGATCCCGCACAGCCTCCAAAACCGCGGCAGCGAACGGCAACGACTCGTGCACGGGCCCGTACCCCAGCCCGAACACCACGGCCGCCGGATCCTGATCGGCCTGTGCCGGCTGCGCGCCCACATCCCGCCGCAGCAACCGCAGATGCCCTTCGAAGACCTCGGGCGACCGCCACTCGACACCACTCAGCTCGGTCACCGGGAAACTCTGGTCGCCGGCCTTCCACTTCGCCGACGACGCGCCCGTCCAGAACCACCGGAAGTGCACGGTCTTCCCGTCGAAGGACGCCTTCGCGTCGTACGCCTTGAACGCCCGCGGCGCCTCGGGCGCGGCCACCAGGAACCGCTCCGCGGGCTCGCCGTCCCCGCTCAGCCGCGCCCGCAGCTCGTCGGCGTAGTACTCGGCGAGCGTCTCGCGTTCGGCGGACAGCACCAGCCGATACGGATCGCACGCTTCCTTCAGCTGCCCCGCCGCCGCCTCGACCAGTGGATCCGCCCCGACCCGCGGAACGATCCGCAGGACCACCGTGCCGCGCTTGCCGGGCGTCAGCGTCACCCCGGCGATCGCGTCGAGCGGGACACGCCGTTCCCCCAGCGCCTGAAAGAGCTTGGGTGTCCGAATCCCGCGTTCGTAGCGGATGAGCACGGAGTCGGACTCGAACTCCCAGGCAGCGTGAAATCCGGCCAGTACGTCACCCATGCGGCTCATCGTATGCGCGGACCGCTTCTTCGTCGCCATCTCGCACAGACCGCAGTTCCTGCGCCTCTACGCGCGTCCGGTCGTCGCCGCGCCGGACAAACCGGCGAGACACGCGTCGTTGTCACGCGCGCACCGCACCGAGCCGTACGCGCCGACACCGATCTCGGCGAAGTTGAGGAGGCTCTCGGTGTCCGGCTCGAAATAGCCGCCGTGTCCCTTCGCGCCCTGTGCCGACAGCACCCGTGCCCCGAAGGCCGAGGAGACCGGGTCGGCGCCGTGGCCGAGCCCGCCGAGCTCCAGGTAGGGCACGTCCTGGATCCAGTCGGTGGCGTCCCGCATCGACCACACCTGTGCGGAGGTGTGCAGGTGGGAGGCCTTCTCGGTGCGCATGCCGGGGCTGCCGGCCACCGCTATGTCGGCCACCCGGCGCGGCAGCGTGTGCGCGGCGATCCCGCACACCACGGAGCCGTAGCTGTGGCAGAAGAGCGAGACCGGCGCCTTGCCGGGCAGGGCGCGCACCAGGGCGTTCAGCCGCACGGCGCCGTCCTTGGCGCGCATCGCGGTCGCCGAGTCGATGCCGAGTCCGGCGGGCGCGGTGTAGTCGGCCCAGGCGATCACGGCCGTACGCGTCGAGGGGTCGGCGGCCTGCTCCGCGGTGTAGAGCGACTTGGCCATGCCGACCGGTGCCGAGTAGGGCTTGTTGGTCTTCTGGAAGGTGAGCAGGTCGGTGTCGACGCCGGGGACGACGACCGAGACGCGCTCGGCGTGCTGGAGGTTGCCGAAGACCTCGGCGACCCGGCCGGTGCCCTCGGGGTCGAAGGCGAGGATGTGCCGGCCCTGGTGCATCAGCGCCTCGTAGCGGTGCATCCGGCGGCCTGCCTCGTGCTGCCCGGTGGGCGAGAGCCGGCTGTCGTGCATGCGCTTGGCCTCCACCCGGCGCTGCTTGGCGAGCGCGAGGTGGTTGGCGCGGTAGCGCAGGGCGACGGGGGCGCCGTTCATGTTGCCGACCGCGAGGGGATAGCGGTGGGCGAGGTCGGTGCGCTGCTGCACGGTGAGCGAGGCGAAGAACCGGGAGAGCACGGCGGGGGCCGCGTCCGGGTCCGGGAGCCGGTGTCCGTGCAGGCGGCCGTGTTCCCAGGAGGAGCGTGAAGCCTGGAGCGGGGTCTTGTCGTGGTGGCTGCGCAGGGCCGTCCAGCCCGTGGTCGCCAGCATCACGAAGACGACGGCCAGCGCGAGCAGTGCGCGCCAGACGTTCAGTTGCGGGGAGGTGTCGAAGGAAGTCACTGGGAGGACACACTAGGAGAACGGGACGGTCTCGCGTGAGCCGAGTGACCGAGATCACGTTTCGATAAACGTGGCGTTGACCTCAAAGGTTCCGAAGGTTCCTCAGTGTGTTCGCCAGCTGTCCGTGAGTGCGGGTCCCACCTGTTCGAGGTAGGTGTTCGTCAGCTCGCGCATCGCCGCCAGACCGAGGTCCTCGCGCCGGGTCCACTGCCGCTCCGCCACCCGCATCACCCCGCCGAAGACCGCCACGGCCAGCCGCGGCCGCGGATCGGCGTCCACGTCGAGGCCCTCGCGCTCGGCGAGCACGCGCGCGAGGGTCTCCTCGGTCTCCTCGCTGTGCCGCAGATGCGCGGCGAGCAGCACCGGCGTCGACTCGATCACCCGGTACATGCGGAGGAAGCGCTCCACGGGTACGACCGACTCGACGATCTCGTTCAGGGCGTCCCAGTTCCCGAGCACCGCCCGGCGCAGCGCCTCCAGCGGCGCCTCGTGGGCGGGGCGTTCGCGCACCGCCTCGACGAACCGGACGGTGACCAGGTCGTGCAGTGCGAGGGCGGCCTCGTCCTTGCCGGCGAAGTAGCGGAAGAAGGTGCGCTGCGAGACGTCGACGGCGGCGGCGATGTCGTCGACGGTGGTCCGCTCGTAGCCGCGGGAGGTGAACAACTCGACGGCGGCGCGCAGCAGCTCGTCCCGGGTGCGCTGTTTCTTGCGTTCGCGCAGTGTTTCCATATGCGTCAGTTACCGACTTGTGAATTGGTTTGTCAATTGTCAGCGGCTGTCATTAGCCTCGCGGTATGACTAGTCAGACCACCATCGAGACGGCGGGGTCGGGGGACAAGGCACCGACGCTCCCGTCGGACAAGGCGCCGTCCGCCGGGCTGCGCGGCCACCCCTGGTTCACCCTCATCACGGTCGCCGTCGGCGTCATGATGGTGGCCCTGGACGGCACCATCGTGGCCATCGCCAACCCGGCCATCCAGAAGGACCTGGGCGCGAGCTTCGCCGACGTCCAGTGGATCACCAACGGCTACTTCCTGGCCCTCGCGGTCTCCCTGATCACCGCGGGCAAGCTCGGCGACCGCTTCGGGCACCGCCAGACCTTCCTGATCGGCGTCACCGGCTTCGCCGCCGCGTCCGGTGCCATCGGCCTGTCCAGCAGCATCGCCGCGGTCGTCACCTTCCGCGTGCTCCAGGGCCTGTTCGGCGCGCTGCTGATGCCGGCCGCGCTCGGCCTGCTGCGCGCCACCTTCCCGGCCGAGAAGCTCAACATGGCGATCGGCATCTGGGGCATGGTCATCGGCGCCTCCACCGCCGGCGGCCCGATCCTCGGCGGTGTCCTCGTCGAGCACGTCAACTGGCAGTCGGTGTTCTTCATCAACGTGCCGGTCGGCATCATCGCCCTGGTCCTCGGCCTGGTGATCCTGCTGGACCACCGCGCCGAGAACGCGCCGCGCTCCTTCGACCTCCCGGGCATCGCCCTGCTGTCCGGCGCGATGTTCTGCCTGGTCTGGGCCCTCATCAAGGCCCCGGCGTGGGGCTGGGGCGACGGCAAGACCTGGGCGTTCCTGGCCGCGGCCGTCCTGGGCTTCGCCCTCTTCGCCTTCTGGGAGACGAAGGTCAAGGAGCCGCTGATCCCGCTGGGCCTGTTCCGCTCGGTGGCGCTGTCCGCGGGTGTCGTGCTGATGGTCCTGATGGCCATCGCCTTCATGGGCGGCCTGTTCTTCGTGACGTTCTACCTCCAGAACGTGCACGGCATGAGCCCGATCGACGCGGGCCTGCACCTGCTTCCCCTCACCGGCATGATGATCGTCGGCTCCCCGCTCGCGGGCGCCCTGATCACCAAGCTCGGCCCGCGCATCCCGCTGGCCGGCGGCATGGCGTCCGTCGCGATCGCCATGTACGGCATGTCGACGCTGGAGACGGACACCAGCAGCGCCGTGATGTCCATCTGGTTCGCCCTGCTCGGCCTCGGCCTCGCGCCGGTCATGGTCGGCGCCACCGAGGTCATCGTCGGCAACGCGCCGATGGAGCTCTCCGGCGTCGCCGGCGGGCTCCAGCAGGCCGCGATGCAGATCGGCGGCAGCCTCGGCACCGCGGTCCTCGGCGGCGTGATGGCGTCCAAGGTGGACAGCGACCTGGCGGCCAACTGGAAGGGCGCCGGGCTCCCCGAGCTCACCCCGAGCCAGCTGGACCAGGCCTCCGAGGCCGTCCAGGTCGGCGTGGCACCGGTCGCCAAGGGCACGCCCGAGGCGATCGCCGCGAAGATCGCCGACGTCGCGCACGACACGTTCATCTCCGGCATGAGCCTCGCCTCCCTCGTCGCGTGCGGGGTGGCGGTCGTGGCGGTCTTCGTCGCCTTCCTCACCAAGCGCGGTGCGAACGCGGACGCCGGCGCGGGCGTGGGCCACATCTGACGGGACGGGGTCCGGGGACGGCCCGCCGGGCTCGCCTGACGGGTTTTCAACGGACTTCGCCTATCAGGGTGAAGACGCTAAAGATTCCTTCAGTTCGGCACGCGCCGCAGGTCACAGTGGGTCAAGCCCTCCGCAGGGGGTGACTCGGACCGCGGCGCGCTGCCGGAGGGGGACAGCGCGCCGCAGGCCCGGGGCGATGAGCGGCCGCATCGGGGGTACCCGAACTTCCGAGCCCCGAACAGACTCCGGGGCAGAGGGAGTTGATGATGGCGGGCTTCGGAAGCAGAACGCGCAGGCACCCCCGCTCGCGTGGCCGCACGAGGTCACGGACCGGGCCGGACCGCGCGACGCTGGGAATCGTCGGAGTCGTCTGCGCGATCGCCGGATTCTTCGTACTGGGCCTCATCCTCGGCCCGGTGGCGATCGTCTGCGGCTGGCTCGCCATGGGCCGCACCTGGGGCAGGACCCGTCCGGTCCCCGCCCTCGTGGCCCTGGTGCTGGGCGCGCTCGACACGCTCCTGGCGATCTACTGGCTGTTCCTCTGACCGAGCCCGCCACATCCTCCGGCGCACCACCGATCACGACTTGGCCGACGGTTCCCGCAACGGCGCGGACGGCTCGCGCAGCGCCGCGACCTCGGCGCGCAGCGCCCGCACCTCCGCGGTCAGCGCCTCGATGGCCTCGGTCTGCCGCCGCTCCTCCACGTCGTCCTTCTCGAACCGCGCGAGGAACCATGTGGCGATGTTCGCGGTGACCACACCGAGCAGCGCGATGCCGGACAGCATCAGCCCGACGGCGACCATCCGGCCCAGACCGGTGGTCGGCGCGTGGTCCCCGTACCCCACGGTCGTCATCGTCGTGAACGACCACCACAGGGCGTCACCCAACGTGCGGATGTTCCCGTCCGGCGAGCCCCGCTCGACCGACAGCACGGCCAGCGATCCGAACATCAGCAGC
Organism: Streptomyces sp. NPDC088794; assembly: GCF_044750545.1. NCBI lineage: Bacteria > Bacillati > Actinomycetota > Actinomycetes > Kitasatosporales > Streptomycetaceae > Streptomyces > Streptomyces sp. NPDC088794. The sequence continues at coordinate 79,322 of NZ_JBIVKB010000019.1, read as the reverse complement.
CCGACGACGGCCCCCACGACATACGTCGTCAGCTGGATCTGCGAGGCCATCCGCGCCCGCCGCCCCACCAGCATCAAGGTGGACACCATGCGCAGCAGCCGCAACGGCTGGAGCAGCGGCAGCAGTACGGCACACAGGTCCAGCCAGTGCGTCCGTACGAACTGCTTGCGCTGGTCGCTCATCGCCAGCCGCACCAGGTAGTCCCCGGCGAACGCGCCCCACACCACCCACTCGACCGCCGTGCACACCGTCGTCAGCGAGTGCCCGGCGGTCTTGTCCACGATCGGCACGGCGTAGGCAACGGCGAACCCCACCGCGAGCGCCAGCAGCGGCCGTTGGGTGCGCTGCTCCCAACGGGCTTGTGCCGACAGTTCCTTCATGCCCGCATCGTAAAGAAACACCGAAGGGTGGTGAGGCCATCGGCCGCACCACCCCTCAGTCGTTCCACCTACGCGTCGCCGCCGGCGGCTCCAGGATCCGCAGCCGCGACATCCAGCAACTGGTACCGGTCGATGGCCTGCTTCAGCGCCGACCGGTCGACCTTCCCTTCCCGGGCCAGCTCCGTCAGCACGGCCACCACGATCGACTGCGCGTCGATGTGGAAGAACCGCCGCGCCGCCCCCCGGGTGTCCGCGAACCCGAACCCGTCCGCCCCCAGGGACTGATACGTCCCCGGCACCCAGCGCGCGATCTGGTCCGGAACCGACCGCATCCAGTCGGACACGGCCACGAACGGACCCTGCGCGTTGCCCAACTTCCGCGTCACGTACGGAACGAGCTGCTCCTCCTCCGGGTGCAGCAGGTTGTGCCGCTCCACGTCGACCGCCTCGCGCCGCAGCTCGTTCCAGGAGGTCGCCGACCAGACATCGGCCCGCACGTTCCAGTCCTCCGCGAGGATCCGCTGCGCCTCGACCGCCCACGGCACGGCCACGCCCGAGGCGATGATCTGCGCCGGGATGGAGCCCGAGGTGCCCTCGCCGATGCGGTGGATGCCCTTGACGATGCCGTCGACGTCCACGTTCTCCGGCTCGGCCGGGTGCAGGATCGGCTCGTTGTAGACGGTCAGGTAGTAGAAGACGTCCTCGCCCGGCTTGCCGTCCGCGGTCGGCCCGTACATCCGCCGCAGCCCGTCCTGCACGATGTGCGCGATCTCGTACGAGTACGCCGGGTCGTACGCGACACAGCCCGGGTTGGTCGAGGCGAGCAGCTGCGAGTGGCCGTCGGCGTGCTGGAGCCCCTCACCGGTCAGCGTCGTCCGTCCGGCGGTCGCGCCCAGGACGAAACCGCGCGCCAACTGGTCAGCCATCTGCCAGAACTGGTCGCCGGTGCGCTGGAAACCGAACATCGAGTAGAAGACGTAGACCGGGATGAGCGGTTCGCCGTGGGTGGCGTACGCCGAGCCCGCCGCGATCAGGGACGCCGTGCAGCCGGCCTCCGAGATGCCGTCGTGCAGCATCTGGCCGGTCGGCGACTCCTTGTAGGCGAGCAGCAGATCACGGTCGACCGACTCGTACTGTTGGCCCAGCGGGTTGTAGATCTTCGCGCTCGGGAAGAAGGAGTCCATGCCGAAGGTGCGGTACTCGTCCGGCGCGATCAGCACGAAGCGCTTACCGAGCTCCTTGTCCCGCATGAGGTCCTTGAGGAGCCGGACGAAGGCCATGGTCGTCGCGATGGACTGGTGGCCCGAGCCTTTCTTCACACTCGCGTACACCTTGTCGTCCGGCAGCGCGAGCGGCTTGGCGCGCACGACGCGGGTGGGGACGTACCCGCCCAGCGACTTGCGCCGGTCGTGCATGTACTGGATCTCCTCCGAGTCGCGACCCGGGTGGTAGTACGGCGGCGGGCCGGACTCCAGCTCCTTGTCGGAGATCGGCAGGTGCAGCCGGTCCCGGAAGCCCTTGAGGTCGGCGACCGTCAGCTTCTTCATCTGGTGCGTGGCGTTGCGGCCCTCGAAGTTGGGGCCCAGCGTCCAGCCCTTGATGGTCTTGGCGAGGATGACCGTCGGCTGGCCCCGGTGCTCGTTGGCCGCCTTGAACGCCGCGTAGACCTTGCGGTGGTCGTGACCGCCGCGGCCCAGGTGCAGGATCTGCTCGTCGGACATGCCCTCGACCATCGCGCGCAGCCGCTGGTCGTCCCCGAAGAAGTGCTCGCGGATGTAGGAGCCGGACTCGGTCGCGTACGTCTGGTACTGGCCGTCCGGCGTCGTGTTCATCCGGTTGACCAGCACGCCGTCGCGGTCCTGGGCGAGCAGCGGGTCCCAGGAGCGGTCCCAGACCAGCTTGATGACGTTCCAGCCGGCGCCCCGGAAGACCGACTCCAGCTCCTGGATCACCTTGCCGTTGCCGCGCACCGGACCGTCGAGGCGCTGGAGGTTGCAGTTGACGACGAAGGTCAGGTTGTCCAGGTTCTCGCGCGCGGCGATGGTCAGCTGGCCCAGCGACTCCGGCTCGTCCATCTCGCCGTCGCCGAGGAAGGCCCACACGTGCGACTTCGACGTGTCGGCGATCCCGCGCGCGTGCATGTAGCGGTTCATCCGCGCCTGGTAGATCGCGCCGATCGGGCCGAGGCCCATCGACACGGTCGGGAACTCCCAGAAGTCCGGCATCAGCCGCGGGTGCGGATACGAGGACAGCCCGTTGGGCGCCTTGGACTTCTCCTGGCGGAAGCCGTCCATGTTCTGCTCGCTGAGGCGGTCCAGCAGGAACGCGCGCGCGTAGATGCCGGGGGAGGCGTGGCCCTGGAAGAAGACCTGGTCACCGCCGTCGCCCTCGTCCTTGCCGCGGAAGAAGTGGTTGAAGCCCACGTCGTAGAGGGACGCGGAGGAGGCGAAGGTGGCGATGTGGCCGCCGACCCCGATGCCGGGCCGCTGCGCGCGCGAGACCATCACCGCCGCGTTCCAGCGGGTCGCGTTCAGGACCTTGCGCTCGATCTCCTCGTTGCCGGGGAAGAACGGCTCGTCCTTGGTCGCGATGGTGTTCACGTAGTCCGTGCTGCGCATCTCGGGCACGGCCACGCGCCGCTCGCGGGCCCGCTCGATCAGCCGGAGCATCAGGTAGCGGGCCCGCTCACGGCCGCGCTCGTCGACGGCGGCGTCGAGGGAGTCGAGCCACTCCTGCGTTTCCTCGGGGTCGAAGTCAGGAACCTGACTCGGAAGGCCGCCAATGATGATCGGGTTGCGATCGGATCCGGAAGCCACGCTGTTCCTTACCTGTCAGAGGGCTGCTGTGAGGCTGCTTTTCGGTCTGTCTGCACCGTTCCCCATCGTGTACCTCGGGAAAGCAAACGTCATCTCTACTGAGAGGTAACCGAGACCTACGTGAGCTCCGGCTGGTTCTCAATGCCACAAAGGGGGCAGAAAGGTGTGGTGTGGGTCACTTATGGCCGTGTCGGCGTGCCTGGAGTTGGGGTGACACGGCCAGGAACGTCACCGTTTCGGCGGTCTGAACGGCCGGGTACTTGCGCGATCCGCCCCGCCCGTGTGGACTACGGCCAATGCTTCGCGCGTGCGCGACGCTGAGACACTCATCAAGACATGATCAGGAGGCAACCCGTGAGCGCGACCGCGGACCACGCGGAGACGAGCCCTGCCGTGAGGCTGGGGTTCCAGCCCGAGCAGGTGGTCCAGGAGATCGGCTACGACGACGACGTAGACCAGGAGCTCCGCGAGGCCATTGAGGAAGTCATCGGCAGCGACCTTGTGGACGAGGACTATGACGACGTCGCCGATGCCGTGGTGCTCTGGTTCCGCGACGAGGACGGCGACCTGACCGATGTGCTGGTGGACGCCACCACGTACATCGAGGAAGGCGGCTCGATCCTGCTCCTCACGCCGAAGACCGGCCGTGACGGATACGTCGAGCCCAGCGACATCTCCGAAGCCGCGACGACGGCGGGGCTGTCGGCCTCCAAGAGCGTCAGCGTGGGGAAGGACTGGAGCGGCAGCCGGCTGGTGACGCCCAAGGCGGCCAAGTCCAAGAAGTGACCCATTGACCCCGGACGGGCCGGTTCGCCCGGCCCGTCCGCCGGTTCCCGGTGATCGCTGCGTAGGGTGGGAGGCCACCCGAACAGCCCACCGAAGGGACAACCGCGACAATGGCGATCCAGGTCGGCGACAAGGCCCCTGACTTCGAGCTCAAGGACAACCACGGCGCCACCGTGAAGCTCTCCGACTTCCGTGGCGCGAAGAACGTGGTGCTGCTCTTCTACCCCTTCGCCTTCACCGGTGTGTGCACCGGCGAGCTGTGCGAGGTGCGGGACAACCTGCCGAAGTTCGCCGACCGCGACACCCAGGTGCTCGCGGTCTCCAACGACTCCATCCACACCCTGCGGGTCTTCGCCGAGCAGGAGGGCCTGGACTACCCGCTGCTCAGCGACTTCTGGCCGCACGGCGAGGTATCCCGCGCCTACGGCGTCTTCGCCGAGGACAAGGGCTGCGCGGTGCGCGGCACCTTCGTCATCGACAAGGAGGGCGTGGTCCGCTGGACCGTCGTCAACGCCCTGCCGGACGCCCGCGACCTGAACTCGTACGTCAAGGCGCTCGACACCCTGTGATTGTTCGGTTCCAGGGCCTGCGGGGTACGGGAACCCGTCACTAGGATCGAGACGTTGATCCGATAGCAACGCACGTCGGGGCTCCCCGCCCCCACAAACCAATGGAGGACTCGTGGGAGTCAGCCTCAGCAAGGGCGGCAACGTTTCACTGACCAAGGAGGCCCCGGGCCTGACCGCGGTCATCGTCGGTCTGGGGTGGGACGTCCGCACCACGACCGGTACGGACTTCGACCTGGACGCCAGCGCCCTGCTCCTGAACAGCGCGGGCAAGGTCGCCAGTGACGCGAACTTCGTCTTCTTCAACAACCTCAAGAGCCCGGACGGCTCCGTCGAGCACACCGGTGACAACACCACCGGTGAGGGCGAGGGCGACGACGAGGCGATCAAGGTGAACCTGGCGGCGGTCCCGGCCGACGTCGACAAGATCACCTTCCCGGTCTCGATCTACGACGCCGAGAACCGCCAGCAGTCCTTCGGCCAGGTCCGCAACGCGTTCATCCGCGTGGTGAACCAGGCCGGCGGCGCCGAGATCGCCCGCTACGACCTCTCCGAGGACGCCTCCACGGAGACGGCCATGGTCTTCGGCGAGCTGTACCGCAACGGCGCGGAGTGGAAGTTCCGCGCCATCGGCCAGGGCTACGCCTCGGGCCTGCGCGGTATCGCCCAGGACTTCGGCGTCAACGTCTGAGGCGCTGCCCCGGCAACGGGGACGCCCTCAGGGCAATCGTCCGGCGCCGCACCGTTTGGGTGCGGCGCCGGAGGCGCAGGACAACCAAAGAAGCATCACCTCGGGGAGGACCAGCACTATGGGCGTCACGCTCGCCAAGGGGGGCAACGTCTCCCTGTCCAAGGCCGCACCCAACCTCACGCAGGTGTTGGTCGGGCTCGGCTGGGACGCACGTTCCACCACCGGAGCCGACTTCGACCTGGACGCCAGTGCGCTGCTGTGCACCGGCGGCCGGGTGATGGGGGACGAGTGGTTCATCTTCTACAACCAGCTCAAGAGCCCGGACGGCTCCGTCGAGCACACCGGCGACAACCTCACCGGTGAGGGCGAGGGCGACGACGAGTCGATCATCGTCGACCTGCCGAAGGTGCCGGCCACCTGCGACAAGATCATCTTCCCGGTCTCCATCCACGACGCCGACAACCGCGGCCAGACCTTCGGCCAGGTCAGCAACGCCTTCATCCGCGTCGTCAACCAGGCGGACGGCCAGGAACTCGCCCGCTACGACCTCAGCGAGGACGCCTCCACCGAGACGGCCATGATCTTCGGCGAGCTCTACCGCTACCAGGGCGAGTGGAAGTTCCGCGCCGTGGGCCAGGGGTACGCCTCCGGGCTGCGCGGCATCGCCCTCGACTTCGGGGTCAACGTTTCGTAAGGTCCGCCGGGACCACGCCCCGATCCCCTACGACGACCCCTCCGACCTGCGCCTTCATCGGCGGAACGCCCCTACTGTTCCGGCTGGAGAGCGAAGCCCTAGACTTCGTGGTCAACAGTGAGTAAAGCCGAGTACGGCGCGGGGGAGACCCGTACATACAGGATTGGGTAGCCAGTGCTTCTGAAAACCTTCGGCTGGTCGTTCGCGATTACCGCGATCGGCCTGGTCGCGGCGGTCCTCTACGGGGGGTGGGAGGCCTTCGGCATCGTCGCGATCCTCTCCATCCTCGAGATCTCGCTGTCGTTCGACAACGCGGTGGTCAATGCCGGAATCCTGAAGAAGATGTCCGCCTTCTGGCAGAAGATCTTCCTCACGATCGGTGTCCTCATCGCGGTCTTCGGCATGCGGCTGGTCTTCCCGGTCGTGATCGTCGCCGTCACCGCCAAGATCGGCCCGATCGACGCGGTCGACCTCGCACTCAACAACAAGGACCACTACCAGGAACTGGTCACCGACGCGCACCCGGCGATCGCCGCGTTCGGTGGCATGTTCCTGCTGATGATCTTCCTCGACTTCATCTTCGAGGACCGGGACATCCAGTGGCTGCGCTGGATCGAGCGCCCGCTCGCCAAGCTCGGCAAGGTCGACATGCTGTCGGTCTGCATCGCCCTGATCGTCCTGCTGATCACCGCGTTCACCTTCGCGACCCACGCCCACCAGCACGGCGGCGGCCACGCCGACAAGGCGCAGACGGTGCTGATCTCCGGCATCGCGGGTCTGATCACGTACATGGTCGTCGGTGGTCTCTCCGGCTTCTTCGAGGACCGCCTCGAAGAAGCGGAGGAACGCGAGCACGAGGAGGAGGAAGAGGCGGAACGTACCGGCAAGAAGCGCCCGCCGATCGTCCTGGCCGGCCAGGCAGCCTTCTTCATGTTCCTGTACCTCGAGGTCCTGGACGCCTCGTTCTCCTTCGACGGCGTGATCGGCGCCTTCGCCATCACGAACGACATCGTCCTGATGGCGCTGGGCCTGGGCATCGGCGCGATGTACGTCCGTTCGCTCACCGTCTACCTGGTCCGCCAGGGCACGCTCGACGACTACGTCTACCTGGAGCACGGCGCGCACTACGCGATCGGCGCCCTGGCCGTGATCCTCATGGTCACCATCCAGTACCAGATCAACGAGGTCATCACCGGCCTCGTCGGCGTCATCCTGATCGGCTGGTCCTTCTGGTCCTCCGTCCGCCGCAACCGGGCCCTGGCAGCGGCAGAGGGAAAAGCGACGGGCACGGACGAGAAGACTGAGGTCTCGTCCGGGGTGTAACACCCCTCAGGGGGCGGGAACGCTCTCAGCGGGGCGGCCGGAAGCCTCCGGCCGCCCCGCCGGTTTTTCCAAGTGGGCGCCGTGAAGACGGTGGACGTAGGGGCGGGCGGGAATGGGCTTCTTTGACGGACTCATGGGTGGCCGGAAGGGCGAGTTCGACTCCGGCAGCGCGGCCACGAACGCCATCGAGCTGACCAAACGGCACCATCAGGTCTCCCTCACCAAGCAGGGAGCGGCCACCGGACACCTGCGCGTCAACCTGAACTGGCGGATGCGGACCTCCGACATAGGCGGCTCGCCCCGCGAGTCCCTGCTGCGGCACCCCTTCAAGGCACTGAAGCCGCCGGAGGTCATGGGCCACAGCCAGAGCATGGTCAACGTCGACCTCGACCTCGGCTGCCTCTACGAACTGATGGACGGCTCCAAGGGCGTCGTACAACCCCTCGGCGGCTATCTCGGGGACACCAACGGACCGCCGTACGTCAAGCTCAGCGGTGACGACCGGTTCGGTTCGGCGTCCGGCGAGACGATCTACATCAACCTCGACCACCGGGACGAGATCAAGCGCCTGCTGGTCTTCGTCTACATCTACGACCAGACCCCTGCCTTCGACCGCACCCACGCGAGCGTCACGCTCTACCCGAGCAACGGCCCCCGCATCGAGATCCACCTCGACGAACGCCACCCCCAGGCCCGCTCCTGCGCGGTCGTGATGATCGAGAACATCAAGGGCGAACTGATCGTGCGCCGCGAGGTGAAGTTCGTCTACGGCTTCCAGGCCGAACTGGACCGGCTGTACGGCTGGGGACTGCAGTGGGGCCGGGGCTACAAGGCGAAGGCGGACCGCTAGCGGCCGCACCGCCCGGGCCCGCCCTCGCTGCTACTGCCCCGCCACTGTCCTCAGGGCCGGATGAACTGCGGCCCCTGGGGAGGCAGCCGGACGTCCGGGGCGGGCGCCGTCGTCACCGGCGGCGGGTAGCCGTAGCCGCCGTAGGCCGGCTGGCTGGTGGGCTGCGGATAGCCGTACGCGGGCTGGGTGGCGGGCGGCTGCTGCGGATAGCCGTAGTCCGGCTGGGCCGGGACCGTGACCGGCGGCTGCTCCGGGGGCAGCGGCTGGGCGGGGGCCTCCGGCTGGAGCGGGGACGACGCGTCCGGCGCCTGCGGGAACGGCTCCTGGACCGTCTCCGACTCGTCCACCGTGATGCCGTAGACGGTCGCGAGCCCCCGCAGACCGTTCGAGTAGCCCTCGCCCAGGGCGCGGAACTTCCAGCCGTCCCCGCGGCGGTAGAGCTCGCCACAGATCAGTGCCGTCTCTTTGCCGGTCTCCGGCTTGATGTCGAACTGGAGCAGCGGCTCGCGGTCCGCGACCGACGCGTCGTACAGCAGGATGCGTAGCCCCTGTACCCGGTCGAAGGTGACGTCCTCCGCCGAAGCGACCAGCAGAATCTGACGGATGGCGGGCTCGACACCGGCCAGATCTGTCTGGATCGTGTCGGTGGGGCCATCGGCGGCACGCTTCTTGCCGAGCCACCAGACCTTCCCGGAAGGGTGCCGGGGCTGGTTGTAGAAGACGAAGTCCTCGTCGGAGCGCACGCGACTGTCGGGGCCGAGGAGCAGCGCGGAGGCGTCGACGTCCGGAGCCCCCTGCCCGGGCGTCCAGCGCAGCACGGCGCGTACCGTGGTGGCTTCCAGTGGGACGTTCGATCCCTTCAGCATCGCGTGCGTCATGCGGTCATCCTGCCCTCTCGGTCCTGGTCACGACAATGCGGGGGGCCTGTGGCCCACCACCGTTGTGCCCGTCGGCGTTACCGGAAATTCATGACCGACGGGAACTCTTGACATAGGTCCATACGTACTATTACCGGCCACCTGTTCTCAGAATCCACAGGCCCACCTTGCGCCACGGGGAGCTTTATGCGTCATTTCGGGCACATCGCCCCTGAGGTGCGACAGCGTCTCTTCCATCAGGAGCCGTGCGAATTCTCCGCCGACTCCCCGGCCCGGCTGCTCTCCGCGGCCCTGGGCGCCACGCTCTACAGCCCCGCCACCAGGCCGCGACTCGCCGACGACATCGTCAAGCAGGCGGCACTCGGCGTGGTCTCGATGGTGCTGTGCCTGGAGGACTCGATCGACGACGCGGACGTCGCCGCGGGCGAGGAGAACCTCGTCCGGCAGTTCGCCGACCTCGACGCGCGCGCGGACACGGGCGTCCCGCTGCTGTTCATCAGGGTGCGCACGCCCGAGCAGATCCCCGACCTCGTCCGGCGCCTGGGCGAGACCGTCCGGCTGCTGTCCGGATTCGTCTTCCCGAAGTTCACCGAGGAACGCGGCATCCCGTTCCTGGAGGCCCTGGCGAGCGCCGAGACCGCGAGCGGCCGCCGGCTCTTCGCCATGCCCGTCCTGGAGTCGCCCGAGCTGCTCTACCGCGAGTCCCGGGTGGAGACCCTGGAGGGCATCTTCCGCGCCGTCGACAAGTACCGCGACCGGGTCCTCGCGCTGCGCCTCGGCGTCACCGACTTCTGCTCCTCCTACGGCCTGCGCCGCGCCCCCGACATGACGGCGTACGACGTCCACGTCATCGCCTCCGTGATCTCGGACGTGGTGAACATGCTGGGCCGCGCCGACGGCACCGGATTCACCGTGACCGGACCGGTATGGGAGTACTTCCGCGTCCCCGAGCGCATGTTCAAGCCGATGCTGCGCACCAGCCCCTTCCTGGAGGGACAGGCGGTGGAGCTGCGGATCAAACTGATCGAGCACGCCATGGACGGGCTGCTGCGGGAGATCTCCCTGGACCAGGCCAACGGCCTGATGGGCAAGACCTGCATCCACCCCTCCCACGTCCTGCCCGTGCACGCGCTGTCCGTGGTCAGCCACGAGGAGTTCAGCGACGCCGCGGACATCGTGCGCCCCGGCCGGGACGGCGGAGGCGTGCTGCGATCGGCGTACACGAACAAGATGAACGAGGTGAAGCCGCACCGCGCCTGGGCCGAGCGGACCATGCTGCGGGCCGAGATCTTCGGCGTCGCCCACGAGGACGTCAGCTTCGTGGACCTGCTCGCCGCGGGCATCCCCGGCTGAGCGTCGCCGACCGGGACCGTCTTGGGACTATCTAGGGAATCGTCATCAACGCAGTGAACAACGGGGTCTGGTCCGGGACCTGGGTCGCCGAGCGACTCGGGCTCGAACTCGTGGGCGACACCAAACTCACCGACCTGCTGGGCCTCGCCCTGCGCCGCAACCCCAAGCGCGCGCATCTCCTGGTCTCCAACGTGCTCGGCAAGCACGTACCGCAGGCGCCGTCCGTCGTCTACGGCTACGGGTTCGCCCTCGGTCGCCGGGTACGGGAGCTTCTGGGCACGGAAGAGGCCCGCGCGGCGGTCGTCCTCGGCTACGCGGAGACGGCGACGGGCCTCGGCCACTCGGTCGCCGACGGCATCGGTCTCGCCCCCTACCTCCACTCCACCCGCCGCCCCGTCGCGGGTGTCGCGGCGGCGGGCGGTTTCGAGGAGGCCCACTCCCACGCGACGTCGCACCTTCTGCTGCCGGAGGATCCCGAACTCCTCGTCGGCGACGGGCCGTTGGTGCTGGTGGACGACGAGTTCTCGACGGGGAACACGGTCCTCAACACGATCCGGGACCTGCACGAGCGGTATCCGCGACGTCGTTATGTCGTGGTGGCGCTGGTCGACATGAGGTCGGCGGCGGATTCGGGGAGGCTGGAGGATTTCGCGCGGGAGATCGGTGCGAGGGTCGATCTGGTGGCGGCGGCTTCGGGCACGGTAAGTCTCCCGGAGGGTGTCCTGGAAAAGGGACAGGCGTTGGTGGCGCAGTATGAGACGGCAGGTAGTCGGTTGTCTGCTGCGCCGTCTGGGCTGGTCGCGCCCCGCGGCGGAGCCGCATATCAACACAGCCCCGCGCCCCTAAAAGGCAGCGGCGTCGGCGCCGAAGCCGACTTGAACGTTGAAGCCAACTTGAGCCCCCACTCCCTAGGGGCGCGGGGAACTGCGCGACCAGCCCCCACCGGCCCGCACCCGACAACCGAACCTCTCCCCGGCCGCATAGACCGCGTCGAACTCTGCTGGCCCCGAGGCCTCCCCGACGGCGGCAGACACGGTTTCACCCCCGCCCACCGAGCCCGTCTCGAGAACGCCCTCCCCGCCATGGCCGCCCGCCTCGCAGAGGCAATCCCCGCCGAAGCCCGCCGCGTCCTGATACTCGGGTTCGAGGAGCTGATGTACGCGCCCCTCAGACTCGCCCGCGAACTCGAACAGGTCGCCGACGCCGAGGTCCGCTACTCCACCACCACCCGCTCACCCGTCCTCGCCGTCGACGACCCCGGCTACGCGATACGCAACCGCATAGTCTTCCCGGCCCACGACACCCCGGCCGACGGCCCCGGCGAGCGCTACGCCTACAACGTGGCCGCCAGCACGAGCACCCCCGGCTTCGACGCCGTCGTCGCCGTGGTCGACTCCACCGCCGACACCCCCGAACTGCACGCGCCGGACGGCCTGTTGGCCCAGCTCGCGGCACACGCCTCGCAGATCCTGCTCGCGGTCGTCCCCTCCTACGTACCCGAGCCCCTGTACGTCCCCGAAAGGCCCCCGATGCTGCCCGAGCCCCTCCGCGGCCCCGCGTTCTCCTCGTACCCGCCCGACGAGGTCGGCTGGCTGCTCCAGGACCTCTCGGACGTGACCCTGGAGGCACCGACCGAGGAGCGCGAAGAGGCCATCCAGAGCGGCGGCGCCCACTACGCGGAGTCGCTGCCGGTGGAGTACCAGCCCAGCGAGCAGTACCAGGAGCTCTTCCAGGCCGCGCTCAAGACGTCCGCCACCCGGATCGCCCAGGCGGTCGGCGCCGTCACCGAGATCGTGCTCGCCGAGCGCTCACCCCGCCCGGTCCTCGTCTCGCTGGCCCGCGCCGGCACCCCGGTCGGCGTCCTGATGCGCCGCTGGGCCCAGTTCCGGCACGGCGTCGACCTGCCGCACTACGCCGTCTCGATCGTGCGCGGCCGCGGTATCGACGTCAACGCGCTGCGCTGGCTGGCCGCCCACCACGACCCGGCCGACGTCGTGTTCGTCGACGGCTGGACCGGCAAGGGCGCGATCACCCGCGAACTCACCCAGGCGGTGCGGGAGTTCGAGGCCGCCGAGGGAGTCACCGGCTTCGACCCGGAGATCGCGGTCCTGGCCGACCCGGGCTCCTGCGTGCGCACCTACGGCACCCGCGCGGACTTCCTCATCCCCTCCGCCTGCCTCAACTCGACCGTCTCAGGCCTCATTTCACGCACCGTCCTGCGCTCCGACCTGGTCGGCCCGCACGACTTCCACGGCGCCAAGTTCTACCGCGAACTCGCCGGCGCCGACGTGTCGGTGGACTTCCTGGACGCCGTCGCCGCCCGCTTCCCCGAAGTCACGGACGCGGTCGACGCCCAGGCCAAGGAACTGCTCTCCGGCGACCGCACGCCGACCTGGGAGGGGTGGGCGGCAGTCGAGCGCATCAGCGAGGAGTACGGCATCCACGACGTGAACCTCGTCAAGCCCGGCGTCGGCGAGACCACCCGCGTGCTGCTGCGCCGGGTGCCCTGGAAGATCCTGGCCCGGGCGGGTGCCGGCGCCGACCTGGACCACGTACGCCTGCTGGCACAGCAGCGCGGCGTACCGGTCGAGGAGGTCGGCGAACTCCCGTACACCTGCGTGGGGTTGATCCACCCCCGCTTCACCCGCGGCGCGACCGGCGCCGACGGAAAGGCGGTGGCGGTCTGATGCCGGTACTGGTGGCGAGCGACCTCGACCGTACGCTCATCTACTCTGCGGCGGCCCTCGCGCTGACCATGCCCGACGCGCGGGCGCCCCGGCTGCTCTGCGTCGAGGTGCACGAGAGCAGGCCGTTGTCGTTCATGACGGAGACGGCGGCCGGGCTGCTCACCGAACTCGGCGACGCGGCGGTCTTCGTACCGACGACGACCCGCACCCGCAAGCAGTACCAGCGCATCAACCTGCCAGGCCCCGAACCGAAGTTCGCGATCTGCGCCAACGGCGGGCACCTGCTCGTCGACGGTGTCACCGACCCGGACTGGCACGCGCGCGTGACGGAGCGGCTGGCGGAGGAGTGCGCGCCGCTGGCGGAGGTGGAGGACTACCTCGCGTCCTCCGCCGACCCGCTGTGGCTGCGCAAGCAGCGCAACGCGGAGGACCTGTTCGCCTACCTCGTCGTCGAGCGCGAGCTGCTGCCCGAGGAGTGGGTGAAGGAACTGGCCGCCTGGGCCGAGAACCGCGGCTGGACGGTCTCCTTGCAGGGCCGCAAGATCTACGCCGTTCCCAAGCCGCTCACCAAGAGCGCCGCCATGCACGAGGTGGCCCGCCGCACCGGCGCCGAACTGACCCTGGCCGCCGGGGACTCGCTCCTCGACGCCGACCTGCTGCTGGCCGCGGATCGCGGATGGCGGCCGGGGCACGGGGAGTTGGCCGAGACGGAGTTCGCGGCTCCCGGCATCACCGCGCTGCCCGAGCGGGGCGTGCTGGCCGGCGAACGGATCCTCCGGGAGTTCCTGAAGGCGTCCGCCGCGCCCCGCTGACGCGGGTCAGGAGCAGCAGCCGGCAGGTCAGGAGCAGCAGCCCCCGCCGCAGCAACCGCCGCCGCCTCCGCCGCCCGCCCGGGGCGCGGGGGCGGACTTGCTGCCGCCTCCCACGGCCACCGTCGACAGCAGCTTGACCGTGTCGTCGTGGCCGGCCGGACAGTCGGCGGGCGCGCCGGACTCGGCCATCGGGCGGTTCAGTTCGAACGTGTCGCCGCAGGTCCGGCAGCGGTACTCGTAGCGAGGCATGGGCACAGGTTAACCGGCGGCGCGGGATCGACGTACAGACAAGGCGTACAGACAAGTCGTACAGGCAGGGCGTACAGACAAGGCGAACCGTCGTGCGACGGCCGTGCCACTCTCAGTGGACGCCCCCGCGCTCCTCCCGGATCTGCGCGACCACGCGCGCCACCGACTGCCGGACCGCTTCCGTCTCCGTCAGGAAGTGCCAGTAGTCGGGGTGCCGGCCCTCCAGACCGGTGATCGCCCGGTCCAGCCGGGCCACGGCCTCGTCCAGCGGGCGGGCCTGGCGGGGGTCGGGGGTGCTGCGGCCGGACATGGCCAGGCGCTGGGCGTCCCGGATGGCGAAGCGGGTGCGGTCGATCTCCTGCTGCGGGTCCTTCTGCACGGCGTTGAGCCGGCGCAGCCGGTCGCCGGCGGCCGAGACCGACTCGTCCGTCGTGTTCAGCAGCGCGCGGACCGTCGACAGCAGCGCGGTCGCGTCCGGCCAGCGCTGGGCGTCCCGCGCGGACTGCGCCTCCTTCAGCTTCAGCTCCGCCTGCCGTACGTTCTCCCCGGCCTGGTCGGGCACGTGCTGGAGGTCCTGCCAGCAGGCCGCGGTGAAGCGGCGGCGCAGCTCGCTCAGCACCGGATCGACCTGCCCGGCACGGGTGGTGAGCGCCTGCGCGCGCGTGCGCAGCGAGACCAGCCGGTGGTCGATCTCGGCGGCCTTCTCCGGCAGCCGCTCGGCCTCCACCCGGATCGTCTCGGCCTCCCGGGCCACCCGCTCGGCCCGCTCCAGGGTCTCCGGCACGCCGTGCTGCCCCGCGCCCTGGTTGAGCTTGGTCAGCTCGGGGGCGAGGGTGGCGAGCCGGGCGGCGAGGTCGTCGGCGCGCAGCCCCGACTCCCGTACCGCGTCCAGGGCGTTCGACGCGGCGAGCAGGCCCTGCCGGGCCCGTTCGACCGCCGGGGCGAGGCGGGCCAGCTGGGTCTCGGCCTTGCCGATCAGCGGGCCGAGGCTGTCGCCGAAGCGGTCCAGCTCGCGCTTGACGTTCGCCAGCTCGTCCTTGGCCTTGGTCAGTTCGGTGCGCGCGTGGGCCGCGACCGACGCCTCCAGCTCGTCCCGGTCCAGGTCGTGCGCGTCCACCGCCTCGATGTACTGCCGGCTGGCCTCGTCGATGCGACGGCCCAGCGCCTCGAAGTCGGCGACCACGCGCCGGGCGGCGGGCGAGTCGTCCACGGCCGTGATGGTCTCTATCGAGATCCGCAGATCCCGCTGGGCGGTGTCCAGCTCGTAGAACGCGGCCGCCGCGGCGTCCTTCGCGGCCTGCGCCTCGGCCCGCTGGCTCTCGGCCCGGCCGCCGAACCAGCGCCGGGTGCCGCCGCCGGCGAACGCGGCCGGCAGGGCGAGGGCGACGACCAGGGGCAGCGCGAGGAGGGTGAGGGTGTCCCGCACCGACGGCGAGTACGGCTTCCCAGGTGTCGCCGTCACGTGCCTCTCCCGAGCTGTCATCCGTCCTTACCCGTTACCGGTGTCTCGTTTCATTCTCCCACCGGTTAAGGACGAACACACGGGCCGGTTAGTTCGCGGTCTTCAAAGTGACTTTTCCGTCACCGGTGTGCGCGGTCACGACATGCGTGCTGCTGCTGTCGCGGGGCACGGAGACATCGCCCCCGCCGTCGCCGGTCTCGGTCGTGACCCGGTACGAGGCACGCGGCAGCGCGATGGTCACGGAGCCGTCGCCGGAGCGGGACTCCACCAGGTCCGGTACGGCGCCCAGTTCGAGGTGGACGGAACCGTCACCGGTCTGCGTACGCACCTGCCGCGAGGAGACGTCGGCGTGCACGGATCCGTCGCCGGTACGGACCTGGAGCCGCCCGCTGGAGTCGGTGACATGCACGGACCCGTCACCCGTACGGATGTTCAGCGCGTCCTTGAAACCACGGGCCCGCACGCTCCCGTCCCCGTCCACCACCTTCACGGCGACCCCGCGCGGCACCTCGATCCGGTGCTTGGCGGAGCAGTCGGCGACGACGCCGCTGCACTTCATCCTGAGCACCAGCCGGTCACCCTTCATGGACCAGGTCACCTTCGGGTCCGACCCGATGGCGACGCTCCCCTGGAACCACCGGGTCACCTCGATCCTCCCCGCCGCGTTCGAATCCGCCGCGACGATCTCCAACGCCGAGTCGTCGGAGTCGACGGTGAGCGTCTTCCCCTCCAACGCGAACGTCCGGTGATCAGGATCCTTGTCGTCCCCGGCGGACGCCCCACAGGCGCTGACACCCCCGACGAGCAGTGCGACGGCTCCGATGGCAAGGGCGGTACGGGCTGTGGTGGTGCGGTCCATGGCGATCTCCCCCTGAGGCGGTTGTGCAGGCTCTACGACCGTACGGAGCGGGGGACGGCGGGGGGATCCGGGCCGCTCCCGGATCTGGGGTGGGGATAACCCCCGGGTGACCTTGCCATGTGATGGTCGTTGGAAATGACGAACGGATCTTTGGCGTCGGCGGGGGAGTATGCGGGTGAGCGCGCTGCGGAAGTTGGCACCGGCATTCGTGGTGCCTGGTCCTGCTGCGGTGGCGATCCGGGCGCGGCTGCGGGTGTCGTCGGTGGACGTGACGGTGCTGACCGAGGTGGGTCAGTTCCTCGGTTCGCTGGCGTCCCGTGATCTCGCGGTGCGGTGCCGACAGGGGACGGCCCACGACGCCGGTTCGTGGGCGCGGCGGAAGCGGACGCTGACCGAGTCCTCGTCGGCACGATGGGCGGGCAGCATCACCAAGGCCACGCATGACCAGTGGGCACTGGCGAGGCGTGGCCAGGGCGCCGAGTTGACGTGGCTACGGAGACAGATCGCGCAGATCGAGGAGAGGCTGGCTCGGCCGCTACGGGCCAGGGCAGACCGGCGGGCCGGTCTCGTACGTGGCTATGGGAGCCGGTCCGAGTGGCACGCCAAGGCCCGCCGTCTGCACTCCTTGAGGGAGCGGCTGGCCGCGCGCGAAGCGGACTTGGCGGCGGGGCGGGTGCATGTCGTCCGTGGCGGCAAGAGGCTTTCCCACCTGCGCCACCATCTGGACCAGGCCGGGCTGAGCGAGGAGGCGTGGCAGGAGCGGTGGCAGGCTGCCCGGATGTTCCTGGCCGCGGACGGGGAGTCCGGCAAACGCTGCGGCAACGAGACCATCCGCGTCACCGACGGCGGAGAGCTCTCGATCAGGCTCCCCGCCGCCTTGGCTCACCTGGCCAATGCCCCGCACGGCCGGTATGTGCTGGAAGCGGCTGTGCGGTTCAGCCACCGGGCCGAGGAGTGGCGTGACCGGATCGCCGCGGACCGGGCCGTGGCCTACCGCATCCACTTCGACGTCGTACGCGACCGCTGGTACGTGACGGCTTCCTGGCAGCGCACCGCCGTCCCGCTGCTTCCTCTTCCGGCGGCCTTGGCCGGTGGCGTTGTAGCAGTGGACATGAACGACGACCACCTCGCCGCCTGGCACCTGGACAGGCACGGCAACCCGGTCGGTGAACCCCGGCGCTT
Source organism: Streptomyces sp. NPDC088794 (assembly GCF_044750545.1). Classification (NCBI taxonomy): domain Bacteria; kingdom Bacillati; phylum Actinomycetota; class Actinomycetes; order Kitasatosporales; family Streptomycetaceae; genus Streptomyces; species Streptomyces sp. NPDC088794. The sequence goes on along the minus strand of NZ_JBIVKB010000019.1, from coordinate 61,734 downwards.
CAGCTTCGACCTGTCGGGAAGCACGCGTCACCGGGACGCCCAGATCAGACACGCGCTGACCCGTCTGCTGCACCACACACGCCGCACCGGGGCCCGGGCGATCGCCGTCGAAGACCTTGACTTCGGCGACGGCGCAAGCCGCGAGAGGCACGGCCGTAACAAGACCTTCCGCCGCCTCGTCTCCCGCTTTCCCACTGCCAGGCTCAAGGCCCGGTTGGTGTCGATGGCCGCAGAGCAGAACATCGCCGTCGTGGCGGTGGATCCGGCGTACACCTCTCGGTGGGGCGCCCGGCACTGGCAGCGGCCGCTGTCGACCCCCACCCGTGAGATCACTCGCCACGACGCGGCCGCCGTGGCGATCGGAAGGCGCGCCCTCGGGCATCCGATCCGGCGTCGGACGGCACCGCCCCCACACGACCGGAGTGATCGTGCGGGGCATCGGACCGTCCAGGCCGGACCGGAGGCCTGGAGGCGCGAGGGACCCCGCCCCCGTGCTCCCGGACCACGGACACGATCCGTGCCGCCCGGACGCGGAGTGAAAGCGGACGACCAGCGTGCCTTGCACCGCACGGGGCACGCGGCCGAGCATGCGACCTGGCAACAAGACGTACTCCCGCTCGGTCTTGAGAGATGGCTACAAGTCCTGCCCGGCCCGTGAAACCGGATTGCAGGGCAGCACCCTGGGCAATGTAGGCTGTCGGCCTGTCCCGGGTGCGTAGCTCAGTGGTAGAGCGCCTGCCTTACAAGCAGGATGTCGGCGGTTCGAAACCGTCCGCGCCCACGTAGGAACGACATGGGAAGGCCCCGGCCGCATCGGCCGGGGCCTTCTGTGTTCCCGGGGCCTTCGGTGTTCGAGGAACGCGTCAGTCGTCCCCGTTCTCGTTCCTGTCCCCGTCCCCGTGTGCGTGCTTCAGCCGCATCCGTGCCTGGACGCGCTCCCCTTGTGTGACCTCCACCCAGAAGCGGTGGGTGGTGACGAAGACGGCCAGTTCGTGTTCGCGCTGGCGGAGCTTCTCCACCTCGGCCTGTTCGTCGGACGTCCAGCCGGGGGAGGCGGGGCGCTCCACCTTGCGCCAGCCTGCCTGATCGCTGAACCCGTCGAGGGGTACGACCGACCAGGGCAGCCGCTTGAGAAGGGCCGACAGCTCGGCCCGGACCTGATGCAGCTCCTCCTGACCGGCGAGGAGGTCACTCGGAAAGTCGTAGGTCGTAGCCACGGCGCAATGGTACGCCTGTTCGAATTTGGGATGCGAGTTCCTTCACGGGGTTCATGCGAACGGGTGCGGCCGGGCGCTTCGGTTGCCGGTCGTTCAAACCACGCTTTCAGTGTGTGGCGGCGGCCTGACGGCGAACGGCAACCTGGGGCTCGGAAGCGTCACCGAGACCTTCCGGACCAGTTCGGCAGAGCAAGGCAGAGCAAGGGGGAGAACATGGGACGAGGGTTGAGCAGAACGGCGACCGCCGCGGCGGGGGTTCTCGTACTCGCGGGGTCGTTGCTGGCCGGGACCGCCGGCGCGGCCGGCGCGGCTGACGCGGCGCGGAGTGCGGGACCCACCCTGGAGTGCTTCGGGGTGCCCGGCCTGGAGGATTCGACGACCGCCACCGGTGTCAGCACCGCCGTGCAGGGGCCCGCCACTTCGTCGGGCACCGCGCAGGTGCGGACCGGGTACGCGAACGGCGTGCAGTACGGCTGGGGTCGTGTGGTGGGAGGTTCGGGCGGCCGTTCGGTCGTCTTCGAGGTGGACATCGACGGCGACCGCGTCTGGGACTGCGCGGCATGGACCCACAGCACGGCCGCGACCATCTGGACGACCGGAACGCAGACGAGCTCGAGCTCCAGCCGAGCGTTCCGGGCCTGCGTCGTACCCAATTGGGAACTCTGCTCCAGCTCGGTCGCCGTCTCGATCACGCCCTGGTGGTGAGGGACAGCGCCGCGCACTTCCGAGGCCCCCGTTCCGCGTCGCGCGGGCGGGGGCTTCGGCCGCTTCTACGAAGGTGCTCCGGTCAAGCCCGCCGGCTGGTTGTGGTGGTCATCCGACCGCCACAGCCAGCGCAGGGCATCCGGGAGCAGGACGCCACCGTGGTTGGGGCTGTGGCCGCCGTCGCCCAGGACGAGGCGGAAGTCGTAGCCGGCCTCCGCGAGCGCTGCCGCGACGCGCAGGTTGGCGGCCAGCCAGTTCGCCTCGGGTTCGTTCCAGCGCAGGTCACGATGGCCGGCCTGGAGGAAGATCCGGAGCGGCTTGCGCGGAGCGCGGGGAATGGCTTCGGGGTACGGGTTGCCGTCCGGCATCTGCGCGAAGCTCGACAGGAACCCGATGACACGGCGGAACCTGTCCGGGCGCAGCCACGCCGCGGTGAAGGCGCAGTTGCCGCCGCTGCTGCCACCGCAGATGCCCCACCGATCGGGGTCCTCGGCGATCGACCAGTGCTTCCTGACCTCGGGGATGATCTCGTTCAGGAGGAAGCCGACGTACGAGTCGTCGTATGCGTCGTACTCGGTGTTGCGGTTCTTCGGATCCTCGGCGTCGGGAAAAACGCCAGGGTCGACGAACACGCCGATGGTGACCGGGATGTGCCCGCGGTGGACGAGGTTGTCCAGGACGGTCGCGCCGCGGACCTCCCCTTCGGGGTCCAGGTACCACCATCCGTCCTGGAACACCATCAGCGACGCCGGTACGGCGGGGTCGTACCGCGCGGGCACATGGACCCAGAACTTCCGTGCCGTTCCCGGGTAGATCGCGCTGTCGTTCCAGTCGAACTCGACCGTCTCCCCGACGGGCACGTCCGGCTGCGGAGCCGAGTCGGGGCCGTGGGCGTAGCGAACGTCCGTCTGGTCAACCGGAATGGGCCGGTAGGGCACTTCGATCGTCATCCGGGCCAACCTAGGAGGGATCACGGACCGCCTCAAAGGGGTTTTGGGGGCCCACCTCGGAATCAGGATCGGTTTGGAGACGGCACTACAATGGACTGAACAGTCCAGTTCCAGGGAGTCATGGCATGCGTGGTGAGTTGACCGCCAAGGGGAAGGCGACCCGGAGTCGGATCGTCGAGGGGGCCGCGGCGGTGTTGCGGGAGAAGGGGGTCGCCTCGGCGACGTTGGACGACGTCATGGCGCGGACCCGGACCAGCAAGAGCCAGCTGTTCCACTACTTCCCGGCGGGCAAGGACGAACTCCTCGTCGCGGTGGCCCAGTTCGAGGCGGATCAGGTGCTCGCGGACCAACAGCCGTATCTGGGGTGTCTCGACTCGTGGGAGGCCTGGGGGCGTTGGCGGGACGTCGTGGTCGAGCGCTACGAGGCGCAGGGGGAGCAGTGTCCGCTCGGGTCGCTGCTCTATCAGGTCGGGCGTTCGACTCCCGGGATGCGGGCGATCGTGATCGAGCTGACGCGCCAGTGGCAGGAGAACCTGGCCACGGGTATCAGGGCGTTGCAGGCGGCCGGCCTGGTTCCCGCCGACCTCGATGTCGACACCCGGGCCGCGGCGTTGCTCGCCGCGCTCCAAGGGGGCGTGGCGATCCTGCTGTCGACGGGGGAGTCCACCCACCTGCGTGCCGCGCTCGATCAGGGGATCGCCGACCTGCGGCACACCGGCAGTGTCCTGGCGTGACTCGGCCTCCGGCCTCCGGCCTCCGGCTCTCGGCCCCGGCTCCGGCTCGCGGCCCTGGCCCCGCCCTCGGTTCTGGCCCCGGCTCCGGCTCGCGGCCCTGGCCCCGCCCTCGGTTCTGGCCCCGGCTCCGGCTCGCGGCCCTGGCCCCGCCCTCGGTTCTGGCCCCGGCTCCGGCTCGCGGCCCTGGCCCCGCCCTCGGTTCTGGCCCCGGCCCCGGCTTCGGCCTCCGGCCCTCGGCTCTCGGCCCTGGCCCCGGCTCCGGCTCTCGGCCCTGGCTCCGGCCTTCGGCTCTCGACTCCGGCCCTGGCTCCGGCTCCGGCCTTCGGCTCTCGACTCCGGCCCTGGCTCCGGCTCCGGCCTTCGGCTCTCGACTCCGGCCCTGGCTCCGGCTCCGGCCTTCGGCTCTCGACTCCGGCCCTGGCCCCGGCTCCGGCCCTCGGCCCCGGCTCCGGCCCTCGGCCCTGGCCCCGGCCCCGGCCCTCGGACCTCAACCCCGGCCCCCCTGATCACCCACTCCCATCAGGTCTCAGCCCGCGATGACCGCAGCCGTCGTACGGCCGCCGTCCACGTCGAGCACGATGCCGTGTACGAATGAGGACTCGTCGGTGGCCAGGTACACGGCCGCGTTCGCGACGGCGTCCGGAGTGCCCATCGTGCCTGCCGGGGTGCCCTTCATCATGATCTCGGCCGGGTGGGACTCGCCCGGTACGGGCGTCTGCACCACGCCCGGGGAGATCGCGTTCACCCGTACCCCCTGCGGTCCGAACTCCGCCGCCCAGGCCCGGGTCAGGGTCTCCACGGCCCCCTTGGTGGAGCTGTAGAGCGCGGCGATCGGAAGGCCCAGGCGGGCGATCCAGGAGCCCAGGTTGATGATCGCCCCGCCGCCGGCCGCCACCATGGCGGGAGCGACGGCCGCGGTCAGGAAGAACGGGGCCTTCACGTTCACGGCGTAGACCTGGTCGAAGGTCTTCTCGTCGGTGGCCGCCGTGGTGTCGCCGGGGTAGATGCCGGCGTTGTTGACCAGGACGTCGATCCGGCCGCCCAGGACCCGCGTCGCCTCCCGGGCCAGCGTCTGCGAGGCCGCGGCGCTGCCGTCCAGGTCGGCCCGTACGAAGTCGGCGCGGCCGCCGCGGGCACGGATGCCGTCGACGACCTCCTGGCCCCGCTCGGCGCTGCGGCCGGACACGGCGACGTGCGCCCCCTGGGCGGCGAAGGCCTCCGCGATCGCCCGTCCGATATTGCTGGTCGCTCCGGTCACCAAGGCGGTCTTGCCCGCGAGCCGCATCGACATGTTCCACTCCGTTGCTCGGTTCTCCGGCGTCGGTTCGACGCGGGTGCCACTGTGCTTCGGAAAAAATGGACTGGCAAGTCCATAACGTGAGGGTGGTCAGGGGAGCGTCCGGCCCAGGCGGGCGAGTGGGGACAGTGCCATCAGCGCAGGGGAGAGCAGCATCCCTGCCGCTGTTGTCAGGAGGCCGGCCCGCAGGGTTCATTCCTGTGCGAGGAAGCCGCCCAGGAGGGAGCCGAGCGGAGTCGTTCCCATGCCGGCGAACGTGATCGTGGCGGCCGCGCGCGCCTGCATCCCGTCCGGCGTGACCGCCTGCCGTACGGCCATGACCGTGACGTTCACCAACTGGCCGCCGGTCCCGAACGCGAAGCCGACCGCGAGGAGCACCGGAACCGTGATCGCGGAGGAGCTGTGCAACGCGGGTACGCACAGGAACGCGCCGTCGCCGAGTACCGCCGCGGACACGAGCACCGGGCCGTGGCCGAACCGGCGCGGCAGGCGGGCCGCCAGCACCGAGCCCAGGAGCGCGCCCGGTCCCGTCGCCGCGAGTGCCAGCCCTACCGCCGTGCCCGAGAGGTGCAGTTCCCGGGGGAGGTAGAGCAGATAGACGGTCATCGTGGCGGCGAAGAAGAACTGGAAGGCGGCCGAGGCGAGGCAGACCGTCCGCAGTGAGGTGTCGCCGACGACGAAGCGGAGGCCTTCGTGGATCCGGCGCCCTATGTGCGGGGGGCGTTGCGTGCGCTCCGGCATCGATTCGCGGTGCCGGATCCGTCGTATCGAAAGGAACGACAGCGCGAAGAACAGGGCGCCGGAGGCGGCGGCGACCGGTGCCGACAGCAGGGTCACCAACGTGCCGCCGAGCGCGGGGCCGCCGATCTGGGCCACGGATCTGCTGCCTTCGAGTGCGCTGTTGCCTCGCACCAGCTGATCATGTGTCACCAGCCTTACGAGAGACGCCTGGTAGGCCACGTCGAAGAACACGGACAGGGCGCCGACGGCGAAGGTGACCGCGAACAGCGTGGGCAGGTCGAGCCGGCCGAGGAGAGCGGCCAGCGCGGCGACGCCCAGCGCCATGGTCCGGCCGACGTCCGCCAGCACCATCACCGTGCGGGTCCGCCAACGGTCCACCCACGCACCGACGAAGAGCGAGAGCAACAGGATCGGCGCCTGCCCCACCGCGCGGAGCGCGCCCAACTCGCCGGCACTGGCGTCGAGGGTCAGGACGGCGATGAGCGGCAGCACCAACAGGCTTGTGTGTTCGCCGAGTTGGGAGACGGTCTGGCCGACCCAGAGGCTACGGAAGTCGCGGTCCCGCCACAGGCTCGACGGAGTGGGGGAGGGAGAAGCGGACGGCACGGGAGTCCTCAGGTTGCCGACAACGACAGGGAAGAAGGCTCGCTGTGCCGCAACATCAAGGCAGCACGCGATTGACGGGCCGATCACGGCCTACGACGTCAACGCGCGCTCGGACGACCGGGCATGTCTCTTCGCTCCTCGTGGGTCGCTCGCAGGCTAGTCCCCGACTGGCCGGGTGGGAAAGGCGATTAATGCCGGGACTGGCCGCCGAGCGACTCGTACCGCTCGAACGTCACCGCCGGCGGCAGTGCGCTCTGGTGCGGGCAGGCCTCGAACGCCTGGATCACGAAGCCCGCGAAGCGCCGGGAGGCGTTGGCCTGGAGGGTGGGTGACGGGGCGTGGATCCCCTTGTTGGCCATGAGCATCAGGACGAGGTCGTCGAGCGTGAAGTCGGGCCGCAGGCGCCCCGCGTCCTTGGCTCGCTGAGCCAGCGCGTCGACCGCCTTGAACTGGTACTCGCTGCTCGCCACCACGGCCGCCGCGTCCGCTCCCGGGAGCGTCGACATGAACGCCTCGGTGAACCCCCGGTCACGCGCGTGCAGTTCACAGACCTTCTCGACGACCGTACGGAAACCACGCCACGGATCGGGATCGGCGCAGGCCGCGTCGACGATGTCACGGCAGGCGCGCAGTTGGTCCGCGAAGGCGGCGGTCACGAGCGCCTGCTTGGTCGCGAAGTGCCGGTACAGGGTGGCGGGCCCGACCTCGGCGTGCCGGGCGACCTCGCGCATCGGCACGTTCAGGCCCTCGGCGCGGAAGAGCGCGCGGGCCGCGTCGAGGATGCGTTCGCGGTTGAGCTGGGCGTCGGAGCGCAGGGTGTGAGGCAAATCGTCGGTCACGCTCTCACTTTAGCCAAACGGACGGGGGCGTCCGTTACGGTCCGAAACGGCGGCTGCAACCGCGCAACCGCCTCGAACAACCCCGACCCGGACGGAGACCACGTTGAAGGCCATCGAGATCAAGTCGTTCGGAGGACCGGAAGGTCTGGCGGTGGTGGATCTTCCGGCGCCGCTGCCTGCCGCCGGCCAGGTCCTCATCTCCGTGGAGGCGGTGGGCGTCGGCGGCGTGGACACCCTGATCCGGAGCGGCGCGCTGGCCTCCTACGGCTTCACGGAGGGGTTCGTCCCCGGCGGCGAGGTGGCCGGCACCGTCACCGCCGTCGGGGACGGTGTCGAGGGGTCATGGATCGGCCGCCGGGTGTGGGGGTCCCCCGGCGCGGGCGGCGGCTACGCCGAACAGGCCGTCGCCTCGGCGGAGCGGGTCGTTCCGCTCCCCGCCGATCTGTCCGCCGTCGACGCGGTGACCCTCGGCAGCGCCGGGTCCGTCGCGCACTTCGCCCTCGCGCACGCCCATTTCGTGCCCGGGGAGACGGTCCTGGTGCGCGGCGCGTCCGGCAGCCTCGGGCTCATGACCGTACAACTGGCGGCGCGCGGTGGGGCCGCGGCGGTGGCGGTCACGACGTCGTCCGCCGAGCGGGGCGAACGCCTGCGCGCGCTCGGGGCGACCCACGTCCTCGACCGCTCCGGCAACGGGAACGACCACGGCAACGGCAGCGCGGACGCGCCCGCCGGCTACGACGTCATCATCGACATCGTCGCCGGCGCCGACCTGCCCGCGTTCTTCGTCCGGCTCAACCCGAACGGCCGCCTCGTCGCCGTCGGCATGGTCGGCGGCCAGCCGCCCGCGGACTTCGGTACGAAGCTCATGGCCGCCTTCCGGAGTTCGCTGACCTTCGCCACCTTCAGCCTCGACACGGTGGACGAGGCCGACCTGCGGGCCGAGCGGAGCGCGCAGTTCGCCGCCGCGGGCCGTGGTGGACTGGAGGCGGTGGTCCACGAGGTGCTGCCGTTGGACGAGGCGGTGGCGGCGCACCGGAAGATGGACGCCGGTGAGGTGTTCGGCAGGATCGTGCTGATCCCGTAGACCGCCGGATCGGCTCCCGTAGCACCGCCGGATCGGCCACCTCGCGGAGCAGGAAATCGGGATGCGTGGGTGCGGGCCCGGCGCCTAGCGTGAGTGCCATGCGTGTTGTCTTCACCAAGGGCCCCGGCACGAGTTACGACATCGCCGTGCACCGCGAGACCGGCGCGGCGCTGGCTCCGCGCAACGGTCCCGGCGGGCATCCGTATCTGCCGCACGACCTGGTGCACTTCCTCGTGGAGGCGGAGGCGGGGATCAGGCTCGGGGTGTACGGGCGACTGGCCGCCGGTGACAACGGCCTGTTCTGGCCCGCGGATCCCGCCGAGCGGAACAAGGCGGCCCGCCGTCGCAGGTCGAAGCCGACGACACCGTCCCCGCAGGCCCGTGCGGACATGGCCCGCTCGGAGGAGCTGGCGGCCGTCGCGGTCCCCGTCTGGGAGGTCCGGCGCGGCCACGCGAAGACGCTCCCGGCGTATGTCCGTGCCGACCAACTCCCCCCGGTCGTCGACCACATCGTGGCCCGCTTCGACACGTACGCGGACCGCTGGCACGCCTTGCCGGTGGGCGGGAGCCTCGAACTCAGCTGGTAGGGCCGGGGCGTTCGACCGTACGAGGGGGTGCGGAGGTCGGTGTGCCCGCCAGGATCTGCACCCCGGCCGCCTCATGCCCGTTCATCGTGGCGACCGTGATGGGGCGGGTGTCGATGGACGTGAAGTCGCTGAGCAGGTCGGTGAACCAGTCGTCGGGGTGGTGGCGGCAGACGGCGCCGTCGTCGGTGCGGAAGACTCCGTAGGGGCCGCCGTGGCGTTCGCTGTACTCGGTGTAGCGGTCGCGATTGCGCCGGTCGCTCTGGAGGAGCAGATCGCTGAGGTAGAGACGTCCGCCCGGTTTGAGGACGCGGCGCACCTCGCCGATCAGCCGGCGCTGTGCCTGGTCGTCGGGGACGCAGGTCAGGACCGCGAAGAGGACGACCAGGTCGATGCTCGCGTCCGGGCACGGCAGGGTCGGCGGGGTGTCCAGCACCTCGAAGCGCATCGCGGGGTGCAGACGGCGGGCGCGGGAGATCATCCCCGGCGAGGTGTCGACGCCGAAGAGGTCGCCGAAGCCCTGCTGTTCGAGGGCGTCCATGGTCCGGCCGTATCCGCAGCCGTAGTCGAGGATCACGGCGTCCCGGCCGAGGCCGTCGAGCCACGGTGTGTGCAGCGGGTGCGTGAAGTGCTTGGTCTCCGCGACCGCGTCCCAGTAGGCGGTCTGGTGGTGGAGGTCGGACATCGGGCCATCCGTTCGGCGTAGTGGGTGAACGATTCGCCAGGTGAACAACCCGGGCGGCCCCTCAATCCCGCCGGGATACGTCGCAATACTCGGGCATCCAGCCAACTGACCGGCAGGCACAAGCCTGTTCGTGTCGTCGGCCTGCACTGATCCAGGAGTTCCGCTTGCGTATTCGTCGTATGGTGACCCGCGTCCTCGGTGTCACCGCATTCGCGTTCGCCTCCCTGGCCACGGGGACCGTCACCGCCGGACCGGCCGCCGCCGACCCGTGCGGGTTCTACGAGACCTCCAGCGACGCCTACTACAACCACTGCACCTCCGACGGCTCGCGAGTCGTCATCCAGGTCAGGGTTGCCCTGGCGCCCGACTACGAGCGCTGTGTCGCGCCCGGCACGACCTGGCTGGGCTCCGCCGACAAGATCCAGGGAGCCCACTACGTGGGCCGTACCTGCTGACGTACGGCCGCCGGTGACGGCGTGACGGTGTGAGTCGACCGAGCCTTGGCCGGTGCGATCCGGCCAGGGCGGACGCCCTACTCTCGTCGCCATGACAGAGCCGGCGGCGCAGACGCGCACCCACGAGAACGCCCCGGGCGTGGCACGCCTGATCGCTTTGTCCGACGGCATATACGCCATCGCGATGACCCTTCTCGTCATCGACGTGGCGGTCCCCGCGGGTCTGAACGACGCCGCGTTCCACCGGGCCCTGAGCGACGAACTCCCCAGCCTCGGCGCCTTCGCCCTCAGCTTCACCCTCCTCTCCGGCTTCTGGCGCGACCACCGCCGCATCCTCGCCTCGCTGCCCGTCGAGTCGTTCGTCATCACCGAGTTGATCCTGCTCGGCCTGGGCCTGGTCGCCCTGTTGCCCTTCCCCACCGGGCTCCTGGCCGAGTACGCCTCCCAGCCCGTCGCCGTCGCCCTCTACGCCGGTGCGATGGCCGCGATCCACGCGGTGCACACCGCCCTGCTGCTGCTCACGCAACGCCAAGTGCACCCCACGCCCACCTCACCCGCCGCCGTGGCGCGTCGCCGCCTCACCGCCCAACTCGGCTCCAGCGTGCTGGTCTTCGGCCTCTCCATCCCGCTGGCCTTCGTCAACACGGACGCGGCCATGTGGTTCTGGGTCGCGGTCGTCCCCACCCACTTCGTTCTCGGTCGCTTTCCCCGCCGCCCGGTGCCGACGCCGTGATGTGACGCCTCAGGACCGGATGGCTATACACGGCGCGTATACATCGTATGTATAGTGGCCGCCATGGCGACGACTGCGACCCCGGACGGCTTGGGTGATTCGGGCGGCTCGGGTGACTTGGTGCAACCGGGCCGTCACCTCGATGCGTTGACCGCCACGGCGGCGGCGACCGTCGGCGGATCACTGCTCGGCGTACTTACCAACCTCGCCCAGGGATGGCTGCCGGGGGCCTGGAACCAGATCGCCAACTCGGGCGCCGTGTGGTCGGCGGTCGCGTTCGTCGCCGGGGCGCTGCTCGCCGGGCGGGGCGGCACGGTGGTCCGGTCCGCGGTCGGTGGGCTGGGAGCGGAGGCCGGACTTGTCGTCGGGTACTACGGCTACGCCGAGTTCGGGCGCGACGGCATGGGGTCTCTGTTCTTCCCGCTCGTCTGGCTGGGGATGGCGTGCGTGGCGGGGCCGTTGTTCGGCGTCGCGGGGTACGCGTGGCGTGCCGGCAAGGACGTGCGCGGCCGGGACGCGTGGAGCCGTGTCGCCGGGCTTGCCGCGTTCGCCGGGCTCTTCGGGATGGAGGGCGTGATGTTCGCCCGGGACCTCCACTACGCGCCCCAAGCCTGGGGCTGTTTCACGGTGTTCGCCCTCGTCCCCCTGCTCATGGCCCGCACACACCGAGAGCGCGCCCTCACCCTGGCGGCAGCCGTGCCCTTCGCGCTCCTCGCGTACGCGATCGTCGAACTGCCCCTCCAGATGGTCTCCGCCTGAGCGGTGGGTGGCGCACTCACTCGGCGGGAAGCGGTACCCGCGCGTGCAGCAGCCCGGCCTGCCGGACGGCGGTCCAGAACGCGCCCGGTAGCGGATGCGCGAGCATACGGGCGGTCTCCTCGACCTCGGCCGGTGTCCGGGCGCCGACCACGACGCTCGTCACCGCGGGGTGTCCGAAGGGGAATTGGACGGCCGCCGCCTTCGGGGGCACGTCGAAGCGGTCGCAGAGGGCGTGCCAGGCGGTGACCTGACGGGACAGTTCGGCCGGGAGGTGGGTGTAGCCGTGCGGTGCATCGGGGCGGGGGTCGGCGAGGAGACCGGACTGGTAGACGCCGGCGGCCATGACGGCGACACCCCTCGCGGCGCACAGCGGCAGCAGCGCGTCGAGGCCGGACTGGTCGAGGAGGTTGTACCGTCCCGCGAGCATGACGCAGTCAGGCCCGGGCGCGGCCACCTCCTCCAGGTAACGGGCCGCCACCGGCGCGTGGTTGACGCCGATCGACACCGCGCCGACGGTACCCCGGCGGCGCAACTCCGCCAGCGCCCGGTAGGCGTCCGTCACCGCCGTGGGGAAGTCCTCGTCGGGGTCGTGCACATGGAGCACGTCGATCCGATCCAGCCCCAGCCGCTCCAGACTGTCCTCGACCGAGCGCATGACCCCGGCATAGGAGTAGTCGCGCCGCGGTCCGACACCGGGCGGCGGATCGGCCCAGATCGGCTGGGTGTCGCCGCCCCCCGGCACGATCAGGCGGCCGACCTTGGTGCACAGCGTGTACCGCTCGCGCGGACGGCTGCGAAGCGCCGCCCCGGCACGGCACTCGGAGCGGCCGTATCCGTAGACGGGCGCGGTGTCGAAAAGCCGGACGCCGACGTCCCACGCGCGGTCGACGGTCCGCGCCGCGTCCTCGTCGGAGACCGGCGTGAACAGCCCTCCCAGGGACGCGAGTCCGAGTCCGAGCCGGGTGACCCGCAGCTCCGTACGCCCCAGCACGACCGTTTCATCGGCCCGCATCCGCAGCTCCTCACTCCGGCGAGTCCCGCTCGCCTGTCGGTCGAGTCCTCAAGTGGGTTGAGGCCACAAAGGATGCCCCCGCCTCGAAACCGGGCCACGGCCGCAACCACGCCTCACCGCTCACCGCGCGTCAGCCGCCCCCGCCCGCCACCCTTCCCTCCCCGCCGCCCCACAAGCAGAACCCCACCGCAAGTACCGCCATCCCCGTGGTCCCCGCCGCGGCCAGCGCGAAGCCGCCCGTCGCGCCGAAGGCGTCCACCGCTCGGCCGGAGAGTGCCGCCGCGCCCGCCGAGCCGGCCGCGCTCGCGGAGTTCAGCCAGGTGAAGGCCTGGGTGAGGACGGCTCGGTGGACGGTGGACTCGGCCAGGACCGAGAGGAGCACCAGGACGGGTGGGATCGCCGCGCCGGTGAAGACGATCACGGATCCCAGTGCCAACGGCGAGCCGGCGGTGGGGAGGAGCAGGCCGCCGAGTGCCAACACGGCTGTCGCCACGGCAAGTTGTCGTTGCGGGGTCGCCCGCCATCGGCGTACCCCGTACAGCCAACCGGCGAGCAGTCCGGCGCAGTTCGATGCCGCGAAGATCGGTGCCGTCGCGGCCGCCGCGTGGTGCTCGACCGCGAAGGCGGTCACCGAGACCTGTACGGCGCCGAAGAACACGCCGATGGCGAGGTTGAGGCCGATCAGGGCGGTGAATGCGGGGCGTAGGAGCGAGCGCCCCGCGCGGGAACGTTCGGCTGCTTCGGGCGGCGACGTCAACGGCGTCGGCGCGGTGCGGTGTTGGGCGGCGAGGAGGCCTCCGCCGGTCACCACCAGGGCGGCTGCCAGTACGGTGCCCAGGGCCGGATGCCCGTTCGCGCCGAGGGCGCTGACCAGGGTCGGTCCCGCCAGGTAGCCCACCGCGTTGCCGAGCGACTCCAGCGAGAAGGCGCTGGGCAGTTCCGCGGGCCGCTGTTCGCCCAGCAGCGCCACCCAGCGGGCCGCGGACAGCGCGCCGAGCTGAGGGATGGTGGCGCCGACCAGGACTCCGCCCGCTGTCATGAGCCCGGGCGGGCTGTCACCGGCGACCAGGGCCAGCAGTGTGGCCACCGCCGCCGCGTGCGCGAGCAGGAGGGGTGGCAGTACCCGGGTCTGGCCGAAGTGGTCGATCAGGCGGGCGAGTTGAGGCCCGACCAGGGCCTCGGCCACGGCGAAACCGCCGCTCACCAGACCGGCCGAGGCGTAGGAGCCGGTGCGGCCGTGCACCAGCCAGACGATGCCGAGGCCGGTCATCGCGATGCCGACGCGGCCGACGGTCGCGGTCAGGAAGAAGCCCGCGGCACCAGGGGTGCGCAGCAGACGGGGGTAGGGCGCCGACGACACGGCGAATCCTCTTCGCTGCCCGGCGGGGCGGACCACCCGGGGTCGTCGGCGCCCAGATTCACCGACCCGTGGTCATCGCCTGGAACCGTCCAGTGGTGGCGCGGAACGGGGACACACACCCCACGCCGACTCCGTCACCGGGCAGAAGTCTCTCGTACGTTCGGAAGACGATACTTCAGGTGGACGGCGAGAGGAGTGTGGACCACCCGGACCGGCTCGACGGGACGCGGCCGTTGTCCGGTGCCCAGTCCTTCGAACAGCCGTAGTCCGTCCCCCAACAGGGCGGGCACCACGTGCAGTTGGAGCTCGTCGACGAGGTCCTCCGCGAGGTACTGGCGGACCGTGTGCGCGCCGCCCGCGATGTCGACGTTCCGGTTGCCGGCGGCGGCCTTCGCCCGGTCGAGGGCGCTGTGGATGCCGTCGGTGACGAAGGTGAAGGTGGTGCCGCCCTCCTTGACGAGGGTCGGTCGGGGGCGGTGGGTGAGGACGAAGACCGGGGCCCGGAAGGGCGGGTTGTCGCCCCAGAACTCCGCGCCGGTGTCGTACATCATCCGGCCCATCACCACCGCCCCCGTGGCGTCGAACCACTCGCGCATCAGCTCGGAGTCCTGGTTGTCCTCCCCGCCCGTCATGCCCTGGCGCTCCCGCCAGCTCGCCAGGTTGTGGATCCACTCGAAGAGCGGTTCGGCGCCGTGGCCCCCGGGGTTGTCGAGGGTCACGTCGGTGCCGGCGATGTAGCCGTCGAGGGAGATGGCCATGTCTGCGGTGACGGTCACGGTCGGGTGCTCCTGACTCCTGTGCGTCATGGAAGTACTGCCTTCACCCTCACGTCGATCGGGCACCGGCGCATTCGACACGCCCCGACGCCCGACCTACCCCGACCCACCCCGCTTCCCCCGGCGCCCTCAGCCCGCCGAATCCTCCAACTCCCGCACCAGCCGCTCAGCGACCGGCACAGCCACCCCGTGCCGTTCCGCCGCCCGCAGCAACGCCCCGCCGATCGCGTCCAGTTCGAGCGGGCGGCCGGCCTCCGCGTCGCGTTGCATCGAGGACTTGGCGCCGCGCGGGAAGGCGTCGTAGCGGGCCAGGGCCTGGGCCGGGTCCGACGGGCCGCCGCAGGCCCGGCTGACCGCGGCCGTCTCCGCCACCAGGGCCGTCAGTTCGGCACGGTGGCGGGTGCGGACCTCGCCGAGGGGGAGGGCGTAGCGGGTGGTGAGCAGGGCGAAGGGGGCCAGGAACGACATCTTCGCCCACAGCGTCGCCGTCTCGTCGTCGAGGACGCGGGTGGTGGGGCCGGCCGCGTTCAGGGCCCGCGACAGGGTGTCGAGCCGCTCGCGGGGGACCGGGTCGCCGGTCAGGTCGATCTCCGCGAACGGGCTGCCCAGCTCGATCACGCCCGGTGCGAGCCGGGTGGACTCGGCGCGGATGACCGCCGGGGCGACCAGCTCGCGGCGGTAGCGGGCGCGCAGGGCCGCCGGGTGTTCGACGCCGTTCAGGAACGGTACGAGGAGCGCGTCGCCCAGGGCGGCGGGCGGCACGCGCTCCAGGGCGGAGGCCAGTGCCGTCTGCTTGACCGCCACCAGGCACGCGTCGACCGGCTCGCGCAGCACCGCGTCCGCCTCGACCCGGGCCGTGAAGTCGCCGAACAGGCCGCTGCGGACCCGGATCCCGTCCGTCCGCAGTGTCCGGGCCGTCGCGTCACCGGCCAGGCAGATCACCCGGTGTCCGGCGCGTGCCAGCAGCCCCGCCAGCAGGCCGCCGATACCGCCGGGGCCGAGCACCGCCACGGTGAGTTCGTCGTTCGCCATGATTCTTCTGTCCCCTTCGTCGGTCGGCCCCTTGCCGGTGGCCGCCTCGAACGGGATCATCCCAGGCCTCGCCGAATCGGGGGAGACCGGTGGAGACTGGTCGCATGTGCCGAAGCATCAAGACACTCCGCCCGCCCGTGCTGCCCGAGGAGGCGACGGAGGAGGAGATCAGGGCCGCGGCCCTCCAGTACGTACGCAAGGTGTCCGGCTTCCGGGCCCCCGCCGCCCACAACCAGGAGGTCTTCGACCAGGCCGTCGACGCGATCGCCGAGGCGACGGCGGAACTGCTGGCGGGGTTGCAGGTGCGAGGTCAGGGACAGAAGGCCGGCGCCTAGGGCCCGCGACGCCGGACTGATCCGCCGGACAGGCCCTAGGGGCTCAGGGGGCGTCCACCACGGCCGCCTTCTCCGGCCGGCGCATCACGTACGCCGCCCCCGCGCCCGCCCCGAACAACGCCAGCACGGACACCCCGGTGCCCAGCCAGGTCGTACCGAGCCAGCGGCCGCCGTAGTAGCCGAGGGCGACGCTGTACGCGGCCCAGGCCAGGCCCGCCAGGGCGGACCAGGGCAGGAACTCGCGGACCCGGCGGTGGGCGGCGCCCGCGCCGAGGGAGACGACCGAGCGGCCGGCCGGGGCGAAGCGGGCGAGGATGACCAGGGCGCCGCCGCCGCGGGCCAGCGCGACGCCGAGACGTTCCTGCGCCAGGGTCAGCCGGCGGGAGCGGGCGATGGCGCGGTCCAGGCGCTCGCCGCCCCGCCAGGCCAGCCGGTACGCCACCAGGTCGCCGAGCACGGACGCGGTGGCCGCGCAGAAGATGAGCGCCAGGATGTCGGGCACCTGGGTCGGGACCTGGCTCGACACCTGCCCGGTCGCCGAGCCGGCGGCGGCGGCCGTCGCCGCCGTGATCACCAGCACTCCGCTCGGCAGCACCGGCAGGAACACATCAAGCAGGACCGACAGCGCGACCATGGCATAGATCCATGGACTGCCTGTCAGCGTCCCCACACTCTCCAGCACCGCGACTCCCCGTGAACTCCCCCGTGGCCAGACCGTGCCGCATTGTCGCGGGGGAGCGGCAGGGGCGGCCATCAACAGCCATACAGCGTACGCCTGGAGTGTGACAGCAGATTCATGGGGGGCACGTGGGATCGGCACACGACGTTCACCCGGCTGCCGTCCCCCGGCGGGCGCGGGCCGCCGGTGTCCCGTAGCACGGAGTGGGGGCGACCTTCGGCCGCAGCGGCCGTACGACGTGAGGAACGGTACAGATCATGGTGGCAGGTATATGCGCGGGCGCCGTCGCGGCGGCCGTGCTCGCGGCAGGCCCTGGCGGCGCCCACGGCTACTCGATGCACACGGACGCGGCTTTCGCGCCGCCCACCGCCCTCGTCCCGTCGGCGGCGAAGACGTACGACATGAAGCTGGTGCCGGCGGGTTCGTGGATCGAGGTGGACCAGCGGACCGCCGAGGGCGGTGCGACGACCGTGCGGCTGCGGGTCGAGGGGCTGGTGCCCGGGCACGCGTACGCCGTCCATGTGCACCAGAAGCCCTGCGCCGCCGACCCGGCCGCCGCGGGCGGGCACTACCAGCACGAGGTGGGCACCGACGCGGCCCACGTGAACGCGGACAACGAGGTCTGGCTCGACTTCACCGCGGGCAAAGACGGCTCGGGCGAGGCGAGCGCCCACCACGACTGGGGCTTCCGGCGGGGCGAGGCGTCCTCGGTCGTCATCCACGACATGCCGGGCACGCACGGCGCCCGCGTGGGCTGCTTCACGGTGCCGTTCGGCTGGGTCGCCGGGTGATCCGGTCAAGCCGGGTGAACTAGTCGACGCGGGCGAGCCGGGCGCCCGGCCACGGACCCGCCTCCACCGCCATCCCTGCCTCCGGTGCCGCCGGTGCCTCCGGCCCCACCTCGGCCGCCGCCACCCGCAGCACCGCTCTCGCCACCGCGTCCGCGTCCGAGAGCGTCACCGAGTCCACCCCGGGGCGGGCACCCGCGGCCGTCACCCAGTGGACGCCCTCCGTCGGCACGCCGAAGGCGAACCGCCGTGCGTGGGGCCGACCTTGACGGTCCATCAGCCGGTACGGCCGTTCCGTGACATCGAGGCCGCCGGTCTCGTAGCCGTCGACGGTGTGCGGTCGGCAGCGGCCCGTCTTCAGCAGCCGCGCGAGGAGGGGGTCGGCGGTGCGGCGCAGGTCGGGTTCCGGGAGACGGGCCTCCACGAGGGTGGTCACGCGGGCCGCGGAACCCGGTATCTCGGGGGAGCGGGCCAGCCAGGCGCCGTCCTCCTCGGTGACCTCCAGGCGGGGGCCGAGGACCTGCACCACGCCCGCCTCCACCAGCGCGGCCAGTTCCTCGATGCGGCGGCGGGGCGGGCCGATGGAGAGGAAGGCGTTGAGCGGGGTGTACCAGCGGTCCAGGTGGTCGCGGCGGGAGATGCCGGTCAGGCCGCCGTGGTCGACCACCAGCCGCAGCTCGTTGCGCAGGTCGCGCAGGACGTCGAGGGCCGCTTTGAGGGGCCCGTCCACCGTGCCGAGGGCTGCCTGCGCCGCGTCCTCGCGCAGATGGGCGAGGAGCCACTCGCGCCACTGCCCGGGATGCGCGAACTCCCTTTCCCGGTACGGCCGGGAGACCCGGTCCCAGCTCCAGCGCCGGGCGGCCGGGACCCCGAACGCGTCGAGTACGTCCGCCTCTTGGGGATCGCCGTGCGGTACGGAGAGGAAGCGCGCCGCGAACTCCGGGCGCCGTGGGCGTCGTAGCAGCGCCGTGTAGTAGACCGTCTCGACCTCCTTCGCCACCAACGGCCATATCTCGGCGAGGAAGTCGGGCGCCTCGCCGTTCTCGGCGCGTTTGCGGAAGCCGGCGATCACGTCCGGGGTGAGGACGCGCGGGGTGTGGCGGCCGTAGGGGCCCTTCGCGTTGTCGCCGCGCGCCTGGTAGGGGACACCGCGTCGGGAGCCGGCGTACAGGCGGGGCTCGCGGCCGGAGGGGACGTACCGCAGACCGCCGCGGCGGGTGGCGACGAAACGGCCGCCGCGGCCGGTGGTCAACAGGGCCGTGTGGTCGAAGAAGTTGAGGCCCAGGCCGCGCAACAGCACGGGTTCGCCGGGCGGTACGGCGGACAGGTCGACGTCGGCCGGGTTGGCGGGCGGGACATGGCGCAGGCCGTGCCGCTCGGCGTAGGCCGCGAGGCGTTGCTGCGTGCCGTCGGCGACGGTCGGCAGGTGGCCCTGGGCCAGGACGACCGCGGCGAGGCCGGTGAGCAGCCCGCCGTCGTCCAGGGTCAGCAGCTGGCGGCCGTCGGAGGTGTCGTCGAGGCGCACCGCGCGCGCCCGGTGCGGGACGACCCGGACCGCCGCCGGGGCCTCGCGCACGGCCTTCGCGAACACCCACTCCAGGTACCGCCCGTAGTGCGCGCGGGTCGGGTACTCGTCCGCGCCCAGCTCGCCGTCGGCCCACTCGTACAGGCTCGGACCGGGCCGTACGGGCCCCGAGCAGTCCACGCTGTCGTCGGTGAAGAGGGTCACCTGGCAGGCCACGGTGTTCATCAGCAGCTCGGGCGACTGGCCGGTGCGCCACACGCTGCCCGCGCCCGGCGGGGCGGGGTCGACGACGTGCACGGTCAACCGGACGCCCGGCGGGAGGAGTTCGGGCACCGAGGCGCAGAGGCGCTCCAGGACGCCGGTGCCGCGCGGTCCGGCGCCGACCACGGCGAGCGAGACGGAGGGCGGTTCCGCGGTCGGTGCAGACAAAACGGGGACTCCCGGGCGTGTGGGGCGCTTGGCAGCAAACCGCCTACTGGAAGCAGACGGTCCGCATCATCATGCCTCCGGCAGTCACGTAAGCCAACGTCAGCCCCACCCGCCCCCATTGCCCCGCATGCGGTGGTGAGGGCCGGATTACTCGGTGGTGAGTCGGGACTACTTGGTGGTGAGGACGGACTCCGTCACCGTCTCCAGATCACCGACCGTCCCCGGCACCGCCCCCGGCCGCACCCGCGCCTGCTCCAGCCGCAGCCCCGCCGAACGCCCGCGCAGCGTCAGCGTCATGAGCTGGTTGCCGAACCAAGGCCCGCCCTTCTTGCGCCACTTGACCTTCAGCGGCGCGCACCGGCCGTGCCGCAGGAACCGTCGCCCCAGCGCTCGGGCCACCGCGCTCCAGCCGAAGCGGAAGCCGACGCGGACATAGGCCGGTACGGAGTTGTGGACCGGCGAGCAGGTCAGTTGCAGCACCCGCGCGTCCGGCGCGCCCTCGTCCCAGGTCGCCTCGGCCACGTACGCGTGATGCACGTCTCCCGAGAGGACGAGCACGCTCGCCGGCGCGGTGGGCCCGGAACCGACCTCGGCGATCAGCTCGGCCAGGGCCGCGAAGGACGTCGGGAAGGCCGCCCAGTGCTCAAGGTCCCCGGTGCGCCGCAGGTTCTCCCCGAACCGCGCCCAGCGCGCCCCGCGCTCCCCCCGGCACAGGGCCGCGTCCCACTGCTCGGCGTCGTGCACCAGATGCGGCAGCAGCCAGGGCAGGGAGGTGCCGATCAGGAGGTGGTCGTACGACTCCCGGTCCGCCAGGGCCTGTTCGCGCAGCCACCGCGCCTCGCCCGGGTCGAGCATCGAGCGGGACTCCTCGTCCAGGACGCGGGCCGCCCGGCTGTCCACCATCAGCAGCCGGACCCGGCCGAAGTCGCGCCGGTAGCTCCAGCGCACCGAGGCCGCGTCGGCGTCGGCCTTGGAGGCGAAGGCGCGCAGGTCGTCGGTGGCGTCGGGGACCGCGCGGACGGCCGCGTAGAGGGGGTCGTCGGCCAGTTCGTCGGGGGAGAGGTTGCCCAGGTGCTGGTGGACCCAGTACGACATCAGGCCGCTCAGGATCCGCTCCCGCCACCAGGCGGTGGCGCGCATGTCCTCGAGCCAGGCGGCGGAGGTGTTCCAGTCGTCGATCACGTCGTGGTCGTCGAAGATCATGCAGCTGGGCACGGTGGACAGCAGCCAGCGCACCTCGGGGTCGAGCCAGGACTCGTAGTAGAGGTGCGTGTACTCCTCGTAGTCCGCGACCTCGCTGCCCGGGGCGTCGCCCAGATCGCGCCGCGCCGCCAGCCACCGCTTCGTCGCGTCCGAGGTCTCGTCGGCGTACACCTGGTCGCCCAACAGCAGGAGCACGTCCGGGCGTTCGCCGTCCGGGTCGGCCGCCATGCGGGTGGCGAGCGAGTCCAGGGCGTCGGGTCCGACGGGGTCGTGACCGCCGGCCGGCGGCGCGGCCCAGCGGCAGGAGCCGAAGGTGACGCGGACGCCGTCGTCCAGGACGCCGGTGCGGATCACGGAGGGCGGGAAACGGGAGTCCGGCAGCGGCCATACGCGCGCGCCGTCCAGGAACACCTCGTACGCGGTCGTCGTGCCGGGGGTCAGCCCGGTCACCGCCACCAGCGCGTAGTGATGGCCCGCGACCTGGAAGGTGCGGGTCTGTCCGGCGCTGCCGTCCGCGCAGCGCACCTCGGCGGTGCACGGACGGCTCGCCTCGACCCATACGGTCGCGGACGAGCCGTCGGCATACCTCAGCAGTGGTCCCAGGCGCAGTTCGGCCACGATGATCGCCCCTCCTCCGTCGCACCGTACGGTATTGAACGACGGGGGAGGGCGGACAGTGTCCGGCGATCACCGTTACCGAATCAGCAGCCGTCGCCGGATCAGCAGCCGGAGAGGTAGCTCGTGAGCGCGGACTTCTCGGCCGAGTCGACGGAGAGGTCGTAGTAGTACTTCACTTGCACCCAGGCGCGGACGTAGGTGCAGCGGTAGGACGTGAGGGACGGCATCCAGGTGGCCGGGTCCTGGTCGCCCTTGGACTGGTTGACGTTGTCGGTGACCGCGAGGAGCTGCGGGCGGGTGACGTCGTTGGCGAAGGACTGGCGCTGCGCGGTGGTCCAGTTGCGGGCGCCGGAGTCCCAGGCCTCGGCCAGCGGCACGAGGTGGTCGATGTCGACGTCCGAGGCGGCGGTCCAGGTGGCGCCGTCGTAGGGGGAGTACCAGCTGCCGCTGGTGGCGACGCAGGCGGAGGTGGTGACGACGTTCGTACCGTCCCGCTTGAGGATGTACTCGCGGGTGTTGCAGGTGCCGCTGATGGTGATCCAGGTCGGGAACAGATCCCGGTCGTAGCCGGTCCTGACCTCGGTCGCCACGGGGAGGGAGGCGAGGTAGGTGCGGGCGGTGGAGGCACTGATGGGGGTGGGGAGGGCGGCGGAGGCGTTCGGTCCGTTGAACAGGGCGACGGAGGCTATGAGTCCGGTGAACGCCGCGAGTATGCTCAGCCGTCGACGCGCGTAGAATTTCGGCATACGAACTCCCTTGGGGTGGGGGGACGTTGGAGTGCGAGCGAAGGAATGCTCGCGGTGCCGTGTTGCGGTGGGGTGTGCGTTGGGTAAGAAGCTAGTGACGCGTACATGACATGACAAGGTTTACGGTCGAACTTCTGCCTTGTGAGTCGGTCGCGTACAGTGGACGGCGCAGAAGGGGAGTAGCTCTTCGCTGGACCGTCGACATACTGCTCAGCTCGTCTGAGCCGGCGCCCAGAGGCAGGTCCGTGATGCGTCACGGCCGGCCAGCGAGACCTTCGGTAAGCAGTGCACCAGTTGTTTTTGTGTGTGCTGCCGTGCCGAGGTGTCCGCGGACAGCACACACACTCTCGGTGGGGCAGCCCCGACCGATAGAGGAACCTTGATCACCTTCAGCGTCACGGCGGTCGTCTTCGGCGTCGTCTTCCTGGCCGAACTCCCCGACAAGACCGCGCTCGCCGGGCTCGTCCTGGGCACCCGCTACCGCGCCTCGTACGTCTTCGCGGGCGTCGCCGCCGCGTTCCTGCTGCATGTGGTGCTCGCCGTGGCGGCGGGCAGTGTGCTCACGCTGCTGCCGCAGCAGCTCGTGGCCGCGGTGACCGGTGTGCTCTTCCTGGGCGGGGCCGCGGTGCTCCTCTTCAAGAAGGACGACGACGAGGAGGAGGTCCGCAAGCCCGGGGATCAGTCCTTCTGGAAGGTCTTCGGCGCCGGGTTCATGCTCATCCTGGTCGCCGAGTTCGGAGACCTGACCCAGATCATGACGGCCAACCTCGCGGCCCGCTACGACGATCCGCTCTCCGTCGGCCTCGGTGCGGTGCTGGCGTTGTGGGCGGTCGCCGGGCTCGGCATCGTCGGCGGAAAGGCGCTGATGAAGCGGGTGCCGCTGGCGCTGATCACGAAGATCGCGGCGCTGCTGATGCTGGGGCTCGGGGTGTGGAGTCTGTGGGAGGCGGTGGCGGGCTGAGGCTCGGGGCCGGGGGGCGGAGGGTCCGAGGTGAGGGATCGGCCGAGCTGAACGTTCGGTGAACTGTTCCCGGAGTCGGTGGCGGATGCGGGAGATGTTTTGTACCGTGGAGGAACAAAGTGGCTCCCGTCCGTTCTCCCTGACCGGCGGGCGGGGCGCTTTGTCCCTCCGGCTGTACCGCCATGGGCTCGACCCGTAAGCCTCTGGCGCCCCTTCCCGCCGCCTTGGAGCTGCCGATGACGGCCACCACCGTGCCCACCGTCCTCACCGCCCACGCCCTCCTGCTGGACATGGACGGCACCCTCGTCAACTCGGACGCCGTCGTCGAGCGCTGCTGGCGGCGCTGGTCCGAGCGGAACGGGCTGGACGCGGACGAGGTCATGAAGGTGGTCCACGGCCGCCAGGGCTACGCCTCCATGGCGGTCCTGCTGCCCGACCGGCCCATGGAGCAGAACATGGCCGACAACGCGCGCATGCTCGCCGAGGAGACCGCCGACCTGGACGGCGTCGTCCCCGTCCCGGGCGCCCAGGAGTTCCTCGCGTCCCTGGCGGGCCTTCCGCACGCCCTGGTGACCTCGGCCGACGTGGCCCTCTCGACGGCCCGCATGGGCGCGGCCGGCCTCTCCCTCCCGGACATCCGCATCACCGCCGAGTCGGTCGGCGCGAGCAAGCCGGACCCCGAGGGTTTCCTCAAGGGCGCCGCCGAACTGGGCGTCGACCCCGCCGACTGCATCGTCTTCGAGGACTCGGCGGCGGGCATCGCGGCGGGGCGCTCCGCGGGGATGCGGGTGGTGGGGGTTGGGGGTCGGGCGGATTTTCATGAGCCGGATGTTGTGGTGCGTGACCTGCGGCAGGTGCGGGTCGAAGGGGTTGCGGGCGGGGGGATTCGGGTTTACGTGGCTTAGGGGTAGGCGGGGTGAGCGTGTGCTGGGGGCTCCGCCCCCAGACCCCCGATCGGCCCTGAAGGGGCCTCGTCCTCAAACGCCGGACGGGCTGAAAAAAGTGACCGGCGTCGAGAGCTACGGCTCCGTCGTCTCGGACTCCAGCTTCGCCCGCGTGGCCGCCCCGTACACCCCGGACTCGTCCCCGGTGATCCCCCTGGCCACCTGGAACGTCCGCACCGAACTCTCCACCGACGTGCTGAAGTCGCCGTCGTCCTTGCCGATGTACAGGTTCAACTGGCCGAGCCGTTCCTGGAGTTCGACCACCTCGGCGCCGTGGTCGCCGCGCCGCAGCACCGGTGGCGTGGTGCTGTCGCCGCCGCCCTCCTGGATCGTGCCGGTGGCGCCGACGGTCGACGGCGTGTGGGTGGGCTCGGTCGACCGGGTCGGCCTCGGGGAGACGGCGGTCGCCGACGGTGACGTCGAGGGCGTCGGGCTCGTGCTGACGGACGGTGACGGCGACGAGGTCGTCGGCGACGGGGAACCGGTCTCCTCGGACGGCGACACGGACGCCGTCGCGCTCGACGCCGGCACACTCGCCCGTACCCCGCCCGAGGCCGCGTCGTCGCGGGACGGCGTCTGGTACGACAGGAACCCGCTCGCCAGCCCGGTCGCGGCCACCACGGCGACGACGGCTCCGCCGGCCGCGAGCAGGACGGTACGGCGACGGCGTACGGGCCTGACGCCTTCCTCGGCCTCGGGCTCGTCCATCGACGGAACCGGCGGCAAGGGCGGCAGCAGGGACGTGGCGTCCACGGCCTGGAGCGGGACCGTCTCGTCCGCCGGTAAGGCCGACGGTGCGGGCGTCACCGGTGGCGGTGCGGGCGGTACCGCCTCGCGGCCCTCGCTGCCCGTGCCCCCCTCGCCCGTCAGTTCCACGTACGGCCGTATGCGCAGCGGGTCGAAGTCCTCCGCCGCGGCCGCCTCCGCCGTGCGGGCATCGCGCAGGGCGTCGGACGCCCGCTGTGTGCAGCCGCACGACGGGGTGTTGTCGGCCCCTCTGGGTGCCCCGCACTCCGGGCACTCGTGGCCTGTCGGCTCTGTCACGCGTCGTCCCTCCCTCCGCAATCCCCCCACGAACTCCAGAGATTATGCAGACCGTCTCCACAGCCGCTGTCGGAAGCCCCCTGGGGAGGGTCCCGGTAAATCGGGCGGCAACGGGACTCGACAGGCCATAACGGTGTGCACCGATCACCATGGATGTGAGGGATGTGCAGGCGAGGGTGCTGTGTAACGAGAGCCGCTGGAGGTCTTCATGGCCGAGGATGCGCACGGTATGACGGGAAATATGCGAGACGTACCGATGCGGGGCAGTGCTCCCAAGAAGGGCAGTGCCGCCGAGGAACACGTGCCCGGCAATGTGCTGGTCTCCATCGGTGCCCTGCTGCTCGGCATGCTGCTCGCCGCCCTCGACCAGACGATCGTGTCGACCGCGCTGCCCACCATCGTCAGCGATCTCGGCGGTCTGGAGCACCTGTCCTGGGTGGTCACCGCGTATCTGCTGGCGTCGACCGCCGCGACCCCGCTGTGGGGCAAGCTCGGTGACCAGTACGGGCGCAAGCGGCTCTTCCAGACGGCGATCGTGATCTTCCTGATCGGTTCGGCGCTGTGCGGAATGGCACAGAACATGCCGCAGCTCATCGCCTTCCGCGCGCTCCAGGGGCTGGGCGGCGGTGGCCTGATGGTGCTGTCGATGGCGATCGTCGGGGACATCGTGTCGCCGCGCGAACGCGGGCGCTACCAGGGGCTGTTCGGCGCGGTGTTCGGGGCGACGAGCGTGCTGGGCCCGCTGTTGGGTGGGCTGTTCACCGAACACCTCAGCTGGCGCTGGGTGTTCTACATCAACCTGCCCGTCGGCCTGGTCGCCCTCGCGGTGATCGCGACCGCGCTGCGCATCCCGCGCAAGTCGACGCGGCACGTCATCGACTATCTCGGTACGTTCCTGATCGCGTCGGTCGCGACCTGCCTGGTGCTGGTCGCCTCGCTGGGCGGTACGACGTGGGGCTGGGGTTCGCCGCAGATCATCGGTCTGGCGGTGCTGGGCGTGGTCCTGGCGGTCGTCTTCGTACAGGTGGAGCGTCGGGCCGCGGAACCCGTCCTCCCCCTCAAGCTCTTCACCGTCCGCACCTTCACCCTCTCCGCGGTCATCAGCTTCGTCGTCGGGTTCGCGATGTTCGGCGCGATGACGTATCTGCCGACGTTCCTCCAGGTGGTGCAGGGCATCTCGCCGACCATGTCGGGCGTGCACATGCTGCCGATGGTGATCGGGCTGCTGCTGTCGTCGACGGCGTCCGGGCAGATCGTCAGCCGGACGGGCCGCTGGAAGGTGTTCCCGGTGGCGGGCACGGGCGTCACGACGATCGGCCTGCTCCTTCTCCACCGCCTCGACGAGAACAGTTCGACGACCGAGATGAGCGCGTACTTCTTCGTCTTCGGCCTCGGACTCGGCCTGGTCATGCAGGTGTTGGTCCTCATCGTGCAGAACTCGGTCTCGTACGAGGATCTCGGCGTCGCCACCTCGGGCGCGACCTTCTTCCGCTCGATCGGCGCGTCCTTCGGCGTGGCCATCTTCGGCGCGATCTTCGCGAGCCGCCTGGCCGACAAACTGACGGACGCCTTCCGCGGCACCGACCTCCCCACCGGCATCTCGGCGGACACCCTCAAGTCCGACCCCCGGGGTATCAACTCCCTGCCGCCCGCGCTGCGCGAACCGGCGGTGCACGCGTACGCCTCGTCCATCACGGACGTGTTCCTGTACGCGGCCCCCGTCGCCCTCCTCGGCTTCGTCCTGGCGTGGTTCCTCAAGGAGGACCGCCTGCGCGGCTCGGTCACGGCGCCCGACCTCACGGAGACGCTGGCCAGCAACCCGGTCGAGCGCTCCTCCTACGACGAGGTCTGCCGCGCCCTGTCCGTGCTCGGCACGCGGGACGGCCGGCGCGAGATCTACCAGAAGATCACCGACCGGGCGGGCTACGACCTTCTCCCGGCCGCCAGTTGGCTCCTGCTGCGCATCCGCCGCGACGGCTGGGCGGAACCGGCGGTCCTCGCCGAACGCAGCACCGTGCCCCTCCCGGTCATCCTCGCCGCGGTCCGCCAGGTCGAGGAACGCCGGCTCGCCACCCGAGAGGGCCTGGACCTGGTCCTCACCCCCGAGGGCCGGGAAACCGCCGACCACCTCTCCAAGGCCCGCGAGGAGTCCCTCGCCACCCTCCTGGGCGACTGGTGGACCCCCGACCGCCCCACCGACCTCAACCGACTGGTCACCGAACTCACCGACGAACTCTGCGGCTCGGACAGGGAACAGCCGCACAACGGGTCGGCGCCGCGGATCAGTTGAACGGGCGCCTCGGACTCCTCACCCGACCAGCTTCTTCCGGAACCAGTGCTCGGCGTACCGGCCGTCGTTGTGCGGCCCGGTCTCCGCGTAGCCGAGCCGCGCGTACAGGGCACGGGCCTCGACGAGGTCGCTGCGGGTGTCCAGGATCAGCTCCTCGGCGCCCAGGGCGTGTGCGGCCTCCTCGGCGGCCCGTACGAGGAGCGCGGCGCCGCCCTTGCCGCGCGTCTCCTCGTACACGAACACGCGGGTGAGCTCGGCGGTCGTCGACGTCAGCAGCCGTACCCCCGCCGACCCGGCCGCCGCACCCCGGTACCACCCGACCAGCAACTGCCCGCCGGGCGGCGCGAGTTCGGCGCCGGTGGACGCGGCGATCTCGCGTTCCAGCTCGGCGGGGTCGGTCCGACGCCCTTCGTGCAGGAGGTACCAGCGGTCGCTGACCTCCGTGTAGTAGGCCCGCCACAGGGCGGCGGCGACGGCCGAGTCGAAGCGTTCCGGGGCGATGATCCAGTTCATGCCGGAATTCTCGTCGATCACCGTCGTCGCGTTCCACGCAGTTTGAGTGCGGGGTTCCGGGCAACCCGGAGGGAGAACCGGCCCGTTGGGCCGAAGCATCCGGAAGGCACCCATGTCCACAGGCATGATCATCATCGTTATCGTGATCGTGGCGGTCGTGGTCGTTGTTGCGGCCGCCCTCACCCTGCGTAGCCGCGGCGGCGTCGGTGGTCGGGATCTGAAGCACCGCTTCGGGCCCGAGTACGACCGCGCGGTGACCCGCCACGACGGCGACACCAAGGCCGCCGAACGTGAGCTCGCAGAGCGCGTTGAGCGGCACGGATCGCTGCGTGAGCAGCCGCTGGAGACGGCCCGGCGCGAGCAGTTCGAAGCCCGTTGGGCGGCCGCGCAGGAGCGGTTCGTTGACTCGCCCCGAGAGGCCGTCGCCGACGCGGACCAGCTGCTCGGCGAACTCGCCACCGTCCGCGGTTTCCCCGACGGCGCCCAGTACGAGGAGCAGCTCGCCGCCCTCTCCGTCCACCACGCGCCCGACGTCAACGGCTACCGCCACGTGCACAGCGTGGCTCGCGCCGACGACACCCGCGCCGACACCGAGGAACTGCGCGAGGCGATGGTCGAGGCCCGCGCGCTCTTCGACTCGCTCATCGACGGCGCCCGCACGTCGTCCGGCACGTCCCACGACAGGTCGCACGGCAAGACGTCCCACAAGCTGTCCGACAGGCTCCCTGGCAAGACGGCCAGGCGGTCGCACGACACCTCATCCGACAAGCAACAGACGATCAAGGGGGGTTGACACAACCATGGCCGACGAGACCAAGAGTTCCACACCCGCATCCACACCTGGTTCCACGCCCGGTTCCACGCCCGCAGCGACACCGACGCCGATACCGATGTCCGCGCGTTCGGACCGCTCGGACGGCTCGGACCGTTCGGAGCGCCTGGACCGTTCGGACCGCTCGGACCGCTCGGACCGTTCCGAGACGCCCACGCGTACGGGCACGGACGAGACCAAGACGTCCGCCCGCACCGACGGGAGCAGGGTCCCCGCACCCACTCCCACCTCCACCTCCGCGCGTACGGACACCCCCGCCCGCACGGAGACACCCGCACCGACGTCCACGCAGTCGACCGACGGCAGGACCCCGGCGCAGACATCCTCGCGCCCGAACTCCTCCACCCCGTCGTCGTCTTCGTCCTCGACGCCGACGTCGACGCCGTCCTCGTCCCCGCTGCTCCCGCGCGACGAGACCGACAAGCTCGCCGAGCGGCTCCAGCACGCCCTGGCCGGGTTCGTCGACGACCCTCGTACGGCCGTCGAGGAAGCCGACCACGTCGTGGAGGAGATCACCGGCCGCTACACGGACGCGCTGACCCAGCGCCGCCGCACGCTGCGCAGGTCCTGGCAGGAGGGTGACGCGAAGTCCGACGACCACTCCGACACCGAGCAACTCCGGCTGGCCCTGCGGGACTACCGCGAGATCGCCGAGCGGCTGCTGCACGCCTGACTCGCCCGATCCGCCCGACCCGCTCGATCAGACCGTCCCGCCCGACCCGTCCCCCGCCCGGCGCTCCCGCCACTCACGCACGACGTCCTCGACGTCGTAGGGCTTCTTGCCCAGGGGAGGGCCGGGCGGCGGCTTGAACATCATCTCGCGGATCTTGACGTTGACTTCGGTGATGATCTTGCGGACGATACGTTCGGAAGGGGCCGCGTACGCCGCCGCGAGCGCGTCCTCGGCCTCCTTGCGCAGGGCCAGTGTGGGCGGCAGGACCGAGAAGCCCTCTCGGGCCAGCTTCTGCCTGATCCACCAGAGTTCGTCGTAGGACGTGTCCGCGCCGTTCGGCAGGGGCTTGCCCGCGCCGGGGAGTTCGGCGAAGTCGCCGCGCGCCTCCGCGTCGCGGATCTGCTTGTCCACCCAGGATTCGAACGGCACGCCGGGAGGCTTTCGCTCGGTCATGAGTCCAGTGTGCCGGACGCGACATGGCCGGGCGATTTATCATGCGGCGGCTGCATAAGGACACTTCAGGAGGAGCGCCGCGTGCTCGAACTCACCATGGCCACCGTCTCCGGGACGGAAGAGGGGGCCACGGCCGGCATGCTCATGGCCGAAGCGCCGAGCGAACCCGGTGCCGTGCTCCGGGTGGGGCGGGACAAGTCCGTGTGCCGGCTGGCGACGCCGGACGACTGGCTGTTCGTCTCACGGGTCCATCTGGAGTTCCTGTGCGGCCCGGAGGGCGTCTGGCAGGTCTCCTGGCTGCGCGGTTCGCAGCCCGACCCGTCGTCCGAAGTCCGCCTGATCGTGGGGGAGTACGCACAGCCCCTCGTCTACGGCGGCAGCGTGACACTGCCCCGGGGCGGCAGCGGCGAGATCGTCGTCCAGGACCGCACCGCCCCGCGCAGCGTCAACGTCGGCTTCTACCACGAGGGTTGAGCCCCGCGAGGCCGCCCGGGACCCGTGAAACGCACGGCGCTACGCCAGCACCCGCGCCAGCGCGAACCCGTCGTACCCCTTCGTGCCCACCGTCTGGATCGCCGTGGCGCTCAACTTCGGGTGGGCGCCGATCAGTTCGATGGCGGCGCGGGTGCCCACCACGTCCGCCGCGGTGCTGTCCGTGTCGGTGACCCGGCCCTCCCGGACGACGTTGTCGACGATGATCAGGCTGCCGGGGCGGGTCAGCTTGAGCGCCCACTCGACGTAGTGCGGGTTGTTGCCCTTGTCGGCGTCGATGAAGACCAGGTCGAAGGGGGCCGGGTTCTCCTCCGCCAGCTTGGGCAGCGACTCCAGGGCGGGGCCCACCCGTACCTCGACGAGGTGGTCGAGGCCGGCCCGCGCGATGTTGTCCGTCGCGACCTCGGCGTGCTTCGCGCTGAACTCCAGGGAGATCAGCCGGCCGTCGGCGGGCAGCGCGCGGGAGAGCCAGATGGTGCTGTAGCCGCCCAGGGTGCCGATCTCCAGGATCCTGGAGGCGCCGTGGATCTGGGCGAGGAGATGCAGGAGCTTGCCCTGCGGGGCCGTCACCGCCGCGTGCGGCAGACCGGCCGCCTCGCTGTCGCGCGTGGCCGCCGTCAGGGCCTCGTCCTCCGGGGTGAGGTGGGCGGTGAAGTAGTCGTCGACGGCGTCCCAGACCTGCGACTGGCTCATGAGTCCGTGCCTCCCGTGGCCTCGCGGATGTCTCATTAGAGTTTCTAACTAGGTGCGCTAACGAACATAGCCCTGTGCGGGTTCCCCGTCAGCCGCGTCACGAGCGCCCGCGCGCGGATGTTTCCGGACCGTCATCGGGGCTCCACCGAGGGTGCCGAGCCCGGCAGCGGGCGGCCCGCCGACTCGGTCATGCGCCAGACGGCGAAGCCGCCGATCACGGCCGCCACCATCATGTAGTACGCGGGCATCATCAGGTCGCCGGTCGCGCCCACCAGGGCCGTCACCACCAGCGGGGTCGTGCCGCCGAACAGCGACACCGACACGTTGAAGCCGATCGAGAGGGAGCCGTAGCGCACCCGCGTCGGGAACAGGGCCGGGAGCGCGGACGGCATCGCGGCCGTGAAGCAGACCAGGAGCAGGCCCAGGGCGGCCATGCCCAGCGCGACCGCGACCAGGCTGCCCTGGCGGATCAGGAGCAGCGCAGGGACCGACAGGAGCAGGAAGCCCGCGCAGCCCGCCGCGATCACCGGGCGGCGGCCGACGCGGTCCGTCAGGGCGCCCGCGAACGGCTGGACGACCATCATCAGCGCCATCACGCCCAGGACCACGAGCAGCCCGTGCGTCTCGTCGTACTCGAGCTCGCTGGTGAGGTAGCTCGGCATGTACGACAGCAGCATGTAGTCGGTGACGTTGAAGACGAGCACCAGGCCCACGCACAGGAGCAGCGCCCGCCACTGGCCCGTCACCATCTCGCGCAGCGGCACCTTCGGGCGGCTGGCCTCGGACTTCGCGACCTCGGCGGCGAAGGCCGGGGTCTCCTCCAGGCGCAGCCGCAGATACAGGCCGATGATCCCCATCGGGCCCGCGATCAGGAACGGGATCCGCCAGCCCCAGGACGTCAGGTCGTCCGTGGACAGCAGGGCCGTCATCAGCGTGACCAGGCCCGCGCCGCCGACGTAACCGGCCAGCGTGCCGAACTCCAGCCAGCTCCCGAGGAACCCGCGCCGCTTGTCCGGCGCGTACTCGGCGATGAAGGTGGACGCGCCCGCGTACTCACCGCCGGTCGAGAAGCCCTGGACCAGGCGTGCGGCCAGGAGCAGCAGCGGGGCGCCGACGCCGATGGACCCGTACGACGGGATCAGGCCGATCGCGAACGTGCCCGCGGCCATCATGACCATCGTCAGCGCGAGGACCTTCTGGCGGCCGATCCGGTCGCCCAGCGGGCCGAAGACCGTCCCGCCGAGGGGGCGGACCAGGAAGGCCGCGGCGAAGGCGCCGAAGGTGGACAGCAACTGGGCGGTCGGGTTCCCGGAAGGGAAGAAGACCTTGCCGAGCGTCACCGCGATGTAGCTGTAGACGCCGAAGTCGAACCACTCCATCGCGTTGCCCAGCGCGGCGGCCTTCACGGCCCGCCGGACCAGCGCGGGATCGGTGACAGTGACGTCGGGGGCGTCGGTAGGGCGGGCGGGGGCGGGGTACTCGGACGGGGGACCGGGGGTGGTGTCTAGGAGGGACATATCCGACCGACCATAGGGGCGGTCGCGGCGTGTACGTGGCGTATGCAATCAGTTGCGCAGGGCAGCAAAAGGGCGGGTGCGCAGCGCCGCTCACCCGGCCGCGGGCGGTTCCCGGCGGACGCCACTGTGATCCATCTCGCGTCCCGCCGAGGCAACCCAACCTCCGGCGCACTATCGTCGTCCAGACAAAAGGAGAACGGACGACAGGTGAAGCCGGGGTAGCCTGCGTCTCTCTGTGGGGGCACACAGAAAACGGGGCGGGAGGCCTACGAGGCGTGGCGAACGTGGAGCACAGCGGGCGACCGGCGGATGCCTTCCGGGCGACGGCCGCCGGAGCCGTCAGAGGGCGGCTGCGGGTGGCACGTCTGGGGTTGTGGCTGGTGGCCGCGGTCCTGGCCGTCCGTCAGGTGGTCGTCGTCCTGAGCACCCCCAAGGGCGAACGGCTGACGGACCTGGAGACCTGGGTCGGTCCCGACGGTGTCCTGCACGTGAACGGGTCGCTGTACGACTCGACGCGCTTCACGGGTACGCCCTTCGGCGGACTCGTCCTGAAGCCCCTGACCAAGGCCGCCGAACAGGCCCTCGGCTGGGGCTGGACCTTCGGCACACTGCTCCTGGTCGTCGCCCTCGGGCTGATCGCCGCCCGCGCCCTGCCCAAGCCCGTCACCCGCCGCAGCGCGCTGCTGGCCGCGCCCGTCGCGATCAGCCTGCTGATGCTGTCGCTGCCGGTGCGCAACACGCTGTGGCTCGGCCAGACCAGCATCATCCCGGTCCTGCTCGTGCTGCTCGGCTGCTTCACCGTCCGCGGTGAGCGGACCGGCGGCCTGCTGATCGGCATCGCCGCGGCCCTCCAGCCGACCGTGCTGCTCTTCGCGCCGCTCCTGTGGTTCACCGGCCGCCGCCGCGCCGCCGTCTCCGCAGGAGTCACCTTCGCGGCCTGTACGGCCATCGCCTGGGCCGCGATGGCGCACGACTCGTACACCTACTGGGTGCACCACATGGCGGGCACCGGACTCGGCGGCCCCGCCGACGACCTCGCCAACCAGTCCCTGCACGGCGCCCTGCTGCGCCTGGGCCTGTCAGGACCGCTGGAGATCGGCCTCTTCCTCACGCTCGGTGCCGCCGTCGCCGTCCTCGGAGTGCGCCGCGCCGTCCACTACGCGCGCGACGGACAACTGCTCCTCGCGGTCGCCATCACCGGCTGCGCGGCCATCGCCGTGTCCCCGACCACCTGGCAGCACCAGCTGCTGTGGGTGCTGCTCGCGGTCGTCGGACGGGTCGGCAAGCGCGCCTCCGACCGGTACGTGTGGCCGGTCGCCGTCGTCCTGGTGATGACGCTGCCCGCCAAGATGATGCTGCCGAACATGTCGGCGATGTACGCCCTGCGCGACAACGTCGTCCTGCTCGCCGCCCTCGCCGCGGCCACCGTCATCCCGTTCCTGTCGCGCACCTCGCCGTACTACCGCTCCCCGATCCCGACCGAGTACGCCGCCCCCGTGCCGGCCCGCCTCAAGCACGTACCGCTGCTGCCGTTCCTGCGCCGGGTGCTCACCCGCCCGAACCTCCTGCTGGAACTGCTCCTCATCCGCGTCACCTACGCCGCCTACCAGAAGGTCCGCCTCGCGGCGACCGGCGGCTCCAACTCGGCGGGCCGGGTGCGGGCGGAGGAGCACGGGCACCAGATCCTCGACATCGAGCGGTTCCTGCACATCGACGTCGAGCACTGGGTCAACCACGCGGTGGTGAAGGTCGACTTCCTGCGGAACTTCTTCGACTTCTACTACGAGTCGTTCCACTTCATCGTCCCGCTGAGCGTCATGGCCGTCCTGTATGTGCGCCGCCCGGTCGACTACCGCTGGGCCCGCACGTCCCTCGGCTTCGCGACCCTGCTCGCGCTGGTCGGCTTCTGGCTCTACCCGCTGGCCCCGCCGCGCCTGCTGCCCGGCCTCGGCATCATCGACACCGTGCACGGCGTCCAGGACTTCTCCAAGCCGGACTACGGCACCCTGACGGCCCTGACCAACCAGTACGCGGCGATGCCGTCCCTGCACTTCGGCTGGGCCCTGTGGTGCGGTGTCGTCATCGCGATCATCGCGCCGAAGTGGTGGATGAAGGCGCTGGGCCTGCTGCACCCGTTCTTCACCGTCTCGGCCATCGTCGCGACCGGCAACCACTGGGTGCTGGACGCGGCCGGCGGCGCGGCGGTCGTCGGCGCCGGGTTCGGGCTGTCCTACCTGCTCCAGGGGCCGCGGGCACGCTTCGCGGGACGGGCCGGCGGCGCCGGGAAGGCCGCCGACCCGAGTTCCGAGCCGGTGGGCGTCAGCCCGTCCGGACCTGAAGGTGCTTCACGCCGTTGATCCACGCGGACCGCAGCCGGTCGGGGTCGCCGGCCAGGGTGAGGTCCGGGAGGGCGTCGGCGATCGCGTTGAAGATGAGGTCGATCTCCAGGACGGCCAGGGACTTGCCCAGGCAGTAGTGCGGGCCGCCCCCGCCGAAGCCGAGGTGGGGGTTGGGGTCGCGGGTGATGTCGAAGGCGTCGGGGTCGGTGAAGACCTCGGGGTCGTGGTTGGCGGAGGCGTAGAAGACGCCGACCCGGTCGCCCTTCTTGATGAGTTTGCCGCCGAGTTCGGTGTCCTGGGTCGCGGTGCGCTGGAAGGCGTTGACCGGGGTGGCCCAGCGGACGATCTCCTCGGCCGCCGTCGCGGGCCGGTCCCGCTTGTACCGCTCCCACTGCTCGGGATGGGTGAGGAAGGCGTGCATCCCGTGCGTGATCGCGTTGCGGGTCGTCTCGTTGCCGGCCACCGCCAGCATCAGGACGAAGAAGCCGAACTCGTCGGAGTTCAGGTTCCCTTCGTCCTCCGCGGCCACCAGGGTGGTGACGATGTCCTTGGCCGGGCACTGCTTGCGGTCGGCGGCCATGTTCATCGCGTAGGCGATGAGTTCGGTGGCCGACTCGGCGCCGACCTCCTCGGTGATCGCGTACTCGGGATCGTCGTACGAGATCATCTTGTTGGACCAGTCGAAGATCTTGGTCCGGTCGTCCTGCGGGATGCCGATGAGTTCGGCGATGGCCTGGAGGGGCAGTTCGCAGGCGACCTCGGTGACGAAGTCGAACGGGCCCGCGTGGGTACGGGCGTTGGCCGCGATGGCGTGGGCGCGCTCGCGCAGGCGGTCCTCCAGGGCGCGGATGGCCCGCGGGGTGAAGATGCGCTGCACGATCTGGCGGACCCGGGTGTGTTCCGGCGGGTCCATGTTCAGCAGGATCAGCTGCTGCGCGTCGATCGCGTCGCGCTCCATGTGCTCGTGGAAGCGGATGATCGCCGTGTTGGTCGTCGAGGAGAACAACTCGGGGTGCGTGGACACGTACTTGACGTCGGCGTGCCGGGTCACGGCCCAGTAGCCCTCGTCCTGGAAACCGGCGATGCCTGCCCGCTGGGGGATCCAGCAGACCGGTTCGACCCGGCGCAGTTCGGCGAACTCCGGTAGGGGAACGCGGTGGTGAAGCACGTCGGGGTCGGTGAGGTCGAACCCGTCGGGGAGAGCTGGACAGGCCATGGGTGTCTCCAGCTGAGTTCTGACGGTCCATCAGGAATTGCCGTGAAGGTAGTAACGGGTTCTACAAGAGGCAAGGGGTATGGCAGCCCTAATTACCTGCACGCCCCTTGCGGTTGCGGACGGACTGTCAGCAGACTGCACAAAGAACTAGAACACGTACTAGTTCTGCGTGGCGGGTGGGCCGGGACGCCCGCGCCGCGCGGGTACCGGATGGAGAGGATCCACCCTCATGGCCGCGGAACCCGTGATCGTCGAAGCCGTACGCACCCCCATAGGCAAGCGCGGCGGCGCG
This sequence comes from Streptomyces sp. NPDC088794, assembly GCF_044750545.1. NCBI lineage: Bacteria > Bacillati > Actinomycetota > Actinomycetes > Kitasatosporales > Streptomycetaceae > Streptomyces > Streptomyces sp. NPDC088794. The sequence goes on along the minus strand of NZ_JBIVKB010000019.1, from coordinate 25,583 downwards.
CTGGCCAATCTGCACCCTGCCTACCTTCTTGGCGAGACCTACCGTGAACTCCTGGGCCGCACCGGCATTCCCGCCGACGCGGTCGAGCAGATCGTCGGCGGCACCGTGACCCACGCCGGCGAGCAGTCCATGAACCCCGCGCGTACGGCCTGGCTGACCGTGGGCCTGCCGTACGAGACGGCGGCGACGACCGTCGACTGTCAGTGCGGCTCCTCGCAGCAGGCCTCGCACATGACCGCCAACATGATCGCGGCCGGTGTCATCGACGTCGGCATCAGCTGCGGCATCGAGGCGATGTCCCGCGTGCCGCTGGGCTCGGGCTCCAAGCACGGTCCGGGCAAACCGTTCCCCGACGAGTGGAACGTCGACCTGCCCAACCAGTTCGAGGCGGCGGAACGGATCGCTCGCCACCGGGGCCTGACCCGGGAGAACGTCGACTCGCTCGGCCTCATCTCGCAGGAGCGCGCGGCGAACGCCTGGTCCGAGGAGCGCTTCAAGCGGGAGACGTTCGCGGTCCAGGTGCCGACCACGGAGGAGGAACAGCGGGCCGGTCAGGGCATGTGGCGGCTCGTCGACAAGGACGAGGGCCTGCGCGACACGTCCATGGAGGCGCTGGCCCGCCTCAAGCCGGTGATGCCGACGGCGATCCATACGGCGGGCAACTCGTCGCAGATCTCCGACGGAGCGGCGGCCATCATGTGGGCGTCGAAGCGGATGGCTCGCGCCCTGAAGCTGAAGCCGCGGGCGCGGATCGTGGCGCAGGCCTTGGTGGGTTCCGACCCGCACTTCCACCTGGACGGGCCGATCGACGCCACGCGCGCGGTGCTCGGCAAGGCGGGCATGACCCTGAAGGACATCGACGTCGTCGAGATCAACGAGGCGTTCGCGTCAGTGGTGTTGAGCTGGGCGCAGGTCTTCGAGCAGGACCTGGAGAAGGTCAACGTCAACGGCGGCGGGATCGCGCTCGGGCACCCGGTGGGAGCGACGGGTGCGCGGCTCATCACGACGGCACTGCATGAACTGGAGCGCGCGGACAAGGAGTTCGCGCTGGTGACGATGTGTGCGGGTGGCGGTCTGGCCACGGGCACGATCATTCAGCGGCTGTAGACGTCCAGTTCAGGAACGTGGTGAAGGCGGTGGGGTCGATCGTGACGGTTGGCCCCGCCGGGTTCTTGGAGTCGCGGACGCCGACGGTGGGGGTGGCGGGGTAGGTGGGTTCGGCGACTTCCACGCACTCGCCGCCCTGGTCGCTGCTGTAGCTGGACTTACGCCAGTTCCTGCTCGCCATAGCGGTCCTCCATCACGCGCCGGATCAACTCCGCCGACTCCCTGAGGGAGAGTGCGGACGCTCGGAGATGATCGTATCGGAGCGAGCAGTTCTTGACCGTGTCCGGGTTGGCCGTGGGATGCCCGCTCCCGTAGCCCTCGGTGTAGACGATGGTCGGGTCGCTGGCGAAGCGGAAGACCGTGAATGAGCCTGTGAGTCCCGCGTGCGCTCCGGCGGCGAACGGCAGTACCTGGATGTTGATCCGGGGATTGTTCTCGAAGCTCAACAGGAGCTCCAGTTGACCGCGCATGGTGGCCGGACCACCGATTTCCTGGTGCAGCGCGGCTTCGCTGAGGACCATCCAGAAGACCGGCGGCTCACCCTTCTCGAAGATGCGCTGGCGGGCGAGCCGGACGGCGCTGCGGTCGTCGAGGTCGGTGTCGTCCAGTGCGCCGAGTACGGCACGGACGTATTCCGGAGTCTGCAACAGCCCGTGGACCATGCCCATCTGGAACGTACAGATCTCTGTCGCCCGCACCTCCAGCTCAGCCACCTGCTGAAACCACGCCGGAAGTTGACTTCGCAGCACCAGCTCCACGAGCCGGGACAACGACCCGCCCGTCCCCAACGCTGCGTCCACCCGTTCGCTGAACTCCCGCGTCGGCAGCTTCCTCGCCGTTTCGATCTGGCCGACCAGTGACCCGGTGTAGTTGACGATGTCGCCGAGCTGCCGTTGGGTCAGGGCCGCCGCCTCGCGGTAACGGCGCAGTTCGTAGCCGTAGTAGTCGAGTGGCGAGGCGCCGGGGTCGAGGACGTTGATGTTGGTCACGCAGGGCCCCCTCTCGGGCAACTCGGTCCACAGACGGACCGGTTGTGTCCATTCGGTAGCCCAGGGTAGTCAGTCGGGGTCACCCTCGTCCTGTGAACGGATACCTTCCCCCTACGTACCGCATGCGCCTGACCGTGGGCGAACACTCGGTACGTCACATTCGCCGTATCGTGCGCTCGCTGCTCGACGAGTGGGAGCTGCTGGAGCTGTGTGACGCCGCGGAGTTGGGCGTCAGCGAGCTCATCACCAACGTCGTCCGCCATGTCCCGGACCGGCGCTGCACCGTGCTGATGCTGCGGGTGGCGGCGGGGATGAGGGTGGAGGTGTCCGACGGGGTGCCCGAACTGCCGGTGATGGCGGCCGAGTTGTCCATGGACGCGGAGGGCGCCCGCGGACTCGTACTGCTCGACGCCGTGGCCGACAAGTGGGGTGCGGAGCGGGTGAGCGGGGGCGGAAAGAGGGTGTGGTTCGAGTGCTGGAGACGGTGACGCGGCCGGGGCGGGCGGCGGCTAGACGCCGATGAGGACGGCCAGCAGGTCGGCGAGCGCGAGCGCGCCCTCGGGGTCGTCCGCGTGACGCTGGATGCGGCGGACGGGACCGACCTGTTCGAGGGCGACGCCGGCGCGCGCCAGCACGTACGTGAGGGTCAGGAAGGCGGAACGGGCGTTGCCGTCGTCGAAGGGGTGGAAGAAGCAGACGTCGAGGTACGCACGGGCCGCGCGGGCGGTGAGGGGGAGGGGCGAGTCCTCGGCTCCGGCGACGGCTTCCGCTGCGGCCTCGGCGAGGCAGGCCTCCAGGAGGGCGGGAAGGTCCGCGCCGGTGCCGTACCGCTCGCGGCCTCCCTTCGCGTAGGCCGGGTGACGGCGGAACGGGGCCTCGGGGACGTCCAGGACATGCCGCTGCCAGGTGCTGAGCGTCGCGAACGTCAACGGCGTACCGGATGCGGCGTCCGCGCGGGCCAGGGCGAGCGCGGTCAGCAGGGAGTGCGCGCGGTGCGGGGAACGGGCGTGGTCGTGGGTGCGGATGTCGTGGACGGCGCCGTCACGGGCGGGGCGGCGGGCGGGGAGGGCGACCGGGCGGGCCTGGTGCCAGGGCACCTGGGTGCGGAGGGCGAGCCAGATGCGGAGGTGGTCCGTGGCGGTGGTCACTCGTCGAGGTGGGACTGGATGCGGGCGGACGTGTAGGTGTACGTGCCGCTGGGGTCGGCAGGTTCTTCGGCGCCCAGCGCGACGGCGAGCTGTTCCGATACGTCGTCCAGCAGCTTCCCCGCCGGCATGGTCCAGCTCTCGAACCGGCCGCCGATCGCCTCCTCGACCAGCGCGCGTGCCGTCGTCGGGTCCGTGTCCCAGCGGGTGAGGTACCAGGTCAGGACCTGTCGGCAGTGGGCGTACCAGGCGTCTCCCGAGCCGGTGCGGTCCACGACCTGGAGGATCAGGCGATGGGTGGCGGGCGGCCCCTCCAAGGGGTAGCGGGCGAACCAGTCGGCCAGGAACTCCAGCCACTCCCGCCACTCGCACAGCGCGGCGGCGACCCGTTCCAGGGTCTCCTCGGGGGTGCCGATCGAGTGCAGGGTGCAGCACCAGGCGCCGACGGGCCCGCCGCCCAGGTCGCCCTCGTCGTGCGCCCACCGCCAGCCCGTGCTCCACCGGCCGTACCGCTCGACCAGCGCCTCGGTCATGTCGTCGGCCCAGGCCCAGCCCTCGTTGTGGGACCAGTGGCAGAGCGTGCGGTACTGCTCGGCGGCCTCGACGGGTTCGGACGTACGTTTCTGGACCGGCCGCACCGGGACGCGGCTCGCCGGTTCCAGGGCGCGGACCATGTCCAGGGCATCGGCGTGGTCGAAGGCGTGCGTGCGCGGGTCGACGTCGGTCCAGGCGAGGTCGTAGGGGCGGAGCTCCAGGTTCACCGCACAGACGTTCCATGACGGTCGCCCCGCGCTCAACCCAATTAGTCCCGCCCGACCGGTACTGGTCCCGCCCGATCAGTCCCGCCCCGACGCCACCACCGCCAGTACCCCGGTCAGCGCCGCGGCGACCAGGAGGGGGATGCCCAGGCCGTGGTCGGTCACCAGCCAGGCGCCGAGGAAGGCGCCGAGCGCCAGCGCGATCACGGAGGCCGTGCGGCGCGCGGCGTGGGTGCCCGGGCCGCCGCCGGCGGGCGACTCGGCGGCGAGGCCGGTCAGGGTGGTGGTGACGACGACCGTGGTCGGCAGGGCGGGCACGCCGAGTTTGCGGACCGTCGCGGTGCGCAGGCCCATCGCGAAGGCGGTGAGGGCGATCACGGTGTAGCGGGTCCCGCCCGCGTCCGGGGCGGCGAAGGCGACCACCGCCGCGGCGCCGACCAGCAGCGCCTCGGCGGTCAGCGTGAGCCGTGCCCAGCGCCGCTTCGGGCCGCCGCCCAACCACCCCTCGATCCGGCCGCCGACCACCGCGCCGATCAGGAAGCAGCCCAGTGAGGTCACCGTGTGCGGCACCGAGAACCCGGGCGCCCCGGCCGCCGCGAAGCCCAGCACCACGACGTTGCCGGTCATGTTGGCGGTGAAGAGATGGCCGAGGCCGAGATAGGCCACGGCGTCGATGAGCCCGCTGACGACGGTCAGCCCCAACAGGACGAACACCAACCGCAGGCCGCGGGCTTCGGTGTCGGACGTCTCCGGTGACTCAGGCGTCTCCGGGGTCTGGGGACTGGCGCTCATCGCCCCAGAAAACCACGAAGTGCCCCCGAGGTCGGTCCGACCTGAGAGGCACTTGTGCTTGGGCGGCTATGTGCGAAGCCACTGGGGACGGCTCAGTACCAGCCGTTCGCCTGCCAGAAGGCCCACGCGCCGGCCGGGCTGCCGTAGCGGGAGTTCATGTAGTCGAGACCCCACTTGATCTGGGTCTTGGCGTTGGTCTTCCAGTCCGAACCGGCCGACGCCATCTTGGAGCCGGGGAGCGCCTGGACCAGGCCGTACGCGCCGGAGGAGGCGTTGCTGGCGTCGACGTCCCAGCCGCTCTCGTGCTCGACTATGTTGCTGAAGGCGTTGTACTGCGCGGAGCTCGGGATCAGCTTGTGCGCGATCGCCTTGGCCTCGGTGGCCGAGTCGGCGGTCGCGGCGTGGGCGGGAGCCGCGGTCAGCACCATGCCGGCGGTGGCGGCGGCCACGGCGGCGGAGGCGAGGGCCTTCTTCGGGGACGCGATGCTGCGGGCGATGCGGGAGACGATCACGAGGAACCTTTTCTTCGGGGACGGGACGGTCGCGCACACCTTCGGCATGCGTCGGCGCCGAGGCCCAGTGGGCTCGTCGGCGCCGTGCGACGTTGTCCAGAGAAACAGGCTTGAGGGGCGTCCGCAATGACCCCTTTTACTAGTTGTGGTCGAATCGAGTGGAATGGCCGGTCGTGTGACCTGGCTCTCAATGTGCAGGTCAGAGCGGGTTATGGCATGCCCATGGCGTCCGATATGCCCTACGAGGGAAGATAGTTGGTGATGTGGGTCATGTGGGGTGGTTCACCGCTCAACCGGCCTCGAATGTGACCGCGGTCTCGAACGCGGCCCGCCGGGTGGCTCTGCGTAGCGCCTTGAGCACGGCCGGACCGACGGCGAGGGTGAGGACGACGGTGACCACCGCCCGGCCCAGGTCCCAGCCGAGCGAGGTGGCCACGCAGTACGCGACGAAACGGGCCAGGTTCGTCGGGACCGCGGCCTGCGGATCGAAACCGATGCCCGAGGCGAGCGCGCCCATGAAGGGCCAGCCGGCCAGGTTCATGATCGTGCCGTAGGCGAACGCGGCCAGGAAGCCGTAGCAGGCCAGCACCGCCAGCTCGGTACGGCCCCGCAGCCGGTCGGGCCCCGGCAGCAGCCCCGCGCCCATCGTGAACCACCCCATCGCGAGCATCTGGAACGGCAGCCACGGCCCCACCCCACCCGTGAGCAGCGCGGACGCGAACATGGTGACCGACCCGAGGGTGAACCCGAAGCCGGGCCCCAGCACCCGCCCGCTCAGCACCATCAGGAAGAACATCGGCTCGAGCCCGGCGGTCCCGGCCCCGATCGGCCGCAGCGCGGCCCCGGTCGCCGCGAGCACCCCCAGCATGGCCACGGCCTTCGGCCCGAGCCCGGACTCCGAGATCGTCGCCGCCACGACCCCGACCAGCAGCACGAGCAACCCCGCGAACAGCCACGGCGCGTCCTGCGCGTGCGCCGCCACCTGCGACCCGGGCGGCGCGAGAAAGGGCCACCCGAACCCGACGACCCCGACGGCGCTGACGAGGAGGAGGGCGGCGACGGATCGGGGGCCCAGGCGGACAGGGCGGGCTTGGCGGGTGGTGGCGCCGGGCGATGACGAGGGCGCTTCGGCGGGCGCGTGCGGGGTGGGCGGCGCGGACCCGTGTGGTGTTGAGGGCGTGCGCGGGGTGGGCGGCGCCGGTCTGCGCGGGGTTGGGGGCGCGGGTGTGTGCGGGGTCGGCGCCCCGGGCGTGTGCCGGGTGGCGTGGCCGTGCTCCGGCGGGATGGTGTCCTCGGGGGCCGGCGGAGGCGTCTTCGCGGTCCCGTGCGCGGCTGCCTGCCACGGGCCGCGCGGGATCGCCTTCCTGATCCATCGCCCGGTCATGCGAGAGCCTCGCGCACCTGCGCCACCGTGAGCCACTGCTGCGGCGCCAGGATCTTCGTCACCTGCGGGGCGAAGGACGGCGAGGACACGACCACCTCGGTCGTCGGACCGTCGGCGATCACCTCACCCTCGGCCAACAGGACGACCCGGTGGGCGAGTTCGGCCGCCAGCTCCACGTCGTGCGTCGCGAGGACGATGGCGTGCCCCTCGGCGGCGAGCGACCGCAACAGCCCTACGAGCCGTGCCTTCGCCGCGTAGTCCAACCCTCGCGTCGGCTCGTCGAGCAGGAGCAGCGGCGGGCGTGCGGTCAGTACGACGGCCAGCGCGAGCGTGAGCCGCTGGCCCTCGGAGAGGTCACGGGGGTGGACGTCGTCGGCGACACCGGGGAGGAGGTCCGACAGCAGCGCACGACAGCTACCGGGCTCGGCCCCCGCGTCCCGGTCGGCCGCCGCGCACTCACCGGCGACCGTGTCGGCGTACAGCAGATCGCGCGGCTCCTGCGGGACCAGACCGACCTTCCGTACGAGGTCCCGGGGCCGCGTGCGGTGCGGGGTGAGGCCACCGACGCGTACCGTCCCGCCGCTCGGCTCGACCAGCCCGACGAGCGCCCCGAGGAGCGTCGACTTCCCGGCGCCGTTGCGTCCCATGAGGGCGACGGTCTCGCCGGGGGAGACGGTGAGGTCGACGTGCCGGAGAGCTCGAACGCGGGCGCGTCGGACGGCGAGGGCGCGAACCTCCGCGATGGGCGCGGGAGTTGAGGAGGCGGCGGGGGTCGGGGTGGGCGGCACCTCGTGGTCCGCCAGCCGCTCCCGCAGGGCACCCGCCCGCCTTCGCGCATCCCTGACCGACAACGGCAGCGGCGACCACCCGGCCAGCCGCCCCAGCCCCACCACCGGCGGATACACCGGCGATACGGCCATCATCTCGGCCGGTGTGCCGAGCAGCGGGGCGGCTCCCGGGGCGGGCAGGACGGCGACCTGGTCGGCGTACTGGACGACCCGTTCCAGCCGGTGCTCCGCCAGCAGGACCGTCGTGCCGAGGTCGTGGACGAGGCGTTGGAGCACCGCGAGGACCTCCTCCGCGGCGGCCGGGTCGAGGGCCGAGGTCGGTTCGTCGAGGACCAGGACGCGGGGGTGCGGGGTGAGCACCGAGCCGATGGCGACGCGCTGTTGCTGTCCGCCGGAGAGCGTGGCGATCGCCCGGTCGCGCAGCTCGGCGAGGCCCAGCAGGTCGAGCGTCTCCTCGACCCGGCGGCGCATGACGTCCGGCGCCAGCCCCAACGACTCCATCCCGTAGGCGAGTTCGTCCTCGACGGTGTCCGTCACGAAGTGGGAGAGCGGGTCCTGGCCCACCGTGCCCACGACGTCGGCGAGTTCACGCGGCTTGTGCGTCCGGGTGTCGCGTCCGGCGACCGTGACGCGACCGCGCAGGGTGCCGCCGGTGAAGTGCGGGACCAGGCCGCTCACGGAGTTGAGGATCGTCGACTTGCCGGTGCCCGACGGGCCGACGAGCAGGACGAGTTCACCCTCGGGGACCTCGAGGTCCACGCCCCGCACGGCGGGTTCGGCGGCTCCGTCGTAGGTCACGGAGACATCCTCGAAGCGGATCACGACGGCTCCTCGGGGGCGGAAGCGGAGGCGGGGGTGGGTGCGACGAACGGGGGCAGCAGGCCGACGAGCACGGCCGCGGCCGGCCACAGGGGGAGGGCGGGCGCGACCAGTGGGACGACACCGGGATGCAGCGCGTCCGGATCGGCGCTCGCGGCGAGGGCGAGCAGTGCGGCGACGGCCGCCCCGGAACCGGCGACCAGCCAGGCGCGTACGCCCCAGTGGTCGGGGCGATAGCGGGTCCGGATGCTGCGCCGACCCCCGAGCCGCAGCCCACCGAGCGCCGCCACGAGCCCCGCGAGCAGCAACGGCAGCCCGTACGTGCCCCCTTCGGCGGTGAGCAGCCCGTACGTGCCCGCGCAGACGCCGAGCAGACCGCCGAGGGTGAGGGCGGCGGTCGTACGGCGGACCGGGGCGGGCACGTCGGCGGTGCGGCCGTAGCCGCGGGCGTCCATCGCGGCGGCGAGGGCGACGGAACGCTCCAACGCGCCCTCCAGGACCGGGAGTCCGACCTGGAGCAGGCCGCGGACGCCCTTGTCCGGACGGCCCCGCAACCGGCGCGCGGCGCGCAGGCGTTGGACGTCGGCGATGAGGTTCGGCGCGAAGGTGAGCGCGACGACCACCGCCACGCCGATCTCGTACAGGGCGCCCGGCAGGGACTTGAGCAGCCGGGCCGGGTTGGCGAGGGCGTTCGCCGCGCCCACGCAGATCAGCAGGGTGGCCAGCTTCAGGCCGTCGTAGAGCGCGAAGACGAGCGCCTCCGCGGTGACCTCGCCGCCGAGCCGGATGCCCTGCGCCCAGTGCGGGAGCGGGACTTCGGGGAGCGTGACGAGCACGTGCGTGCCGGGGATGGGGGAGCCGAGGGCGACGGCGAAGAAGAGGCGGATGAGGAGGACGGCGAGCGCGAGTTTGACGAAGGCCGCGTAGGAGCGCGCCCAGGGGGTGTCGGGGCGGCAGGTGGCCACGACGTACGCGGAGACCGCGACGAGCAGGGCGAGGAGGAGGGGGTTGGTGGTGCGGGTGGCGGCGGTGCCGAGGCCCAGCGACCACAACCACCAGGCACCGGGGTGGAGTTGCCGTCCGTGACCGGCGGCCGTGCGGGCGCCGAGGCGGGGTGCGCGGACGTCAGCCATGCCTGCGTCGCCGCGCCTGCCACACCGCTGCCGCCCCCAGCAGGGCGACGGCCCCGGCACCGGCCCACAGCCCGACCGAGGGTCCGCCGTCGTCGTCCTTCGGCGCCTTCTTCCGCACCTCGGTGGTCGGCTTCTTCCCGGCCGACACCTGCTCCCCGCACCCCGTCCGCGGATACCCCGCGATCGCGCAGAGCAGCGCGCCGGTGTCGTACCGCAGGGGCTTCGCGACCGAGGCGAGCGCCTGCGCCGTCGTCGCGTCGGACGCCACCCGCGCACAGGCCGTACGCCGGGCCGGCGGGGTCTCGCCCGACGGGGCGTCCGCCGCCGTACCGAAGTCGATGACCAGCGCGACCCGCTTCTCGCCGTCCTTGGCGGGCGTCCGCGCGCAGATGACGGTGAAGACCGCCGGTCCGCGCGGCCGCGCCGAGTCCGAGGAGTCCTCGCTGACCGAGAAGCGGAAGCCCTGGACGTCTCCGTCGGACGGGCGGGCGGTGGAGGGGCCCTGGGTGGCGTAGGCCCAGGTGTCGCCGGTGCGGTCCCAGAAGGACCAGTAGCGGTAGCCGGCGGCCTGGGCGGGGGCGGCCTGGCCGATGCCGGCGGCCAGGGCGACGAGGAGGAGGACGGCGAGGTGCAGGGCGTGCCGGGCGCGGGTCACGGCTGCTGCCGCCGTCGGCCGCGGAACATCAGCGTGGCGCCGATGAGGGCGCCGATCAGGAGGCCGCCGCCGATCGCCCAGACGGCCTTCGGGGTGCCGTCGTCACCGTCCGCCGACTTGGTGGCAGGGGTGGCCGTGTCGGTGGCCTGCGCGTCGGACGTCTTCTTCGGTGTCGGGCCGGTCGCACCGAGCTGGTCGACCAGGTTCTGCCCGCCGAAGTCCCGGGGATCGGCGCCCGCGTCGGTGGCGGCGAGGATCAGCTGCGCGTACGCGGCGGGGCCGGCCTGCGCCGCCCACTTCGCGGAGTTCGCCTCCAGCCAGCGCACGGCGGGCTTCGCCTGGTCGGCGAGGCCGGCCGAGGTGAGGGCGACGACCGCGTCGGCGGTGTTGCCGTAGTCGGGCTGGTCGTCGGCGCCGGGGAGGGCGGAGGTCAGGTGGCCGTCCTTGGCGAGGGCCTTGGCGAGATAACCGGCGCCGTTCAGCGCGGCGCGCTCGGGGTCGGCGGTCTTCGCGCAGGCGGAGGGGGTCTCGGTGCGGGCGGTGCCCTCGGTGCCGGAGCCGGTGATGGGCTCGCCGAGCGCGCCCAGGACCGCCGCCGCGGTGGCGTCCGCGTTGGCGGTGAGGGCGCCCTTCTTGTCCGGCTGGTAGGCGAAGGCGCCCGCGTCGGCGCCGGTGCAGGGCAGGGCGAGCGCGAGCAGGGCGTCGTAGGGGGACTTGCCGGAGCTGCCGGAGCCGGCGCCCTTGCGGATGTCCTGCGGCTTCGTTCCGGCCGTGGCGAACGCGCCGATGACGACGGACGTCGAGTTCGCGTCGCTGGGCCCGCCCGCCGTGTACCCCCAGCCGCCGTCCTTGTTCTGCACGGACTTCAGCCAGGCCAGCGCGTTGTCGGTCGCGGTGTCGTGGCCGCCCAGCGCCGCGAGCGCCTGTACGGCGACGGCCGTGCTGTTGGTGTCGGCGGCGCAGGGCTTCCCGGCGTCCGCGCGGAAGGCGCCGAAGGCACCGTTCGCGCACTGCTGCCCGGCCAGCCAGGTCACCGCCTTGTCGGCCGGGACCACCCCCACGGCGTCCTGCGCGATCAGGGCGAGCGACTGGCGCCACACGCCGTCGTACGTCGGGTCGGCGGTGCCGTAGAGCCCGGCGGGGATCGCCACGGACGGCGAGGGCGAGGGCGTCGCGGCGAGGGCGGGTGCGGCGGAACCGACGACCGCGGAGCCGATGACTGCGGTGCCGACGGTTACGGAGCCGATGACTGCTTTGGCGGCGGCCAGGGCCGCGGCGGTGCGGCGGACGGCGTTCATGATCGGCGGATGCCTCTCCCTGCGGGAGCCGGGCAGGCGCACGGGACACCCCGGGCGGCTCGGCTCCGTATGCCTCGACGGTGCCGTGCGCCGACGGGTTGCCGACACACCTGAGCCGGTCACGATCCGCGCGGGGCGATCCGGCTCACCGGTCCCAGGGCCTCTCGGGCTCTCGCGGACCGGCACACGGTTGCGGGTCAGCGCCGGAATTGCACCGGCTTCCCCCCGTACGGGTGTGATGACGACCTGGCCACTCTACCGGGGCGTAGGAATCGGCTGAGGGCCGCCTGTGAGCCCGAGCGGATCCGGTTCGCGGCTTCGCCTCACCGGCCGGGGGGAGGGGGGGCTGAGCACCGAGGGTCAGTGCCACGCCCCCGACAGGTCCCGGGCGACGACGGTGGTGAAGAGCCGGACGCCGTGTGTCGAGCCGGGGTCGGTGTCGGTGAGTTCGCGGACCCGGCGCAGGCGGTAGTCGAGGGTGCGCGGGTGGATGTTGAGGGCCGCGGCCGCGGGACCGCGGTTCATGTCGTGGCGGTAGTACGCGTCGAGGGTGATCAACAGGTCCGGGCCGGATGCCAGGCGCCGGGCCGTCGTACGGAGCCAGTCGTCGACGAACGGCTCCTCGGCGACGGAGAGTTCGATGAAGACGTCCGCCAGGGTGTGCGGTCTCAGCCGGGTCGACGCGCGTCGCAGCGGGGCCGCCCGGCTGATCCGCCGGGCCAGGTCGAACGCGTCCGCGAGGCCGGTCAGCGGTGCGGTGGCGGTGCCGGCGGCACAGGGGCGGCCGAGGGCGTCGGCGAAGTCCCGTAAGAGGTCGGGCACGACATCCGGTAATCGGTCCGGTACGGGATCCGGTGTATCCGGTGAATCCGGTACCAGGGCGACCAGTTCACCGCCTCGGTCGGTGCCGGTGCCGGTGCCGGTGCCTGTGCTGCTGCCGCTGCCGGTACCGCTGCCGATTCCTCCGCCGGCCCCGTACTTGTCCCCGGCCCCGTGTCCGTGGCGTTCCGGGTACCACGTCACCGGTACCCGGTGTGTCTTCACCAGTGCTTCGATGTCGTTCCTCAGTTCGCGGTCGCCGGCCGGGCGGTCCGGTACCCGGATCACCAACACCGTGTAGAACTCGGCCAGTTCCATGTCGGCGACCTGGGCCAGCTCCTCCGCCGTCCCGTTCTCGGACAGCAACGCCCTTGCCAGCAGCGAGACTTGCTCGACGTACGGCTTGCGGCGACGCATGACCGTCACGAAGCCCCGGCGGTAGGCGCCGATGCCGCGTTCGCCCTGGGGGGCGAACCAGCCCATGATGCGCATGAGTTCGTCGAGGTCGCCGCCGCGCAGGGCCTCGGTCGCCTCGTTGATCTCGCGCAGCATCAGCTCGGTGTGGACGCGCAGGACGCGGTGCCGTGAGTCCAGCGACATCCCCGCGCCGGCCCGCACCTCGCCCATCGACGCGATGTAGTCGAGGTCGTCGTCGGTCAGCACGCCGTTGCCCGGGGCCAGTTCGACCGTGCGGCGACGGAACCAGACCGCGTACTCCAGGGACTCGGCCCTGGCCCGGGAACTGGTGCCCAGGGACCCGAGTTCCGGTATCTCGCGTACGTACGTCTCGACCTCGCGGCGAGCGTTGGTCGACGCCCGCCGGGCCAGTTCGGCGAAGAGGCTCCCCATGAGCGTGAGCATGTCACCCAGGGTGAGGCGGTCGACAGGCGAATACCGGACGGGCATTTATCAATCCGGGTGAAACGGTGAAGCGTGTGAGGGCGGCGCATTTGTCACAGTGCGCAAAGTTCCTTTATCGGGGCGTTCTTGCGGCTCGATTCCCTTGTGAAGGAGCTGTGGCCTCGGCTTAATGAGAACCGCGCCCGATGCCCATGGGGACCGTTTCGGACAGGGACCACTTCGAATTCGCGGGGCGCGTGCCACCCAGTGACCTTCGTTCAAACGGGAGGACAACAATGTCGAAAGCCATGAAATCCGGAACCAGAAAGAGAATCGCGACCGCGGTCGCGATCGTGTCCGCGGCCACCGCGCTCATGGTGACCTCGCCCGGCTCCAGCTCCGCCGCGGCCACCCCCAAGCTGATGGCGTACGGGATCACCGCGGACGGCACGACCATGGCCAGCTTCTCCACCGACACCCCGGGGGTCCTCAACTGGGTCCGGGATGTCACCGGACTCAGCGGCGACACCAAGCTGGTCGGGATCGACCACCGGGTGCAGAACGGTCTCATGTACGGGCTCGGCGAGAAGGGCGGCATCTACACGATCAGCACCCCGCCGACCACCACGGACGTGGTCGTCACCAAGGTCTCCCAGCTCCAGATCGCGCTCTACGGCACGTCCTTCGACATCGACTTCAACCCGGCGGCCGATCGGCTGCGGGTGATCAGCAACAACGGCCAGAACCTGCGGCACAACCTGAACGACGGCACCACCGTCGCCGACTCGGCCCTGAACCTCCCGCCGTTGACCACGGCCGCCACCGGCGTGACCGGCGCCGCGTACACGAACAACGACCTGGTCGGCTCCACCGGCACCACGCTCACCGACGTGGACACCTACAACGACCAGATCACCATCCAGTCGCCCCCGAACGCCGGCAGCCTCGTCCCGACCGGCCTGCTCGGCTTCGACGCGAACCTCGAAGCCGGCTACGACATCTTCAGCACCCTCACCAACGGCAAGACGACCGCCAACTCCGCCTTCGCCACCCTCACGCCGTACAACGGCAAGGCGTCGTTCTACAGCATCGACATTCTCACCGGCGCGCCGACGCTCATCGGTACGTTCCCGACCCTGGTCCCCCTCACGGACTTCACCATCTCCATCAGCGGCACCTGACTCTCCGGGCTCCCGACAGCCTCTACTCGCCGCGGTCCGGCTTTCCCGGCCGCGGCGCAGTACGCGGCGCTCGGCCACGGAGGCCGGTTCGCCGAGGTCGGATCACACCGCCACGTACGTCACCGGCTCGCTCCCCGGCACCGCCTCCGCCCGCCCCAGCTTCACCAGCCGCCGCAGGTGCGCCTCGGCCTCCGAGACGGCGATGTTCCTTGATCCGTACGGGATCTGGGCCCAGGGCCGGTTCCACTCCATGCGCTCGGCGACCTGCCAGGGGGTGAGCGGCTCGACGAGAAGGGCGCGCAGCCCGGTGAGCCGTTCCTCGTGATGGTCGAGCAACTCCCGTACCCGGCCCGGTCCGTCGGCGAACGCGTACTGGTGGGCGGGGAGGACCTCGGCAGGGGCGAGGCGGCCGATGCGTTCGAGGGAGTCGAGGTAGTCGCCGAGCGGGTCGGTGACCGTGACGTCGTCGGGATCCTCGTACAGGCCGATGTGCGGGGTGATCTCCGGGAGCAGGTGATCGCCGGAGAACAGACGTCCGTTGCCGGGGAGTTGGGAGGGGTGCTGCTCCTCAAGGTGGAGGCAGACATGGCCGGGCGTGTGCCCCGGCGTCCAGATCGCGCGCAGCCGCCGACCGGGGAGGTCGAGCAGCTCGCCGGGGACGATCTCACGGTCGGGCAGCGCGGGGGCGAAGCCCGGCAGGGTGCTGCGCGGAGCGGCGTCGCGCAGGGGCGCCACGTGCTCCTCCGGAGCGCCGACGGTGACCAGCTTGTTGGCCATGTACGAGAACCAGCGCCCCGGCCGGGTCTCCCGCGTCCGCCGCACGATCGCGGTGTCCGCCGCGTGCATCGCGATCCAACTCCCGGACGCTTCCCGCACCTTGCCCGAAAGGCCGTGATGATCGGGGTGATGGTGGGTGACGACCACGCCATGGATCTCGGCCACCGAGGTGCCGCACCCCGTCAGCCCCTCGGCGAGCGTGTCCCAGGAGGCGGGGTCGTCCCAGCCGGTGTCGATCAGGACCGGGCCGCGGTCGGTGTCGACGACGTAGACGAGGGTGTGGCCGAGAGGGTTGTCCGGGATGGGGACCTTGATCGACCGTACGCCCCCGCCGTGATCGGCCGTGTCCACCATGGGTTCCCCTATCGCCGCGTCCCGGCCACTATAACTAGAACGCGTTTCGATGGGAGCCCGAGTCATCCGTCCGTCCCGTTCCGTGGACTCCTCCGAGTGGAACTGGTATCAGTTCCACTGAGTGCGTATCTGATGGATCGTCAGAGACTCAATGAATCGTCAGAGGCTCAGTGGAGACTCAGGGGCGAGGATCCGGGGAGGCGGTCGGCCATGGCCGAGCTCGTGGAACACGGACAGCTGTTCATCGGCGGGGAGTTGACCGACCCCCTCGGCAAGGACGTCATCGAGGTCGTCTCGCCGCACACCGAGGAGGTCATCGGACGGGTGCCGCACGCCTCGCCGGCGGACGTGGACCGGGCGGTCGCGGCGGCCCGGACGGCGTTCGACCAGGGGCCCTGGCCCCGGATGACCCTCGACGAACGGATCGAGGTGGTCGGCCGGATCAAGGACGCGATCGCCGTACGGCACGAGGAGATCGCGCGCGTGATCTCGTCCGAGAACGGGTCGCCGTACTCCTGGAGCATCCTGGCGCAGGCGCTCGGCGCGATGATGGTGTGGGACTCGGCGATCACGGTCGCGCGGAACTTCACGTACGAGGAGTACCGCGACGGCGTGCTCGGCAAGATCCTCGTCCGGCGCGAACCGGTCGGGGTGGTCGCGGCCGTCGTCCCCTGGAACGTCCCTCAGTTCGTGGCCGCGGCCAAGCTCGCGCCCGCGCTGCTGACCGGCTGCACGGTCATCCTCAAGCCGTCGCCCGAATCGCCCCTGGACGCCTACCTGTTGGGCGAGATCGCGAAGGAGGCGGGCCTGCCGGAGGGCGTGCTGTCGATCCTGCCCGCCGACCGCGAGGTCAGCGAGTACCTGGTCGGACACCCCGGCATCGACAAGGTCTCCTTCACCGGTTCCGTCCCGGCCGGCAAGCGCGTGATGGAGGTCGCCGCGCGCAACCTCACCCGCGTGACACTGGAGTTGGGGGGCAAGTCGGCGGCGGTCGTGCTGCCCGACGCGGACATCACGACGTCCGTCCCCGGCATCGTCTCGGCCGCGTGGATGAACAACGGCCAGGCCTGCGTGGCCCAGACCCGCATCCTCGTACCCCGCTCGCGCTACGACGAGTTCGCGGACGCCTTCGCCGCGGCGGCGAGCGCGCTGGTGGTCGGCGACCCGCTGGACCCGGCGACCCAGGTCGGCCCGTTGGTGGCGAAACGCCAGCAGCAGCGCAACCTCGACTACATCCGCATAGGCCAGGAGGAGGGCGCCAAGATCCTCACCGGCGGCGGCCGTCCCCCCGGCCTCGACCGCGGCTGGTACGTCGAGCCGACCCTCTTCGGAGACGTCGACAACTCCATGCGGATCGCCCGCGAGGAGATCTTCGGCCCGGTCATCTGCCTGCTCCCGTACGGCGACGAGACCGAGGCGGTGAAGATCGCGAACGACTCCGACTACGGCCTCAGCGGCAGCGTCTGGACGGCCGACGTGGCCCACGGCATCGACATCGCCCGCCAGGTCCGCACCGGCACCTACTCCGTCAACACCTTCAGCCTCGACATGCTCGGCCCCTTCGGCGGCTACAAGTCCTCAGGTCTGGGACGGGAGTTCGGCCCGGAAGGCTACGGCGAGTTCCTCGAACACAAGATGATCCACCTGCCGGCCGGCTGGGAGGCATGAGCGGTATGGGCGACCGCTGGGAGGTAGAGGTCGACCGCTCCATCTGCATCGGCTCGGCCCAGTGCGTCCACCGCGCCACGGGCGCGTTCCGTCTCGACTCGGCCATGCAGTCCCACCCGATGGAACGGGAGACCGACGCGAACGAACTCATCCTGGAGGCGGCGGAGAGCTGTCCGGTGGAGGCGATCGTGATCACGTTGCTGGGGAGCGGGGAGCCGGTTTTTCCGCCTGAGGAGTAGCTCGTACGTGCGAAACTCTGCCTCGACTGTGTGTGATCTGTGAGGCGGGAGAGCCATGCGAGGGGTGGGGACCGTGCTGTCCACGGCCGTGACGGTCGTGGTGGCCGTGGCGCTGGCGGGATGCGGCGGGGGAGACGGTGACGGGGGCGGCGGTTCGAAGGGCAAGGCGTCTGCGGTGGATGCGGGCGAGCGGACGGTGACCGTCGCCGCTGTGCAGGGGGATGTCCGGGCCGCCGTGGCGGCCGGGGGATTCGGGCGGCCGGCCTTCGCCGACGAGCGGTCGGCGACGATGCGGCGGCATCCGTGTCAGGTGGCCGCGCGGGTGCGCACCCACACCGCGCCGGACCGGAAGGCCGCCGAGCGGGTCGTCGCCGAGCTGACGGACCGCGGCTGGACGGCTGAGGAACCTTTCGTGGACGAAAGCGGGATCGCCTGGGCGCTGGACCGAGACGGCTGGACGTTGAGTGTCATCGCCGGCGATGCGTACCCGCAGGAGATGTGGGCGGCCCTTCCGCCCGAAGACGGAGACGGTGGGTTCGAAGGGGTGGCGTTCTTTGGATTCGGCAACTGCGGGCTCGGCACAGCCACGCCGACCCCCTGACCCCAGCCCCCGCCGAGGACTACTCCCGCTCCCTGGTCTCCGTCAGGTCGATCAACCGGCACACCGTCTCGATGTCGATCTTCACCTGGGCGATGGACGCGCGGCCCGAGAGCCAGGTGATGAGGGCCGAGTGCCAGGTGTGCTCGATGACGCGGACCGCGGAGAGCTGTTCCGGGGTCGGGTTCTCCAGGCCCATCGCGTCCAGGATGATCACCGTGGTCTGGCGGGAGACCTGGTCGACCTCGGGGGAGACGCTGCGGTCCGCGAAGGTCAGGGCGCGGACCATCGCGTCGGCCAGGTGCGGCTCGCGCTGAAGGGCGCGGAAGGCCCGCATCAGGGTCTCCGCGACCCGCTGGGCCGAGGTCTCGCCCTGGGGCGGCTTCTTGCGGAGCGTGCCGTGCATGTGTTCCAACTGGTCCTGCATGGTGGCGACCAGGAGGTGGACCTTGGACGGGAAGTACCGGTAGAGCGTGCCCAGGGCGACCTGGGAGGACTCCGCGACCTCCCGCATCTGCACCGCGTCGAAACCGCCCCGGCTGGCCAACTGCGCGCTCGCGTGCAGGATCCGGCGCCGACGTGCCTCCTGGCGCTCGGTCAGCGGCGCGGAGGACGGCAGGGTGGAAGGCAGGGTCGACGACGGGGAGGGCGGCGGGGAGGTTCTGGCCTCCGCCTTGGCCGGCTTGGCTTCCGCAGGCATGGGTCCCGTTCCGTGACGGTCGGTGAGGGCGAGTGATCGGACCGATCATGACAGGGGCTCCGTCGTGGTGTGAATCACCTGATCCACTTCTCACGGCGCCCCTACCAGCCGGTAGATTCAGAGCCTCCTGGACGATCAAGTCTGAAACTTGTTCTAGATTAGCGTCCCGGCGTAATCTCGCGGGACAGTGCAGGCAGAAGGGGGCTCAGAGTGACCGCTGAGGCCAGTCAGGCGGGTCTCCAGGAAGACCTCGCCACAGACGGCGAGCGACCGCTCCGTATCGCACTCCTCACCTATAAAGGGAACCCGTTCTGCGGCGGCCAGGGCGTCTACGTCCGCCATCTGTCGCGCGAGCTGGCCCGCCTCGGCCACCATGTCGAGGTCATCGGATCCCAGCCCTACCCGGTGCTCGACGAGGTCGAGGACCACGCGGGGCGGCTGAGCCTCACCGAGCTGCCGAGCCTGGACCTCTACCGCTCGCCGGATCCCTTCCGCACCCCCAGGCGCGACGAGTACCGCGACTGGGTCGACGCGCTCGAAGTCGCCACGATGTGGACCGGCGGCTTCCCGGAGCCCCTGACGTTCTCCCTGCGGGCCCGCCGCCATCTGCGCGCCCGGCGCGGTGAGTTCGACGTCGTGCACGACAACCAGACCCTGGGATACGGGTTGTTGGGGGAGGTGGGCGCGCCGCTGGTGACGACCATCCACCACCCCATCACCGTGGACCGGCAGTTGGAGATCGACGCCGCCGAGAACTGGCGTCAACGGCTGTCCAAGCGACGCTGGTACGCCTTCACCCGCATGCAGCGCCGGGTCGCCCGCCGGCTGCCCTCGGTCCTCACCGTCTCGGGCACCTCCCGCCGGGAGATCGTCGACCAGCTGGGGGTGCGGGACGACCGTATCCACGTGGTCCACATCGGCGCGAACGCCGAGCTCTTCTCGCCCGACCCCGCGGTGCCCGTCGTACCCGGCCGGATCGTCACCACGTCCAGCGCGGACGTCCCCCTCAAGGGCCTGGTCTTCCTGGTCGAGGCGCTCGCCAAGGTCCGTACCGAGCACCCCGACGCGCACCTCGTCGTCGTCGGCAAGCGGCCCGCCGAAGGGCCCGTCGCGCAGGCGATGGAGCGCTACGGGCTCGAAGGCGCCGTCGAGTTCGTCAAGGGCATCTCGGACGCCGAACTGGTCGACCTGATCCGCTCGGCCGAGGTCGCCTGCGTGCCGTCCCTGTACGAGGGCTTCTCACTGCCGGCCGCCGAGGCCATGGCCACCGGGACGCCGTTGGTCGCCACGACGGGCGGCGCGATTCCCGAGGTGGCCGGGCCGGATGGGGAGACCTGTCTCGCGGTGCCTCCCGGCGATCCCGGGGCGCTGGCCGCGGGGTTGAGCCGACTGCTGGGCGACCCGGAGCTGCGCGAGCGGCTCGGCCGGGACGGGCGTGAGCGGGTGCTGGCCCGCTTCACCTGGGCCCGCGCCGCCGAGGAGACGGTGGCCCGCTACCGCGAGGCGATCGCCGCCGCCGCGCCCCACAGCTCCGGCCGCCCGGCGGCCGTCAGTGTTGCAGGCATCTCATCCGAAAGCAGGGCCACGTGCTGACCGTCGACTTCTCCCGGTTCCCGCTCGCGCCGGGCGACCGCGTCCTGGACCTCGGCTGCGGAGCCGGCCGGCACGCGTTCGAGTGCTACCGGCGCGGCGCCCGGGTCGTCGCGCTGGACCAGAACGGCGAGGAGATCCGCGAGGTCGCCAAGTGGTTCGCGGCGATGGAGGAGGCGGGCGAGGCACCGGCCGGCGCGACCGCGACCGCGATGGAGGGCGACGCCCTCGCGCTGCCCTTCCCCGACGAGTCCTTCGACGTCGTCATCATCTCCGAGGTGATGGAGCACATCCCCGACGACAAGGGCGTACTCGCCGAGATGGTACGGGTGTTGAAGCCCGGCGGCCGGATCGCCGTCACCGTCCCGCGCTACGGACCCGAGAAGGTCTGCTGGGCGCTGTCCGACGCCTACCACGAGGTCGAGGGCGGCCACATCCGCATCTACAAGGCCGACGAACTCCTCGCGAAGATGCGCGAGGCGGGCCTGCGCCCCTACGGCACGCACCACGCCCACGCCCTGCACTCCCCGTACTGGTGGCTGAAGTGCGTGTTCGGCGTCGACAACGACAAGGCGCTGCCCGTGCAGGCGTACCACAAGCTCCTGGTCTGGGACATCATGAAGAAACCCCTCGCCACCCGGGTCGCCGAACAGGCGCTGAACCCGCTGATCGGCAAGAGCTTCGTGGCCTACGCGACCAAGCCGCACCTGCCCGGCCTCGCCGAGGCGGCCGCCAAGTGACCACCCCCCGGACAGAACACCTCGTCCTGCCCGGGGTCCTCACCGCGGAGGAGGCCGCCGCGACCGTGCACGGCGTCCTGGCGGTGCAGCGGGAGGACGGGGCGATCCCGTGGTTCCGCGGACACCACCTCGACCCGTGGGACCACACCGAGGCCGCGATGGCCCTGGACGCGGCCGGCGAGCACGAGGCCGCCGAGCGGGCCTACGAGTGGCTCGCACGGCACCAGAACGGGGACGGTTCCTGGTACGCGGCCTACGCCGACGGGGACTTCGCCGACGTCACCGACCGCGGCCGCGAGACGAACTTCGTGGCGTACGCGGCCGTCGGCGTCTGGCACCACTACCTCTCCACCGGCGACGACACGTTCCTGGACCGCATGTGGCCGACCGTGTACGCGGCCGTCGAGTACGTGCTGCGGCTCCAGCAGCCCGGCGGGCAGATCGGCTGGAAGGGCGAGGACGACGGCACCTTCACCACCGACGCCCTGCTGACCGGCTCGTCCTCGGTCCACCACGCGCTGTGCTGCGCGCTCGCCATCGCCGAACAGCGTGAAGAGCCGCAGCCAGACTGGGAGTTGGCGGTCGGCGCACTGCGGCACGCGATCCGCCGGCACCCGGAGCGGTTCCTGGACAAGGACCGCTACTCGATGGACTGGTACTACCCGGTGCTGGGTGGTGCGTTGACCGGTACGGAGGCCAAGTCCCGGATAGAGGACGGCTGGCAGCGCTTCGTCGTGCCCGGCCTCGGCGTGCGCTGCGTGGTCCCCAACCCGTGGGTGACCGGCGGCGAATCGGCCGAACTCGCCCTCGCGCTCTGGGCGATGGGCGAGTCCGACCGTGCGCTGGAGATCCTCCAGTCGATCCAGCACCTGCGCGATCCGGAGACCGGCCTGTACTGGACCGGCTACGTCTTCGAGGACGAGACGGTCTGGCCCCAGGAACTCACCACCTGGACGGCCGGCTCGCTCCTCCTCGCGGTCGCCGCACTGGGCGGCCACGAGGCCACCTGCGCGGTGTTCGGCGGTGAACACCTGCCCAGGGGGCTGGACCCGGACTGCTGCGACTGAGACGTCAGGCCGTTGTCGTCTCAGTGGCGCTGCATGCGTCCGGCGATGGCGTGGCCGATGAAGAGGTAGACGACCGCCGCCAGTCCGTAGCCCGCGACCACACGTGCCCACGCCTCGTCGAAGGTGAACAGGTCGCGCGACCAGCCTGCCAGCCAGTAGGCGATGTTGTGGACGAACTGCACCAGGTCGTTGGCCCGGTTGGCGTCCAGGAGGTACATCAGAATCCACAGGCCCAGGATGAGGGCCATGACGTCGGCGACGATCGCTATGACCGCGCCGGCCCGATTGCCGCTTCTGTATCGAGACATGGTTTCCGGATTGCCGCCGGATCGCATATGAAACCCGGGCGATGGGAAACCCGTTCGATGCCGCCCGAGTGGCGCCCCCGCCGGTCCCGGGTGAGGCTGTCGGAGGACAACGCCCGCTCGGGGAGGACACGCCGGAGGACTTCTCGTGCGCGTACCGATACAGCGCCTCGCAGTGGCGCTCACCCTGTGCTGTGCCCTGTTGGCCGGAGCCACCGCCTGCGGCAGCGGCGGCGGTGACAGGAGTGGCGCCCGGGAGACCACCGCCGCGGACGTGGCGGCCGCCGCGGACCGGGCGGGCACCCCGAGCCCGAGCACCTCCGCCCAGCGCCAGAAGTTCGCCAAGACCCGCTTCGTGGCCAACGCGGGTCTCGCCGCCGGGGCTTCGTACCAGTGGATCGTGAAGCCCTGGAAGGCCGGCAAGTTCAAGAAGGGCGCCAAGGGCCGCAAGTTCGCCCTCGTCAAGGCGGGCCTCGCGGGCGCGTTCGCCTACAACCGGCTCAAGGCGGCCACCCGCAACGCGAAGGGCGACCCCACCCTCGCCAAGGCCCTGGCCCCGCTCACCGCCGGCATCGACTCCCTCAAGGACCTCCCGTCCAAGCTCCGCAAGGGCGATTCCGCCGACTCGGTGGCCGGTTCCTTCGACGACATCATCAACAAGGTCAAGGACGCGGGGAAGAACGCGGGCGCGGAGGTGACCAACAAGGTGCCGTCGGCCGGGCAACTCGCGGGCGGCTGACCCGAGTTACGAGTTCAGCTCCGCCAGCACCCGCAGCGTGTGCGGGTCGGGTGCGAGGGCCAGAAGGTCCGTCACCGGGCCCTTGCGCCACAACTCCAGGCGTTCCGCGATGCGTTCGCGCGGACCGACCAGGGAGATCTCGTCGGCGAAGGCGTCCGGCACGGCCCGTACCGCCTCCTCGCGGCGGCCGGACAGGAACAGTTCCTGGATCCGGCGGGCCTCCTCCTCGTACCCCATGCGCGCCATCAGGTCGGCGTGGAAGTTGCGGGCCGCGTGGCCCATGCCGCCGATGTAGAAGCCGAGCATCATCTTGACCGGGAGGAGGCCCTCGGCGACGTCGTCGCAGACCTTCACCTGGGTCATGGGCGCGACGAGGAAGCCGTCGGGGAAGTCGGTCGTCCCGTACACCTCGGGCCGGCTCGGCGACCAGTACAGCGGCAGCCAGCCGTCGGCGATCCGGGTCGTCTGCGCCACGTTCTTCGGGCCCTCGGCGCCCAGCAGGATCGGCAGGTCGGGGCGGAGCGGGTGGGTGATCGGCTTCAGCGGCTTGCCGAGCCCGGTGCCGTCCGCGCCGCGGTAGGGGTGGGAGTGGAAGCGGCCGTCCAGTTCGACCGGCGCTTCGCGGCGGAACACCTGCCGTACGACCTCGACGTACTCCCTGGTCGCCGTCAGCGGCGACTTGGGGAACGGGCGCCCGTACCAGCCCTCCACCACCTGCGGCCCCGACAGGCCGAGCCCGAGCATGACCCGCCCGCCGGAGAGGTGGTCGAGGGTGAGCGCGTGCATCGCGGTGGTGGTGGGGGAGCGGGCCGCCATCTGGGCAATGGCCGTACCCAGCTTGATCCTTGAGGTCTGCGCGGCGATCCAGGTGAGGGGCGTGAAGACGTCGGAGCCCCACGACTCGGCGGTCCACACGGAGTCGTAGCCGAGCCGCTCCGCCTCCTGGGCGAGCGGTACGTGGTCGGCGGAGGGGCCGCGCCCCCAGTAGCCGAGTGCCAGACCGAGCCGCATGCCTGCCTCCTGACGATCCGTCAGATACCGGGTGACCGCTGGCGACTGTACGACAACGGCCCCCCGCCGGGAAGGGCGAGGGGCCGTCGGGAGACTCGGCGGTGGGACTCGGCCGCGTCGGGAAACTCTGTGCCGGGACTCAGCCGCGCTGGATGCCGCTCGTGTCCTGCAGTACGCCACGACGGCCGTCCTGCGTCTGTGCCACCAGGCTCGGACCGCGCTGCTCGACGGCCAGGTACCAGGTGCCGGGCGCCAGTTCGGCGATCGGGGACGGCGAACCGTCCTCCGCGAACAGCGGGCGCGCCACCGGCACGGCGAACCAGAACGGCGCGAACTCCCCGGCCGGCTGCGGCGGCTGGGCGGCGGGCGCCGGCTGACCACCGTAGGGCTGACCCGGCTGCGGCTGACCGCCGTAGGGCTGGGGCTGGCCGGGCTGCGGCTGCTGCGCACCCGGGTAGCCGTAACCACCGGGCGGCTGGGCGCCGTAGGGCTGGGGCGCGGCGGGGCTGGGCGCCGGGAGCAGAGCCGCCTGCAGCGGAGGCAGGAGCGGGGTGGCGATGGCGCCGCCGGCGAGGACCAGAGCGGCGATCAGACCGAGGATGAGTCCGCCGCCGACGTCCACTCCGGAGGCCAGATCGTCGAAGGGGCCCACCGGGTCGATGATCGTCCAGAAGGAGGTCCACAGGGCGAAGACGGTCAGCGAGACGCCGACCTGGCCGAGGTCGAGGCCGACGATCTTGCGTGGTTGCGGAAGTGCTCGTGCGACGACGATCAGGACCGCGCCGATGATGCCGCCGACGTACACGCTCATCAACAGGCCCAGATTGTCCCAGGCGTTGGGGATGTCGCTGCCGGAGCCGTCGTACGTGTTGAGAAACGACGCGATCAACAGCAGAATCGCTGCCCCGATCACCACGCCGTCGCCTCGAGTGAGGGAGCGGATATTCACTTCAGGTCCTTCTCGGGTCGTCTCGTCGTCAATAGGAGGCGTCACTGCCACCGTCCAGCCGTGAGGCTCCGGTGAGAAGCGCGGGGATGACCCCTCATGGTATGGACGACACTATCGTCCAGACGACCAGGGTGTCCGCTCGGATCCATCCGCCGATCACCTCTCGCCCAGGAAATCCACGAGTTCCGCAGAATCCCTGGGCGTTGGGCACTGCCCATGCACGGTGCCCGGACCTGTGCCGGACGCCAGGAGCGCTGAGGGATCGCGGTTGCGTGGACTGCTGCGGACGGCAGGTGGGTTTGTGTGCCTTCCGTCCGCTCCGGCGTCGTCCGCGCCCTAACGCTGGTGATACTTGAAGCAGACGCCGATCGGCTTGGCGGCAGTCTTGTTCGTCTGGGTGGTTGCCCATGTGTTGAGGAGCAAGACCTGGACGTCGAACCGCTTGACAACGTACTTCGTGTAGGCGTCGAGTGTGCCGTACTTGCCCTTGGGTACGTCGTGCGATCCGCTCACCGTGATGCTCCGTGACTTAGACGTCGTTTCTAATGGTGAGGAACGGATCGTCGGCGTCTATGCGTCCGTCCACTCGGCACGATTGGAGTAGGACTCGTAGCTGTACTGTGTCC
>NZ_JBIVKB010000018.1:0-254884 GCF_044750545.1 Streptomyces sp. NPDC088794 | reverse complement strand
CAGCCGTCCTCGCCCCGGCTGCCGGTGCTGCCCGCCCCGCTGGCGGGGTGGGCGGCGCCGCGCACCCGCAGCCCTCGGGATCGGCGGGTGTGCCTGGGCGAGATGTGCCCGGGGACCGCCGCCGTCGTCGTCTCACGACCGGCCGTGCCGTCAGCGTCTTACGTCGGGCTCCGCGTCCAGTGGCTCCAGGTCCTCGTCGGTCTCGAGCTCGGCGTCCAGGTCGGTGTCCAGCTCGTCGAGGTCCTCGTCGTCCACGCCGTCCACGCCGTGCGTGCCGATCCCGTCGATCTCGTCGTCGAAGACCGCGCTGACGTCGAAGCGGCAGACCACCCGCTGCGGATCCAGTTGCTCGAAGGGCGATTCCAGCCACTCACCGGCCTCGGGCGCCTCGTCCGCCGCCGTCACCCAGAGCGTGGAGTCACCCTCCTCCAGGCCGAACTCCTTGTGCCGGGAGGCGATCTCGTCCGGCTCGAACTCGCCGAACAGGATGCCCAGCGCCCCGTGCACGGTGCCGGAGGCCTCCACTCCGATGCTGTCCTCGTCCGCCGACTCGACCCGCTGCGCCTGCGCCAGCAGCCGCTGCGGCTCCACCACGGCGTAGTCGCGCCGGATCAGCACACTGAGGGCATTGGGCTCCTCGGGGCCCGTGTACGGGGGCAGCGCGTCCTCCGCACCGGGGATCTCGAACGGTGTGACCTCGTCATAGCGGTCGTAGAGCAGCTCGTCGTACGCCTCGGCGGCCGTCGCCAGCTGGTTGAACGCCTCGTAGACGGCCGGGTCGTCCTCCCCGGACCGGCGTTCGACCGCGGCCAGGTGGCGGTCGAGCGCGGTCTTGACCGCCTCGGCGGCGGCTCGTACCTCGGCAGCGGTGGGCTGCGCAGCATCAGACATAGTGCAGACGCTATCCGTACCGGGCCCCAGCCCGCACAATAGATGCGATGCCGGAATACGAATTTGTCGACGTGTACGTACCGCGCGGGGTTTCCCGCAAGGACGCCACTCGCCTGCTGACGGACCATGCCGAGTACGGTCACTGGGAGTTGGACCGCCTGAGTCTGCTGCGCGACGGCAGCCGCAGGGTGCGGTTGCGCCGGCGGATCATCCGCCAGGTACGCGCCACGTGGTGAGCTGAGGCGGAGACGAGACGGAGCGGGCCCCGTGGCGACGGGGCCCGCTCCGTAGTGCGTTCATGAGGGCGGTACTACGCCGACGCACGCGCCTTGCGGTACAGGACCGCGCCGGCGAGCAGCGCTCCGGCGCCGACCGGGAGGGCGAGGCCCAACGGCAGCTCGCTGCCGGTGTGCGCGAGCTGCGCGGCACCGGTCGGCTGTGTGACCGACTGGCCGCCCGGCCGGTTGACGTACGAGGAGCCGCCCGGCGTCCCGTGGCCCGCTACGGGCGGGGTGCTCGGGGTGCCGGGGTGACCCGGAGTCCCAGGGGTCCCGGGCGTACCGGGGTTCCCGGGCTGACCGGGCGTTCCGGTCGGAGGCGTGTGGTGACCGCCGCCGTGGTGTCCCCCACCGTGGTGGCCGCCGCCGTGATGGCCCCCGCCGTGGTGACCGCCGCCCTGGTGGCCGCCCCCGTGGTGACCTCCACCCTGGTGGCCGCCGCCTCCGTAGCCGTCGTTGTCGCAGTCGTTGCCGAAGGCCGGGTTGCCGATGCCGACGACGTCGACGCTGTTGCCGCAGACGTTCACCGGCACGTCCACCGGCGCCTGGACCGTGTTCCCGGAACCCACGCCCGGCGAGCCGCCGGTGTGTCCGCCGGCGTGCGAGCCCCCTGAGCCCCCGTGTCCGCCGGAGCCTCCGTGACCCCCATGACTCCCGTGTCCGCCATGACCCCCATGGCTGCCCGAGTCGCCGTAGCCGCCCGAAGAGCCGCTGCCGCCGCTCCGGTTGGCGCACTTGTTGCCCACCGCCGGGTTCAGGACCCCGACGACGTTGACCGTGTTGCCGCAGGCGTTGACCGGCACGTGCACCGGCGCCTGCACCGTGTTGCCCGACAGCACGCCGGGCGAGTCCGAACTCGAGCCGGTGGCGCCGGAGTCCGCGTGGGCGTACCCACTGCCGGCGGCGGCGATCACACCGGTCGCGGCCGCCACGGTCATCAGGCCCTTGCGGGTGACCTGTCGCATCTGCTGAATCCCTGCCTTCGAGCTTGCCGTCGACCTTGTCCGAAAAAGACCGGTCGGCCCCGGAGCGCATGGCGCGCGCTCCGGAGCCGACGGGCGTGCACGACCCTCAGGGGGTCGACGTCACTTGTTGATGCAGGTGTTGCCGAAGGCGGGGTTCAGCAGCCCGATCACGGAGACCGTGTTGCCGCAGACGTTCACCGGGATGTGCACCGGAACCTGAACGACGTTGCCGGACAGAACGCCCGGGGAGTGCACGGCAGCACCCTGGGCACCCGAGTCGGCGACGGCCAGGCCCGCACCCGCGAGAACCAGACCACCAGTGGCAGCCGCAGCGGCGACGACCTTCTTGATCATTATTCCTCCTTGTTGGCAATGCGATCCCAAGTAGCGGATCGCATCACCTGTAACGAGGAGGGAGTAATGGAGCTACGAGCTTATGAGCACATTCACCCGTCTCAGTCGTCTCCGCACGCGCTGTCGAATTCCGGCGTCAACCTGCGTCAACCGGCCTTTCACGACGCGTCGATGAACCGGTCCAGAACGCGCACGCCGAACTTGAGCCCGTCCACCGGCACCCGCTCGTCGACGCCGTGGAACATCCCGGCGAAGTCCAGCTCCGGGGGCAGCTTGAGCGGGGCGAAGCCGAAGCCGCGGATGCCCAGGTCGTCGAAGGACTTGGCGTCCGTGCCGCCCGAGAGCATGTACGGGACCGCCTTGGCCGTGGGGTCCTCGGCGAGCAGCGAGGACTGCATCGCGGCGACGAGGGCGCCGTCGAAATCGGTCTCCAGGGCCTTGTCCGAATGCACGTCCTCGCGCCGGACGTTCGGTCCGAGCAACGTGTCGAGGTCCGCGAGGAATTCGTCCTCGAATCCGGGCAGGAAACGCCCGTCGACATTCGCGGTGGCCTCGCCCGGAATGACGTTCACCTTGTAACCGGCGTTCAGCTGCGTGGGGTTGGCGGTATTGCTCAGGGTCGCGCCGATGAGCTTGGCGATGCCGCCGAGCCGCGCGAGCGTCGACTCCATGTCCTCCGGGTCCAGTTGGGTGCCGAGCGCGTCGCCGAGTTCGTCGAGGAAGGCCCGGGTCGTCTTGGTGACCCGTACCGGGAACTTGTGACGGCCCACCCGCGCCACCGCCTCCGACAGTTCGGTGATCGCGTTGTCCCGGTGGATCATGGAACCGTGCCCGGCGGTTCCGGCCACGGTCAGCTTGAGCCAGTGCATGCCCTTCTCGGCGGTCTGGATCAGATAGAGCCGGCGCTCCTCGCTGACGGTGAAGGAGAAGCCGCCCACCTCGCTGATGCCCTCGGTGACGCCCTCGAAGAGGTGGGGGTGCTTGTCGACGAGGTGGCGCGCCCCGTACGTACCGCCCGCCTCCTCGTCCGCGAGGAACGCGAGCACGATGTCGCGCGGGGGCTTGCGGCCGCTGCGCAGCCGGTCGCGGACGACCGCGAGGGTCATCGCGTCCATGTCCTTCATGTCGACGGCGCCGCGTCCCCACACGCACCCGTCGGTGACCTCGCCGGCGAAGGGGTGGTGGGTCCAGTCGGCCGCGTTGGCCGGCACGACGTCGAGGTGGCCGTGGATCAGCAGGGCGGGCCTGGACGGGTCCGCGCCCTCGATCCGGGCCACGGTGGACGCCCGCCCCGGGTGCGACTCGAAGATCTGCGGGTCGAGACCGACCTCGGCGAGCTTCTCGGCGACGTACTCGGCCGCCTTGCGCTCGCCCGGTCCCGAGTGGTCGCCGTAGTTGCTGGTGTCGATCTGGATCAGCTCACGGCAGAGGTCCACGACCTCGTCCTCGCCGGTGACGACCCTGGCCGTGTCCGTCTCGCTCACGCTGCTTCCTCCCGCTGTCACTGCTGGTGGTTCCCCTCATACTCCCTCTCTCCGGTGCCGCGGCCCAAGGGCGGGCCCCGCCCGTCACACGCGGTTCA
Source organism: Streptomyces sp. NPDC088794 (assembly GCF_044750545.1). Lineage (NCBI taxonomy): Bacteria > Bacillati > Actinomycetota > Actinomycetes > Kitasatosporales > Streptomycetaceae > Streptomyces > Streptomyces sp. NPDC088794. Next base: position 250,814 of record NZ_JBIVKB010000018.1, on the reverse strand, counting down.
CACACCGACGGGAGCGGCCGGGGGCCGGTCAGGGGCTGGTCAGGGGAGTGATCGGGGACCCGCGAAAGCCTGGTAATGTTTCCTCCGTCGCTGCGGCCAGTGCCGCGCGACAGACACCTTGTCCGGGTGGCGGAATGGCAGACGCGCTAGCTTGAGGTGCTAGTGCCCTTTAACGGGCGTGGGGGTTCAAGTCCCCCCTCGGACACCAGCCGATCCCCTCGGCCGCTCAGCGGCCGGGGGGATTTTTGTCGTCCCCGGCGCCGCGCCCCCTCCCCTCACCTGCCGGGTCCCCGCGGGCCGAGTTGTGCGGGTACCCCACCAATTTTACAAGCCACTTGACTCAACCTTACAAGGCTTGTTGACTGACTTGGGTGCAGCCAGCCATGTCACGGAACCACCGTCAGACGGATTCGCAAGGGACCTGACTGACGCTCGACTACTCAGGTGACAAGAGGTGAAGCTCTGTGAAGGTCCAGGGAAGCCTGACGATGGAGCCACGAGCGGAGGCGACATCGAGAGTGTCACCCGGGCGCCCGCAGCCACTGGGCGCCAGCGTCGACGCGGACGGGGTGAACTTCTCGATTTTCTCCGAGTACGCGACCAGGGTCGATCTGCTGCTCTTCGACCGCTGTGACGCCCCCCGCCCCTCGCGGGTGATCCGGCTCCACCCCGAGCAGCACCGCAGCTTCCATTTCTGGCACTGTCACGTGGCGGGCCTCGGCCCCGGCCAGGTGTACGCGTACCGGATCGACGGCCCCCGCAACACCCCGCACTCCGGCGGCCGGTTCAACCACCGCAAGGTGCTGCTCGACCCGTACTCGCGGGCCAACATCAACACCTGCTGGGACCGCGGCCGCGCGGTCGGCGTGAGCGACAACGTCGAGCACTCCATGCGCAGCCTGGTCGTCGACCTCGACGACTACGACTGGGAGGGCGACCGGCCGCTGAACACGCCCATGGCGGACACGGTGATCTACGAGGCGCACGTACGCGGCCTGACCGCGTCGCCCACCTCGCACACCACCCACCCGGGCACCTTCTCGGCGGTCGTGGAGCGGATCCCGGACCTCCAGCGGCTGGGCATCACGGCCGTCGAGCTGTTACCGGTCTTCGACTTCGACGAGACGCAGACCCTGCGCATCGGCCCGGACGGCACGCCGCTGCGCAACTACTGGGGCTACGACCCCTACGGCTTCTTCGCCCCGCACACCGGGTACTGCGCCCAGCCCCATCTCGCCGGACACATCACCGAATTCCGGGACATGGTCAAGGCGCTGCACAGGGCCGGTATCGAGGTCATCCTCGACGTGGTCTTCAACCACACCAGCGAGGGCAACGAGTTCGGGCCGACGATCAGCTTCCGCGGCGCGGCCAACGAGGCGTACTACCACCTCTGGCCGCAGGACCGCAGCCGCTACATGGACTTCACGGGCTGCGGCAACGCTGTCAACGCCAACCACCCGATGGTCACCAAGTTCATCCTGGAGTGCCTGGAGTACTGGGTCACCGAGCACCACGTCGACGGTTTCCGCTTCGACCTGGCCTCGGAGATGTCCCGGGGTCCGATGGGCTACGAGATGGCGGTGCCGCCCGCGCTGTGGGCCATCGAGCTGTCGCAGGTGCTCGCGGAGACGAAGATCATCGCCGAGCCGTGGGACGGCGGCGGCCTGTACCAGGTGGGCCGGTTCCCGGGGAAGCGCTGGGCGCAGTGGAACGGCCCGTTCCGGGACGACGTACGGCGCTTCGTGCGTGGGGACGCCGGTCTGGTCGGGGAGATCGCCTCCCGGCTCGGCGGGTCCGCGGACCTGTTCTTCCCGCAGCAGGTGCTGCCGACCAACAGCATCAACTTCGTGACCTGCCACGACGGGTTCACGCTCAACGACCTGGTCTCGTACAACCACAAGCACAACCACGCCAACGGCGAGGCGAGTGCCGACGGGGCGCACGAGAACTTCAGCTGGAACTGCGGGGTCGAGGGCCCCACGGACTCCGAGGAGGTCGAGCGGCTGCGGGTGCAGCAGATCAAGAACCTGCTGTCGATCCTGATGCTGAGCCGGGGCGTGCCGATGCTGCTGGCCGGCGATGAGTTCCGCAACAGCCAGCAGGGCAACAACAACGCCTACTGCCAGGACAACGAAGTCTCCTGGCTGAACTGGGACCAGGCGGAGAAGGAGACGGAGATACGTTCCTTCACGGAACGGGTCATCGCCCTGCGCAAACGGTACGCGACCTTCCGCGAACCGCGCTTCTTCACCGAGCGGCGCAACGACCGGGACATGGCCGACGTGACCTGGCACGGCACCCAACTGCACTGCCCCGGCTGGGAGGACGCCGACGCGCGCGTCCTGGCCGTGACGCTGGGCGGCTTCGGGGGCGACCCCGACCTGCACATGATCCTCAACATGTACCACCTGGGCCTGGACTTCGAACTCCCGGCCGTAGCGGGCCACATCTGGCACCGGATCCTCGACACGGCCTGCACCGGGTCGCGCGACCTGCTCGCGCCCGGTCAGGAGGAGCCCGTCGAGGCGGACGTCATCCACGCACACGGCCGCAGCGTCGTCCTGCTGGTCGCCTTACCGAATGAGAAGGACGCCTGACGATGACCGACACCGCCAACCACCGCATCCTCTCCGACACCGTCGCCGGCTACGTCACCTACTTCAGCCCCACCGAGCACCGCTTCGGGCTGCGCACCTCCGACGGCCGCGAGTTCACCGCGCACCTGGCCCGCAACGTCGTCTCCCGCATCGTCCGCAACCTCGGCGACCCGTACCAGGACACCACCGCGCAGACCCAGGACATGCTCAGCACCGGGCGCTTCCTGTTCGCGTACGGCGTCTTCTACGAGTGGGACGGCGGCTCGCGCTTCGAGGTGAAGGAGATCACCTTCGCCGAGGAGAGCCGCGGCCACTACGTCTTCGAGCACCCCCGCTGGTGGGTCCAACAGGCCGCCGAGATCGCCGACTTCTATCTGCGCGGCCAGTTCCCCGACGGCGACTACGACTGGCGCCACTACCGCACCCAGCTCACCCTCGACGGCGCCCAACTGCCCGAGCACGCCGGGCAGAACGTGCGGCAGGAGACCGACACCATCTCCCGGCTGGTGTACGGCCTGTCGACGGCGTACCTGCTGACCGGCGAGGACCGGTTCCTGGACGCGGCCGAGAGCGGCACCGAGTACCTGCGCCAGTACATGCGCGTGGACGACAAGCACGACGGGATCGTCTACTGGTACCACGGCATGGACATCACCCCGACCGGGCGGCGCAAGGTCTACGCCTCGGAGTTCGGCGACGACTACGACGCCATCCCGATGTACGAGCAGATCTACGCGCTGGCCGGGCCCACCCAGACCTACCGGGTGACCGGCGACCCGCGGATCCTCCAGGACATCGACCGCACGGTGGCGCTCTTCCAGCGCTACTTCCGCGACGAGGAGCGCGGCGGCTTCTTCTCGCACATCGACCCGATCAACCTCAGCCCGTGCGACGACGCGCTGGGCCGCAACCGGTCGCGCAAGAACTGGAACTCGGTCGGCGACCACGCCCCCGCGTATCTGATCAACGCCTATCTGGCCACCGGGCGCACGGACTTCGCCGAGCTCCTGGAGGAGACCGCGGACACCATCGTGGCCCGCTTCCCGGACGAGCCGGAGAGCCCCTTCGTACAGGAGCGCTTCCACGAGGACTGGAGCGCGGACCGCACCTGGGGCTGGCAGCAGGACCGCGCGGTGGTCGGGCACAACCTCAAGATCGCCTGGAACCTGACCCGGATAAGGGCGCTGCACGACAAGCCCGAGTACGCCGAGGCGGCCCGCCGGATCGGCGAGATCATGCCGCCGGTCGGCAGCGACCAGCAGCGCGGCGGCTGGTACGACGTCGTCGAGCGCAAGCCCGACGCGGACAGCGGCATCCACCGCATGGTCTGGCACAACCGCAAGGCCTGGTGGCAGCAGGAGCAGGCGATCCTCGCCTATCTGATCCTGGCCGGCACCGGCGACGACCCCGAGTCGCTGCGCCTGGCCCGGGAGGCCGCCGCCTTCTACAACGCCTTCTTCCTGGACCACCAGGACGGCGGCGTGTACTTCAACGTGCTGGCCGACGGCATCCCGTACCTGGTGGGCACCGAGCGGTTCAAGGGCTCGCACGCCATGGCCGGCTACCACGCGCTGGAGCTGTGCTACCTCTCGGCGGCCTACACCGGGCTGCTGATCAGCCACGAGCCGCTGACCCTGCACTTCCGGCCGCGCCCGGCCGATCTGCCGCAGCGGGAGCTGCGGGTGGCGCCCGACCTGCTGCCGACCGGTTCGGTGGAGCTCACCCGGGTGTGGGTCGACGGCAACGAGCACCACAACTTCGACGCCAAGCTGCTGACCGTGAAGCTGCCGGAGGGCGACGAGCCGGTGCGGGTGCGGGTCGAACTGGAGCCGGCGCGGATGCGGCTGCGGGTGCGCAGCGAGGTGGCCGGCGGCACCGCGCACGTGCGCTGCTCCGGCGCCGTCGACGCGGTCGAGCTGGACCGCTTCCGGCACGTGCTGGGCGAGGTGATGGCGGCCGGACCGCGCCGGGTCGAACTGCACCTGGGCGAACTGACCGAGATGTGCAGGCCCGCGGTCAACGAGCTGCTCGTGCAGCGCACCAAGGCGGGCCTGGAAGTCGACTTCGTGGTCGTGGGTTCCGTACTGCCCGAGGTACGGGAAGCCCTGCTGGCCACCGACGCCTTCCTGTTCGAGGGCGAGGAGGACTGAGCCGACATGACCACGACGCTGCTTCCCCCCAGGTACGTCATGGACCGGCCGGCACAGCCCGCTGTGCCGCACGAGCCGGTGGACTTCACCGCCTACTGCCAGGACCTCTTCGGCGCGCTGTCCCGTTCCGACCAGCGCCGCTGGGGCGAGGTCTACGTCCGGGGCCTGCTCGATGTGCCCGGGCGCAAGACGCCGGCCCGGATCACCGAAGAGGTGCTGGGCCGGCGGGCGGTCCAGCAGATCCAGCAGTTCGTCAACCAGAGCCCGTGGCCGTGCCGGCCGGTGCGGGAGCGGCTCGCCCACCGGATCAGCCGGGCGTTGCAGGCGGAGGCCTGGTGCTTCGACGAGGTCGTCTTCGCCAAGAACGGCGACCGTTCGGTGGGCGTGGCCCGGCAGTACGCGCCCTCGCTGGAGCGGACCGTCAACTGTCAGCTGGCGCTGGCTACTTCGCTGGCCGGACGGTACGGCGGGGTGCCGGTGAGCTGGCAGTTGCTGCTGCCGCAGCGCTGGGACCGGGACGAGGCGCTGCGCACGCAGGCGCACGTACCGGCCCAGGAGCGGGCCAAGCCGCGCTGGCGGTATGTGCTGGAAGCGATCGACGAGATGCTGGAGGAGTGGTACCTGGAGCCGCTGCCGGTGCTGGTGGACTGGCGCTGCGACGGTGATGTGACGCCGTTGCTGCACGGTCTGGAGGCGCGCGGGCTCGCCTATCTGGTGGAGGTGGCGCCCACCGTGGCGGTCACACTGCCGCGGCCGTGCGCCGGTTCGGCGCCCGGCCGCGGCACGCTGTCGGAGCTGGCCCGGCACGCCGTCCAGCACCGCAAGCGGATGCCGATCGCCTGGCAGGACCGGGCGACCTCGCGGATGCGGCAGTCGCAGGTGCTGTCCATGCCGGCGCTGCTGCTCGCGGAGGCGCGGCTCGGCACGGCGGCCGGGCGCCCGCTGCCCGAACGCCCGCCGCAGCGGCCCCGGCACCTGGTCGCCGACTGGCCCTACGGCAGGCCCGCCCCGCGCACCTACTGGCTGACGAACCTGCCCGCGCGCAGGATCGCCGACGTGCTGCCGCTCGCGCAGTTGCGGGCGCTGTGCGGGAACAGCCTGGCGCGGCTCCAACAGGACTTCGGCCTCGGTGACTTCGAGGGCCGCTCGTTCCGGGGCTGGCACCACCACGTCACGCTGGCCTCGGTCGCGCTGGGCTACGACACGCTGCGCCGGCCCCGGGCGGTCCCGCCGGCGTCGGCCAGCTCGGGCGGCCAGGTCGGTTAGGTCGGCCAAGTCGGTCAGGCGGCCAGGTCGGTTGGGCGGAAGGCGGACGGATGCGGCCGGGCGGCGCGCGGGGGTGCCGTGGCGAAGTCCCGTCCCTTTCCTCCTTCCCTCTCCCCATGCCCTCTCTCCATGTCCTCTCCTCGTTTCCCCGTTCACGCCCTCGCTCGTGCAGCGAGACACAGGAGGCTCGTATGAACCAGGCGCAGACGGCCACGGGCAAGGTGCTCGCGGGCCGTACGGCGGTCGTGACCGGGGGCTCGCGCGGCCTCGGCCGGGCGATCGTGCGACGACTGGCCGACGACGGCGCGGCCGTCGTGTTCAGTTACGCGACCAACAAGGACGCCGCGACCGAGATCGAGGAAGAGATCGCGGCGGCCGGCGGCACCGCCTGGGCGGTGCAGACCGAACTGGCGGAAGTGGCCCAGATCGAGCGGCTGTTCACGACGGCCGACGAGCACTTCCGCTCCATCGGCGCCGAAGGCCTCGACATCCTGGTCAACAGCGCCGGCGTGGCCTCGTTCACGCCGATCGGCGAGACCGCCGAGGCGGAGTACGACCGGGTGATGGCCGTCAACGCCAAGGCACCTTATTTCGCCGTGCAGTTCGCCTCGCAGCGGATGGGGGACGGCGGGCGGATCATCGGTCTGTCGACCGTCACCACCCGCTGGCCGCGAGTGCCGGAGTCGGTGTACATCGCCAGCAAGTCGGCGGGCGAGGCGTTCGTGCGGGTGGCGGCCCGGGAGTTGGGGCCGCGCGGGATCACGGTCAACACCGTCTCGCCCGGGCCGAGCGACACCGACATGCTGCGCGGCGCGACCACCGCGGAGATCCGCGAGCACGTGATCGCCGACACCCCGCTTGGCCGGCTGGGGCGTCCCGCGGACGTGGCCGCCGTGGTGGCGTTCCTCGCCGGACCGGACGCGGCCTGGGTGACCGGGCAGAACATCCGCGCCGACGGCGGACTCGTCTACTGAGCGCGGCTACTGAGCACAGCGCAAAGGGAGTTGGGCGGCTCGCGGCGGTCAGCGTTCCCAGCCGACCTGGGTGAAGTCGATGTCACCCAGGCCCGGTACGCCGTAGTTGGCGAGACCCTCGCGGACGGCGAGGATCTGCGGGCGCTGGTAGAGCAGGAGGTCGTGGGCCGCCTCCCAGATCTCGGCGTCGGCCTGCCGGTACAGGCGGGCGCGGCGGTCCGGGTCCAGGGTGTGCACGGCCTCGCGCAGCAGGGCGTCGATGTCGGGGCTGGATATCCGGCCGTAGTTCTCATAGGCCTGGCCGCCGCTCGGCTCCCGGTAGATCGAGTACAGCGAGCTGGGATAGGTCTGGCCGATGAATCGGAAGATCGCCAGGTCGAAATTCCCGCGGTTGAGGTACTTCGACAAGTAGTCGTCGGCCGGCACCTTCTGGATCTCCACCGCGATGCCGACCCGGGAGAGCATTTGCTGGATCAGCTGGGAGAGGTCGAGCCCGAGTCGGTTGGTGGACTGGCTGAGCACGAATCGCAGCTTCAACTCCTGCCCGTCCTTGGCGCGTGTTCCGCTTCCGTTCTTCCGGTGCCATCCGCGCTCGTCCAGAATTCGCTCGGCCTCCTTCAGGTCGTAGCTGCCGAGGCTCCCCGAATTGTCTGTGTATCCGGGCTGGTTGGTCATGAAGAAGTGATTGCCGAGCAACGGCACGCCGATCGGCAGCCCTTCGCCGGCGACCTTCGCCAGGGCGTTCCGGTCGACCGCACGCAGTACGGCTCTGCGTACCTGGGGGTCGGCCAGCGGACCGCTCGCGCCGTTGAAGGAGACCAGCACCTCGTCCCAGGCGGAGCCGGTGCGGATGTCGGTGCCGGAGGCGCCCTTGAGCCGGTCGTACACGTCCCCGGAGGCCGCGTTGACGGCGCTGATCTCGCCGTTGAGGTAGGCCTGGACGGCGGTCGTGGGGTCGAGGGTGCGGAAGACCACCTGGTCCAGGAGTGGCCGGGTGCCCCACCACTTCGGATCGCGTACGGCGGTCAGGGTCTTGCCGGTGGTGTCCAGCGAACCGACCTTGAACGGGCCCGCGGTGATGGGCAGTCCGGTCCGCCAGCCCTCGTTGAACTCCTCGGGGGTGCTGAACGCGGCGGCGGGATACAGCGGGCTGAACAGGCGCTGCCAGTCGGCGAACGGCGTCTTGAAGACGACCTTCACCTCATGCGCGTCGGCGCCCTCGGTGACCGACGCGATGTCCTCGTATCCGCTCGGGTCGGCGATCTGGTAGCGCTGGTCGCCGCGGCCCAGGGCGCGCCACTGGGCGGCGAAGTCCTGCCAGCCCAGGGCCGTTCCGTCGGACCAGCCGGCCTTGGGGTTGAGCCGGTAGACGACCGTCTGGGGAGAGGTGGAGGTCACCTTGGCGGAGGTCAGGTAGTCGGGGACCGGGTGCGGTACGCCTTTCGCGTCCCGCAGGAACAGTCTTGGCTCGAAGAGGCCGACTACGGTGAGCGCGTCGTCCAACGAGCCGTCCAGCTGGAAGTAGTTGAACTGGGTGAGCCACTGGACCATGGAGAGGGTGAGGGTGCCGCCGTCCCGAAGTGCGCTGCGGGGGCGGGCGTTGACATCGGTGCGGTCGTACGCGGGTACCGCCGCGCGGGAATCCCGGTCGTCAGGTTCGTTCGGCCCGCCGGACGACGTGCATCCGGCCAACAGAGCGGCGAGCGCGACACACACCTGAACGGCCCATAAGAATCTGCGTCGTTCCGGGAATCTCGTCATTTCGATGCCCCTCCCGAGCGGCTCGGAAGTTTAACATTGGCTCATGTCAAGGCCGTGAAGCGCCGCGGGGGGAGTCGCATTGTGGGCGATGCTGTCAAAACGTCTGGCGAACTACTGTTTATTGCTCGTCACGTCAACTTTCCTTTGCTATTTGCTTTCCTCGGCAGCCCTTGACCCACGCGCGTACTTCGAGGAGCGCACACCTCCTCCGCCGCAGCGGGTGGTCGACCAGCGGTTGGCCGAACTCGGCCTGGACCGGCGGACGCCGGTGGTCGAGCGGTTCGGGCACTGGTCGTGGCGGGCCCTGCACGGAGATCTGGGGCGCACGCTCGACGGGACGTCCGTGACCGCCGAGTTCGGCCGCCGGGTGGGGGTGACGGCCCGGCTGCTGCTGGTGGGCACGGTGACCGGCACGGCGCTGGGGGTGCTCGCCGGCGTGTGGGCGGCCGTGCGGCGCGGCCGGCTGCCGGACCGGGGACTGACGCTGCTGTCGTTCACGGTGCTGTCGGTGCCGCCGTTCGTGCTCGGGCTGTTGCTCCAGACCGGCGCGATCGCGGTCAACGACGCGACGGGCCGCAGCGTGATCCGCTACACCGGCGAAAGCACCCCTGGCCTCGACGGCGGTCCCCTGGTCCAACTGCGGGACATGGCAGCGCACTTGGTCCTGCCCACCCTCTCCGTCTCCCTCGGCGCGGTCGCCCTCTACAGCCGCTACCAGCGCGGGGCGACCCTCGACGTGCTCGCCGCGGAACATCTGCGCACCGCCCAGGCCAAGGGACTCACACCGGGACGCGCCCTGCTGCGGCACGGGTTGCGCACCTCGCTGATCCCGCTGACCACCGTCTTCGCGTTCGGGTTCGTGACGATGTTCACCGGCGCGGTGTTCACGGAGAAGATCTACGGCTGGCACGGCATGGGCAGTTGGTTCCTCGACTCCGTGCAGAGGGGCGACGTGAACGCCGTGGTCGCCATCGAGGTGTTCGGCGCGGTGCTCGTCCTGCTGGCCGGACTGTGCGCGGACCTGCTGCACGCGGCGCTCGATCCCCGGGTCAGATTCGCATGAGCTACCCGCGTAGCGCCCGGCTGCGGCGGCTGTCCCGCTCTCCCTCGGCGGTCGCGGGGGCGGCACTGCTGTGCGCGCTGCTGCTGCTCGCCTTCGCCGGACCGGCGTTCTCCCGCTGGCCGTACGCCACCGTCGACTACTCGGCGCTGCGCGAGCCGCCCGGCGCCGGGCACTGGTTCGGCACCAACCGGATAGGCCAGGACGTCTTCGCGCAGTGCGTGCGCGGACTGCAGAAGTCGCTGCTCATCGGGTTCTTGGTGGCCGTCGTCTCGACGGCGGGCGGGACGGTCGTCGGCGTGTGCGCCGGTTATCTGGGCGGCTGGCCGGACCGGGTGCTGATGTTCCTCGTCGACCTGATGCTGGTGGTCCCGGCGTTCCTGGTCCTGGTGGTCGCCGCGCCCCGGCTGCGGTCCCTGGGCTGGCTCGGCTACGGCGGACTGCTCGCGGCGTTCGGCTGGATGGTCACCGCCCGCGCGGTGCGTGCCATGACCCGCTCCCTGAAGGAGCGTCAGTTCGTGCTGGCGGCACGGTACATGGGCCTCGGGCCGGTCGCTGTGGTGCGTCGGCACATCCTGCCGCACCTGGTGTCCTTCCTCACCACCAGTGGCACGGTCGCGGTGGCGGGTGCGGTGATCAGCGAGACGGGTCTTTCGTACGTCGGTTTCGGCGTGCAGCCTCCCGACGTCTCGCTGGGCACGCTGATCGCCGACTCCTCGGACGTGCCGACGACGTATCCGTGGATGTTCTTCTTCCCGGTCGGACTCCTTGTGCTGCTGGTCCTGGCCTGTCATCTGGTCGGCGAGGGGCTGCGGGACGCGTTCGACCCGGCCGGGTCGGCGGGTACGGCGGGTGCGGGAGGCGCGGGGGTGGAGGGCGCGGCGACCGGGGTCGGTTCCGCCTCCGCGGAGAGCGGTCCGGCGGTGGGCAGAGCATGACGGGGCCGGGTTCCGCGGAGGCCGCGAGAGAAGTGCTGCTGGAGGCGCGCGGACTGCGCGTCGGGCGGCCGGCCTCGCGGCGCTCCCCCGCCCTGCCCCTGGTGCGGGGCGTCGATCTGCTGCTGCGCCGGGGCGAAGTACTGGGCCTGGCGGGCGAATCGGGGGCCGGCAAGAGCCTCACCGCCCTGGCCCTGCTGGGGTTGTGCCCGCCGGGACTCGAAGCGACCGGGTCCGTACGGCTGTTGGGGCGCGAGCTCGTGGGGCTGCCGGTGCGCGACCTGGCCCATCTGCGGGGCCGGCACATCGCGATGGTCTTCCAGGACGCACTGGCCGCCTTCACCCCGGTGCACCGGATCGGCGACCAGATAGGCGAGGCCCTGCGCATCCACCAACGCCCGCGTCCGGGGCGGGAGTCGGCCCGCCGGGCGGCGGCGGAGCTGCTGGACGCGGTCGGGGTGCCGGAACCGGGCCGGGTCGCCGACTCCTATCCGCACCAGCTGTCCGGCGGCACCCGGCAACGGGCGATGATCGCGATGGCGATGGCCAACCGCCCGGACGTCATCGTCGCCGACGAGCCCACCAGCGCGCTCGACGTCACGGTCCAGGCGCAGGTGCTCCAGGCGCTGGTCACCGCGCGCCGCGAGACGGGCGCGGCACTGCTGCTGATCAGCCACGACCTGGGGGTGCTGGCCGGCACGGCGGACCGGGTGGCGGTGATGTACGGCGGGCGGGTGGTGGAGTACGGCCGCACGCGGGAGCTGTTCGCGCGGCCCGGGATGCCGTACACCGCGGGGCTGATCGGGTCCGTGCCCCGGCTCGACCGGGATGTCCCGCCGACTCCGATGCCGGGTGCTCCGCCTGCCCCGGGGGACCGGGATCCCGGCTGCACCTTCGCGCCGCGCTGCCCGCTGGCCGAGCCGGAGTGCCGGACGTACGAGCCGGAACTTGTCTGCCACGAGGGTGATGTGGCAGGTGGGGAGGGTCAACCGGCCGACGCCGAGGCGGCTTTGGCGGGTGCCGAACCGCGCCTGCCCGACCAGGAACGGCAACCGCCCCTCGACGCACGGCACCTGGTCGCCTGTCGGCGCAGTGAGGAGGCCGTGCGGCTCGGGGCCGCGGAGCTGTTCCCGCCGTCGGTGCCCGTGCGCGCGGCGGTGGCGCGGGGCGTGGCGGAACCGGTGCTGCGGATACGAGGGCTGGTCAAGTCGTTCCCGGTGGCCGGGGCCGGCGGTCGGCGACGGCGCGGCAGGCGTGAGGTCCGGGCTCTGGAGGGGGTGGACCTGGAGGTGCGCCGGGGCGAGACGCTGGGCCTGGTGGGCGAGTCCGGGTGCGGGAAGTCCACCACCCTGCTGGAGGTGATCTCGCTCAAGGCGCCGCGTCAGGGCACCATCGAGGTCCTCGGGCAGGACACCGGCACGCTCTCCCGGGACGCGGAGCGGCGGTTGCGGGGCGCGCTGCAGATCGTGTTCCAGGATCCGATGGCGAGCCTGGATCCGCGGATGACGGTGGGCGACATCGTCGCCGAGCCGCTGCTGGTGCAGCGGGCGCCGGCCGAGCGGATCGCCGCGCGGGTGCCGGAGGTGCTGCGGCTGGTCGGCCTGCGCCCGGACGACGCCGCTGCCCTCCCGCACCGGTACTCCGGTGGGCAGCGTCAACGCATCGCCATCGCCCGGGCGTTGGCCGTGGAACCGCGGTTGCTGTTGCTCGACGAGCCGGTGTCCGCGCTCGACGTGTCCGTGCGGGCCGGGATCCTCGATCTGCTGCGCCGGCTGAAGGAGGACCCTGGCCCCTCGTGCCTGTTCGTCTCGCACGACCTCGCCATGGTCCGGCAGATCGCCGACCGGGTCGCGGTCATGTATGCCGGTCGCGTCGTCGAGACCGGCACGGTGGACGAGGTGTTCGGACAACCCTGTCATCCGTACACCAAAGCCTTGCTGGACGCGGTTCCGGTGCCGGATCCCGCGGTGGCGCGAGTTCGTTCGGCGACGGTGCTGCGCGGCGATCCGCCCGCTGCCGGCGACAGCGGTACGGGATGTCGGTTCAGGCCACGCTGCCCGGTGTTCGAGTCACTGGAGCCGAGTCAACGGTCGCGCTGTGAACGGGAATTCCCCGCGGTGGTCCGGACGCCGGCGGACGGCGGTCGGTCGGTCGTCTGCCATTTCCCACTCACCGGGGACTGACTCGGCGAGGGACGGAACGGGACGGAATATTCCCCAACGGCCGTCCCGCTTCGACCCGACGGCCTCAGCAGCAGCCGTTCGGACCGTTCTGCATGGACTGCTTGACCGGTTCCTTCGACGGCTCACCTGCCGCGACATAGAGACCGGAGGCGGCGAGGCCGGCAACCAGCAGCATTGCCACAAGCAATATGACGTGTTTCGGAATCACTTTTCTCTCCTCTCCCGCTTTCTTTTCTTTACAACGACAGTCAAGCGTGAATTACAGATCAAGTCAAGAGCGGCTTTACAAAGAAACGACAGGCAGAACCGGAATTTCCATTTCCTCTCCGCCGCCGTAAGGTCATCCGCTGGAACACCGCATTTTGGGCCATCGGCGGGATGAGGTCCGCCCCACCCATTGGCGTGCCTCAGTCATGCTGGTATTGTGATCTATGACATCTCAAGTCATGTGCTCACCCTGGGAAGCCAAATGGATCATGTCGAAGACGTATCTCCGGTCCAGGTGGGCAGGCGCATCCGAGACCTTCGGGTCGAGCTCGGCCTGAAGCAGCAGGATCTGGCCTCCACGGATATCTCCGCGAGCTACATCTCGCTCATCGAATCGGGCAAAAGGGCTCCCTCGGATGCCGTGCTCACCACATTGGCCCGGAAACTCGGCTGTTCCGCGGATCATCTGCGCACCGGCCGCGACGACCACGCAACCGAAGACGCCCGACTCAGGCTCTCTTTCGCCGAAATGGCCTTGCGCAACGGCGACAACGGAGAAGCGCTCCAGGCGTTCGGCGAACTCCTGTCGAAGCCCGGGCTCGTCGACGCGGCGATGCGACTGCGGGCCCGCATCGGGCAGGCGACCGCGCTGGAGAAACTGGACCGCGTCGAGGCCGCGATCCCCGTCCTCGAGGATCTCGTCAAGGACCCGTCTCTCGCGGCCGGTTCGGACGAGTGGTGCCGGGTGTCGGTCGCCCTCGGCCGCTGCTACCGGACCATGGGCGACGTCACGCTCAGCATCGAGATCTGCGAGCGGGCGCTCGCGACACTGGACTCCCTCGGTCTCGACGTCACCGTGGACCACATCCAGGTCGGCTCGACCCTCATCGCGTCGTACCTGATGCGCGGTGACATCACCCGGGCCCATCTGCTCGCCCAGAAGCTGATCCCGGTCGCGGAGGAGCACGGCGGGCGGACCGGCCGGGGCGCGGTGTACTGGAACGCGGGACTGGTCGCCGTCTCCCGCCGGCAGCTGCCCGAGGCGCTGGCGCTGACCGAGCGGGCGCTGGCGATGATGGCCGACGACGACAATCTGCGGCACGTGGCGATGCTCAAGGTCAACGTCGCCTGGCTGGAGCTCCAGTCCGGCAACCCCGACCCGGCCCGCGCCAAGCAGTTGCTGGACGACGCCGGCGAGACCCTCGCGCAGTTCGGCACCGCCGTCGAGCAGGGCCGGTGCGAGATCTGCCTGGTGGACGCCAACATGCAGCTGGGGCGCTGGGACGAGGCCGCCGACCACGCCCGGCGCGCGCTGGGCCTGATGAGTTCGGGTCCACGGGTGGAGGCGGTCGGGGCACGGGTCCGGCTGGCCGAGATCCACCTGCTGCGCGGGGACGCCGACCAGGGGCTGCAGGCCCTGCACGCGGCGACACGTCAGCTGCGGCACTTCACCGCGTCGTACGAGACGGCCCAGGAGTGGCGGCACATCGGCGACGTATGGAAGCGCCAGGGCCGCTCGAAGGAGGCCCTTGAGGCCTACGACCACGCGCTCCAGGCCTCGGGCATGCCGATGACCTACGACCCGGCCCAGTCCCTGGCCCAGGCCCAGGAACGGCACGGCTGACGCGGTCCGCGGCGGGGGCGTCACCGCGACGGCCCCGCGTTCCTCCCCACCGGAACTCATCGACGTACTCCCCCCGTCGCTCTTCCAGGCGTCGCCGCCGCACCCGTGAACCGGGGGTGCGGCGGACGTGTGGTGCGGCTGGACGTGGTCCGGTGGGGGGTACTCCCCCGCCGGTGACCCGGTCACGGGTGTCTCCGGCGGAAGGAAGGACGGGCCGCCCGCGAGGAGGGGGGCCGCGGGCCGGGCACCGGGGCGGGGGGAGGAACCGCCGGACTGCGGTGCCCGGTCGCCGGTTCGCGGGCGGCCCGGTGCGGCGGCGCGGTCACGGGAGCGCCGCCGCGGGGGGCTGCCCGGTCAGCCTCGGGGTCGTCCAGGACGAGGCCGGAAGGCCCCGCGGATGGCTGGCGAGCAGCTCGATGATGGTGCGGGCGAACAGGTGGCAGTGCTCGCCGGTGCGCCCGGTGACCAGGTCGTCGTCGACGACCACGTCCTGGTCCACGTAGATCCCGTCCATGTTGCGCAGGTCGCCGAGCAGGTTGTTGTGCACCACCGCGCGCCGGCCGCGCACCAGGCCGGGCACCGGGGCCGCCAGCCACATGCCGTGGCAGATGATCCCCTTGACGATGACCGGGTCGGCGAACGCGCGCCGCAGGAACTGTGCGGCGGGCGGCAGTTGCTCGGGGTCCTCGGTGTAGCGCAGCCGGTCGGCCACGATGCCCGAGGGCACGATGACGGCGCTGAACTCCTTGAGCGCGAACTCGTCGATGTCCTCGAACGATTCGGTCACCGTGAACGGCATCCGGTGCTCGTGCCCGTGGAAGGTGATCCGCTCCGCGCCCCACAGCCGGGTCAGGAAGTGGACCTCCGCGCCCTCCTCCGGGAACCGGCGCTGGTAGTAGAGGATCTCGGGCTCGTAGAAGTCGCTCTCCATCAGTACGGCGATCTTGTGCCCCGACAGACGCACGGCTACTGCCCCTTCCCTCGACCGGTCACCAGATCGATCAGGAACGGGCCGGGGTGCGCCAGCGCGTCGGCCACCGCTCCCGCGACCTGGCTCGGCTTCTCCACCCGCACCGCGGGCACGCCGAGCGACCTCGACAGCGCGCCGAAGTCGATGGCGGGGTGGGAGAGGTCGAAGATCTCCGGCTGCGCGTGGGCGGGGATGTCCTGCTCCCGCCAGTACTGCTCGATGTTGTCCTCAAGGAGCTTGTAGCTGCTGTTGTTGCAGATCACGAGCTTCGCGCCGATGTTGTGCCGGGCCGCCGTCCACAGTGCCTGGAAGGTGTACATGCTGCCGCCGTCGCCGGTGAATCCCACCACCGTGCGGTCGGGATGGGCGAGTTGGGCGCCCAGCGCGCCGGGGATGCCGACGCCGAGGGAGCCGCCGCGGGTCTGGTGCCAGTGCCCGGGCACGGCCGCCGGCAGCGGACCGAAGAGCGCGGGTCCGGCGGTCAGCGACTCGTCGAACAGCACGGCGTCCGCGGGCAGTTGGGCCGCCAGTTCCTCGGCGAAGGCGATGTGCGGCAGGTCCTGCGCGGCGGCGTTGTCCCGCAGGTGGGCCGCCGACTCCGCCCGGACGCGGGCGCGTTCGGCGGCGCCCACGCGCAGCCGCTCGCCCGCCGCCTCGCGCTCCGTGTCGCTCATCCGCTCGTCGAGCGCGCCGGCGAGCAGCGCCAGGGTGCGCTTGGGGTCGGCCGCGAGGCCCAGGTCGACGGGGTGGTTCTTGCCGATGGCGTCGGTGTCCAGGTCGATGTGCACGACCGGGACCCCCTTGCCGAACACCCCCTCCAGGGCCGGGAAGACCTCGGGCAGCGCGTACGTCCCGCACAGCAGGACCGCGTCCGCCGCGCCCGTGACCCGGCGGCTGCTCTCGCCGAACATATGACCCAGCTGGCCGGCATACGCGGGGTGTTCCACGGACAGGTTCACCTCTGCCCAGTCCGCGCCCCACACCTCCGCGCCCCACACCTCGGCCAGCCGGGCCAGCTCCTGCTGGGCCCCGGCGAAGTGGACCCCGTCCCCGGCGATCACGATCGGCCGCCGGGCGCCGGACAGCAGCACGGCGGCGTGGGCGATCTGCTCGGGACGTGGTGCGGAAGCGGTGTCGGGATACACCACCGGCACCGCTTCCTCGCTCGTGTGCCGGTCCATCACGTCGGCGGGCAGCACCACCAGGACCGGACCGTACGGCGGGGTGCCGGCGACCTTGAAGGCCCGGCGCAGCACCCGCAGTGTGGAGTCGGGGTCGACCACGCGGGTCGCCCACTTGGTGACGGGCCTGGCCATGCCGACCAGGTCCGCGGCCATCTGCGCCTCCATGGCCTCGTAGCGCAGGCCCGCCTCGCCGACCACGACGACCAGCGGGGCGTGGCCCCGCATGGCCTGGTACAGCATGCCGATGCCGTTGCCGAGGCCCACTCCGGAGTGGAGCTGGACGAGGGTCGGCCGGCGGGTGGCCCGGGCGTAGCCGTCGGCCATGCCCACGGCCACGGACTCCTGCAGGGTCAGCACGTACTCGAGGCCCGGGAAGTGGCGCAGTTCGTCCAGGAAGCCCTGCTCGACCGTGCCGGGGTTGCCGAACATGTACGGCACCCCGTCGGCGACCAGTTGCTCCAGGAACGCCGCCCGGGCCGGCCTGCTGTCCATCGTCTCTCCGTCCGTCAGGGGGTGGGCGGTTACGCGGTGGCCTTGAAGCCCCACTGGCGCAGGCCCTGGTCGAGGACCTCGACGGTCTTCTGGCCGGTGAGGTAGGAGTCGGGGGTCGAACGCCCGGTGATGAAGGGGTAGTCGACGATGACGGAGGTGGTCCGGCCGAAGTTGCCGTGGTAGGCGCCGCCGGGTGCGGTGGCGTCGCGCAGGATGTACTCCAGCGGGTACGGCGGCGGGCCCATGTTGAAGTCGGTGCCGACGAATCCGGTGCCGTCCTGCCAGTCGTACTCGATGCAGTGGCCGGTGACGTGCTTGCCGCGGATGATGCTCTCGCGGTCGCGCTGGTCACGGGCGAAGGCGAGGCAGGTGACGCCGTAGCACTCGGCGGCGATGGGGCGGTCGAGGTAGTAGAAGGCGAGGATCAGGTCGTGCACCCGCCAGTTGTTGGCGAGGTCGACGATCGGGCCGCTGCCGCCGACGACGAGCAGCGCGTCGTAGCGGTCGGCGACCTGCTCCTGGACCTTCTCCAGGCGGGTGTTGTACGACTCGTACTCGCGCAGGAAGTACGGCTTGGAGCGGTAGGGGCGCTCCGGGAGCCAGGACGACAGGTCGAGCGGGTTGTCGAGGCGGTCGGAGGCCTCGACGGCCTTGACCTTGGCCGCCATCTCCGGGGTGGTGACGGAGCGGCCCAGCGGCGGGTCGACGAAGTCGGGGTCGTAGCTCGGCGGCAGGGCCACCGGCCGCTTGCCGGTCGGGGTGGCGAAGGTGAGGTGGTAGCCGGCCTTGTCGAAGGTCTCCAGGGGGCCGATGAGTTCCTCGCCCCAGTAGCCGTACTCGGACAGGACGACAAGGATGCGCCTGCTCATGGGGGTTCCTCTCGTTCGGCGTTCAATTCGGACAAGCGAACTGCCGAACTCCTGTCTAGTTTTATGGGTTTGATCCCTACCAGGCGGGAGCGGTGCGGGTGCCACACAGGTCGAAGTGGCAGACCGCACTACGGCAACTCGCCGTACCACGCGGCTGGTTGTCCAGCGCCGGGCGCACGCCGCGAGCGCGCACGTCATCAGGGCGCACAGGACGGCCGCGAGGAGGAAGACGTCGGGCGCGCGCCCCTCGCGCAGGCGGGGTGCGGCCAGGGCCACGCCCAGGCCGCCGGCCAGCACCCCTGAGGTGGCGAACAGCGAGGCGGCGGTGGCCCGTCGGCCGGACGGCAGCAGTCGGGGCAGCCAGGTCTGGAGGGTGGTGTGCAGCAGCGTCCAGGACAGCCCGAGGAGCACCGCGCTGCCGGTGAGGACGACGGGGGTGGTCCGGGTGGCGGCGGCGAGGGCGGCGGCGACACCGAGGGCTCCGCCGGTGGTGACCAGAACGGCGGGCGTACGACGTCCACCGGCCCGGCGCAGCAGGACGCTGCCGCCGAGCACGCTGGCGCCGTAGGCCACGGCGACCGCGGTGCCTCCTGCCGCCCCGGACCCGCGTACCGCGAGGGCGGGCGCCAGCAGGGAGGGCAGGGTGAGCAGTACGGCGCCCTCGGCGGCACCGACGAGCAGGATCAGGAAGAGGGTCTTGCGGAAACGGCCTTCCCAGGAGCCGGGTCTGGGGTCCACCTGAGCCCGCAGGTCGTCCCGGGCAGTCAACCTCAGTGACTGGTGCGGGAGTTGAGGCAGGTTTCTGGTCGAGTAAGCCACCGCTGCGCACAGGACCGCGATCGTGAGGAAGACCAGGCGCCAGGAGGCCAGGGCCTCGGTGGCGTCGGCGTAGAGGGGGGCCGCGACGGCGCTGCCGGCGGAGAGGGCCATGACGTCGGCGAAGCGGCGCTGTCTGGATTCGGCGGGGCCGCCGGCCTCGTGGCAGTACAGGGCGACGGCCGGGGTCACCGCAGCGAAGGCCGCGCCGGCGGCGGTGCGGAGCATCAGCCATTCGGTGCCCGTGCGGCACAGCGCGCCGCCGGCCGACGCGAGCGCCGCCAGGGCGAGGCCGGTGCGCAGGGTCCGGGCGGGGCCGTACCGGTCGGCGGCCCGGCCCCAGAACGGCAGCGCGAGCCCGTGGCCCAGGGAGTACGCGCCGACGGCCGTGGTCACCGTGTCGATCCCGGTGCCCAGTGCGGCGGTGAGCGCCACCAGCAGGGGCGCGGTGATGTGCCAGTCCGCGTTGGCCACCGCCGCGGCCCAGCGCAGACTGCCGGGACATCGGTCGGTGCCGTCGGCGACGGTGCCGGGTGCGGGCCGGCGCGGACGCGGTGAGGCGTCCGGCGGCGGGGTTGCGGGCATGACGAGGTGTCCCTCCACGGCGGGGCGGGGTGGGCTGGGTCGTGTCCGCGAACTCCCGTCGTCCGCCCCGGGGGGGCGGGTCGCGCGGCGTCCGGTGGGAGCGTGCCGGGCGTCGCGCGGCTGGGGGTACCCCCTCTGGGGAAGGGACTTCGCGGACACATCCCGGTGCGTGGGAGGGGCGGCTCCTACGGCAGGACGCCTCCCGCTCAGGCGGGAGGCGTCCACGTACCAGAAGTGCGGGCCCGGCTCAGAGGCGGAACAGGCCCGGGTCGGCGACCACGACGTCCAGCAGGACCGGTCCTTCGGCCGTCAGCGCGTCGTGGAGGGCCTCGCGCAGGCCCTCCGGGCTCTCGACCCGCTCACCGCGGACACCGAAGCCACGGGCCAGCTGGGCCATGTCGACGCCGCTGAGGTCATAGCCCTTCTGCCAGGACTTCTGGTCCTGGAGGTAGTACTTCAGGGACAGGTACCCGGCGTTGTCGGGGATCACGAAGGTGACCGGCAACTGGTGCTGGGCCGCGGTCCACAGGGCGTGCAGGGTGTACTGCGCGGAGCCCTCGCCGACCACGACGACGGTCCGCCGGTCGGGCTGGGCGAGCGCGAAGCCGACCGCGCCCGCGAACGGGAAGCCGAGGGCGCCGCTGGCCGTGGCGAAGTAGCCGTTGTCGGCGCCGAGCGGGATCTGCTCGTGGAAGTCGGCGCGGGCGATGGGCAGTTCCTCGAACAGCGCCGCGTCGGAGGGCAGTTCCTGGGACAGGACGTGGAACAGGTACGCCTGGCTGAGCGGTGTCGTGGGCTCCGGCACCGGCACCGGCTCGCGCACCGGCGTCAGTTCGACGCGCTCGCGCTGCCCGACCAGCGGGACCAGGGCCTTGACGACGGCCCCGGGCGGGGCGACGTAACTGGTGTTGGCCAGGGTCGCGGCGGCCGCCTGCGGGTTGTCGGTGACGTGCAGGAAGCGGACGTCCGAAGTGAGCGTCGGACGCGGGGTCTTGTCCAGGTCCGCGGGCGCGGTCGAGAACAGGTCCCAGGCCGTGAACAGGGTGAACGCCGGACCGCCGAGGACCACGACCACGTCGTGCTGGGCGGACAGCCGTTCGTTGATCAGCTCCGGGATGGGCGGCAGCACACCCGCGAACAGGGGGTGGTCCTCCGGGAACGCGCCGCGGTTCCACACCGGGGCGCCCCACACGCGGGCGTTCAGCTTCTCGGCCAGCGCGATCAGTTCGGGGCGCGCGCCCTGCGCGTCCACCGGGCCGCCGGCCACGATGCCCGGCCGCTCGGCGCCGTCGAGCGCCGCGGCGATCTCCGCGAGGGCCGCGGGGTCCGGTACGACCGCGCTGTTGACCTGCGCGATGCGCACCGGCTCCGGGTCGGCCGGGCGTACCCAGTCGTCCTCGGGCACGGCCACGAACACCGGTCCCTGCGGGGCCTGTTTGGCGATCTGGTAGGCCTGCGCGATCAGCGCGGGAACGTCCTGCGGGCGGCCGGGCTCGCCGGCCCACTTGATGTACGGCTTGGGCAGCTGGGTGGCGTCCTTGGCGACCAGGAAGGGGTCGCCGAGGAGCATCTTGCGGGCCTGCTGCCCGCCGAGTATGACCAGCGGCGTGTTCGCCGAGGCGGCCGTGTAGATGCTGCCCATGGCGTTGCCGACGCCGGGGCCGCCGTTGATGAGCACGAGCGCGGGTTCGCCGGTGCCCTGCGCGTAGCCGTCGGCCATGCCGACCACGGAGGCTTCCTGAAGGCCCATGACGAAGCGGAACTCGTCCTCGGGCCAGTACTCGAACAGCTTCATCTCGGTGTGGCTCGGGTTGCTGAACACGGTGGTCAGGCCCAGCTCGCGCAGTACGTCCAGCGTCGCGTCCCGTACCGTCCGCGTCCCCTCGGGGACGCTCGACTCTTCGGTCACGGTGATCCTTCTCCTGGGTTGAGGGCGGTCGGTTCCAGCGCGGCGACCGCGCTGAAGACGTGGTCCGGGTCGTAGCGCTCCTTGATGTCGAGCAGTCGGCCGACGTGCGGGCCGAAGCCGTCCAGGGTGCGCCGGTGTTCGTGCGGGCCGAGCAGGTTGGGGTAGCCGCCGGGCAGCGCGTACGGGTCGAGCTGCTGCTCCAGTTCGCGCGCCCAGGCCCGGTGCTTCTCCCCCGTCTCCCCCGGCCGGTCCGAGGGCTCCCAGGTCGCCGCGACCTCCACGAGCAGGTGGTCCCGGCGCAGGGCGAAGGCGGTGTCCGCCACGGGCACCTTGCTCGCGGCGCCGTGGAACTGGTGCACGAAGATCCCGGAGTACGGCGAGGTGATCCGGGCGGCCGCGTCGATCAGCAGCTCGCTCGTCTCCTCGCTGGGGCCTTCGAGCCAGCGGGTGCCCACCTCGTTGTGCCGGCCGTCGACGACGACCTGGTCGAAGGTGGACAGCACGCTCGCGTACTCGGTGGGCAGCACCTGGCCGACGACCGGTTTCCCGATGCCGTCGAACAGGTCCATGACCGTGCGGCCCAGCTCCGGCGAGCCGCAGCACACCGGCAGCAGGAACAGCAGCGGCCGGCCTTCGGGACCGCAGAAGAACCCGGCCATCACGGTCAGCGCGTCCGGGGCGTCGGCGACCAGCTCGCGGTAGCGGGCCAGTACGGCGGACGCCTGGTCCAGCGGGTACAGCAGCAGGCCGGCGAAGACCGTGCTGACGGGGTGCAGCCGGTAGCGCAGCGCGGTGACGACACCGAAGTTGCCGCCGCCACCGCGCAACGCCCAGAAGAGATCGCTCAGTTCCTCGCCGCTCGCCGTGACGGCGCGGCCGTCGGCGAGCACGACCCGTGCCTCGACGAGGCTGTCGAGGGCGAGCCCGTGCTCCCCGGCGAGCAGGCCGTAGCCGCCGCCCAGGGTGAGCCCCGCCATGCCGACCGCCTTGACCGTGCCGGTGACCGGGGCGAGCCCGAAGGCACGGGTCCGCTCGATGAAGTCGCCGGCCTTGGTGCCGCCCCCGATCCACGCGGTGCGGGCGGCGAGGTCGACCTCGACCGAGCGCATCGCGCTCAGGTCGATGAGCAGGCCGCCGTCGCGCAGGGCCCGGCCGGCCCAGTCGTGTCCGCCGGCCCGTACCGACGGGCGCAGGCCGTGCCGGCGCGCGATGTCGATCGCGCGCGCCACGTCCTGCTCGTCGGCGCACCGCGCCACGACGGCGGGGCGTGCCTGGACGGCGCCGTTCCAGACCGTGTACGCCTCCTCGAAGCCGCGGTCGCCGGGGGCCAGGACGCGGCCCCGCAGCGTGGCCCGAAGCGCGCGCACGGCGGCCGTCGGTGTGTCCGATGTCGTCGGTGATGCCATGGGCCCACCGCACCTCCTCGCGTCCGCCGCAGGGCGTGTGGGTCAGTGGGGTACGAGCTCGTAGCGGCCCGACTGCACCGTCGAGACGTCGACGGCGCCCAGGAAGCCCTGGGTCTCGGGGGCGCCGAAGAACTGGCCGATGGTGGCCTCGGCGGCCTCGACGGTCTCCCAGTGCACGGTGACGAGGTACTCGCCGTCCGCGGAGCGCGCGGTCGTCCGGGACACGAAGCCCGGACGCTTGGCCATGTACTCGTCCTCGACCGTGCGGTTGAGGACCTGGAAGTCGGCGTCCTCGACGCCCTCGCGCAGATGGAACCGGATGGTCTCCACGGTGCTCATGTCGTCACGCCTCCCAGCGCGGTCACGGTGCGAGCTTGAGGTTGTACTTGGGCGCGACCTCGACGATCCGCCGCCGGTCCGCGTCGCTGAACGGGGTCGGGGCCTCGCCCTTGCGCGCGGGGACACCGAGCTCGTTGAAGAAGCCCTCCATGCCGGCGGTGGTGAAGAAGAAGATCAGCCGGGCCACGTGCAGGCCGACGTTGCGGAACCGGTGCCGGGTGCCGCGCGGCACGTAGACGAAGGAGCCCTCCTCGGCGATGAACGTGGTGGTGCCGTTGAGGAACTCGATCTCGCCGCCGAGGATGATGAAGCCCTCGTCGGCGTGCGGGTGGATGTGCGGGGGCGGGCCGCTGCCGGGGGGCACGGAGGCTTCGGCGAGGGTCAGCACGCCGTTGGTGTTCTCGGCGGTCGCCTTGAAGGTGTAGATGGCGTCGCCGAACCAGATGGTCGGGCCGGAGCCCGCCGGGTGGTGGATGACGTTGCCCTGCGGGTACTGCGTCGAGGGCGCGGTCGCGCTCTCGGTGTCGGTGCTCATCACGATCTCCGATCTCGCTTCGGGTCTCGCTTCGGGGTTGGGGGAACTGCCGGCACCTCCCGCGGGGCCCGGGGCGCGCGGGGCGCCCCGGGTGCGGGAGTCAGCCGACGTCGAGGACGATCCGGCCGCGTACGTGGCCCGTCTCGCCGATGCGGTGCGCCTCGGCCGCGCCGTCGAGGGGCAGCGCCTGCTGGATGCCGATCCGCAGCCGCCCCTCGGCGAGCAGCGGGGCGACCCGGTCCAGGGCGGTGCCGTCGGGGGCGACATAGGTGTAGGCGGCGCGGACGCCGTGTTTGCGCAGGAGCGGGGTGTGGTCGGGGCGTTCGCCCTTGAGGGTGACGATGAGGCCGCCGGGCCGCAGTGTGGCCAGGAGTTGCTCGAAGTCGGGGCCGCCGCGCGTGTCGATGACCACGTCGACGTCCTTGACCAGGTCCTCGACCCGCTCCTTGGTGTAGTCGACGACCTGTCGGGCGCCGAGTGAGGTGACGAAGTCGTGGTTGTGCGCCGAGGCGGTGGCGCTGACCTCGGCGCCCGCCAGCGCCGCCAGTTGGACGGCGACGTGGCCGACCCCGCCGGCGCCGCCGTGCACCAGGACGCGTTGGCCCTCTGTGATGTCGGCGTGCAGGTGCACCGATTCCCAGGCGGTCAGGGCGGGCATGGCCGCGCCGGCCGCGGTGCGGTCGTCGAGGCGGTCGGGGATCTCGGCCAGGTCGTCGGCCGCGGCGGCCACGTACTCGGCGTAGCCGCCGGCCAGGCGCGGGAAGCCGACCGTGCCGAACACCCGGTCGCCGACGGCGAACCGGCCGGCCCCGGGCCCTGTCTCGACGACCGTGCCGGCGATGTCCCAGCCGAGGACGGCGGGGAAGCGCGCGACGCGGACGGCGTGGCCGGCCCGGCTGAGCCAGTCGATGGCGTTGACGCCCGCGGCACGGACCCGGACGAGCACCTCGCCGTCGCCCGGCTCGGGCCGCGGCACCCGCGCGACGCGGAGTACCTCGGGCGGCCCGTAGGCGTCGATGACGGCGGCGTGCATGGTGGGGGAATCGGTCACTGTCCGTGCCTTTCGAAGTGGTGCTGTGTCACTGCCGGTCGGCGGCGATTCAACCGCCGCCGACCGGCGAACCGTGGGACGCGGGTCGTTCAGTCGGATTCGGAGCCGATGATCCAGTTCTCCTTGACCGCCATCTGGTGGAGGTAGCGCGGCTGGACGAAGGTGACGAGGTTCTCGCTCGCCTTCGCGTACTCCGGCGAGGCGACGGCCGCCTCCAGCGCGGCCGGGCTGTCGAAGGAGAGCAGGTAGGCGGCGTCCAGGAGGGCCTCGCCGATCGCGTAGGCGCCGTCCCGGGCGAAGCACTGGAGATAGCGGCGCAACCCGGGTACCCGCAGCACCAGTTCGGCGTGGTCGCCGAGGCTGGCGGCGCGGAACTCCTCCACGGTGGTGCCCTCGGTGCGCTTGACCAGGAGGACGAGCTTGACGCCCTCCTCGGGTGCCGGGTGCTCGCCGGAGCGCAGCACGTGGGCGTCGGTGTCGAGGACGACGGTCCGCCAGAACGCGGCCCACTTGGGCTCGTCGAGCCGGGCGCCCTGGAGGAACTCCGGGGTCTGGAGGGAGGCGAGCTGGTCCTCGTCGTTCTCCAGCCAGATCTCCGCTATGCCGCTCCACAGCGGGTCCTCCGGCTCGGGGCCGAAGGGGACGCGGGTGTCGACGAGGTACCTCTTGATCTGCGGGATCTTGCTCGCGTACTGCACGGCGTGGACGTTGACCCAGTAGTCCTGGAACTCCTGCTCGGTCATGCCGGGTTTGGGGTGCGCGAAGATCAACTGGTGGATCATGGCGGCCTCCTGAGGGTCGCGAGGGTCAGACCTTGTAGGCCTTCTTGACGTCTTCGGCGAAGCCGAGGTAGTCGCGCAGCGGCCAGACCTCCTCGAACTCCAGGTACTCGCGCATCGGCAGCCGGCCCAGCGCGGTCCGGTCGAGTTCCTCGGCGTTCGGGGCGTCGATGATCCCGATCACCATCTTCTTGGCGGCGACCTTCCACAGGCCGACGGCGAACCCGGAGTCGAGGGTCTCCTGGGCGTGTTCGGCCTCTTCGCGCTCGACCTCCCACAGCTCGTCCAGGGTGATCCGTCCCTCGTGCTTCCAGCGCATCTGGACGTAGAACAACATGGCGGTTCCTTAAGGGAGTTGGTCAGGCCGCGGCGAGCGCCGCGATCCGCACGGTGAGGGCGTCGTCCCGGCCGAAGACCTCGACGGCCAGGTCGAAGGGGGTCTTGCCGTCGTGCCCGACCAGGTCGATCGGGGCGCCCGCGTCCAGGAGCACGGTCACGCAGTCGGCGTAGCCGTGCCACAGGGCGTCGTGCAGCGGGCTGTAGCCGTTGGTGGCGCCCTGGAAGCCGAGGTCGATGCCGGGCTGGGCGACCAGGTCGGCGGTGATGCCGGCGTGGCCGTTGTAGACGGCCTTGTGCAGCGGTACCGCGCCGAAGCAGGGTTCGACGGCGTTGATGTCGGCGCCCGCGGCCAGCAGCAGCCGGACGATCTCGTCGTGGCCGTCGCGGGAGGCGACGAGCAGCGGGGTGTGGGCGTCGTTGAAGCCGTTGAGCATGGGCGCGCGGGCGTCCACCTCGGCGCCGGCGGCGAGGAGTTGACGCACCGCCTCGGTGTCGCCGGCGGCGACGGCGGCCATCAGGGGCTGTGCCTCGACGGCCGAGGCGTCGTGCTCCTGGCGCTCCTTGAGCAGCTGCTCGGCGCGCAGGAGCTTGTCCTTGCCGAAGGTGTTGACGTTCAGCTCGTACGCGAAGTGCTGCTCCAGGGAGAAGCCGTAGTGCGTCTGGACCTTGAGTCCGGCGCCCCGCTCCAGCAGGTACTCGACGAGGTCGGGGTACTTGTACCAGAGGGCGTCCATCAGCGCGGTGTGCCCGGTGGTCGGGGCGACGGCGTCCACGAACGCCCCTGCCTCGACCAGGAGTTGGGCCACCTTGAGGTCGCCGCCCTGGCAGGCCTTGTGCAGGGCGGTGGCCCCGGCCCGGGTGTCGGCGGTGTGCACGTCGGCCCCGGCGTCGATCAGGACTCCGGTGGTGGCGGGGTCGGCCTGGCCCGCGGCGATCATCAGGACGGTGAGTCCGGAGGCGCTGTCGCGGGTGGAGGGGTCGGCGCCGGCCTCGATGAGCCGGCGTACGTCGTCGGTACGGCGATCCCGTACGGCGGCGATCAGTTCGGCGCTCATGAGCCCCCGCTCTCGGGGGCGTCGCCGCGGATGGCGCGGATGATCGTCGAGGGGTCGGTGTGCGACTCCCAGCGGACGATCTTCCCGTCGCGGACGGTCAGCCAGTGGGTGAAGATGATCTCGAAGTCCTGGCCGGTCGCCTTGACCTT
Source organism: Streptomyces sp. NPDC088794 (assembly GCF_044750545.1). Lineage (NCBI taxonomy): Bacteria > Bacillati > Actinomycetota > Actinomycetes > Kitasatosporales > Streptomycetaceae > Streptomyces > Streptomyces sp. NPDC088794. The sequence goes on along the minus strand of NZ_JBIVKB010000018.1, from coordinate 223,576 downwards.
CGACACCTCGTGGATGACCCCGGCGGCCTTGTCGCCGTCCACCACGAGGTCGAGGAGCTCCTCGAAGGTCACGTCGCACTGGCCGGCGAAGACACCGACGCTGGCGGCGACGTCGTCGCGGGTGTGGAAGGTGCCGATCCACTTCATGTCGTCGTTGTAGCCGGGCACCACGCGGTAGTTGATCCACTCCACGTCGTCGGCGAGGAGGCCGAGCGCGGTGGGGAAGTCGCCGCCGGTGAGAGCGGAGAACCACTGCTTGGCGACGTCCCGGGTCTGTTCGGTGAGCTCGCTCATGACGTCTCCTTCTGGGCGTGCTGGTCGAGCTGGTCAACGGGGTCGGGCGGCCCGTCCGGCGGGGTCATGATCTGCTGGTTGCCGTCCGCCCACAGGGCCGTCATCACCACGCCGGCGATACGCCAGCCGGCCGGGGTGCGGGTCAGGTCGAAGCGGTAGCGGCCGCCGAGCGTCCAGGTCGCACCGCCCTGCGGATTGGGCAGCAGATGGGTCGCCTGGAAGTGCGCGGTGACCACCGCCGCGTCCCCGTTCACCTCGGCGACCTGGTTGCCGATCATGTGCTGGGTGGCCCTGAGGTGGCCGAGACCCGCCGTCCAGTCGGCGATGATCTGCGTGCGGGTGCGCACGGCCGGTTCGCCGCCGAAGAGGCTGGTGTAGTCGAGCGCCACCTTCTCGGCGAGCAGCGCGGGGAGCGCCTCCCACTGCCGCAGGTCGACGGACCACAGCATCCTGGTGCAGGTCTCGATCACGTCGAGACGGTCTTCCGCGGAACTCATGGGCGACTCCGGGGGTGACACGGGATGGTCGTACGGACGGTGGGCCACGCCCGGCGGGCGCGTCGCGATCGACGCTAACCAGGCCGGTGACCTGCGGCGCGGCCCGATGGCGGGGCCCGCCGGACTCTGGAAGCTCTGACCCGGTACTACGTCAGTTGCGGGAGGGGGCGACTACTTGACGCAGTGCCGTCCCGCGTCTGACGGAATGCCCGATCACCCCGCCCCGCGCCGCTCGGGGGCCGCTCCCGGTGGGAAGGGTGAGGCGACGACCGACGAGGAGGTTCCCATGGCGAACGTGACCTACAGGCGGGGCGGGACTACGACGTCCGAAGAGGACGACGGATGGGGTCTGGCCGGAAACGGGTGACGCCCCGGTGATGGACAACCGCAGGTGCATGCGCGTCGGTGTGGTCTTCCCGCACCTGGAGATCGGCCCGGATCCGGGAGCCGTCCGGGACTGGGCCCAGGCGGTGGAGGACCTCGGCTTCCGGCATGTGGTCGCCTTCGACCACGTGCTGGGCGCCGGCACCGGCACCCGGCCCGGCTGGTACGGCTTCAGCAGCGAGGACCTCTTCCACGAGGTCTTCGTGCTGTTCGGCTTCCTCGCCGCGGCCACCCGCACCCTGGAACTCGCCACCGGCGTCCTGGTGCTGCCGCAGCGGCAGACCGCCCTGGTGGCCAAGCAGGCCGCCGAGGTGGACGTGCTCAGCGACGGCCGGCTGCGCCTGGGCGTGGGCATCGGCTGGAACCGGGTGGAGTACGACGCCCTCGGCATGTCGTTCGCCGACCGGGGCGCCCGCTGCGCCGAACAGGTCGAGCTGCTGCGGGCGTTGTGGGCGCGGCCCACCGTGAGCTTCGACGGCCGCTGGCACCGGGTGGACGACGCGGGCATCCTGCCCAGGCCGGTGCGCGGCACGATCCCGGTGTGGTTCGGCGGCAGCGCGGAGCCGGTGCTGCGCCGGGCCGGTGAACTGGGCGACGGCTGGCTGCCGGAGCGCCCGCCCGACGAGACGGCCCGCGCGATGGTGGGCCGGGTGCGCTCCTACGCGCTGGGCGCCGGGCGTGATCCGGCCGAGCTGGGCGTGGAGGCCCGGCTGGTCCTCTCGGAGGTGCCGGAGCCCAAGTGGCCGGACTTCGTGGCGGGTTGGCGCGACCTGGGGGCGACCCACCTGTGCCTGAACACGATGGGTCTGGGCCTGGCCACCGCCGACGACCACATCCGGATGCTGCACAGCACCCTGCGCGATCTGGGCCCCGTGGCGGGGAGATGAACGCCGCGGCAGCGCCGCCGCCGGCCGCTCCCCCACCGACCGCCCCATGCTCGCCCGTGCCCCTATCGCCCGTACTCCTCGGCGAGGAACCGGATCGTCTGGTCGACGAAGACCCGCATCTCGCGGGTGAGGTTCTTGCCGCGCCGCCAGGCGAGCTGGGTGAACACCTCGAAGGGGATCTCCCAGTCGAGTGTGACGAGCAGGCCCGCGTCCAGGGCGTCCTGGACGGTGGCGGTGGGCAGCAGGCTGATGCCGAGCCCCGCGGCCACCCCGCGCTTGATGGACTCGCTGGTGCCGAACTCCAGGAAGGGCAGCGCCTCTCCGGTGCCGTCGTTCAACTCGGCCTCGAACAGCTCGCGGTAGGCGCAGCCGGCCTCGGCGGAGATGACCTGGGTGCGGCGCAGCTCCTCCGTGGTCACCTTGGGCAGCCGGGTGAGCGGGTGGTCGGGGGCGGCGACGACGCTGAGCGGTTCGGAACCGAGGACCTCGGTCTGCACGCCGGGATGGCTCGTCTCGGCCTCCATCAGGAAGCCCATGTCGAACATGCCCTGGCGAAGCGCGTGACAGGTCTCGGCGCACAGGCTGGGCCGCAGCACGATGTGCAGGGCCGGATAGCGGTGGTGGAAGAACTCCAGCAGGGGCGGCATGCGATAGGAGGTGATGGACTCCATCGAGCCGACCGTGAGGACGCCGGCGGGGTCGCCGGTGCCGACGGTGGCGCCGCGCGCCTCGCCGGCCAGGGCGAGCATCTGCTCGGCGTAGGGCAGGAGCCGCTGGCCCGCCTCGGTCAGTTGTATGCGGCCGCCGAGGCGGTCGAAGAGGTCCACACCGAGCGACATCTCCAGCCCCTTGATCTGGCTGGTGACGCTGGATTGTGCGTACTTCAGCTCGGTGGCCGCCTTCGAGAAGCTCAGCAGCGTGGCCACTTTGTGGAATGCCGCCAGCTGCCTGATATCCATGGTCCACTCCCTTTATGGGTCGACACCGGATGGATTTGTCGTGCCTGTTCCGGCCCAGTTCTCCGGGCCCGGTCCTCCGGTGCCGTTTCTCTTTCCAGGAGAACACCGGGCCGCGGGGGAACGCCATGTCCCCGGGTTGTCACATAGCGGCCAACGGCGTCATTTAGCGGCCAGCCCGGTGAGGTCGACGTCGAATTCGGCGTCGGGGACGATGCCCTGACGGCCGATCATCAGCCCGGCCTGGAAACGGCTCACGGCGCCCATCTCCTCCATGATCGCGGAGATGTGGCGGCGGCAGGTGCGGGTCGCCATGCCGAGCCGGCGGGCGATCACCTCGTCCTTCAGGCCCAGCGCCATGAGGCGGATGATGGACATCCGTACCTCCTCCGCGAGTTGGTGGTACTCGTCGGGCCGCCCGTCGGCCTCCCAGGGCCGGCCGATCTGCCACACGGCCTCGAAGGACCGGCAGAGATAGCCGACCAGGGTCGGTTCGGTGACGACGGCGGCGCCGGGCGGCCGGCTGTCGGGCCGCTCCTTGGGGATGAAGGCGACCTTGCGGTCGTAGACGATGAGCCGCTCCGAGAGGTCCTCGACGGTACGGACCTCGGCGCCGCGGCGGGTGATCTCCTGCACGTAGGTGCGGGTGGCGAGGCTGGTGCGGGCGGTGTGCTGGTACAGGATGCGTACCCGCACACCGCGGCGCAGCAGTTCGAGGGTGTGCTCCCGGTCGGCCTCCAGGAGTTCGGGGGGCCGGCCGCCGCCGGACTGCAGGCTCATCCGCTCCTCGCAGCAGCCGTACCGGGCGCGGTCGATCTCCCGGCGCACCTCCTCGAAGTCGTCGAGGACCGTGATGGGCACCTCGTCGGCACTGCCGTCGCGGCGGGTGCGGTACGTGGCGGCCAGCGAGCGCAGCTCCTGCTGGATCCGGGCGATCTCCCGGCGCCGCCGGGCGACCGCGACCTCCAGCGGGGTGACGAGTTCGGCCTCCGCGACCTCGGGGTCCAGCGGGACGACGGGCCGGCCGGGCAACTCCGGGCTCAACAGCCGCAGTTCCTGCAGCGCCTTGCGGATCCGGGTGACCGCGCCGGGCTCGGCGCCGAGTTCGGCGGCGATCTCCTCGTCCACGAACCGCCCGTGGTCCAGGGCGATTTCGTACGCCCGGACCGCGAGGTCGCCCAGAAGAGGAATGCCGTCGGACAACTCGTCACCCTTCCCCGTCACTTCGCCCGATCGCGGCGGGCGCGTGGGTGTGCCTTTTCCACCCTAGGACACCGACGCCGCCCCGAAGTCCTGGCAGCCGTCCACGCATTCGACAACGTCATCTCGGGGGCTCAGTAGTGCACGCGCCGGTCCTCCGGGGTCGCGCGGTAGCGCACGCTCCACAGGTTGCGCCGGATGTAGGTCCGCTGGAGCCAGCGGTCCCGGCCGTCGTAACGCGCCTGGAACACGGAACGGGCGTGCACGCCCTTGCGGTTGTTGATGAGCAGGGCCTGGCCCGGACTGAGCCGGACCTCGTCGGCGGCCACCCGGCAGGCCTGGCGCAGCGCCTCCAGGGCCGCCGTCGCGCCGCGCGTGAGCGGGCGCGTGCCGTTGGCGGAGACGGCGATCTCCGGGAACCGGGCCGCGCCGCTGAGGATCGGCACCGGTTCGGAGAGCACCTCGTCGCCCTCGGCGACGTCCCGGGTGTAACTGCCGGGCGCGTTCAGCCTGAACAGCGGGCTGCGCAGCGTGTCGACGACGCTGTCGGGCAGCGCCGCGCAGATCGCCCGGGCGTCCGCGTAGTACGTGACGGCGTCGCCGTCGGGTGCGCCGCGCAGACAGTTGAGCACCAGGAAGTCGGGGTTGGCGAGGTCGTAGCGGCCGATGGCGTCATAGGTGATGTCGCTGTGGAAGTTGAGGAAGACCGCGGAGCCCTGGTTGGTCTGGGCGTGCGCTCCCTGCGGGACGGGGACGACGTCGTGGACGATCCGGCCGTCCTTCTCGGTCAGGACGCCGATCGGTTCCCCGAGCAGTCCGGTGAGGCCGAGCAGCACCCCCTCCGCGACGAAGCTGGTGCGGCCCTGCGCGGGTCCGCCGTCGACCGGGGTCGGCGGCAGCTCCGCGTCTCTGGGCAGATTGCGGACCAGCATCAGACCGGGCGCGTCGTTGTGCCGGCCGAAGTCGATGATCTGTTGCAGCAGGGGCGTGGGCAGGTCCGCGAAGGCCTGGTGGTAGCGGGTCAGCGCGCGGTCGACGTCCGCCGCCGGGTCGGGCAGCGGGCGCAGCCGGGCGCCGAGGGCGTCGCGGACGGGATCGGTCAGCGCGAGGTCGGCGAAGGTCAAGGCGTCACACTCCGGCGAGTTGCGGCTGCGGGGCCGCGGGGCCCGCGCTCGGCAGGTCGATGGTGTCGTGCAGTCGCTGGGCCAGGTGCAGGGCGTCCTCGCCGTCCCCGGCGATGTGGGTGACGACCTTGGAGCCGCGGATCTCGGCCACCGGAACCCCCACGTACGTACCGGGTTTGAGGTTCTGGCGGCGCTGCACCTCCTCCAGGTCGACGAACCCGCCGACCACCGCGACCCAGGGCTTCTCGGTGAGCCGCACGGTGTCGATGCCGGCCGCGTGGAAGAGGCCGTGCGCGATGTCGGCGGCGTCGTCGGAGTCGTAACCGAGCACCACCGAGCGCTGGTTGAAGACGATTGCGGTGAGCTGGTTGCCCTCCCGGCTGATCGTCGTGCCCTGGGCGAAGGGGGCGCGGTTGTAGCGGCAGACGATCTCGATGTTGTGCCGCAGGGCGAGTTGGACCGCGCGCCGGTGCAGCACCTTGGCGCCGTACAGGGACATCAGCGCGGCCATGTTGAAGGAGACGTGCGGCAGCATCCGCGCCCCGCGCACCAGGTGCGGGTCGGAGGTGTAGATGCCGTCGACGTCGGAGTGGATCTCGCAGGCGCCGCCGCCCGCGGCGCGCGCGACGGCGATCGCGGACAGGTCGGAGCTGTTCTTGCCCAGCCAGGTGGGCCGCCGCTGGGCGTCCACGGCCTGTCCGCCGGGCACGACGACGACCTCGTACTCCTGGAGGGAGCGGCTCAGCGGTCCGGGGTCGGTCTCGATCACCCGGGCCCACAGGAACGCGGAGTTGGTGGTCAGTCCGACCTGGTGGCCGGCGAGCACGGTGGCGCTGCGGCCCCTGCGGTGCAGGGCGGTGGCCAGCAGATGGGCGCTGATCAGGTCGGCGGTGGCGAGCATGCCGGCCGACGTGGCGTCCTCGGGATGCACGTTGACGTCGTGCAGCCGGCCGCGCAGTTGCTCGGTCTCCCCCGACATGGCGCTGACCACGACGGCCAGCCGGCGTCCCTCGGTGTCCAGCCGGCGTTCCAGGCCGGCCGCGAGGTCGTCGTAGGAGGAGTGCGAACGGAAGGTGGAGCCGCCGAACTTGAGAATGGCGGTGTCGCTCACAGCAACCCCCGGTCGAGGACGTACTCGGCGATCTGGACGGCGTTCAGGGCGGCCCCGATCCGCACGTTGTCGGCGACCAGCCAGAGCCAGAAGCCGCGCGGATTGTGCGGGGCGACCCGGATGCGGCCGACGTGCACGTGGTCGGGCTCACCCGCGGTGCGCGGGGTCGGGAAGCCGCCCGGGGCGTCCTTGTCGTGGACGGTGACCTCGGGCAACTCGGCGAGGCGCGCGACGAGTTCGGCGCGGTCGACGGGCTCGGTGGCCTCGACCCAGACCGCCTCGGAGTGGGAGTTGACCACGGGCACGCGGACGCAGGTGGTGGTGACGTCGAGGTGCGGCAGGCCGAGGATCTTGCGGGACTCCTGGAGCATCTTCTGCTCCTCCATGGTGAACCCGGTGTCCAGCAGCTTGTCGATGAACGGCACGACGTTGAAGGCGAGCGCCGGCTTGAAGCGGTCGGCGGGGAGTTCGGCGTCGGGGTCGCTGAGCGCGAGGGCGCTGCCCTCGCGCAGTTCCGCGATGCCGTGCTGGCCCTGCCCGGAGGCCGCCTGGTAGGTGCTGACGACGACCTGGCGGATGCCCCAGCGCTGTTCGACGGTCTGGAGCAGCCGGACCAGCGGGATGGTCGAGCAGTTCGGGTTGGCGATGATCCCGCTCGCCGGGCGTCCGGCCAGCAGGACGTCGGCGTTGACCTGGGGCACCACCAGCGGGGTGTCCGGGTCCATGCGGAAGGCGTTGGTGTTGTCGATGACCAGGGCGCCCTGCGCGGCGGCGGGCCGGGCCCACTTCTCGCTGACGGAGGTGCCCGCGGAGAAGAACGCCAGGTCCACGTCTGAGAAGTCGAACCCGTCGAGGTCCTCGACCACTTGGGCACGGCCGTCGACCTCGACGGTGCGCCCCGCCGAGCGGGCGGAGGCGGCGAGCCGGACGCCGCGATGGCGCAGTCCGCGCGAACTGATGAGCTCGATCAGGGTGTTGCCTACGGCGCCGGTGGCGCCGGCGATCGCGATCCGCGGGGCCGCGGGGTCGCTGACGTAAGTCATCGGGGTTCTCCGATCCGGGTGAGCGCGGCAGGCGAGGTGTCGTCCCGGGAGGGGCGTCGCCCGAAGGCCGGCAGCAGGTGCCAGCCGAGGTTCACGCCGAGGCCCGCCAGGACGATCAGCGGGATGCCCAGGGCCTGGAGCAGCGAGATGTGGTGCCCGTAGACCGTGAAGTCGACGAGGATCGCCACGGCCGGGTAGACGAAGGACAGCACCGCGATCCTCGCGGTGGGCAGCTTCTGGTACGAGGCGTAGAGCAGGATGTACAGCAGACAGGTGTGGATCACGCCGAGTCCGACCAGCCAGGCCCAGTCGGCGCCGAGTCCGGCGGTCCGGCCGAGCGCGGTGAACGGCAGCAGCAGCGGGATGCCGACGGACGCCTGGGTGAAGGCGGTGATCTCGGGGCGGATCGACGTCAGGTGCTTGGCGATGACGGTGGCGAAGGCGTACAGGAGCGCGGCGAGCAGGGCCTGGCCGACGCCCAGGAGATACGTTCCTCCGTTGGCGCCGGTGGCCGAGCCGAGGTCGGCGACCAGGACCACACCGGCGAAGGCGAGCAGGATCCAGCCGGCCTGGTGGCGGTCGAGGCGCTCCTTGAAAAGGATCAGGCCCAGCAGCACGACGTAGAACGGCTGGGTGTGGTAGACGACGGTGGCCACCGAGATGGACGTCTTGCTGTACGCGCTGAACAGCAGCACCCAGTTGAAGACGATGCACACCCCGCCGAGCACCGCGAGCGCGAAGGTGCGGCGGGTGAAGTTGTGCGTCCTGAACAGGCCGCGGGCCAGACAGTACGCGCCGAGGGCGAGGGCGCCGAAGACGCAGCGGAAGAAGACCACGTTGAAGCTCGGCTGGCCCGACTCCAGGACGAAGACGCCCAAGGTGCCCGACAGGACCATCGCGGCGGTTAACTCCAACGCCCCTCTGGTCTGCTGTCGGTTGGTGGGAGTGGTCACGGTCGGTACCTCGTCTCCGGTCGCGGGTCGGGGTCAGTGCAGGGGGACGGCGTAGTGCAGACCGCCTCTGGTCCACAGCTCGTTGGGACCGCGGGGCACGTCGAGCCCCGAGGAGTGGCCGAGGTTGCGCTCGTACAGCTCGGCGTAGCTGCCGACGGCGTCCAGGACCCGGGCCGCCCAGGCCTCGTCGAGCCCTGCCGCGGGGCCGTGCCGGCCGGCCTGGCGGGCGACGGCGGCGCGGCCGGGGAAGCCGTCGCGGTGGGTCTCGTACTCGGCGGCGAACAGGAGTTGGAGGACCCAGCGGCAGACGCGGAACCAGCGCGGGTCGTCGTCGCGCACGACGGCGGCCATCGGTTCGCGGGAGATCTCCGCCGGGAGGATGCGGTGCGCCTCGGGGTCGGGCAGGGCGCGGCGGGCGCCGGCCAGCGCGACCTTGTCGAGGACGTACGCGGCGCAGTCGCCGACCGCGTAGGCGTGCAGGGCCTCCTGCGGGTCGCCGAAGACGACCGGGGTGACCGTGAGGCCGCGCGGCCGGTACCACTCGGCGAGGTTGTCGGGGGTGGTGGAGCCGGCGTGCACGGCCAGGCGCTGTCCGGCGAGGTCGGCCGGGTCCTCGATGCCGGAGTGGGCCGGTACGAGGAAGCCCTCGCCGTCGTAGCAGGTGACCCCGGCGAACAGGAGCCCGTGCGCGGCCTCGCGGCCCATGGTCCAACTGACGTTGCACACCGTCACGTCGGCCTCTCCGGCGGCGAGCCGGGTCAGCCGGGCGGCGGAGTCGGCGGGCCGCCAGTCGACGGCCTCGGCGTCGTCGAGCACGGCGGCGGCGACCGCCCTGGCCACGTCGGCGTCGAGGCCGGTCCAGCGACCCTCGGCGGTGCACAGGGACAGCCCCGGCTGGCCGCGCGAGACCAGGGCGCGGACGGCGCCGCGGGCGCGGACCTCGGCGAGGGTGTCGGCGAACGGGTTCCCGGGCGGCACGATCCCGCCCGTCGGGGTCGGCGGCGACAGCGGCGCCGGGCCGTTCACGCCACGCTCCGCAGCAGGGAGCCCGCGAAGTCCTCGCGGTCGTAGCGGCGTTCGTTGTGGGACAGCATCCGGGTCAGCCGCGCCGCCGTGAGGGGGGCCGCGGCCAGGGCGTCGGTGCGCGGCACCCGGACCGGCATGCCGCCGGCGCGGGACCAGGCCAGCATGCCGCGTTCGTCGATGACGGCCCTGGACTCGCCCGCGTTGTCGCGGTGCAGGCAGTAGGGCACGTCCAGGACGCCCCGCGCGAAGGCGGCGACGAGGGCAGAGCCGACGCTGTGGCCCAGTTCGAGGGTGGCCGCCAGGAGGGTCCTGGTCTCCGCCAGCAGGCCGGTCTCGGCGGTCGGCGGGCAGTGGGACCGCACGCAGTCGGCGGCCTCCTTGGCGCCGACGGCCGCGGCGAACTCCAGTGCCTCCACGTTCTCCTCGACCGCGGGGATGCGCCGGGCCTCGGCGGGCGTCTTGACGATGAGCCGCTCGGTACGACTGTGCACGGCGAGCCGCACGCTGTCCTCCAGGAGCCGGAAGGAGCCGACGGGGGTGCGCGGGAAGACGCCCATGTACGTGTAGAGCGTGACGTGCCAGTCGATGTCGCCGAGGTACTCGGCGGCCAGCGAGCGCAGGGCCGCGAGGGCCTCCAGGTCCTGGCCGAGGTGGACCTGTTGGGCGTAGCTGAGGGAGACCGAGCGCAGTCCGTGCTCGCGGAAGAACATCCCCTCCAGGACGCTGAGCGCCACCAGCAGGGAAGGCGGGCAGAGTTGGCCGAGCATGCAGCCGCCGAAGGTCTCCAGGTGCATGGGATCGGGCGCGGCGGCGGCGAGTTCGCAGCAGCGGGCCCAGTTGTCGGTGGCCTCCGGCAGCGGGACCCGGCCGTAGGGCAGGCAGTAGGAGACCGGGCCGCCCTCGGTGGCGTCGACGCCGGCGGCGACCATGATGCGGAACAGGCTCAGCGGCAGCGGTGAGCCGTGGCGGACCTGGACCGGGAAGTTCCGGGAGCTCACGTCGTCGAGCAACTCCCGTACGGCGCCCACCCCGTGGGCCTCCAGCGGGAAGCCGTTGAGTTCGTCGCCGGCGCGCAGGGCGCGGCGCGCGGAGTCGAAGTCCCCGACGCGGGTGTAGCTGTCGAGGGTCACGGTGCCGACGGTGGAGGCCCGGCAGTCGCGTACGGCGGTGAGCCCGGCCCGCATGCGGTCGAGCGGGCCGAAGCCCATCCGGGGCTGGACGACGAGCACGCCCGCCCCCGCCGCGGTGCGCACGAAGTCGGCGAACCGCGGCATCACCGTGCCTCGGCCAGGGCCGCGGGCTCCCTGGGCGCGAGGTTCCCGGCCAGCGTCCGCAGGAAGGCGCCGAAGTCGGCGAGCATCCGCGCGACCGGGGCCTCGGACTCGTTGAACACCGCGTTGAACCCGGCGTCCAGCAGGCGCTCGCCGAACCCGTCGTCGCCGCCGCGCACGCCGAGCTTGCCGCCGATCACGACGGGCAGCAGGGCGAGTTCGGCATCCCGGCGGATCGCCCGGATCAGCCGGAGTCCGTCGAGGTGGCCGTGCCCGTTCACGGTGCTGAGGACGACGAGGTCGGGCCGGTCGGCACCGCGGCAGGCGTCCATCACGGTCGCGTCCGGCGGGCATACGCCGAGATTGGTGACCTCGTGCCCCGCCTCTTCGAGGAGCAGCTGGAGGTAGACCAGGTTCCACATGTGCGCGTCGGACGAGACGCTGGAGACCACGACGCGCAGGGAGCGTTCCGGCATCGGGGTCGTAATCGGGTATTCAGACATACCCTTCACTCTTCGAATCACCAGGGGATACGTACAGCCTATTCCGAACGGAATTCCAGAACGGGCCGATCACTATTTTCTATGCGGGTCACCGCGGGAGCCCTTTTAAAGGGAGAAATTCCGCTCCAGGAAATCGGTGGTCACACCTGTTCGGTTGAATTCCGGATGACTCAGTATCTGCTGGTGCAGCGGAATGGTCGTGTGCACCCCGGGACCCTTCACATCGAATTCGGCGAGTGCGCGTTGCGCACGGTCCAGGGCGGTGGCCCGGTCGGGCCCCCAGACGATCAGCTTGCCGATCATCGAGTCGTAGTAGGGGCTCACCCGGGAGCCGGGCACGTAGTCGGTGTCGACGCGGACCCAAGGGCCGCCGGGCACGCGGTAGTTCTCCAGCAGACCGGGGGTGGGCGCGAAGTCGCGGTCCGGGTCCTCGGCGTTGATGCGGCACTCGATGGCGTGGCCGCGCACCACCACGTCCTCCTGCTTGACGGAGAGCGGGGCGCCGGAGGCCACCCGTAACTGCTCGCTGACGATGTCGACGCCGGTGACGAGTTCGGTGACCGGATGCTCCACCTGGATACGGGCGTTCATCTCCATGAACCAGAAGGTGTCGGCCGCGGCCGGGTCCGTCTCCAGCAGGAACTCCACGGTGCCGGCGCCCCGGTAGCCGACGGCCCTGGCCCCGGCGACGGCGGCGGCACCGAGCCGTTCGCGCAGCTCGGGCGAGATGTCCGGGCCCGGCGACTCCTCGACCAGTTTCTGGTGCCGGCGCTGCACCGAGCAGTCGCGTTCGCCCAGGTGGATCGCGCCGCCGAAGTCGTCGCACAGCACCTGGATCTCGATGTGCCGGGTGCGGGTGAGGTAGCGCTCGATGTAGACGGCGCTGTTCTTGAACACGGCCTGGGCACCGGCCCTGGTGCGGGCGTAGGCGTCCCGCAGGTCGTCCGGGCGGTGGACGACGGTGATGCCGCGTCCGCCACCGCCCGCCGCCGCCTTGATGATCACCGGGTAGCCGATCCCCCGGGCGATCTGCTCGGCGCTGTCGGCGGAGTCGACGGGTTCGGTGGTGCCGGGCAGCAGCGGGAGTCCGGCCTCCGTCATCAGCCGGCGGGCCGTGGCCTTGTCGCCGACGTTCTCCATGACGTCCGGCGGCGGGCCGATGAAGGTGACGCCGGCGTCGGCGCAGATCTCGGCGAAGTAGGGGTCCTCGGAGAGGAATCCGTACCCGGGGTGGACGGCGTCGGCGCCGGTCCTGAGCGCGGCGCCGATGATGTTGGGGATGTTGAGGTAGCTGCGGCTGGGCGCGCCGGGCCCGATGTGCACGGACTCGTCGGCGGCCTTCACGAACCGGGCGTCGGCGTCCGGGGTGGAGTACACGGCGACCGTCCGCACGCCCAGGTCGCGGCAGGTCCGGATGATCCGCAGCGCGATCTCGCCGCGGTTGGCGATGAGCACCTTCTCGAACATGGCGGTCCGCCTCAGCCGGCCGGGACGAGGTCGATCAGGGGCTGGTCGTACTCGACGACCTCGCCGTCCTGCACGTGGATGGCGTGGACGACGCCCCGGACCTCGGCGGTGATGGAGTTGAGCAGCTTCATGGCCTCGATGACGGCGAGTTGCTGTCCGGCCTCGACGGTGTCGCCGACCTGGACGAAGGGGTCGGCGCCCGGGGAGGGGGCCTGGTAGTAGGTGCCGACGAGAGGGGCGGTGACCTGGACGACGCCGGCGGGCGGCTGCTGCGCCTCCGCCGGGGCGGCCTGCGCGGGCGGGGCCGCCGACGCGGCCGGTGCGGCGGGAGCGACCGCGGCGACCGGCGCCACCGGGGCGTTGTCCCACTCCACGTCCACGCTCAGGGAACCGGCCCGCAGCGTGATCCGCCGCAGGGTGCCGGGGAGTTCACCGGCGAGCAGGCGGGTCTGGGCCCGCAGCTGCTCCACCGTCAGGTCGGCGGCGTCCTCGGCCGTGGTGTTCAGCTCAGTGCTCATCGTGCGTCTCCCAGTCCACTACGGGCTGCAGTTGCGGATCCCCGAAGCGGTCGTACCGCCTCCGTCGGGCTGCGACGAGTTGTTCGCCGTCGAGGTCGAGCAGGGGGGCGAGGGCCCGCGCCAGGGCGTTCTTCACCGTCAGGGCGGTGGTGTGCGGGGCGGTGTGGGCGCCGTCGGGCGGTTCGGGCACGACGCCGTCGACCACGCCGAGCCGGAGCAGTTCGGAGGCCGTCAGGCGCAGCGCGTCGGCGGCGCGGTCCGCGTGTTCGGCGGTGCCGAAGAGGATCGTGGAGCAGCCCTCGGGGCTGATCACCGAGTAGTAGGCGTTCTCCAGGATCAGCACGGTGTCGGCGACACCGAGGGCCAGGGCGCCGCCGCTGCCGCCCTCGCCGGTGACCACGGAGACCACGGGGACGCGCAGCCGGGACAGTTCGAGGATGCAGTCGGCGATGGCGACGCTCTGGCCGCGCTGTTCGGCCTCGATGCCGGGGAACGCGCCCGGTGTGTCGATGAAGTTGACCACCGGCAGTCCGAACCGGTCGGCGAAGCGCATCAGCCGCAGCGCCTTGCGGTAGCCCTCGGGATTGGGCATGCCGAAGTTGCTGCGGACCAACTCGGCGGTGTCGTGGCCCTTCTGGTGCCCGAGGACGACCAGGCTCTGCCCGCCGAACCGGGCGACCCCGCCGACCAGTGCGTGGTCGTCGCCGAAGGCGCGGTCGCCGTGCAGGGAGACGAAGTCGTCGAAGACGTACCCGAAGTACTCCAGGGCGGTGGGCCGCCCGATGTCCCGGGCCAGCGACACGGTCTCGCGGGTGGTGCGCGTGGACGGCACCGGGGTGGTGCGGATGGCCTCGGGGCCGCCGGTGTCCGGGAGTTGGGGCAGCGACGGACCCAACAGGGCCAGCAGTCGGGCCAGTTGCTCGCGCTGGTTCTCGCGCGGCACGACGGCGTCGATCATCCCGTGCTCCAGCAGGAACTCGGCGCTCTGGAAGCCGGGCGGCAGCTCCTGGCGGATGGTGTTGCGGATGACCTGGGGTCCGGCGAAGCCGATGAGGGCGCCGGGTTCGGCGAGGATCACGTCGCCGAGCATCGCGAAGGAGGCGCTGACACCGCCGAAGGTCGGGTCGGTGTTGAGGTTGATGACGGGCAGCCGGGCCTCGCGCAGCGCGGCGACCCACTGGGCGGTCTTGGCCATCTGCATCAGCGACAGGGCGCCCTCCTGCATACGGGCCCCGCCGGAGGCGGCGATCAGCAGCAGCGGCAGCCGCCGGTCCAGCGCGTGCCGGGCCGCGGCGGCGACGGCCTCGCCGACCACCGCGCCCATGCTGCCGCCCATGAACGTGAAGTCGAGGACGGCCACGACGACCGGCCGGCCGCGCACGGTCATCCGGCCGGTGAGGATCGCGTCCTGCCGGCCGGTGCGCGCCTGGGCGTCCCGCAGCCGGTCCGGGTAGGGCTTGGAGTCGGTGAAGCCGAGCAGGTCGCGCGGCGCGTAGGTGTCGGGGAACGCCTCGAAGCTGCCCGGGTCGGCGAGCTGTCCGATGCGCACGTCCGGCGGGATGCGGAAGTGGAAGCCGCACTCGGGGCACACCTTGAGGTTGCGGTCCAGGCGCTTGCCGTAGATGAAGGACCCGCAGGAGGCGCACCTGCGCCACTGCACGTCCTGCTGTGCGGCCCGTACGGGCGAGGGGCTCTGCGGACTCTGCGGCACCGGTGGCAGCTGCGTGCCCTGCGGAGGCTGCGGAATCTGTGGCATCTGTGGGATCGACACGGGGGCTCCCTTCCTCTCAACTGCCGTCGCCCGACGGCACCGGAGCGGACCGCTGCGGCCGGTGCGCGGTGGCCGCGCCGAGGCCGAACGGCGGCATGTTGCGGTACACGGTGTGGGTGCGCGCCGGGTCCACGACGTACGCCTCGTGGTAGATGCCGACCGCTCCGTTGTCGCCGACGGCCCGGTTGAAGCGGGCCCAGGCGGGCCGGTGTTCGGCGTCGAGGTTGTGCGCGTACGCCATCAGCTCGTCCATGGACCGCCAGTACTGGACGACGACGACCGTGCGCGCGAGCCAGGTCCTGGCGGCGAGGAAGCCGTACTCCCGCTGCCGGTGCAGCTCGGTCAGCATGCGGATCATCGCGAGGAAGGAGGGCACCCAACGGTGCACTTTCCAGAGGCTGTTGACGCGCATGCCGATCAGGAAGACGACGGTGCCCGCCGGTGGATCGGCCACCTGGGGCACACGCTGGACCTCGACTGCCACGGGGACTCCTCAGAAGGGGTACGTGCGGGGCGGTGTGCTGGTCGTGCGGGTCCGCCAGCGGGTGAACGCCTCCAGGGCGGCCCGGCCGCCGAAGCCGGAGCCGTTGCCGGAGGCGCCGACGCCGGCGAAGGGCAGGGCGGCGTCCTGGACGACGGTCTGGTCGCCGACGTGCACGACACCGGTGTGCAGCCGGTCGGCGATCGCCTCGCCGCGCGCGGTGTCGGCGGTGTAGACGGCCGCGGTCAGTCCGTAGTCGGAGGTGTTGGCGAGGCGGACGGCGTCGTCGTCGTCGGCGAAGGGCGTGACGGTGGCGACGGGTCCGAAGACCTCGGTGTGGAAGACGTCCAACTGCTCGGTGACGTCGGCCAGTACAGTCGGCGGGTAGTACGGGGGCAGCGGCCGTCCGCCGGTGACGAGCCGGGCGCCCTGGGCGACGGCCTGTTCAACGGCGTTGGCCACGCTGGTGAGTTGACGCCGGTCGATCATCGGCCCGATCTGGGCGTCGGAGCGGTGCGGGTCGCCGATGCGCAGGGCGTCCGCGTGCCGGGCGAGCGCCTCGGTGTAGGCGTCGGCGATCGCGTGGTGGACGAGGTGGCGCCGGGCGGACATGCAGATCTGGCCCTGGTGCAGGAAGGAACCCCAGGCACCGGCCGCCGCGGCCGCCTCCACGTCCACGTCGTCGAGGACCACGAAGGCGTTCTGGCCGCCGAGTTCGAGCACGACCCGCTTGAGCAGCCGGCCGCAGGCGGCGCCGACCTCGCGCCCCACCTCGGTCGAGCCGGTGAAGGACACCATCACCACGTCGGGCGCCTGGACCAGTGCCGCACCGGTCTCCGCGTCGCCGTGCACGACCTCCAGGACGTCCGGCGGCAGCCCCGCGTCGGCGAACACCTCGGCGAGGATCCGGCCGCCGCTGAGCGGGGTGTGCGGGTCGGGCTTGAGCAGGACGGCGTTGCCGAGGGCGAGCGCGGGGCCGATCGAGCGGGCGGCGAGCAGCAGCGGGAAGTTCCAGGGCACGATCACCCCGACCACGCCCAGCGGGACGCGGGTCACCTCGGAGGCTCGCGTCGGGTCGTCGGCGGGCGGGTGCGGGAAGCCGGGGTGGCGGGCGAGGGAGGCGCCGTGGCGCAGCTCCTGCGCGGACTGGTAGACCTCGAAGAAGGCCTTGCCGGGGATCGCGCCGCCCTCACGGACCAGCAACTCCTGTACCTGGGGCGCCCGTTCGACCAGCAGCTCGGCGGCCCGCTCGACGATCGCGGCCCGTTCCTCGGCGGGCGTGGCCGCCCACGCGGGCGCGGCGGCCCCGGCCCGCCGGCCGGCCGACGCCACGTGGTCGGGTGTGCACAGCTCGACGGTCCCGAGCGGATCACCGGTGATGATCTCCCGGCTGACCAGTTGGGTCGCGGTTTCGGCGAGGGTGGTCACCTGGGCACCTCGGTTCCGTCGGGCGTGCGTGCGGGGGTTGGGGGGTGGGGGGTCTCGGGGGCCCGGACGGGGGCGGCGCCGGAGGACCCGCTGGGCGCCGACGGGGCGGCGGAAGCGCGGTCGGGCAGGGTGCCGTACATGGGTCCCGGCGCGCGTACGGCCCCGGTCTGCCCCGCGGGCGCCGCCCTGTGCGCCGCGGCGGACGTGGCGGTGGGCGCCGGCGTGTGGCCGGCCTCCCGGGTCGGCGCGGCGGAGGCGCGGGCCGGGCAGCGTGTGCAGTCGTCGGCCGAGGGCGCCGGCACCGCACCGTCCCGGTCCAGGGCGCGGCGCAGTCTGCGCAGGCAGCGGGTGCGGATGGGGCCGACCGAGCCGAGGGGCATGGACAGGGCGGCGGCGATCTCCTGGTAGGAGGCGGGCGGGTCCTGGAGGGCCCGTAAGAGCAGTTCGCGGCACTGGTCGGAGAGGCTGTCGATGGCGCGCAGCACCTCCTGGCCGCGGTCGGCGCGCAGGGTGATCTGTTCGGGGCTCTCGTGGTGGTCCAGGAAGTGTTCGAGCGTGGCGCTGTCGCCGACCATCACCAGGCGCCGGTCGCGGGTGGCCGCCTTGATGGCCTCGCGGCGGGCCACGGTGGCCAGCCAGTCCCCCAGCCGGTCCGGGTCGCGGATGCGGTCGGCGTTCTGCATCAGCCGGAACCAGGTGACCTGCCGCACGTCCTCGGCGTCGACCCGGCTGACCCGGTGGCTTCGCGCCACCGACCAGACCAGCCGACCGAACCGGTCGACCGTCTCGTCCCACGCCTCCGCCTCGCCCCGGGCACAGCCCGCGAGCAGCTCCGCGTTCCCCATCGCCGGCATCGCTCGTCCTCCGTCTGCGACCGCCCGCGCTGCGGCGGGATCCGGCTTCCATGCAACACACCGGACACGGTGGCCGGATACGGATGACGGCGGCAGGTAGCGGTCATGCCAGGAGTGGACAGCACAACGGTTCATCGCGGGCCGCTCCGGGAGCCGGCCGGCAGCAACTCGGCCATGGCCGAGCGCAGTCGTACGGGGATCGGCCCGGCGTCGTCCTCGCTGGCCCGGATGGCGATGCCGAGCGCGAACCGGTCCCACACCTGGAGCACCTGGATCTGCCACAACGGCCGTTCGGGCTCGGGGATCTCCTCGTCCACCACGGCCAGCCCGCCGCCGCGCAGCCGGTGCACGGAGAAGGCGTCGAAGCCGCGCGCCATCCCCATACCGGTGGCCTTGGTGTACGCCTCCTTGGCCACCCAGGAGTCCGCGAAGGCGTGCCCGCGCTGGTCCTCGCGGTCGCGGCGCAGCACCTCCTGCTCCAGCGGCGTGAAGACCTTCGGCGCGAACCGGACGGCCTCGGGCCGGGCCGGCGTGTTCTCGGCGTCGACTCCGGCGGTACGGCCGCGGACGACGATCGCGGCGATCAGTCCGTTGGTGTGGGTGAGGTTGAAGTCGAGCCCCCAGTCGGCGCCGTGGACGCTGGGCCGGCCGAACCGGCCCTTGTCGAACCGCCATTCCTCCGGTGCCACATCCGCGTACTGCGACAGCACCTCGCGGGAGAGCAGCCGGGCGCCCAGGAAGCGGGTGCGGGCGGCGGGGAAGAGCAGCCGGTCGTGCCGGGCGCGTTCCTCCTCGGTGAGCAGGTCGAGGCCGCCGGTCGCGGCGGCGAACTCCTCCACGTCCTCCTCGGCGAGCAGCCAGACGTCGGCTCCGCCGGCCAACGGGTCGTCGGCCGGCTCGCGCGCGGTGTCGGGGGCCTCGGCGATCACGGGCATCTGCGGGTCACCAACTCACCTGGAACGGACGGAAGGAGAACAGCCGGCCCGCGCGGTGGGCGTCCGCCATGACCTCGGCGACGGCCTCGATGTCCGCGGGTCCGGTCGTCCACCGCGTGGGGTGGAAGCGCCGCAGCAGCCGCTCCAGACAGAGCAGCAGCACGGCGGGCGAGCGCAGCGCGGGCGCGAAGCTGTCGCGTCCGCGCAGATAGAGATGGACGCAGGCGGCCGCCGCCGACACCGCCGCGTACTGCTTGGCGAGGTCGTACAACTCCGCCGACTGCCCGGCTTTACGCCCTTGTTCGGCTACGAGCTTGGCGTGCTCGTCGGCGAGCCGGTGCACCTCGTCCGCGAGCAGCCCCGCGGTCTCGGCGCACCCGGCCAGCCAGCCGGCCTCGCGCCCCTCGGCCGCGTCCGCCTCCCGGCGCAGTTCGGCGACGGCCGAGCGCAAGGCGAGCACCGAGTCGTCACCGCCCCGGCTGAACAACTGCTGCGCGGCGGGCTCGTACGGATCCATGGGGTGCGCGGGGTCGAAGAGCCGGGCGGTGGAGGCGACCGCGTCGGCGACCGGACCGGGCTCCTGGGCGACGGCGCCCGCGAGCAGTGCGGGCAACTGCAACGCGATGTTCTTGAGGTTCACCACGGTGTTGCCGTCGGCGAAGTTGGAGATGGCGAAGTCCCGCAGCACCTTCTGGAAGATGCCGTGGCGGGGGTGGGCGCGCAGGTAGTAGCGGGCACCGAGCACGGTGGTCAGCCGGGCCAGGGTCTCCTCGAGGAGGGTCGGCACGAAGTACTTGACGACCGAGGACCAGATGCTGGCCTGGGCGGGCGCGAGCTGGAGCGACCGCACCGCGCCCGTGGTGAGCGCGTCGGCGATCAGCAGCTCGGCGAAGCTCTCCGCCAACTGCCTTTTGGAGTACGGCACTTCGAGCACGGTCCCGCCGAAGATGACGCGTCCGGAGGCGAAGTCGAGGGTGGAGCGCAGGGCGGTGTCGACACAGCTCATAGCGATGCTGGAGATGGCGATCCGCGCCAACTGGCTGCTCTTCAGTGCGACTTCGAGCCCTTGCCCGACCCGGCCGAGGAGCGCGGAGTCGGGCACGAAGCAGTCGGTGAGCCGTACGCCGCTCATGTCGAGCCCACGCAGCCCGTGCAGGGGCTCGTCGCGCAGGTGCGCCAACTGCTCCGCCGGAATCCCGTCCTTCTCCACGGCGAAGATGGAGTAGCCCCCGGGCCCGCCCTTCTCCGAGGTCCGGGCGAAGACCATCACCGCGGCGGCGACCGTCGCGTTGCCGATGGTCCACTTCTCACCGTTCAGCAGCCAGCCGCCCTCGGTGCGGCGCGCGGTCGTCTCGTTGGCGAGGATGTCGCTGCCGTGACCGCGCTCGGACAGCCCCCAGGCCAGCTTCCGCCCGGCCCGGATGGCGTCGGCGAAGTGCTGCCGCTGATCGGGGCTGCCGGCGATCCACACCGGCATGTAGCTGAGGCTGGTCAGCACCATGGCGGTGGCGGAGGTGGGGTCGCGGCGCCCGACGAGCCGGTACAGGTTGAACCCGTCCTCGACATGAACGGCCTTGCCACCGTTGGCCGCCGGCACGATCCAGTCGTACAGCCCCCAACTCGCCAGCACGTCCACGAACTCGTGCGGGTACGCCTGGCGTTCGTCGAGGTCGAGGATGCGCGGGTAGGGCATGGGACCGGCGGCGTCCCACGGATCCCCGAGATACGCCTCCAAGTCCCCCATGAGCGCGATGAGATCGGTCATGTCGTCTCGTCCCCCTCCTCGGACTCCGGCCCCCCGTCGGACAGTTGGACCGGGAGCGCGGTGAACAGCAGCCCCGCCGCGTCGAGCCGGGTGAGCGCACGCACGGCGGGCGCCAGTTCGGAGGCGGCCTGCCGCGGATCACGCCCGTCGGCCAGGGCGAGGAGGACGGCCAACACGGAGGTGAGCCATCCACTCCCGCCGGGCTCGTCCCCGTAGAGCCCCCGCTCGGGATGGGCCCGCCAGGCAAGAACGGCCGCCGCACCCGCGTACAGCAGACAGCAGCGCTCGGCGAGATCCAGTAGTTCGGCCGACGCCCCGAGCCCCCGGGCCCGGTCCTTCTGGGCCTCGGCGGCGGTGGCGAAGGTGTCGTCGAGCGCGGCCCGCAGCTCCCGCACCAAGTCCCCGCCCCGCTCGTCCCCACCGGCCGCCATCCGCCGGGCCGTGTCCTCGGCCTGCTCCGCGAACCCGAGCAGCACGAGGTCCTTGGGACGGGCGGAGAGGTCGAGCGCGGCGGGGTCGAGATCGGGAAGCGGGGCGCCGAAGGCGAAGAGGGAGGCGGAACCGGGGTCCGGGGCCGGCGTGTCCCCAGGAGCCAATGCCGTTGCATATCCAGGGAGTTGGACTGCGATCGCCCGCAGAACCCCGAAGGGGCTCGTGTCGATGGATTCGACGATCTCGTTGTCCCGTCGGGCCTTGTCGAGGACGGCGCCGGGGCCGTGGACCAGGACGGCTCGGGCGCCGAGGAGGGTGCGGGAGCGGGCGATGGACGAGGAGGTCAGGCGGGTGGCCACCCGCTTCACCACCGAGGAGCACAGGCCGAACGTGCCCGGGGAGAGGTGGACGTAGCGGGCCGCCGTCAGGGAGAGCAGGTCGGCCGCGAACAACTCCGCGGCGGCGACGGCCAGTTCACGCGAGCCGTACCCCGTGTCGGCGACGCGGACGCCGCCGACCCGCCGGTCACGGGTGAACCGCAGCGCCGTACGAAGAGCCGTGTCGGCGGTGGCCAGGCAGGCCCCGGTGCTGAGCAGACGCACCACCTGTTGGGCCCGCATCGCTCCCGCGAGGCCACCGCCCACGGCTCCGATCACCGCCGCCCGCGGCACCGGAGTCCCTTCGAAGACCAGGTCGGCGAAGTCGATCCCGCGCATCCCGGTGACGGTCTGCGCGGGCTCTCGCCCCACCCGGTGGGCCAGCTCGCGCGGCCCGAGCAGCACGGCCGTGAACGCGGCCGGTCCGCGCTCCGCCGTACGCGCCACCACGACCACCGCGTCGGCGGTGGCGCCCCGTCCGACCAGCCATTTGCGGCCCCAGAGCCGGTAGCCGTCGCCCGTCGGGTCGAGGCGGGCCTCGCCCGCGAGGACGTCGCTGCCGGCCTGTTCCTCGGAGAGCGCGAAGGCGATCGTGCGGCCCTCCTGCACCCAGTCGGCGACCGTCTTGGCCTGTTCGTCCGAGCCGGCCGCGAGCACGGTGAGCACGGCGGAGCAGGACAGCAGCGTGGCCGGCATCAGCGCGGCGTCGCGCCGGGCCGCCACCCGGACCAGGAGCAGCGTCTCGTCGAGCCCGCGCAGCGTGCCGCCCAGCGAGGGCGGCAGATAGGCGAGCGGGAAGTCGACCGAGTCGAGGCGGGCGGCGAAGGCGTGCGGGAAGTAGCCGCGTTCGTCCCGCTCCACTCCCGCGGCGAACCCGTAGACGTTCTCCACCCGCCAGGGGTCGCCGAGCAGCTCGTCGAGCCGCGCGACGGCGGCGAACTCGGCGGTCGCGACAGTACCTCCCGAACCGCTCACGTCCGTACCTCCGGATCCGCTCATGGCCGTACCTCCAGGGCCTGGTCGGGCTGTGGTACCGGGTAGTCGGCGATCGCCGGGGAGAGGGCGAGGCCGGCCGCGCGCAGCAGGGAGAGGCGTTGGTGGAAGGCGGCGCCGGTCATGATGTGGCGGGCGACGTCGGCGACGTGGCGGTTGCGCGGGGCGGCCAAGTAGGTGCCGCGGACCCAGGAGTTGAAGCTGCCCATCGCCGGGCCGCACCAGATCTGGTAGTCGACGGCGCGGTCCGCCTCTCCCGTCTTCGCCCAGCGCGAGGCCATCCCCAGGTACCAGCGGAAGATCAGCGCGGCCCGCCGCTTGGGACTGGCGGCGGCACGGGCGAGCTGGTCGGGGTCACGACGCTCGAAGTAGCCGACGGTCTCCGCCCAGACGTCCTCCAGGGGGCGCCGGAAGATCTGCGTCTCGATCCGCCTGCGGGCCGCCGCCGGGAGGTCGTCGATGCCGTCGTGGTCGCGGTAGAGCTCGTAGAGGAGCCGGGCCCGCATCGGGAAGAGGGTGCCGCGCTTGAGGACCTGGAGTTCCACGCCCATCTCGAACATGTCGGCCGCCGGCGCCATTTCACAGTCGGCGAGGTCGGCCTGCGCGAGCATCTCCTTGACCTGGCTGGAGGTGCCGGCCTCGACGCAGGACTGGTTGACCGAACCGGTCACCACGTAGTCCGCGCCCATAGCGAAGGCCGCCCAGGCCGCCTCGGGGGTGCCGATGCCGCCGGCCGCGCCGACCCGGATCCGCGTCGGGTACCCCAACTCCTTCATCAGGGCGTCCCGTTGACGCATCAGAACGGGCAGCTGCGCGGGCAGCGGGCGCCGGTCGGTGTGCCCGCCGGAGTCCGCCTCGACGGTGATGTCGTCGGCGAGCGGCACCCGTTCGGCCAGCCGCGCCTGCTCGGCGGTGATCGCGCCCTCCTCCACCAGCGCCCGCACCATCGCCTCGGGCGCGGGCCGGATGAACTGCTCCGCGATCTCGGTCCGGGAGATCTTGGCGATCACCTTGTTCTCCGCCACGACCCCGTGCGGCCCGCCCGCGCGCAGCCCGGCGAGCCGGTAGCGCACGATGTGCGGGGTGAGCCCGAGGAACGCGGACGCCTCGACGCACGGCACCCCGTGGCGCAGGTACAGGTCCACGGCGGTGCGTTCGAGGCGCTCCTCGCTCGGGCTGTGGATCAGGTTGCAGGCGTACGGCAGCCCGGGGATCTCGGCGGCGAACCGCCCCAGCGCCTGCTCCACCGCCTCGGGCAGCAGCCCGGCCGCCCCGTACGAGGCGAGGTACCCGGCCCGCGCCATGGCGATCACCAGGTCGGCCGAGGCGATGCCGTTCGCCATGGCGCCGCTCATGTACGCCTCGCGCACGCCGTACGCGTCCAGGAAGGCGCCGCTGCCCAGGCGTTCGGGCCCCGACGGCGGTACGGCGGCGATGACCTCGTGCTCCCCGCCCGCGTGCACCCGCCCGCCGACGGCCGCGCCGAGCCCGTAGCGCCCGCGCAGGATGTAGACGGTCTCGTCGAGACGCGCGAGCGCGTCCTGGATCCCGCTCTCGCCGACCGCCGGTGCCCCGGTCCCGCTCCACCGCGGCCGCGGCTGTTCGCTGCTCATGGACATGTCTCCTATGGGGGCCGCTAGTCGTGGTGGATCTCGATGCCGATGTCGTCGAGCCGGTAGATCCGCAGGGTCGACTTCCAGACGTGGGCGGTGCCGAGGAGGACGATCCGGCCGGGCTCGCGGCGGACCTCCTTGACGTGGACGTCGAACTCCATGTCGGGGTCGGTGCGCAGGATCTGCCCGCGGTAGCTCCACTTCGTCTCGACTCCGGCGCTCAGCGCGAAGCGCGGGTTGCGCAGTCCGTCGGTCAGTCCGCTCTCGACGGCGTACACCTGGAGCCCCTGCAGCAGCGCCTCGACGCCGAGCGAGCCGGGCATGACCGGGTCGCGGTGGAAGTGGCAGGAGAAGTACCACTCGTCGGGCCGGATGGCGCGGTGCCCGCGCAGATAGCCCTGCCCCTGCTCGCCGCCACCGGGCAGGATGTCCAGCCACTCGACGAGGTCCAGATGTCCGCCGGCCAGCCGCGGCCCGTGCCGGGCGGGCTCGGCGGACCGGTAGGCACGCAGATCGACCCTGCGGGTCCCGGGCGGCCGCGACGGCTGGGTGTCCAGCCAGGGCAGCACGTGCTGTCCCTTGTCGAGGCCGACCTGGTGGGCGAGCGCCTTCTCGTTGAAGTACCCGAAGAGGGACTCGCCGGTGTAGAACACCTCGCCGTCGCAGGAGAGTTCGTAGGAGAAGTTCTGGAGGATCGAGCCCGGCATGCGGTCGCTGGACAGCAGGGTCGAGCGGTGCTGGATGGTCTTTCCGCGCAGGTCGATGTCCTTCACGAGGGTGGCGTGGCCGTCCAGGTTGCGGATGCTGAACTGCTCCTCCGGGTAGGGCAGGGTGGCGCCGAGGTAGTAGCCGAGGAGGATGGCCGCCTGGAGGCTGGACTCCATGTAGATGCAGTTCGGCATGTACGGGTGGCCGTTGTCGGTGTAGTACCAGGCGTCCTCGGGCGCGTCGTACTCCGTCACCATCACCGCCCCGCGCTTGAGCGTCCCGCGCGTGCCCTCCAGCTTCATCACCCGGTCGACGAACAGGAAGTCGCCGTTGGGGATGTACGGGGCCCTGCTGTCGGCGTAGACCTCGAACTCCGGGCCCATCGCGATCGCGAGATCGCCCTTGGCCGCGTGCGCCATGTGGAACTCGTTGAGCAGGGCGGGCTCTCCGGTGGCCGGGGAGAGCCGGCCGAGGAAGTGCGGGACCGTGCCGGCGGTCTCCGGGCGGTACGGCGTGCCGGGCTTCTCGCGCAGCCGGATGCCGAGGCCGGTGACGCCGATGGAGGGGGTGCCGTCGCGCAGCACGACGACGTCGGCGACGAGCGACGGACGCGGCAGCAGGGTCAACTCGGTGATGTCGATGCGGTATTCGATCCGGCTGTTGCGCGGGGTGATCTGGCCGCGCACCTTCACCTCGGTACGGAGATCCGGCACGGGCTGGAAGCGGGCGTCGGGGAGCGTGAGGTGCAGGCCGAGCGAAAGGGCGTACAACTCCAGGAGCTGGACGGCGCCTTCGGCGACGAGCGAGCCGGCGAGTACGGGGTCGTCGGGGAAATGGCTGGTGAAGTACCAGGCGTCGGGCTGGAGTTCCTTGACGGCCTCGATCCGCCCCAGCCCGTGCGGGCCGCCCTTCCGGTCCAGCACGGTGACCTCGTCCGCCATCAGCAGCGGGCGGGCGGGCAGGCGCAGGGAGGTGTTGCAGCCCGGGGGTTGGCGGTGGCCGGGTCCGAAGACATCGGCGATACGGCCCTCGGAGAGTGCGTCGAGGTCGGCGGCGGAGAGGGCGGTGCGATGGGTGGGCGCGAGCGGCTTGAACGCCGAACGCCCGGGATCCGCCTTGACCTTGAGGCCGGGCGCCACCCGCCCCTGCACCAGCCCGGGTGAACTCTCCAGCTCCTCGTCCGTGAAGAACCCGGCACACGCGTTGTTGAGCTTGAGGATCAACTCGCCGTCGGCGTAGCAGTCGTAGTGGAAGAAGAAGAGCAGGGTGTCGCCCTGGCGCACGAACTGGTCGATCCAGATGTCGTAGCGCAGGGTCTGCCCGGTGCGCGGCAGGTCGCCGACGAAGCTGAGGCTGCTGTCGAGGAGGCGGTAGACGCGGTTGCCGCGGTTGGTGAAGTCGGCGCCGAGATAGCTGATCAGCAGCAGGTCGCACTGCCCGGCCTCGATCGTGACGGCGGGCGGCACCTGCCCGTCGACGGCGTACCAGGCGTCCTCCGGCACGTCGTACTCGGTCCGGATGAAGGAGGGCTTGAACTCCCCCGGCTCGGCGTCGAGTTGGGTGACCCGGGTGGCGAAGAGGTAGGGCGGGGCGGGGAGTCGTACGCGCCGCTGGTACCCGTCGATCCGGGCGAACCGGGGGCCGAAGACGTTGCCGACCTTGCCGGTCGCGAACTCGAGGAGGTCCTCCTCGTCCCAGACGACGCCTTCGGGTTTGGGGCGGTTGGAGCGGGGCGCCGGGGGCTGCTCGGGGCCAGGGGGCGCCACGGGCGGGACGACCGGTTCGGCGGCGGGATCGGCAACCGGCTCGACGACGACCGCGTCGACCGGCTCGGTGAAGGCTGCGGTGACCGGCGTGGCCGTCGCCGCCGCCGACAGCACCGCGACCAGTTCCTCCCGCAACTCCCGCTGGGCTTCCAGGACTTCCTGATGCGCCTCCAGGATCTCGGCACGCAGGCTGCGCACGAGCGCGAGGGTGGAGGCGTGGTCACTGGCGGCCCGCGCCGACGGCTGCGACTCCGGCTCCGGCCTCGGCTGCGGCTGCGGCTGCGGCTGCACCGCCGGCGGCACGGGCAGGGGCGCGCCGAAGATCGCCGGGCGCTGGGGCACGTCGGGACGCGGAGCCGGTGGCGGTACGGCGTCCAGGGGCCGTGCCGGGACCGCGTCGGCGGGCACCATCGTGATCGGTTCCCGCTCCAGCGTCAGCGCGGGTACGGGCGGACCGTCGGGGCGGATCGGCATCGCGGTGTCCCATTCCGTGGGGTCGGGTTCCGGGTCGGGGAACTCCTGGGCGGACGGCGTTGATTCGGGGAGCGCGGCCGAAGGCATCGGCTCGGTGAGGAGTGCCACGGGCACGGGCTCGGGTTCCCGCTCCGGCTGTGGATCCGGAAGGACCGGGACCAATGCCGGGACCGGCGCGGACACCGGCGCGGACACCGGCGTGGGCACCGGCGTGGGCACCCCACCAGCCGCCCTCTCCCCTGCCGGAACCCTTCGTATGGAGCCGACGATCCCCTCCGCGCCCCGCGCCACCAGCGGTGCCACCGGTTCGCCGCCCACCGGGAACGTGCGCAGGCCCAACGGGCGTCGGGCGGTGGTTGTGTGCGGGCGGAACGGGGTGAGGTCGACCGGGACGCCGTGGGCGGCGAGGCGGGCGACCAGGCGGGCGATGTCCGTGGCGCCGCGTGCGCCCCGGCGGTCGACGGGGACCGACAGGTGGGGGGCGTCGGCGAGGGTTTCGTGGATCCAGCGGGTGCAGGTGCTGGAGGGGCCGACCTCGATGAACGCGCGGAAGCCGTCCTCGTAGGCGCGGCGGATCAGGCGCGGGAAGTCGACCGTCTCACGGAGGGTGATGGCGATGTTGTGGGCGACGGTGTCCTGGTCGAGGTCGCCGACGGGGGCGTAGTGCCGGCTGCTGTAGAGGACGAGGTCACCGACATCGCCGGTGGGGTAGCGGTTGAGGTCGGCCAGTTCGTTCAGGTCGCCGTCCACCACCGGGCAGTGCATCACGTGATTCGCGGGCGAGCGCGCGCTGCGGCAGCCCAACGCGTCGATCAGGTCCCGGCATTGGGCCGGATCGCCCGCGACCACGACCTCGGCCGGGGTGTTGACGTGGGTGATGAAGACCCGGTCGTAACAGGCGACCGCCTCGCGGACGTCGTCCGCCGGGGCGAGCAGCACATGCGTGGCCCACACCGCCGCGTCGGGCACGTCGTCGCCGAGGTGCCACAGCGCGCGGACCGTCTTCTTCGGCCCCCGCAACCGGTCCACGAACAACGGCGACGCGTCGATCTTCGCCGTCCCGCGGGCCTCCTTGACCCAGCCGCCGGTCGCGAACAGCATGCTGCTCTCACCGAGGCTGTACCCGAACGCCCCGTGCACCGGCACCCCGAGCACCTCACGCACCAGGTCCGTCGACAGCAGCGCGTAACTCGTGCCGACGGCCAGCATCAGCGGAATGTCCTCGATCAACTCGGCCTCGCGGCGCATCAGTTCACGCCGGTCGAGTGGCCCGAGGGCACGCGGGTACAGCGCGGCCGAGCGAAGCATCTCGGCGGGCAGTTCGGCCTGCGCCTCGAAGCGCGGCAGCAGTCCGGGGAAGGCCCGGAACAGCGCACGGCCCAGGCCGAGATACGAGTTGAAGGCACCGGGGTACACCAGCGCCGTCTTCGTCCCGGGACCACCGGCGGGCCGCGCCGCGAAGCAGCTCCCCGACGGCGAGGTCCACTCGCCCCCGGCCCGGTACACGTCCGGCAGGTCCTTGGCCGCCTGCTCCAACTGCCGTACCAGGCCTGCCGGATCGTCGGCGACCAGTACGGCCTTCAGCGCGGCCGGCCGGTCCTCCGCGAGTGCGGCCCAGTCGCCGCCGTCCTCCACTGCGGCGCGGACCTCACCCAACCGCCGTACCAGCGTGTCGATGTCGTCGGCGCCGACGGGCACGACGAGGCTCCCGCCCGAGCGCACCCAGTCCGTGGCCGCCACCTCGCCCCGCGTCTGCGCCCCGCCGAGCACGATGTGGGCGTGGCTGCCCGCGGTCCCGGTGACACTGACGGATGCGGTGCGCCGGCCCTCGCGCCGTTCGCGCAGCCAGGGCCGCGAGTCGGTGGCGAGGAAGAAGGCCGACCCGGCGAGCCGGGCGCCGTCGACCTCGTCGGGGGCGATCGGCTGATAGGCGTAGTGCAGGCACAGCGCGGCCCGGATCACGGAGGCCAGCGCGGAGGCACAACCGGTGTCCCCCACCTGGGAGTTGACCCCGCCGAGCGCGGTCCGCAGCAGTCCGCCGCCCCGTACGCCCGTCCAGACGCGGGCGAGCCCCTCGACCACTTCCTCGCGCAGAGCACCGGCCTCGACCAGCTCGACGTCGGCCGGTGTCACCCCGGCCGCCGCCAGGGCGTCCTCGGCCGCGGCGGCCACGAGGTCGGGGGCGGGCCGCGGGTCGAGGGTGGGTGTGTGGTGGACGGCGAGGCCGTCGACGGTGGCGTACACGGTCCGTTCGGGCGGGATGGAGCCGGGCCGGGTGACGACCACCGCGCCGGCGCCGTCGCCCAGCACGGTGCCGGGCTCCAGGATCGAGCGGGCCAGTTGTGATTCGGGCCCCGCCGCCAGGTCGACGGCGCCGACCAGCACGGCCTCGACGCTCGGGTCGAGCAGCAGCAGCCGGGCGGTGTCGAGGGCGTCGACACCGACCGCGCTGTCGGAGGAGACGGTGAACGACGGGCCGGTGAGGTTCCACAGGGAGGAGATCCGCGCGGCCATGATGTTGCCGATGTAGCTGAGGACCTCGTTGGCCTCGATGGAGTCGTGGATGCCGTTCCGGGCTGCTTTGGTCAGCGCAGCCAACTGCTCGTCCGTGGGGTCGAGTCCGGCCGCCGCGCACCAGGCGGCGAGCTTGCGGCCGAGCGCGTACCGGGCACCGTGACCCTCCGCGCTGGGCTCCATCTCCATGCCGAGCACGACGGCGACCCGCCGCCCCTTGGCCCCGGACCCGGGACGCTCGTACCCGGCGTCCTTCAGGGCCTCCTCGGCCACCCGCATCATCAGCAGGTGCTGCTGGTTGAAGTGGTCGAGGTCGTTGGGCGGGATGCGGTAGGAGGTGGCGTCGGCCTCGAACCCGTCGAGGTATGCCGCCTTCGGCACCAAGTCGTGGGCCAGCCCGGCCCGTTCAAGGGGCCCGTCCGGCGCGGACTCGAACCCGCGCCACCGGTTCGACGGCAACTCCCGTACGCCGCTCAGACCTTCGTACCCCGCCCGCTCGAACGCGTCGAGCGTGCTGAAGGAGCCGAAGTGGGCGCCCATGCCGATGATGGCGAGCGTCGGCGGCTTCGTACGCTCCGTGTCTTCGTCGGCGGGCCCCGCGACCTGGTCCGGTTCCGACAGGACGACGTGCGCGTTGGTGCCGCCGAAGCCGAACGCCGAGACGGCGGCCCGGCGTACGCCGTCGGTGGCCGGCCAGGGCGTGGGTTCGCGGACGACGCGGTCCGCCACCGTGCCGGGCAGCGGTTCGGCCACGCCGGTGGTCGGCGGGATGACGCCCCGGCCGAGCGCGAGGACGACCTTGACCAGGCTGCTCATGCCGGCCGCGGTCAGCAGGTGACCGATGTTGCCCTTGACCGAGCCGAGCAGCGGGCCGCGCCCGAAGTAGCGTTCCACGCCGTCGAGTTCGGTGCGGTCGCCGAGCGGGGTGCCGGTGGCGTGGCACTCGACGTACTGCACGTCGTGCGGCTCGATGCCCGCGTCGCGGTAGGCGAGTTCGTAGGCCGCGAGCTGGCCGGTGACGTTCGGGGCGAGCAGGTGCTTGCCGGGGCCGTCGTTGCCGAGCGAGACCGAGTCGATCACGGCGTACACCCGGTCGCCGTCGCGCCGGGCGTCGGCGAGCCGCTTCAGGGCGACCATGGCCGCGCCCTGCCCGGTGATGATGCCCTTGGAACGGGCGTCGAAGGGCTGGCTGAAGCCGTCCGGCGGATAGGCGTGCAGGTCGGAGAAGGAGAGGTGGATGACGGTCGGGTCGGGCGCGCAGACCCCGCCGGCCAGCATCAGGTCCGCTCCCCCGGTGGCCAGTTGGGCGCAGGCGAGCTGGATCGCGTAGAGCGCCGACGAACAGGCCGCGTCGAGCGTGTGGCGCGGACCGTCGAGACCGAGGGCGGCGGCCACGACGTGGGCGGGCAGACCGCCGGGCCAGAGGTTGTGGGCGTCGGCGGGGTTGCGGGGATCGCCTGAACCGCGGGCGCCGGACGAGCCGTTGGAGCCGGCGGAGGAAAGGGCGTCCCCCTCTCCCCCGCCCCTGGCCGGGCCGCCGTCCTCCGCACAGGACGGCAGCCCGGCCGCGGGGAAGCCGGCCGCCGCGAGGCCCTCGTAGACCGCGGCGTCCCACAGCTTCCCCGCTGTGCGGCCGGAGGACGGCGTGGGGAACGGGTAGTTCCCGAACACCACGCCGGTCCTCCGCCCGACTCCCCGGCCGGCCGCGGAAGCGGGGGATACACCCGCGTCGGCCAGGGCGTTGTCGGCGACCCGGAGCGCCCAGTGGAACGAGCGGTCCAGGCCGGCCAGATAGTCGGCGGGCAGTGCGTACGCGGCCGGGTCGAGGTCCGGCACGGCATCGACGAACCCGCCGCGCGTGCAGTAGATGCGGTGCCGGTCCGCGTTCTCGTCCTCGGCCGCCGGATCGTGCCCGAAGATCCGCTCGCCGCCCTCGGTGCGCGAATCCACCGCGCCCATCAGGTTGTTCCAGTAGGTGTCCGGCGTGGC
Organism: Streptomyces sp. NPDC088794; assembly: GCF_044750545.1. Lineage (NCBI taxonomy): Bacteria > Bacillati > Actinomycetota > Actinomycetes > Kitasatosporales > Streptomycetaceae > Streptomyces > Streptomyces sp. NPDC088794. The sequence goes on along the minus strand of NZ_JBIVKB010000018.1, from coordinate 192,242 downwards.
CGCCCCCGGAAAGAGGCACGACAGTCCGACGATCGCGTACTTGCCCATGACCGATCAGCCTCCGAGCGTCGTCAGACCGAGACCGCGGCCCGGCCCGGCTGCCGGAACCGGCTCTCCAGTTCCGCGTCCTCGACCGCGACCACGTCCCGCAGGACCGCCAGCACCCGGCCTCGCGGATCGAGCGCGGTCACCGTGCAGGTCACGCCGGTCCGGCCGGGCCTGATGTCCTCGACGGCGATCAGGAAGTCCCCGTCGGAGGGCAGCGGTTCGAACAGGCTCAGACGGCCGATCTCCATGGGCAGGCAGGCCCGCCCGCGCCGCTCGCGCACCCAGACCAGCACGGCCTGGAGCAACAGGTCGGCGAGGACCGGGCTGTGCAGCCGCCCGTGGTAACCGCCGTGCGCGGGACGGGAGTCGGCCAACCGGGCCCGGACCAGCAGCCGTTGCTCGTCGACCGACAGCACCGAGCGCAGTCCGCGCAGCGAGGGCCCGTGGAAGAGCGTGCCGTCGCGGTACAGCGGAGCCGCGTCGCGGCCGGCCGAACTCCCGGCCAGGGCCACCAGATCGGTGCGGTCCGCGGGCCGCGGCCCGGCGGCGCCCGTGCTCAGCCGGACGCTGTACGCGGGCCGGCTGCGCCCGCCGCTGTCCACGGAGGAGGCGAGCACGTCGACTCCGGTCCCGCCCGCGGCGGGCTCGACGGCCAGCCGCAGCCGCTGGGGCCGCTGCCCGTCGGGCTCGTCCCAGGAGACGCCCTTGAACACCTTGAACCCGCTCGCCCCGGTGACGGTCTCACCGGTCGCCGTCTCGATCGCGTTGGCCAGCACACCGAGGGCCGCCGTGGCGGGCAGCACCCGTCGGTCGCCGATGGTGTGGTCGGTCAGCAACGGTTCGTCGACCAGGTCGGACAGGGTCCGGTCGACCACCAGCGGGGCGAGCCCGGCGCCCTGCGTCTCGGGCGGCGCGGACAGCGGGGTGAGCGGGCCGGTGACGATCACGGTGTCGTGCGCGTGCCCGGCCGTGAACTGCTCGGCGAACATGCCCGCGCCGGTCGTCAGCGGCACCAGCGCGATCCCGCGCTGTGCGAACATCGCCCGCAGGTCGTCGGAGACCATTCCGCCGTCCCAGGCGCCCCAGTTCATCGCGGTGACGCGCGCGGTGGGCAGTTCCCGCTTCAGCCGTACGGCGATCCGGTTCAACGCCTCGTTGGCCATGGCGTAGTCGGACTGACCGCGGTTGCCGAAGAACCCGGCGACGGAGGAGAACAGCACCAGGTGTCGCAACTCGGCGATTCCGCGCAGGACATCGAGCACGTTGCCGAGTCCGAGCAGCTTGGTCGCCAGCACCCGGCGGATCTCCTCTGCGGACTTCTGCGCGACGAGCCGGTCGGCCAGTACGCCGGCCCCGTGCACGACACCGGTCACGCGACCGGCGTACGGCGTCAGTACGCGGCGGGTCTCGGCGGCGTCGGTGATGTCGACGGTGAGGTACTCGACGCGGGCGCCGGTGGCGGTGAGCCGGGCGAGGTTCGCGGCGATCTCACGGGATGCGGTGATCTCCCTGAACTCGGCTTCCACAGCACGGGGGTTGGGCTTCTGCCCGCCCTGTGCCGCGCGCCGCGCGATCAGCCCGCGCAGCGCGGGACCCTCGGTGCCGACGGCCCACTCGGGCTCGGGAGCGGGCCGGCTGCGGCCGAGCAGCAACAGCCCGGCCGGCCGCGCCGAGACGAGCGCGTGCAGGCAGTCGGCGGTGATGCCGCGGGCTCCGCCGGTGACCACCAACAGGTCGTCCGCGGTGATCTCCGGGACGGCCGCCGCGCGTGCCTGATGCGGTTCGGCGGCGAGGGCGACGGTACGGCGTCCGGCACCGTCGTGCGCCACGTCGGCGTACGCACGGGACAGGTCGTCGATCTCGCCGAGGAACCGCGCACCGACTGTGGTCAGTGCCAGCTCCGGCGCGAAGTCGACGGTACGGACGAAGAGTTCGGGCACCTCGATCGCGAGCGTCTTCACCAGCCCGGCGACCCCGCCGAGCAGCGGCGAGGCGTCTCCGGCACCGCGATACCCGCTCGCCCCGTCGAGCCGTGTGACCGCGACGAACCCGGCCCGGGTCCCCTGCGCGGCCACCGCCTTCAACGCGGCCAGACTGTTCTTGGCGACCAGCAGGCAGTGCTCAAGACGCCGCGTCCCCTCGGCCCACTCCGGCCCGGCCGCCGCTGCCATCTGCACGACGAGGTCGACCCGCCCGCCGGTCAGGTTCGCGGCGAGCTCCCCCTCGTCCCAACTCACCAGCCGCCGCTGGGCGTCCGCCTCGGCCACGACGTTGTCCACCCCGGGCAACGACACGACCTCGACCCGCCACCCGTCCCCGCGCAACGCCCCGGCGAGCGGCCGCGTCAACAGGGACCCGTCGTCCACGACGACCGCGGTGCGCGTCTCCGCGTAGGCACCGACGAGGGTGTGGGGCGGGGCGACCTCCGTGACGTCGGCGTAGGTACGGCCGATTCCGGGGGTGGGCGGGTAGGTGATGGTGAGGGGGGCGGTGGGAGTGGTGGGCTGGGGAGACGTCGCGGGGGCGGACACCGTGGAGGCGAGGAAGCCGGCGATGTCGTCCAACGTCCGGAGTTCCGCGAGCACTTCGGGGTCGACGTCCTCGGAGACCGGGTACGACTCCTGCAACGCTCCGAGAATCTGCACCCGCTTGATGGAGTCGATACCGAGGTCGGCTTCTACGTCCATCCCGGGCTCCAGCATCTCCACGGGGTAGCCGGTCTTCTCCGCGACAGCGCCGAGCAGGGCGTCCATCACGCCTGCGGCCACAGCCGAGTTGGCCACGGGAGCGGGCTCAGGCAGCGGAGCGACGGGCTCAGGAGTCGGCTCGGGACTCGACTCGGCAGGGATGGTGGATGCGAGGAACCCGGCGATGTCATCCAGGGTCCGCAGCTCCGCCAGCACCTCCGGATCCACGTCCTCCGACACCGGATACGACTCCTGCAACGCACCCAGAATCTGCACCCGCTTGATCGAGTCGATGCCCAAGTCGGCCTCGACATCCATCCCCGGCTCCAGCATCTCCACCGGGTACCCGGTCTTCTCCGCCACAGCACCGAGCAAGGCGTCCATCACGCCTGCGGCTACAGCCGAGTTGGAGACGGGCGCGGGCTCAGGCAGCGGAGCGACGGGTGCAGGAGTCGGTTCAGGACTCGACTCGGCAGGGATCGTTGAAGCAAGGAACCCGGCGATGTCATCCAGGGTCCGCCGCTCCGCCAGCACCTCCGGATCGACGTCCTCCGACACCGGATACGACTCCTGCAACGCACCCAGAATCTGCACCCGCTTGATCGAGTCGATGCCCAAGTCGGCCTCGACATCCATCCCCGGCTCCAGCATCTCCACCGGATAACCCGTCTTCTCCGCCACAGCACCCAACAGCGCATCCATCACGCCTGCGGGGATGGCCGAGGTGGCGACAGGGGCAGGTTCAGGTACGGGCTCAGGCTCGGGTACGGGCTCCGGCACAACCTCGACAACCCGCTCCTCGACCACCTCTTCCTCAACGACCTCCGCCTCGACAACCGCCTCCTCCACAACGGCCCTCTCCTCGACCGCTGCCCCCCGCAACGCCTCCAACAACAGCCGCGTCGACCGCTCATGAGCCGCCCCGATCGTGGCCCCCTGCTCCCGTATGAGAGCCAGTGCCGCCTCCGTGTCGGGATGTCCGCCCGCCCGTACCGACTCCTCCAGCGAGCGCACCGACGCGTGCACCGTGTCCACGTGGGCGGTGAGGATCTCCGCCTGGAGGCCGAGTCCTTCGCGTACGGCGGACTCGATGCCGTCAGTGCCGTCCGCAGGGGCAGCGGCGGCGGCCGCCGTCAGAGCCAACGGCTCCGCCAGCGCCTCCTGGTACGCCGAACGCCGTTCCTGGGTCACGTAGTTGATGCCGCGCAGCGGAATCGTCATGCCCTTGCGGGGCGCCTGTTCACGCCGGGGCTCCACGCGGTCGTCGAAGCCGACGAGCGGCAGGCCGAGGACGGCCAGTTCGATCGCCGCACGCTTGAGGGAGACCTCGCTGTCCTTGGAGGGGCCACCGTCCACCGCGAGGGTCACGACGTCCGTGCGGCCTTCGAGGATGCGGTCGACGAGGTCGGTCAGCACCCGCTTGGGTCCGAACTCGACGAAGACGCGGAATCCGTCGGCGTACATCTTCTCGATGCCGGAGACGAAGTCGACGGGCTGGAGCAACTGGTCCACGAGGGTGCGGCGGTTGGCCGCGGGGTCCGTGCCGTAGGACGAGCCGGGGGTGTTGGCGTAGACGGGGATCCGAGGGGCTTCCAGCCCGGTCGACTCCACGGCCTGCCGGAACGCGTCCGCCGCGTGGGCGACGAACCCGGTGTGGAAGGCGGCCGAGACCGGCAGTCGCTTGGCGGGGATGCGGCGGCCCGAGACGTCGGCGACCAGGCGGTCGATCTCGTCGGTGGGGCCGCCGACGACGATCTGGCCGGGGGCGTTGATGTTGCAGATGGCCACGTTGCGGTAGGTGGCGACCAGGGCCTGGACGTCGGAGAGCGAGGCGCGGATGGCGGCCATCGCGCCCGGGTCGAAGTCGGCGGGGGCGTGCTCGGGCGGGGCCATCGACGTACCGCGGGCGCGGGCGAGCCGGGCGAACTGCTCGTCGTCGAGGGCGCCGGCCGCCCACAGCGCGGTGAGTTCGCCGAAGCTGTGGCCGATGACGCCGTCGGCGCGGAAGCCGAGTTCGCGCAGCCAGGTGTACTGGCCCGCGGAGAGCGCGCCGATGGCGGGCTGGGCGAAGTCGGTGCGGCGCAGGGCGGTCTCCTGCTCGCGGCGGACCGTGTCGCTGAAGGCGGGCGGCGGGAAGACCGTGCGGGCGAGGGTGTCGGGGCCCTCGGTCAGCCGGTTGGCCCGGTCGAACGCGGCGCGCAGGGGCGGCAGTGCTATGGCGGCCCGGCGGCCCATGCCGACGTACTGGCTGCCCTGGCCGGCGAAGACGGCGGCCGCCTTCACCGAGGTGGGCAGCGCCTGGCGGCGGTAGGTGATGCCCTTGGGGTGCTGCCACTGGGGGGCGTCGGGGCGGGCGCGCAGCAACTCGACCGCCGTGTCGCGCAGTTCGGCGAACTCGGCGTCGCTGCGGGCGACGATGCCGATGCGGGCGTCGGAGGCGGGGATCGCGCCGGACTCGTCGGTGGCGGCGCCGTTCTCGATGCGCAGGGCGAGCGCCTCGGGGCCCGCCGCGTGCCACAGGCCCCAACGGACCACCGGGCCCAGGGTCTTGGCGTCGGTGTCGTCGTGCTCCTCGAGGACCATGTGGAAGTTGGTGCCGCCGAAGCCGAACGAGGAGACGGCGGCCCGGCGTTTGTCGCGCGCCGGGTCCAGCACCCACGGGCGTGCCTCGGTGTTGACGTAGAACGGGGTGGTGGTGGGGTCGAGGGCGTCGCTGGGGGTCTCGACGTTGATGGTGGGCGGCAGGACCTTCTGGTGCAGGGCGAGGGAGAGCTTGATGAGGCTCGCGGCGCCCGCGGCGGCCTTGGTGTGCCCGATCTGGGACTTGACGCTGCCGATGGCTGCGTAGCCGTGGTCGTCGTTGCCGGCCGAGACGACCGAGGAGAGGGCGGCGAGTTCGGTGTGGTCGCCGACCGCCGTGCCGGTGCCGTGCGCCTCGAAGAGCTCGATGGCGGAGACGGGCACGTCGGCGTCCTCGTAGGCGCGGCGCAGGGCGAGTTGCTGGCCCTCGGCGCGCGGGGCGTAGATGCTCTTGAAGCGGCCGTCGCTGGAGGTGCCGATGCCGCGCAGCACGGAGTAGATGCGGTCACCGTCGCGTTCGGCGTCGGCGAGGCGCTTGAGCGCCAGCATGCCGATGCCCTCGCCGATCAGCGTGCCGTCGGCGGACTCGTCGAAGGGGCGGATCTGCTGGGTCTTCGAGAACGCCGGGGTCTTGCTGAAGCACATGTACATGAGGATCGTGTTCTCGGCGTCGCAGCCGCCGGTGATCATCATGTCGGCGCGGCCCTCGATGAGTTCGCTCACCGCGAGCTTGACGGCCGCGAGGGAGCTGGCGCAGGCCGCGTCGACCGTGCAGTTGGTGCCGCCGAGGTCGAAGCGGTTGGCGATCCGGCCGGCGACGACGTTGCCGAGCATGCCGGGGAAGGAGTTCTCCTCCCACGGGATGTACGCCTTCTTGAACCGCTGCGCGATCTCCTCCGCGTCCGCCTCGCTCAGTCCGACGCTGCGCACGACCTCCTTGAGGACCGGGGTCTGCAGGCGCGCGGAGAGCGGCTGGGTGAGGGAGTTGGCGCCGGTGATGCCGAGGATCACGCCCGTGCGGGAGGCGTCGTACCAGTTGCTCTGGTCGGCGCCCGCGTCGCGCAGCACGTCCCGTGCCACGGTCAGGGAGAGCAGCTGGAGGATGTCGGTGACCTCAAGGGTGTTGGGCGGGAGCCCGAACTCCATGGGGTTGAAGGGGATCTCGGGCAGGAAGCCGCCGCGCCGGACGTAGGTCTTGTCCTCGGCCGCCGGGTCCGGGTCGTAGTAGTCCGCGGTGTTCCAGTGGCTCTCGGGAACGTCCTCGATGCAGTCCTCGGCGTCCACGATGTTGTGCCAGAACTCGCGCAGGTCGCGCGACTTGGGGAAGAGGCCCGCCAACCCGACGATCGCGATCGGTGTCTCGGCCAGACGTGAGTGCTGCACGGTGTTCCTCCGCTGGTGCTCTGTGTCTGCGGGTCGGATGGGGCGGACGTGTTCAGTCCGCCTGGGGCGGGGCAGTGGGCGGCGCGGCGAGCAGGGCGGCCAGCGCGGCGACCGTCTCCGGCTCGCCGAGCAGCGTGTAGTGGTCGCCGGGGACGGCCAGTTGGCGCAGTGGCCGGCCGCTCAGCTCGGACCAGCCGAGGTCGGGGCTGGCGGGCAGCAGGGAGCCCTGGGGTTTGACGAGCGTGACGGTGCGGTCGAGCGGGTCGGGCAGATAGCCGGCGGTGCAGCGGTTGTTGCGGACGAGCCCGGCGTGGAAGGCGGTGAACAGCTTGCGCAGGCCCGCCTCTTGCGTGTCCGCGGGCAGCAGGCCCTGGGCGGTCGCGGCGGCGAGCAGGGTGGCGAGGTCGTCCTCGTCGGTGGGCACGAAGTCGAACCGGCGGCCTCGCTTGGCGCCCAGGTACATCGCGAACCAGTCGAGCAGCAGGGTCGGTTTCAGGGCGTCGTCGGCGGGCTGGAAGGCGGCGACCGGCGCGATGGAGTCGAGGACGACGAGCGCGTCCACGACGTCGGCGCGGCCCTGAGCCGCCAACTGGGCGGCGATCTCGTAGGCGACGACTCCCCCGAACGACCAGCCGATCAGCGTGAGTCGGCGTTCCGTGAGTCCGGCCGCGGTGAGTTCGGCCAGGCACTGCGCGGCGAGTTCGCGGACGCCGGGCACGGGTGCGGTCGGGTCGAGGGCGGCCATCGCGTACGCGGGGACGTTGCCGAGGTCGCACAGGTGCGGTGCGCTGTCCTCGGGCAGCCTCGCGACGAGGTCCTGCCAGATGGTCGGCGGGAGCGCGCCCGGGTGGACGGCGCAGACCGTGCGGGCGGTCGGGCCCGCGGCGGTCCCCAGCGCCGTCAGCAGTGGGCGCCGCAGGGACCGCCGGTCCGCGACGGCCGTGTCAGGCCGTCGCGACATGGCGGTCGCTCTCCTCGGCGATGTGCTCGGACAGGGCGGCGATCGTCGGGTGGTACCAGAGCGCGGTGGCCTCCAGTTCGAAGCCGAGCCACTTCTCCAGTTCGCCCGCGAGGATCAGCGCCTCGGTGGAGTCGAGGTCGAATTCGTCGAAGTACCGCTCCGCGTCGATCTGTTCCTTGTCGACGCCGAGCCGGACCGCGAGCTTCTCGACCAGCCAGAGCCGGGCTTCGTCGGCGGTGACACGCTGCATGGAGATTCCCCTCACTTCGCTGTGCGGTTGGCTTGGTGGTGCAGCTCGCGGGTGACGGCCTCGGCCGCCAGCCGCCCGGAGACGAATCCGGCCTCGTGGGAGCCGATGAGGTCGACGCCGATGCGCGGCGCGTGGAAGTAGGAGCCGGCCAGCTTGATCCGGCCGCCGGGCGCGTTGACGTCGTAGATCGTGCGCTGCATGGCGCGCACCTCCAGGTCGATGACCGGGTGCGTGAACGGCAGTTCGCGGATGACGAGTTCGTCGCGCGGGGCGATCGGCGAGTCGAGGGTGACGAAGTAGTCGCGCTCGGCCGTGAAGCCCTGGAGGGAGTTCATGTAGTAGGCGACCCAGGTGCGGGGGCGTCCGTCGACCGTCTTCACGCCGTAGTTCCAGCTCTGCCAGCGGGCGCGGTCGGGCGGCATGCTGGAGGGGTCGGTGTGCAGGATCGCGGTGGTCTCGCTGTAGCGGACCTTGCGCAGGATCTTCGCCTGGAGCTGGGTGGGGTGTTCCAGGACGGCGAGGGTCTGGTCGGCGTGCGCGGCGAGCACGGCGAGGTCGTAGCGCTCCTCGCCGGCGGCGGTGGCGACGACGACTCCGTCCTCGTCCTCGCGGACGCGGGTGACCTCGGCGCCGGTGCGGACCTTGCCGTTGACGCCGGCGACGACCCGGCGGACGTACTCGATGCTGCCGCCGCCCACGGTCTTCCACGCCACCGAACGGCCGCCGAGGCCGCCGGGGTCGTGGGACATGAAGAAGGCGATCACCGTGGTCGCGGGCATCTCCCAGATCAGCTCGGCGGGCACCGACCAGACGGCGGTGGCGAGCAGGACGACATAGCCGTACTTGAAGGCGTCGGTGTAGCCGCCGCGGTCCAGGTAGTCGCCCAGGGAGAGGTCGGTGCGCTTGCGCAGGAAGTCCCGGGGCGCCTCGCGGTGGAAGCGTTCGGCGTCCCGCCACAGCGGGAGGAAGTCGGCCGGGTAGCGGGCGGCGATCTCGTCCTCGGAGAGCTCGAACTCCCGGGTGCCGTAGTCGAGTCCGCGGTCCAGGTCGAAGAAGTCGAACCCGCCGGTGTGGTCCAGGGCGGTCACGCCGAGCTTCTCGAAGAAGGCGGTCAGCTCCGGGTAGGTACGGGCGTTGAAGACCACGAAGGCCGTGTCGACGCCGATCGTCCGGCCGTTCTCGTCGACCTCCACGGTGAGGGCGTGGCCGCCGGGACGGTGCTGGCTCTCGTACACGGTGACTTCGACGTCGTCCGGCAGGTGATGGGCGGCGGAGAGGCCGGATATTCCGGCTCCGACGACAGCGACACGGGTGGTCATGACAGGGCTGCACCTCGGCTCGAACAGTTCTCGGGAACGGTCACGTGGCGGGATGGGGCACGTGGAGCGACGGCCGATGCGCAGAGGGCTGATACCTCTGAAGTGGGGTGGCAGTCCGCGGAGTTGCCCGGTGGACGGCGCAGAAGGAACCGTAGGCCTGGCCGGAAAACGGGGTCAATCGACCCATCGGCGGGCGGACTTGCCCTATCGAGGCATTCGATGGGGGCCCGAGCGGACTGTCCTGATCCGGTCGGTCGGCCGCTCCGCGTGCACGCTGCCGCGTAACAAGCGGGAATTCACCCTTCCGGGGGTGTACGGAAACACGCGCCCGCGGACTCTTATGAATGACCGCCGTGGAACCGGCGACGCAGCACCGCCGAGGGGAGATCTTTCATGCCGACGATTCCGTGGATGCCCGGCACCGCGAAGGACGGGGCCGACGGCGGTGAGCCCGCCGGGCCGCCGCTGGTCATGGCATCCCGGCTGGAGCTGCGCTCGCTGCTCGGCGTGCCCCGGTTCTTCCTGCTGTCCCTGGTGATCTTCCAGCAGGTCCGTAGGTCGCCCGGCCTGCTCGGTGCCTCGCTGCGCGCCGAGCCGCTGAAGAAGACGTTCTGGACGCTGTCGGCCTGGCGGGACCAGGAGGCCCTGAACACCTTCAACAGCACCGACCCGCACGCGAAGAGCGTGCGGGGGCTGCGGCCGGGGATGAAGGGTTCGGTGTTCGTGTTCTGGAACGCCGAGCGCGACCAGCTGCCGATCACCTGGGACGAGGCGCAGCGCCGCCTGGCCGACCAGGCGGAGAAGGAGACCCGGTCGGCATGAGCACGGTCTCGGCGGAGTCGGACGGCACGGAGTCCGGGGCGGACGCGTCGACGGGCGAGGCGGCCGACGCGGCGCCCGCTCCCCCAACTGCCCCGCCCACCCCGGTCATCCCGCACGCCCGTCTCGTCCTGCTCGCCGCCTGTCTCGGCCTGTTCATGTCGTTCATCGAGGTGACCGCGGCCATCTCCACACTGCGCGCGCTCCAGGTCGACATGGAGGTGGCGCCGGCCGACCTGAGCTGGGTGTCGAGCACGTACACCCTGGTGGTCGCGGCCTGTGTGCTGTCGGGCGGGGCGCTGGGCGAACGGCTGGGCAGGCGCCGGGTGTTCCTCGCCGGCGTGGTGCTGATCGCCGCGGGTTCCCTGGTGGTGGCGTCGGCGCAGGGCTATCCGCAGGTGCTGATCGGCCGCGGGATCAGTGGTCTGGGCGGCGCCCTGGTGCTGCCCACCTCGCTGGCCCTGATCACGACGACGTTCTTCGTCGATCTGCCGCGCATGCTGCGGTACATCTCCGTCTGGGTGTCGATCTCGGGCGTCGGCCTGGCCGTCGGCCCGCTGCTCGGCGGCGTGCTGCTCCAGTCCTTCGACTGGCGCGCGGTGTACCTGGTCAACACCCCGCTCGCGGTGATCACCGTCCTCGTCACCCTGCGCGCGGTGACGGACTCCCGCGTACCCGACCGACCGCTGGACCTGCCGGGCCAGTTCTGGGCGGTGCTCGGACTGTCGACGCTGGTCTACGGCATCGCGGTGGGCGGCCGGGCGGGCTACGACGATCCGGTCGTCGTCACCGTGCTCGCGGTGGCCGCCGTCGCCCTGACCATGCTGGTGCGCACGGAGCGCCGCCGGTCCGTCCCGATGCTGGACGTCCGCATGATGGCCAACTCCCGCTACACGGCGGCCCTGTGTGTGGCGGCGGCAGCCCTGTTCGTGTTCGTCGGTGTCGTCTTCCTGGAGGTCCTCTTCCTGCAACGCGTCCGCGAGTTCGGCCCGTTGGGCACCGGCGTACGGCTGCTGCCCGCGATGCTCGCCTTCGTGGCGGCCACGGCGTCGGCGCAGCGTCTCGCCGGGCGGATACGCGCGGGCCGGCTGCTGGCGGCGGGTTCGCTGCTGACCACGGTCGCGGCGCTGGTGCTGCTGCGTCAGGAGCCGGACGGGAGCTACGCGGTGACCGCGCTGGGTCTTGTCCTGGCCGGGCTGGGCAGCGGGTTGGTGGTGGCCCCGTCCACGGCCGCCGCGTTCGAGGTGGTGGAGGGACCGCAGATGGGCGCGGCCTCGTCGGCGGTGACGGCGTTCCGGCAGGTCGGTTCGGTGCTGGCGACGGCGGTGCTGGGGGCGGTGCTCGCGGTCCGCTTCCTCGGCGTGCTGCCGGAGCGGCTGGCCGAACACCGATTGCCTGCCCCGGTGATCGACCAGGTGGTGGCGGTCGCGCGGGACGGCGGAAGTGCGTCCGGGCGGTCGACTCCACAGATCACGGACGCCGTCGCGGAGGCGTTCACCGCGGGTGTGCACAGCGCGCTGTGGGTGGTCGCGGGCGTCTCGTTCGGCGCCGCCGTGCTCGCGTCGGTGCTGTTGGCCCGGCGGGCTCCGCAGCCGAGTTGAGTGCCCTTTTCGGTACCGGAAAGGGCCTCTTCACGCACAGTGTGTGCCATCTCTCCCGGGAGTGAAGAACCCCAGGTCACCGGAGCCCGAATGGGCCCCGGACGCCCCCTGATCAGGTGTCCTGAGTGGCCGGTCCCCGTGCGGGAACCTAGCGTCGTACTAAAATTTCCTGCTTGTTAACCGAGCTGGAACCGGACAACCCCAGGCAACCCTGCGGGCCCGCCAGCGCCCCGGCGTTCCGGGAACGATACGCGAGGACCCGATGGCAGCCACACACGAGAGCAGTGCTCTCGGCCTGCTCGAGGACGAAATCCGCGAGCAGCTCGGCAACAAGGCACGATTCTCGGGAGGCCAGGCGGCCTCACCGCGCACCCTGGTCGACGTCTTCGACGCGTCCGTCCGCTCCTACCCCGACGAGCTCGCGCTCGACGACGGTACGACCCGGCTGACCTACCGTGCGCTGGCCATAGAGGTCGAGCGGCTGCGCCGTGACCTGGGCGCGGCCGGGGTCGGTCTCGGTGACCGTGTGGGTGTCCGTGTCCCGTCCGGTACCAACGACCTCTATGTGGCGATCCTCGCCGTCCTCGCGGCCGGTGCCGCCTATGTCCCGGTGGACGCCGAGGACCCGGACGAGCGGGCCGAGCTGGTGTTCGGCGAGGCCGAGGTGCGGGCCGTCGTCGGCGCCGGGCACGAGCTGACCGTCCACGGCCGCAGCGAGGTCCCGGCCCGGCGGCCCGGTGTCGAGCACGACGCGTGGATCATCTTCACCTCCGGTTCCACCGGCAAGCCCAAGGGCGTGGCGGTCAGCCACCGCAGCGCGGCGGCGTTCGTGGACGCGGAGGCCGCGCTGTTCCTGGCCGACGACCCGATCGGTCCCGGTGACCGGGTCATGGCGGGCCTGTCGGTCGCCTTCGACGCGTCCTGCGAGGAGATGTGGCTGGCGTGGCGCTACGGCGCCTGTCTGGTGCCGGTGCCCCGCTTCCAGGTGCGCAGCGGCGCCGACCTCGGCCCCTGGCTGGTCGAGCAGGAGATCACCGTGGTCTCCACGGTCCCGACCCTCGCCTCCCTGTGGGAGCCCGAGGCGCTCAACGAGGTACGGCTGCTGATCTTCGGCGGCGAGGCCTGCCCGCCCGAGCTGGTGCAGCGCCTGGTGACGGAAGGGCGCGAGGTCTGGAACACGTACGGGCCCACCGAGGCGACCGTCGTCGCCTGTGCCTCGCTGATGACCGGCGACGAGCCGATCCGCATCGGGCTGCCGCTGAACGGCTGGGAGCTGGCCGTGGTGGACGAGGCCGGCGAGCCCGTCCCGATGGGCTCCACCGGCCAGCTGGTGATCGGCGGGGTGGGCCTGGCCCGGTACCTCGACGCCGAGAAGGACGCGGAGAAGTACGCGCCCCTGGACTCGCTGGGCTGGGAGCGCGCGTACCGCAGTGGTGACCTGGTCAAGGCGGAGCCGGAGGGGCTGATCTTCCTCGGGCGCGCCGACGAGCAGATCAAGCTCGGCGGGCGCCGCATCGAACTCGGCGAGGTGGACGCGGCCCTCCAGGCGCTGCCCGGCGTCGCGGGCGCGGCGGCCGCCGTACGCACCGCGCGCAGCGGCAACCAGCTCCTGGTCGGCTATGTCGTCACCCAGGAGGGCTGGGACCACGCCACCGCCGTGGAGAAGCTGCGGGCCGAGCTGCCCGCCGCGCTGGTCCCGCTGATCGCCCCGGTCGAGGACCTGCCCACCCGCACCTCCGGCAAGGTCGACCGCAACGCCCTGCCCTGGCCGCTGGAGGGTCTGGAGACCACCGGCGGTCCGGCCGAGCAGCTCTACGGCACCGAGGCCTGGCTCGCGGAGCAGTGGACCGAGGTCCTCGGCATCCCCGTGGGCAGCGCCCGTGACGACTTCTTCGCGATCGGCGGCTCCAGCCTGGCCGCCGCCCTGCTGACCACCCGGCTGCGCACCCGCTACCCGAGCGCGGCCGTCCTCGACATCTACCAGCAGCCCACCCTGCGCAAGCTGGCCCGTCACCTGGAGGAGTCCTCCCAGGACGACGGGGCCCGGCGCACGATCGCCCCGGTGCCGACCCGCGCCAAGGTGATCCAGACCCTGCTGCTCCTGCCGCTGTACACGCTGCTCGGGCTGCGCTGGACGGTGGCGCTGGCCGCCGCCGGGAACCTGCTGCCCGCCTACTCCTGGCTGCCGACCGCCCCCTGGTGGCTACTCGTGGCCGGTGCCGCCCTGCTGTTCAGCCCGCCCGGCCGGCTCGCGATCGCCGCGGGCGGCGCGCGGCTGCTGCTGCGGGGCGTGCAGCCCGGCCGCTACGAGCGTGGCGGGAGTGTGCATCTGCGGCTGTGGACGGCCGAGCGGCTGGCCGAGTTCAGCGGGGCGACCTCGCTGACCGGGTCCTGGCTGGAGCGGTACGCGCGGGCGCTGGGCGCCAAGGTCGGCCAGGACGTCGACCTGCACTCGCTGCCGCCGGTCACCGGCATGCTCAAGCTGGGCCGCGGCGCGGCCGTGGAGTCCGAGGTCGATCTGTCCGGCTGGTGGCTGGACGGCGACCGGCTCGAGATCGGCCAGGTCAAGGTCGGCGCGCACGCCGTCGTCGGCACCCGCAGCATGCTCTTCCCGGGCGCCCGCGTGGGCAAGCGGGCCGAGGTGGCCCCCGGTTCCGCGGTCACCGGTCAGATCCCCACCGGTCAGCGCTGGGCCGGCGCGCCCGCCGTCAAGCTCGGCAAGGCCAAGCGGAACTGGCCCAAGGAGCGGCCGCAGAAGGGCACGTACTGGCGCGTGATGTACGGCCTGACCGGCCTCGTGCTGACCGCGCTGCCGCTGCTGGCGGGCGGGGCCGCGTTCCTCGTGGCACAGGCGCTCGTCGACGCGGACGCGCCCGTGAAGGGTGCCGCGCTCGCCCTCGTCCCGGCCACGCTGGCCTTCGGTCTGGCGTACGCGCTGCTGATCCTGGTCGGCGTGCGGCTGCTGAGCCTGGGGCTGCGGGAGGGCACGCACCCGACGCACAGCCGGATCGGCTGGCAGGCCTGGACGGTCACGCAGCTGATGGACCGCTCCCGCGAGACCCTCTTCCCGCTGTACGCCGGGCTGGTCACGCCGGTGTGGCTGCGGCTGCTCGGCATGCGCATCGGGCGCGGCGCCGAGGTCTCCACGGTCCTCGCGCTGCCGAGTCTGACCACGGTCGGCGAGGGCGCGTTCCTGGCCGACGACACCCTGACCGCGCCGTACGAACTGGGCGGCGGCTGGATGACGATCGGGCGCGCGGAGATCGGGCGGCGGGCGTTCCTCGGGAACTCGGGGATGACCGCGCCGGGTCGCAGCGTGCCGGACGGCGGTCTGGTGGGCGTGCTGTCGGCGACGCCGAAGAAGGCGAAGAAGGGCAGCTCGTATCTCGGCCTGCCGCCGGTGAAGCTGCCGCGCAACACCTCGGCCGGCGACCAGAGCCGGACCTACGACCCGCCGGCCCGGCTGCTGTGGGCGCGCGGTCTGGTGGAGCTGTGCCGGATCGTGCCGGTGTTCTGCTCGGCCGCGCTGGCGGCCGGCACGGTGGCGCTGCTGTGCCTGCTCGGGCCCTGGGCCCCGCTGCTGTCCGGTCTCGTCCTGCTCGCCGCCGGCGCAGCGGCCGGGCTCCTGTCGATCGTCGCCAAGTGGCTGCTGGTGGGCCGCCACCACACCGGTGAGCACCCGCTGTGGAGCGGCTACGTGTGGCGCAACGAGCTGGCGGACACCTTCGTCGAGGTCGTGGCCGTGCCCTGGCTGGCCGGTTCCGTACCGGGTACACCGGTGCTGACCGCGTGGCTGCGGGGCCTGGGCGCCCGGATCGGCAAGGGCGTCTGGGTGGAGAGCTACTGGCTGCCCGAGACCGACCTGGTGACCCTGGAGGACGCGACCACGGTGAACCGTGGCTGCGTGCTCCAGACTCACCTCTTCCACGACCGGATCTTGCGGACGGATACTGTTGTTCTCCGTGAGGGCGCCACGCTGGGCCCTGGCGGGATCGTGCTGCCCGGCAGCACGATCGGGGCCCGCACCACGCTGGGTCCCGCGTCGCTCGTCATGGCCTCGGAGTCCGTCCCGGACGACACCCGCTGGCTGGGCAACCCGATCGAGGCATGGCGCCCCTGAGCGCGGGTCACTCGGAGTCGGTGAGCGAGGCATCGACGGCACCGAGTGGCAGCGCAGCGCAGGGAGCAGAAGCGGCAGTGGCAGTTCAGCAGTCAGTGGGTCCGGACCCGTACTTCCCGGCCAACGGCGATGCCCGTTACCGGGTGCACCGCTACGAACTCACGCTGGACTACCGCCCTGGCCCCAACCGCCTGGCGGGGGCGGCCCGGATCAACGCCATAGCGGGCCGTTCGCCGCTGCCCGAACTCCAGCTCAACCTGGCCGACTTCAAGATCGGCCGGGTCCGGGTCGACGGCCGGCAGGCGCACTACACGCACCGCGGCGGCCGGCTGCGGGTGCGCCCGGCCAAGCCGGTGCGGCCGGGCGCGGCCTTCACGGTCGAGGTGCACTGGGCGGGCAACCCCAAGCCGGTGAACAGCCCCTGGGGCGGCCTCGGCTGGGAGGAGCTGGAGGACGGGGCGCTGGTGGCGAGCCAGCCGATCGGCGCGCCGTCCTGGTACCCGTGCAACGACCGGCCCGCCGACAAGGCCTCCTACCAGATCTCGATCACGACACCGTCCGCGTACGCGGTGGTGGCGGGCGGCCGGCTGCTGACCCGGACGACGAGGGCGTCGACGACCACCTGGGTCTACGAGCAGGCGGCGCCGACCTCCAGCTATCTGGTGGGCTTGGCGATCGGCAAGTACGAGACGGTGCTGCTGGGCGACCCGGGTCCGGGCGGGGTGCCGCAGCACGGGCACATCCCGGCACATCTGCTGCCGCAGTTCTCCCGGGACTTCGCGCGGCAGCCGCAGATGATGGAGCTGTTCCAGGAGCTGTTCGGGCCCTACCCGTTCGACGAGTACGCGGTGGTGGTGACGGACGAGGAGCTCGATGTCCCCGTCGAGGCCCAGGGGTTGTCGCTGTTCGGCGCCAACCACGTGGACGGGGCCCGGGGTTCGGAGCGGCTGGTCGCGCACGAGCTGGCCCACCAGTGGTTCGGCAACAGCGTGTCCATCGCGGACTGGCGGCACATCTGGCTCAACGAGGGCTTCGCCAAGTACGCCGAGTGGCTGTGGTCGGAGCGCTCCGGCGGGCCCGGCGCACAGCAACTGGCCGCCGCCGCGCACCGCTTGGTGGCCTCGATGCCGAAGGACCTGCGGCTGGCCGACCCGGGCCGCAAGTCGATGTTCGACGACCGGCTCTACGAGCGCGGCGGCCTGACCCTGCACGCGCTGCGCTGTGCGCTGGGCGACGACGCGTTCTTCCGCATGCTGCGCGGCTGGGTCGCGCTGCACCGGGGCGGCTCGGTGACGACGGCGACGTTCGCGGCCCACGCGGCACGCTACGCGAGCGAACCGCTGGACGACCTGTTCGCCGCGTGGGTGCACGGCACGCGGCTGCCCCCGCTGCCGCGCCTGGAGAGCCGGATCCCGGCCCGCCCGACCCACCCGCCGACCAACGCGGAACCGGCGTAGCCGGCACAGCGGGGAGAATGACGGGCATGTCCCGACGTACCTCGAACTCCCGGCGGGGGCGCGCCTCCGCCCCCGCTCCCAGCCCCTCGTGCCCGTGCGGTCTGCCGGACCCGTACGACTCCTGCTGCGGCCGCTTCCACCGGGGCGAGGCCGCGGCGCCGACCGCCGAGACCCTGATGCGGTCGCGTTACGCCGCCTTCGTGAAGCTCGACGAGGAGTACCTGCGGCGCACTTGGCACCCGCGCACCCGTCCCGCCCGGCTCGATCTCGACCCCGCCCTGCGCTGGACCGGCCTGGAGATCCTGGGGACGGCGGACGGAACGGCCTTCCACAGCACCGGGACCGTGACGTTCCGGGCGTCGTTCAAGGGCGGGTCGCTGCACGAGCGCAGCCGGTTCGAGCGGGTCGAGGGGGCGTGGGTGTACGTGGACGGGGAGTTCCTGGACTGATCCCCCGCCCCAAGCCGTCGGCTCCCGACTAGGGCGCCAGGATGTCCAGTTCGTGCAGCGCGCCCACGGTGATCTCGCGGGTCAGCGACTCCGCGCGGGCCGCGTCGCCCTCGCGGACGGCCTCGGCGACCTGGACGTGGAGGGTGACGGCGGCCGGGTCGGGGTCCTCGAACATGACCTCGTGGTGGGTGCGGCCCGCGAGGACCTCGGCGACGACGTCTCCGAGGCGGGCGAACATCTCGTTGCCGGACGCGGCGAGGATCACCCGGTGGAAGGCCACGTCGTGGACGAGGTAGTCCTCCAGCTTGTGGCCGCGCGAGTTGGCGACCATGCCGATCGCGCACTCGGTGAGTTCCGCGCACTGCTCCGCGGTGGCGAACTTCGCGGCCAGGCCCGCCGCGACCGGCTCGATCGCCGAGCGCAGGACGGTCAGTGAGCGCAGCTGGTGGGGGCGGTCGGCGCCGGCCAGCCGCCAGCGGATGACCTGCGGGTCGTAGACGTTCCACTCGGCCTTGGGGCGCACCGTGACGCCCACCCGCCGGCGCGACGCGACCAGGTGCATGGATTCCAGCACCCGGACCGCCTCCCGCATCACGGACCTCGACACGTCGAAACGCTGGGCCAGCTCGTCCGTGCGCAGAACGCTGCCCGGCGGGTACTCGCCGGCGGTGATGGCGGGACCCAGGGTGTCCAGTACTCGGCCGTGCAGGCCCCGGCCCGTGGTGCTCATGCACTCAGCGTACGGGCCGCGTCACGGAACCAAAAAGTCAGACTTATTTGTCACAGACTCTTGAATTCGTCGTACCTAATCGGTTTCATCGTGGTCGACGCCCGTTGTCGTCCAGGTGTCGAAGAAGACCGAGCAGACAGCGAAGAGGACAGCGAGGTAGCGATGAGGGCCCCCCACGTCGTCGTGGTCATGGGTGTCGCGGGCACCGGCAAGACCACCATCGGCCCCCTGCTCGCGGCACGTCTCGGCGTCCCGTACGCCGAGGGCGACGACTTCCACCCGCCGGCCAACATCGCCAAGATGTCGGCCGGTCACCCGCTCGACGACGACGACCGGTGGCCGTGGCTCGACGCCATCGGCACCTGGGCGCACGGGCGGGCCGGACTCGGCGGAGTGGTCAGCAGCTCGGCGCTGAAGCGGTCCTACCGCGACCGGCTGCGCGCCGCCGCCCCCGATGTCGTCTTCGTCCATCTGACCGGCGACCGCGCCCTCATCGAGGACCGGATGTCCCACCGGCAGGGCCACTTCATGCCGACCGCGCTGCTCGACTCCCAGTTCGCCACGCTCCAGCCGCTCCAGGCGGACGAGGCGGGCGTCGACGTGGACGTCACCGGCAGCCCCGAGGAGATCACCGAACGGGCCGTACAGGCCCTGTCGACCCTCCCTGAACCGACCACCCCGTAACCCCGAGGGAAACCACCGTGACCAGACTCAACGTCGAGTTGCTGGCAGCGGACGCCCCCGAGCCGATCACCTCGGCCGGACACGCTCAGCTCGGCATCGCCGTCCTGGTGGGCATCGCCGTCATCGTCGTGCTCATCACCCTGTTCAAACTGCACGCCTTCCTGTCCCTGACCATCGGCTCGCTGGTGCTCGGCGCCGTCGCGGGCGCCCCGCTCGACAAGGTCATCACCAGCTTCACCACCGGGCTCGGCTCCACGGTCGCGAGCGTGGGCGTGCTGATCGCCCTGGGCGCGATCCTCGGCAAGCTGCTGGCCGACTCCGGCGGCGCGGACCAGATCGTCGACACGATCCTCGCGAAGGCGAGCGGGCGGGCGATGCCGTGGGCGATGGTGCTGATCGCCTCGGTGATCGGGCTGCCGCTCTTCTTCGAGGTCGGCATCGTGCTGCTGATCCCGGTCGTCCTGATCGTCGCCAAGCGCGGCAACTACTCCCTGATGCGCATCGGCATCCCGGCGCTGGCCGGCCTGTCCGTGATGCACGGCCTGATCCCGCCGCACCCCGGCCCGCTGGTCGCGATCGACGCGGTCCACGCCAACCTGGGCGTGACCCTGGCGCTGGGCATCCTGGTCGCCATCCCGACGGTGATCATCGCCGGTCCGCTGTTCTCGAAGGTCGCCGCCCGCTGGGTGGACGTCCCCGTCCCCGACCGGATGCTGCCGCCGCGCGCCTCCGAGGAGCTGAAGGGGCGCCCGAGCTTCGGCGCCACCCTGGCCACCGTCCTGTTGCCGGTCGTGCTGATGCTGTCCAAGGCGCTGGTCGACATCGTCGTGGACGACCCCGACAACCGCACCCAGCGCGTCTTCGACGTCATCGGCTCCCCGCTGATCGCCCTGCTCGCCGCCGTGATCGTCGCCATCTTCACGCTGGGCCGGCCCGCCGGGTTCACCAAGGAGCGGATCACCGAGACCGTCGACAAGGGCCTCATGCCCATCGCGGGCATCCTGCTGATCGTCGCCGCGGGCGGTGGCTTCAAGCAGACGCTGATCGACTCGGGCGTCGGCCAGATGATCCTGGACATCTCCAAGGACTGGTCGATCCCGGCGCTGCTGCTCGCCTGGCTGATCGCGGTGGGCATCCGTCTGGCGACCGGTTCGGCGACGGTGGCGACGGTCTCGGCGGCCGGCCTGGTCGCCCCGCTCGCGGCCGACATGTCGACCGCCCACACCGCCCTGCTGGTCCTGGCCATCGGCGCCGGCTCGCTCTTCTTCAGCCATGTCAACGACGCCGGGTTCTGGCTGGTGAAGGAGTACTTCGGGCTGAGTGTCGGCCAGACGCTCAAGACCTGGTCCGTCATGGAGACGATCATCTCGGTGGTCGCCGGCGGCCTGGTCCTGCTGCTCTCTCTGATCATCTAGCGGTACGGAAACAGGAGTACGGCAATGAGTCACCCCCTGTTCGACATCAGCGGCCGCACGGCCCTGGTCACCGGCTCCAGCCGGGGTATCGGCCTCGCCCTCGCCCGGGGTCTGGCGGAGGCGGGCTGCACGGTGGTCCTCAACGGGCGGGACGCCGACCGGCTCACCAAGGCGGCAGCCGACCTGCCCGGTGACGTCCGCACCGCCGTCTTCGACGTGACCGACGGCCCGTCGGTGGCCGCCGGTATCGCGGACATCGAGGAGCGGGTCGGCCCGCTGGACATCCTGGTGAACAACGCGGGCATGCAACTGCGGGCCCCGCTCCTGGAGTTCACCGACTCCGACTGGCACCGCATCATCGACACCAACCTCACCAGCGCGTTCCTGGTCGGCCGCGAGGCGGCCCGCCGGATGACGGAGCGCGGCCACGGGAAGATCGTCAACATCTGCTCGCTCCAGAGCGAGGTGGTCCGCCCCGGCATCGCGCCCTACGCGGCCACCAAGGGCGCCCTGAAGATGCTCACCAAGGGCATGTGCGCCGACTGGGGCCCCAGCGGCGTGCAGGTCAACGGCCTGGGCCCCGGCTACATCGAGACCGAACTCACCCAACCCCTGGTCCAGGACGAGGAGTTCAGCGCCTGGGTGCGCCGTCGCACCCCGGCCGGCCGCTGGGGCACCACCGAGGACCTGGTCGGCGGGGTGCTCTTCCTCGCCTCGCCCGCCGCGGACTTCGTCAGCGGCCAGATCCTGTACGTCGACGGCGGCATGACGAGCGTGCTGTGAAGGGACCGCGAGAGATGCTCGGTTGTGTGATCCACGGTCAGGGCGATCTGCGCGTCGAGGAGCTGCCGGTCCCCGAGCCCGGCCCCGGGCAGGCGCTGGTCGCGGTCCGCTACGGCGGGGTCTGCGGCTCCGACCTGCACTACTGGCGGCACGGCGGGGTCGGCGACTTCCGCCTGAAGGAGCCGATGCTGCTGGGCCACGAGGTGGTGGGCACGGTCCTCGCGTACGGCTCCCCCGAGGCCTCAAGTCCCGCTGTCGGTACGCCTGTCGCCGTGCACCCGGCGACCCCGTGCGGGGTGTGCCCGGAGTGCGTGGCCGGACGCCGGAACGTCTGCCGGGACACCCGCTACCTCGGCAGCGCGGCCCGCCACCCGCACGTACAGGGCGGCTTCGCGGCCCAAGTGGTGGTCCCCGCCGAGCAGTTGAGGCCGCTCCCGGCGGACCTGGAGCTGCGCCGGGCCGCCCTCGCCGAACCGCTGTCCGTCGCCCTGCACGCCGTGCGCCGGGCCGGTGACGTCGAGGGCAGGCACGTCCTCGTCACCGGTGCGGGGCCCATCGGCTGTCTGGTCGTCGCGGCGGCCAAGGCGGCCGGTGCCGCCCGGGTGACGGCCACCGACATCCTCCCGGCCGCCCTGGAGTACGCGCGGCACGCCGGCGCCGACACCCTCGTACGGGCCGACGATCCGGACGACACGGGGTGGCCGGACGAGGTGGACGTGGCCGTGGAGGCGTCCGGGGTGGCCGCGGGTCTGGAGACCTGTCTGCGGCTGGTGCGGCGCGGCGGGGTCGTCGTGCAGCTCGGGATGCTGCCGCCGGGGCCGAGTCCGTTCGCGGGGAACCTGGTCGTGAGCCGGGAGATCGAGCTGCGCGGGGCGTTCCGGTTCGACGGCGAGTTCGACGAGGCGCTGCGCCTGCTGGCCGCCGAGCCGGCGTTCGACGCGCTGGTCAGCGCGGTGGTACCGGTCCGGGAGGCGGAGTCGGCCTTCGAGCTGGCCGCCGACCGCGCCCGGTCCTGCAAGGTCCTGCTGGACTTCGGGGCTTGATTCAGGGCTTGATTCGGGGCCCGATTCGGCTTCCCCCGGGGGCGCACTCGGCCTCATCATGAGGGGACCCCCGGGGTGACTCCCGGGGGGTAACCGTGTCGGGGGGCATGATGGCGGTTTCCCTCGGGGTCCGTATCTCGGGGCTGCTCCTGGTCGGAGCCGTGGCGGTGGCCGTGGCTGCCGTGACCAGTGACGGAAGTGGTTCCGCGGACAGAGGGGGCGGCGACAGCACGACCGTCTCCGCCGGTCCTTCGGCCGGCCCGGGCGACCGTGCCCCGGCGCCGAGCGGCTCCGCCACCCCCGTACGGCCCTCGCCCGCCGGCGCGGCGAGCGCGACGGCGATTCCGGGCCCCACCATCCACCACAGCCGGACGCCCACGCCGACACCCCCCGCCGCCGCGCCCTCGCCCACGCGCAAGGTGGTCCTTCAGGCCCCCGCGTGGCTCCCGCCGGGTCCCCGTTCGCCCGACGAGGACGGCATCGCCGACCCGTCCGGCGGCTACGACCGGCTCACCGCGCCCGACCAGTGCC
Source organism: Streptomyces sp. NPDC088794 (assembly GCF_044750545.1). NCBI lineage: Bacteria > Bacillati > Actinomycetota > Actinomycetes > Kitasatosporales > Streptomycetaceae > Streptomyces > Streptomyces sp. NPDC088794. The sequence continues at coordinate 169,382 of NZ_JBIVKB010000018.1, read as the reverse complement.
GGGCCGGCCTGGACCCGGGCTCCCGGGCGACGGACCCGCAGTGGCGGCTGCTGCGCGGCCTCGCCGCCGCCTGTCTGGCCGTGCAGGGCGAGCGGGGCGGCAGCTGGGACACGGCCGCCCAGGACTACGCGGCCCTGGCGGACAAGGCCGACACCTGCAAGGGCCGGGCCGCCTACGCCGTACTCGGCGGGCTCCTCGACTTCCACCGGCGCCACCCGGCCGCCACCGTGCGGCTGAAGGCGCCGACGGGTGCCGCGCCCGCCTGCGCGTACGAGGTCTCCGGGACGGAGACCGGCGGTGACGGCGAGGCGCTGCCGGGCGAGATGGTCGGGATCGAGCTGCGCGGGACGTACTTCGAGCACGTCGAACTGCTGCGGTACGGCAGCCTGTTCATCGGCGGTGTGCAGGTGCCCGGGCCCCTGGTGATGGTGTCGCAGACGGGCGACCGGATGGTGCTGGCGGTCGAGGTGCCGGGCTTCGAGGGCTATCCGCGGAAGGTGGACGTGGTGGTCCGGTACGGCGGCACCGAGGCGCGGCTGCCGGACGCCTTCACCGTGGTCGCCCCCGGCGGGCTCCCGTCCGGCAGCCCGGATCCGGCGTCAAGGTCGCCACAAGGGGTGTTCCCGGTCCGCCCACTCCCGGCTCACCGAGCCCGTCCGTAGGCCCCGGCGCGCCTCCGGGTCGCCCAGGGCCATGCCGATGTGGCCGCCCAGGACGATGCCGATGGTGAGGGCGAGCCAGTCGTGGACGAAGGTCGCGCTGGTGCGCCACTGGATCGGCGTGAGATGGGTGAACCACATCAGCAGACCGGTGCCGAGCATCACCAGGGTCGCCCCGGCGATCCAGGCCGCGTAGACCTTCTGCCCGGCGTTGAACTTGGCGGCCGGCCGCACCGAGCGCCGCTTGTCCCGGTGCAGGGCCGCGCGCAGCCAGGTCCGGTCGTGCGGGCCGAAGCGGTTGAGGTGGCCGAGGTCGGCGCGGAAGGCGCGGGAGACCAGGCCCACCAGGAGGGGCACGGGCAGCGCGACCCCGGCCAACTCGTGCACGCGCACCACCAGTTCGCGGCGGCCGACGAGTTCGGCGAACTCGGGGATGTAGAGGAAGGCCGCCGTCACCACGCACACGCCCATCAGGGCGGCCGTCGTGCGGTGCACCCAGCGCTGCGCCGCGCCGAACCGGCGGACGTCGGCGGACGGCGGCGCGGCCGTGTCAGGTCGTAGGGTCATCGTCCCGTCCGTTCGAACGGCCGACCCAGGCGTCGACGTCGTATCCGCGCTCTTCCCAGTAGCCGGGCCGCACGTCCTCGGTGACGGTGATGCCGGACAGCCACTTGGCGGACTTGTAGAAGTACATCGGCGCCACGTAGAGGCGGACCGGGCCGCCGTGGTTGTGGCCGATGTCCTTGTCCTGCATGCGCAGCGCGACCAGGATGTCGGAGCGGCGGGCCTGGTCGAGGGTGAGGCTCTCGGTGTAGGCGCCGTCGAAGCAGCTGAAGCGCACCGCCCCGGCCTTGGCGCGCACGCCCGCGGCGTCCAGCAGCCGGGACAGCCGCACCCCCTCGAACGGCGTGTCCGGCACCCGCCAGCCGGTGACGCACTGGACGTCCTTGACCAGCCGGGTCTGCGGCAGCGCGCGCAGGTCGTCGAGCGTGTACGTCTTCGGGGTGTCGACGAGCCCGTCGACGGTCAGGCGGTAGTTCGTGGCGTTCTTGTGCGGCACGGACGAGGTGACCGAGTAGTAGCGGAAGCCGCCGCCGTTGGGGAGCAGTCCGGTCAGGCCGGTCGGGTCCTTCTCGGCCGCGCTGCCGAGGAATCCCTCCAGACCGCGCTGGAGGGTGGGCGCGGTGATCACGCCGAGGGCGCCGAGACCGATGGTGCCGAGCAGGACCCGGCGCCCGATCGGGGTACCGCGCTCCTCGGGAGGCACCGACGCCGTGGGCTCCTCGGGTTGTTCGGGGTTCACCCACCCATTCGAACACCCGCGACCCCTGCGGGGCGAGGAATCGCGGGTGCTCGTCAGAGTTCCGTAATGAGTTCTTACCGGTCTCTCAGAACCGGGACCGGCCGCCCGAAGGCCTACGGGGTCTCGCTCGCCGCCTTGTCCAGCTGGAACGCCTCGTTGCCCAGGCCGATGCGGGCGTGCTGCTCGGGGGCGCGGGAGCGCAGGACCAGGCCCTGGACCAGGCCGACGACCAGGGCCAGGCCGATGATGCCGGGCAGCACCCAGCTCAGGGACGAGTCGGGGCCCGCGCCGACCAGGACGTCGAAGTCCTTGACCGTGTAGCCGGCGATCACCAGCAGGGCAATGGCGGCGAGCGCGGAGGTGACCAGGCGCCAGGCCTGGGCGGCCACGGCCCCGCGGCGGGCGAAGAAGACGATGACCGACACGGAGGCGGCGGCCATCAACACGATCACGCCGAGGGCGCCGATGTTGCCGAACCAGGTGAACAGGTGCAGGACCGGCTCGGTCGGGTCGCCGGTGGGCTTGTCGTCGGCGATCGCGAAGACGATCACGATGACGGCGGCGACGACCGTCTGGAGCAGGGAGCCCGTGCCGGGCGCGCCGCTGGTGCCGGTGGTGCGGCCGAAGGTGCGCGGCAGCAGGCCCTCGCGGCCCATGGCGAAGGTGTAGCGGGCGACGACGTTGTGGAAGCTGAGCAGGGCGGCGAACATGCCGGTCACGAACAGGATGTGCAGCGCGTCGGTGAAGGTGCCGCCGAGCCGGGCGTCGGTCAGCGTGAAGAGCATCCCGGCGCTCTCCTTCTGGGCCACCCCCACGACCTGGGACGGTCCCGCGGCGACGGTCAGCGCCCAGCTGCTGACGGCGAAGAAGACGGCGACGCCGCCGACCGCGAAGAACATCACGCGCGGCACCAGGATGTGCGGCCGGCTGGTCTCCTCCGCGTACACCGGGGCCTGCTCGAAGCCGAGGAAGGCCGCGATGCAGAAGCAGAGCGCGGTGCCGACTCCGGCGCCGCTGAGCGTGTCCGGGTTGAAGGCGTGCAGCGACAGGCCCTCCTTGGCCGGGTCGCCGATCGCCGCGATGTCGAAGATCACCACGAGGGCCACCTCGACGACCAGCAGGACGCCCAGCACGCGCGCGTTGACGTCGATCTTCAGCCAGCCCAGCGCGCCGACGACGGCCACGGCCACCAGCGCCGGTATCCACCAGGCGACGGTCAGGTCGGCGTAGGTGTCGAAGAGCCCGGAGACCTCGAAGCCGAAGATGCCGTAGATGCCGACCTGGAGGGCGTTGTAGGCGACCAGGGCCACCAGGGCGGCGCCGGCTCCGGCGGTGCCGCCCAGGCCGCGGGAGATGTACGCGTAGAAGGCGCCGGCGTTGTGGACGTGCCGGCTCATCTCGGCGTAGCCGACGCTGAAGAGGATCAGCACCACGCCGAGGAGGACGAAGAGGAGCGGTTGTCCGACGATGCCCATCACCGCGAATGTGGTGGGCATGACACCAGCGACCACCATGAGGGGGGCGGTCGCGGCGAGCACGGAGAGCAGCAGGCCCCCCGTGCCGAGGCGGTCGGCGCGCAGGGCGCGCTCCTGCCCCTTGAACGTACTGATGCCGTCGGCGGCGGATCTGCTCGCGCTGGAACTGCCCGTGGTCATCGAGATTGCGTCCTTAGGTCGAAGTCGGGGGATGTCACACCGAGCCGAGCGCCCGGTCGCGCGCGGCTCGGAAGGCGGAGAGGGGATCGCGGTCGGGGTAGGACCACGGGGCCGTGGTGGGGTGCTCGCCGATGCGGTGGAACAGGGCGGTGGCCTCGGCGCCGCGGCCCTCGCAGACCTTGGCGTGGGCGAGGAAGTTGAGGTCGACCAGGCGGCGCGGGTGGCCCTCCTGCTCCCACTCCAGCCACCAGTCGAAGGCGGCCTTCATCACCTGCCGGGCCCGGCGCCCGCTCCAGTGGCCCGAGGCAACCGGATCGGCCGGTTCGTGACCGGCGAGGGCGAGTACGCGGTAGCGCTCGGCGTGCGCGATCACCGGCAGGATCGCCAGCGGTGAGTCGGCGGGGGCCTGCTCGGCGGCCCAGTTGGCGAAGTCGTAGACCTCGTGCAGCGGGTCGGGTCCCGCGGTGGCGCGGCGCTCGGCGAGGCGGGCGACCATCAGGTGGTGGCCGTGGTGGTGGTCGGCGTGCCGGCTGCGGACCTCGTCGAAGAGCTGCTCGGTCTCCTCGTCGGTGCCGCCCGCGCAGGCCAGCATGAGCAGGCCGAGCCAGGGCGTGGGGTCGGCGGGGGCGAGGGCGACGGCGTCCCGGCAGGCCTTCTGGGCCTTGGCGATCTTCTCCTTGCCCAGCAGGGCGCGCTGCACCAGGGAGAGCGCGAGCAGGACGGCGGCGTCGGCGGAGTCCGGCTCGGCCAGCAGCCAGTCCCGGGACCAGGCGGCGCTGTAGGACTCCAGGGCGAGGACGGTGACGCGGTGGCCGCGGCGGTCCCAGTCGTCGCCCGTCTGGACCAGCAGGGAGCGCGCGGCCTGCCAGCGGCCCTGGGCCAACGAGGCACGCGTGGCGACGAGTTCGGCGTCGTCGAGGGCCGCGTCCAGTGCCTGGGCCGCACGCTTGCGGCCCCGACCGAGGGGTGGCGGGGGTGGAGACACCGCGGGACTTCCTCACGCGACGCGCTCGTCGTCAAGGTTTCGGATTGCCGTCAACTGATCACGCACAGCAAACCGGGACCCAACGCTTTCCGTCAAGTGCCGAGTTTTTGTAACCTCCGTCAACTACCGCCACAGATCGGGCACTTGCGGTTCACCGTTCCACCACATACCCACGTCACAGCCGTCTCGACAGTGACACGTGTGGCGTACGCCATGGCGTACCGCGCGTCCGCACCGCACCATGGCCGAAACGGTCATGTCACCCCCCTTCACCCCCGACCGGGCACCGTGACCGAGGCAACGCCCCGTTTCCGGGTACTCGCAGGGGCACTCCGCTCGCGGGGACGCTACAGTCGGCCACTACGCAGCCCGTGGCCCGTGGCCCGACCGAATCCATCGAGGTACGCAGCGTGTCGCTTCTGGTTCTGATTCTCGCCGTGAGTGCGGCCTGTTGCCTCGGCTTCGGGTTCGTGCTCCAGCAGAACGCGGCCCAGCAGGCACCACTGAGCGACTTCCTGTCGCCGCGGCTGCTCCTCGACCTGATGAAGGTGCCCCGCTGGCTGGGCGGCATCGGCCTGATGGTGGCCGGCATGGTCCTGGGCGCGATCGCGCTGGGCCAGGGCGAGGTCTCCCTGGTGGAGCCCCTGCTCGCCACGAACCTCCTGTTCGCGCTCACCCTCTCCCGCAGGCAGACCAGACAGCCGCTGGGCCGGCAGGGCTGGGCGGGGCTCGCCCTGCTCGCGGGCGGCGTCACCGCCTTCATCGTGGCGGGCGAGCCGCGCGGCGGCTCCGCGGTCACCGACCCGATGCGGCACTGGCTGATCATCGGCGCGATGCTGGGCCTGGCCCTGCTGCTCACCACCTACGCCAAGCGCTCCCGCCTCAGCTCGGGCCCGGTCCTGCTGGCCCTGGCCGCGGGCCTGCTCTACGGCCTTCAGGACGCCCTCACCCGGGTGAGCGGCCAGCACTTCTCCGAGGACGGCATCGCCGAGACGCTGACCACCTGGCAGCCGTACGCCGTGCTCGCGCTCGGCGTCACGGGCCTGGTCCTGGTCCAGAGCGCCTTCGAGACGGCCCCCCTGCGCATGTCGCTGCCCGCCCTGACCGCGGCCCAGCCGCTGGCCGGCATCATCTGCGGGGTCGGCTTCCTGGGCGACCGGCTGCGCACCGACACCGGGGCGCTGGCCTGGGAGGCGGCCGGACTCGCGGCGATCGTCGTGGGCATCGTCCTGCTCGGCCTGCACCCGGCGATGCCGAGCGGCGCGGGCAAGCCGGAGCGGGTACGGGACCTCCAGCCGAACTGACCGCGGCCCGCGCACCGGCGCCTGCTTGGATGGCCGTATGAACCCTGCTGACGAGATCCTCGACATCGTCGACGAGCACGACCGGGTCATCGGACAGTCGCCCCGCGGCGAGGCCTACGCCGAGGGCCTGCGCCACCGCTGCGTCTTCATCCAGGCACGGGACGCCGAGGGCCGGCTCTTCGTCCACCGCCGCACCCCCGTCAAGCTGGTCTTCCCCTCCCTCTACGACATGTTCGTGGGCGGGGTGGTCGGCGCGGGCGAGTCCTACGACACCGCCGCCCTGCGCGAGGCGGAGGAGGAACTGGGCGTCTCCGGCCTGCCCGCCCCCGAGTTCCTCTTCAAGTTCCTCTACGACAACGGCGCCGGCCAGAGCTGGTGGTCCGCGGTCTACGAGGTCCGCTGCGAGCTGCCGGTCAGCCCACAGGTGGAGGAGGTGGCCTGGCACGACTTCCTGCCGGACGAGGAGGTCGAGCGCCGGCTGACGGAGTGGGAGTGGGTGCCGGACGGGCTGGCGGCGTACGAGCGCCTGAAGGCGTTCCGGGCCGCCCGATGACCGTGGACGTCCCGCCGGTGGGCCGACCGATAAAGTCCACACCGTGATCGATTTCGCACGGAACGTCCGGCTGTGGTTCGCCCCGCAAGAGGTCCGCGAGGACGGCCACACCCCTGATTACCGGTTCTCGCTGGCGAACGAGCGGACCTTCCTGGCCTGGCTGCGCACCGCCCTCGCACTGATCGGCGGCGGCTTCGCGGTGGACCAGTTCCTGCCGGACCTGCGCTGGGGCTGGCGCGTCGGCCTCGCCCTCGCCCTGCTCGCGGCCGGCGTCCTGTGCTCCCTGCGCGCGGTCAACCACTGGGTGCGCTGCGAGCGCGCCATGCGCCACGACGAGGACCTCCCGGTGTCCCGCTTCCCGGCCCTGCTGAGCGTGGTCGTCGCCGTCGTGGCCATCGTGATGGTCGTGGTCGTGCTGGCGGGGTGGGAGGGGTGAGCTCCGTCGAGGGTCCCGACAGGAGCGGTGCCGAGGCCCGTGATCCCGGGCTTCAGCCCGAACGGACCCGCCTCGCCTGGCGGCGTACGACACTGTCGGGCTCCGTCGTCGCCGTGCTCGCCGTGAAGACGGCACTGCACGGCGGCGCCTCCGCACCCGGAGTCGTCGCCTGTGCCGCGTGCTGCGGACTGTGGCTGGGCTTCCTGCTCGTCGCCCACCGTCGCATCAGGGTTCTCGCGGCCGGGGACGCTCCTCCGGTGCTCGTCCCGTTGCAGGCCACGACGGCGGTCCTGTGCACGGTGGCCATGGCGGTGTGCGGAGCGGTCCTGGTCTTCTAGCCCTCGGACTCTTCGTCTTCTAGCCCTCGGACTCTTCCGGAAGCCCCTCCTCGGCCTCCCAGTCCACCGTCACCACGATCTTCCCCCGCGTCCGGCCCTCCTGGTTCAGCCGGTACGCGTCCGCCGCCCGCTCCAGCGGGAACGTCTCCGACACGTGCACGGACACCACGCCCTGTTCCACCAGTTCGGTCAGCCGGGTCAGGTCCTCGGCGTCCGGGCGGACCCAGCAGTACCGGCCGCCGTAGCCGAGCACCTCGCCGTCGGCGATCGACGCCAGGCGGCCCTCGGGTGCCAGCAGGACGGCGGAGTCCTTGAGCGCCTCGCCGCCCACGGTGTCGAACACCGCGTCCACACCTTCCGGCGCCAGCCCGCGCACCCGCTCCACCAGCCCCTCCCCGTACGTCACGGGCTCACCGCCCAGTCCGCGCACGAAGTCGTGGTTGCCCTCGCTCGCCGTGCCGATCACCCGCGCGCCGAGGTGCCGGGCGAGCTGGACGGCGATCGAACCGACCCCGCCGGCCGCCGCGTGGATCAGGACGGTCTCGCCGCGTCTGACCTGGAGCGCCTTGAAGAGGACCTGGTACGCGGTGAGCCCGACCAGCGGCAGCCCGGCCGCCTCCTCGAAGGAGAGGTTGCGGGGCTTGCGGGCGAGCGTGCGCACCGGCGCGGCGACGTACTCGGCGAACGTGCCCCGGGAGAGGAAGTCCTCGCGGACGTAGCCGATGACCTCGTCGCCGACGGCGAACTCCGTGACGGAGACGCCGGGTTGGACCACGACACCGGAGACGTCCCAGCCGATGACGACCGGGAAGACGGCGTCGAGCATGCCGTCGAGGTATCCCTCGCGGCACTTCCAGTCGACCGGGTTGACGGCCGCCGCGCGCACCTTGACCAGCACCGCGTCCGGGCCGACCTTGGGCTCGCGGACCTCTCCGTACTCCAGGACCTCGGGTCCGCCGTACCGGCTGTAGCTGATGCCCTTCATGCCACCGACCCTCCGGGGTCCCCGGACGCCACGCAAGCGGGATGCGCCGGATGACCGGAAATGCGACGTTTGCATGGCAGCCTGTCCGTCGACATCACCCGGCACCCGGCACCAGCCCGCACGTCCGAATCACCCCGTACTCCGAAGGGGAGCACCATGACCACCCAGCACCTGGAACACACCTCCCACGCACACGTCCACGGACCGGACTGCGGACACGCCGAGGTGCCGCACGGGGACCACGTCGACTACGCGCACGACGGCCACCTGCACCGCGAGCACGCCGGCCACTACGACGAGTGCGAGGCCGACGCCCACGCGGCGCACGAGACGCACGAGCACCGGCACGGCGAGGGCTGCGGGCACGACAGCGTCCTGCACGGCGACCACGTCGACTACCTCCACGACGGCCACCGGCACGCCGCGCACGACGGGCACTGGGACGACCACTGACATCCAACATCCAACGTCCGACGTCTGACATCCGAGACCTGGCCTGGATTCACCCACCGACAGCTCCCCGCCGCACCCGGCGGGGAGCTGTCGGCCTATCGTGGCCCCGATCACGTTGGCCCCACACACTGGACGACATACCGACCGGTCGGCATCATGGGACTGGTCCAGTTCACGCGCCGGTAAGGAGCACCGATGAGTCCCGACCACCCGCCAGGTCTCGATCTCGACCGGTTGCGCGGACTGCTCGACCACGAGCGGCCCGGCCTGGTGCAGGGCCCCCTGTCCGGCCGGCTGATCGAGGGCGGCCGGTCGAACCTCACCTACGCGGTCTCGGACGGCACCTCGAAGTGGGTCGTCCGCCGGCCCCCACTCGGCCATGTGCTGGCCACCGCGCACGACATGAAGCGCGAGCACCGGGTGATCAGCGCGCTGCACCCGACGGACGTGCCGGTACCGCGTCCGGTGCTGCTGTGCGAGGACCCCGAGAACGAGGCGGTGCCCGGGGCGCCGTTCTACGTCATGGAGTTCGTGGCGGGCACCCCCTACCGCACGGCCGAGCAGCTCGCGCCGCTCGGTCCGGAGCGCACCCGGGGCGCGGTGCTGTCCCTGGTGGACACGCTCGTCGAGCTGCACGCGGTGGACCCCGCCGAGGTGGGCCTCGCGGACTTCGGCCGTCCGGAGGGCTTCCTGGACCGGCAACTGCGCCGCTGGGGCAAGCAGTTGGACGCGTCCCGCAACCGCGAGCTGGCCGGCATCGACGAGCTGCACGCGACGCTCGGGCGCCGGCTGCCCGACTCCCCCGCGCCGACGGTCGTGCACGGCGACTACCGCCTCGACAACGTCCTGATCGACGACGGCGACCGCATCACGGCGATCCTCGACTGGGAGATGTCGACGCTCGGCGACCCGCTCACCGACCTCGGTCTGCTGGTGATGTACAGCCTGCCGCTCGGCACGCCGGACTCGCCCGTCTCGACCACCGCCGAGGCCCCCGGGCACCCGGCCCCGGCCGAGCTGATCGAGCGGTACGCGCAGCGCTCCGGGCGGGACGTGTCGGCCGTCTCCTGGTACACCGCGTTCGCCTGGTTCAAGCTCGCCGTGATCCTGGAGGGCATCCACTTCCGCTACACCCAGGGCCAGACGGTCGGCCGCGGCTTCGACCGCATCGGCGACCTGGTCCCCGTCTTCATCGAGCACGGCCTGACCACCCTTCAGGAAGGCTGATCCGCCATGGACTTCGCGTTCGACGCGCGCACCGAGGAACTGCGCGCCAAGCTGCTCGCCTTCATGGACGAGTACGTCTACCCGGCCGAGCCGGTGGCCGAGGAGCAGCGGGCCGCGCTCGCGTCCCCGTGGGACACCCCTGTCGTGGTCGAGGAGTTGAAGGCCGAGGCCCGTCGCCAGGGCCTGTGGAACCTCTTCCTGCCCGACGCGGAGTACGGCGCGGGGCTGACCAACCTCCAGTACGCCCCGCTCGCCGAAATCACCGGCCGCTCCCCGCACTTGGCGCCGACCGCGCTGAACTGCGCGGCGCCGGACACCGGCAACATGGAGGTGCTGGCCCAGTTCGCCGACGACGCGCAGAAGAAGCAGTGGCTGGAGCCGCTGCTCGCCGGTGAGATCCGCTCGGCGTTCGCGATGACCGAGCCGGAGGTGGCCTCCTCGGACGCCACGAACATCACCACGCTGATCGAGCGAGCCCCCGATGGCGCAGACGACTACGTCATCACGGGCCGCAAGTGGTACATCTCCGGGGCGATGAACCCGGACTGCAAGATCTTCATCGTGATGGGCAAGACCGACCCGGACGGCGCGGACCCCCGCCGCCAGCAGTCCATGGTCCTGGTCCCGCGCGACACCCCGGGCGTCACGATCAAGCGCGCCATGCAGGTCTTCGGCTACGAGGACCACAGCCACGGCGGGCACGCCGAGGTCGTCTTCGACCACGCGCGCGTGCCGGTGTCCAACCTGATCGGCGAGGAGGGCGGCGGCTTCGCCATCGCCCAGGCCCGGCTCGGTCCCGGCCGGATCCACCACTGCATGCGGCTGATCGGCATGGCCGAGCGGGCGATCGAGCTGATGTGCCGCCGGGCCGTGGCCCGTACGGCGTTCGGCAAGGCGCTGGCCCAGCAGGGTGTGGTCCAGAACTGGATCGCGGACGCGCGCGTGGCCGTCGAGCAGTTGCGGCTGCTGGTCCTGAAGACCGCCTGGATGATGGACACCGTCGGCAACAGGGGCGCGCACACCGAGATCCAGGCCATCAAGATCGCCACGCCCCGTACGGTCGTCGAGATCCTCGACCGTGCGATCCAGTTGCACGGTGCGGGTGGTGTCAGCCAGGACTTCCCGCTCGCCGAGCTGTACGCGAGCGCCCGCACCCTGATGCTGGCGGACGGCCCGGACGAGGTGCACCAACGGTCGCTGGCGCGGCGGGAGTTGAAGCAGTACGTGTGACTCCGTGGGGTGGTGGGGGGTTTTCCTCGCCCCCGCCGCCCCTACCCGTCCCATCCTTCTGGGGCTCCGCCCCAGACCCCGCTCCTCAAACGCCGGAGGGGCTGGATTGTGCCGGCCTGGGCTTGAATCTTTTAGCCCGTCCGGCGTTTGAGGACGAGGCCGTTCAGGCCGAAGCGGGGGTCTGGGGGCGGCAGCCCCCAGAGATGGGACGGGTAGGGGCGGCGGGGGCGAAAAACACCCTCGGCGCTCAGGGGCGCAACGCCCGCAGCAGCAGGTCCGCCAGGTGGTCCGCGACCTCCTGCGCGCCCATCGGACCGTCGGGGCGGTACCAGGTGGACAGGTGGTGGACGGAGCCGAAGTGGTAGTCGACCACCAGGTCGGCCGGGGTCGCGGTGGAGAAGACACCCGCCGCCTGCCCCTCCTCCACCAGCGCGCGGAACCGCTCGTGGTAGCGCCGGCGCTCGGCCCGTACCTGCTTGTTCTTCTCAGGGCTGAGATGGTGCATGGAGCGGAAGAAGATCATCGCGTCGTCGAGGTTCTCGATGGTCGTGACCACGACGTCCGCCGCCGCACCCCGCAGCCGCTTCTCGATCGGCTCGTCCGCGTCCGCGAAGGCGTCGAGCCGCTCCTGCTGGACGCGCAGCACGCGCGCGTAGACCTCGTGCAGGAGGTCGTCCTTGGAGCCGAAGTAGTGGTACAACGCCCCTTTGGTGACGCCGGCCGCCTCGACGATCTCCTGCACGGAGGTGCGGTCGTAGCCCTGCTCGGCGAAGAGCCGGGTGGCGGCGGCCAGCAGCCGCTGCGGGACGGGCGTACCGTCGCCGTCCGTGGTTCTGGGCACTCTGCCGCCACCTGCCTTCCGAGCCTTGTGCTGTGTCTCAGTCTGCCTGTTTGCTGTTCTGCGCGCGGGAACGCAGTTCTCGACGGAGGATCTTGCCAGTCGCCGTCTTCGGCAGATCGGGCAGGATCTCGACCTGCCGCGGGTATTTGTAGGCGGCCAGTCTCTCCTTGCAGTACACCGCGAGCTCACCCGGGTCCGGGTCGGCGCCGGGGCGAAGGCTGATGTACGCCTTGACGGTCTCGCCGCGGTACCCGTCGGGCACCCCGACGACGGCCGCCTCGCGCACCGCCGGGTGCGTGTAGAGGACGTCCTCGACCTCGCGCGGCCAGACCTTGAAGCCGGACGCGTTGATCATGTCCTTCTTGCGGTCGACGACGTAGAGCCAGCCCTGCGGGTCCATGAACCCGATGTCGCCGGTGCGCAGTTCGCCGTCCGGGAACGTCTCGGCGGTCTCGTCCGGGCGCCGCCAGTAGCCGGGCACGACCTGCGGACCGCGCACGAGGATCTCGCCCTGCTCGCCGAAGGGCACCTCGGCGCCCTGCTCGTCGACGATCCGTACGACCGTGTCGGGGCCCGGGACCCCCACGGCCAGCGTCCCGGAGACCGGGTCGACGGGCGCCTCCAGCTGCGGCGGGACGGAGGCGCAGGGGGCGGTGCACTCGGTGAGCCCGTAGCCGTTGCGGATGTAGGGCCCGAAGCCGGCCCGGAACTTCTCCACCAGGGCGGGCGGCACCGGGGCGCCGCCGCTGGAGATGTTCGTGAAGGAGGCGAAGTGGTCCGGGGTGGCGGCCGGGTGGGCGCCCAGCGCCATGAAGGCGGTCGAGGGGCCGACCGTGTAGAGCGGCCGGTGTTCGGCGAACGCGTCGAGCACGACCCCCGGCTCGAAGCGGTAGGTCAGCGCGAGCGTGCCGACGCTGTTCAGACACGCGCCGAGCTGACAGACCATGCCGGTGATGTGGAACAGCGGCGCGAGCGCGTAGTAGACGGGCCCGTCGGGCAGGGCGAGCGCGGTCCGCTGCCGTTCGGCGTTGTACATGATGTTGCCGTGCGTGTTGGTGGCGCCCTTGGGGGCGCCGCTGGTGCCCGAGGTGTAGCTGATCAGCGCGGTGTCGGCGGGCGCCAGGTCGCGCGCGTCCGGCGCCGGGTGCCCGGCCCGCGCCACGGTGACGAGATCGTCGGCGTCGGCGGCCTGCGGCAGCCGTTCGAAGGTCAGCACGCGCGCGTCGTCACGCGTCTGGAAGTCCAGCTCGCACGCGGTCAGCGCGATCCGCACCGGCGAGTCGGCGACGGTCTCGCGCAGATACGACTCCCAGGCCCGGTCGGCGCAGATCAGTGCGGTGACCTCGCCGTCCCGCAGGACGTGGGTGACCTCCCCCGACTTGTACATCGGGTTGACCGGCACCACCACGGCCCCCGCCTTCCACGCGCCCAGCAGGGCGAGCACGAAGTGCGGGGAGTTCTGGAGCAGGATCGCCACCCGGTCGCCGCGCTCCAGACCGCGCTCGGCGAGGTACCCGGCGACCGAGTCGCTCAGCTCGTCGACCTCGCGGTAGGTGAGGCGGCCGTCGAAGTAGGCGAGGAAGTCCCGGTCGGGCGCCTCGGTCACGGCCCGGCGCAGGGCGTGCACCAGGGTGTCGAGCGGGGCGATCGGGGCGCGCTGGGCGTCGTTGAGCAGCGCCGTCCAGGGCTTGGCCGCGTACCCGGAGGCGGTCACCGCGTGGCCTCCCACTTCTGCTGGAGGTGGTTCATGTTGCTCAGCCAGCGGTCCGGCTCAGCGGCCCTGACCTGGTAGTACTGGGCGACCTCGGGGTGCGGCAGGATCAGGAAGCGGTCCTCCTCGATGCCCTTGATCAGCGCCGCGGCGACCTCCTCGGGCTCGATCGCCGTCGGCTGCAGCACCAGGTCGCCCGCGCTGCCGGTGGCCGCGAGCATGTCGGTGCGCACCCCCTGCGGGCAGATCGCGTGGACCTTGATCCCGCGGTGCCGGTACGTCAGCGACAGATACTCGGCGAAGGCGTACGCGCCGTGCTTGGTGACGCTGTAGGGCGCGGACCCGATCATGGTGAGCAGCCCGGCGGCCGACACGGTGGACACGAACCGTCCGCTGCCGCGCTCCAGCCAGGCCGGCAGCAGCTCGTGGGCGGCCCGGACGTGGGCCATGACGTTGACGTCCCAGGACGCGGCCCAGGCGTGCTCGTCGAGCCCCGTCTCGACGTTTCCGCCCTCGAAGCCGACACCGGCGTTGGCGCAGTAGACGTCGATGCTCCCGTCGAGCGCGTCGCGGGCCGCACCGACGATCGCGGAGGCGTCCCCCGGCACGGCGATGCCACCGATCTCCTCGGCGACGGCCTTCGCCCGCTCGCCGTCCAGATCGTTGACGACGACCCGGGCTCCTTCGGCGGCGAATCGTCGGGCGAGCGCGGCCCCGATGCCACCCCCGGCTCCCGTCACAACCACACCGGCACCCTGAACGGCTTCCACCATCGGTCTCCTCATGACTGCGGCTCGGCTGCGCGGCCAGACTAGATGACCGCGACTCTGTTGCGGGTCCATACTAACCGGTTGGTATGTCGCTGGAAGGGGCGGAGGAGCAGTCGCAATCGTCCGAACCGGAGGTGCTGTTCACCTTCTGCCCGCCACCCGTTCCTGAGAAGTGAACCCCTTGTTTGCCCGATTTCCTGTCCGGGCGACTCTCGGTTCCCTTTCGGGCAGCGTCGAGCATGAACTCTTCCCGTCCGGACGAGCACAGGAGAGCTGATGGCGGCGCAGCGTCCCTCGCACGAGCGGGAGCAGGACGGCGCCGGTGTCCGCCCGGCGCGGCTCGCGCCCCGCTCCCCCGCCGGCCGGCTTCCCGCCCCCGGACGGCTGGGGTCCGCCGACCCGACCGGCCTGCTCGCCCTGCAACGGCTCGCCGGGAACACCGCCGTCGGACAGACCCTCCAGCGGGAGCGCGCGGCGGACGACGGCGCACAGGAGACGGGTGAGACGGCCGTGCAGCGGTCGGTGCACAGCGTGCTGCGCGGTCCCGGGCAGCCGCTCGACCCCACGACCCGCACCGACATGGAGGCCCGCTTCGGGACGGACTTCTCCGACGTACGTCTGCACACCGACGGGGCGGCCAAGGAGTCCGCGGCGGGCCTCGGCGCCCGCGCCTACACCTCCGGCAGCCATGTCGTCATCGGCGAGGGCGGCGCGGACCGGCACACGCTCGCCCATGAGCTGACCCATGTCGTCCAGCAGCGCTCGGGCCCGGTCGCGGGCACCGACCGCGGCGACGGACTGCGGGTCTCCGACCCCGGCGACCGCTTCGAGCGCGAGGCCGAGCAGCAGGCCACGCGCGTCCTGGGCGCCGCCTCCCCCGCGGGCGGGGAGCACGCGCACGCCGAGCACGCCGGGCACTCCCACGCGGGGCACGCGCACGCGGGCGGGCCCGGAGCGGCGGTGCAGCGCATGCGGTCCAGCCGGGCCCCGGATCCGCTCCGGGCGACGGCGGACGAGCAGCTGGCACAGCGCGACCAGATCGACGACATCGTGGCGCTGTGGGTGCCGAACGAGGAGTTCGACGCCGAGGGGCAGCTCGTCCGGACCCCGGAACACGCCTACGCCGCCCAGCGCCAGGGATACGACACGGACGCACTGCGGGTCCCGCGTACCGCCTCGCTGCCCCGGGCGACGGCGAGCCGCCGGGGCGGCACTCTTCAGCAGAGCTGGGAGGTGGAGTACCAGACCTCGTTCTACGTCTACCGCGTCGAGATCATCAACACCGATGTCCGGCACAGTCCCACGCTGATCGACACCGCGCGGCGCTTCCGCATCGTCCGGATGACCCCCAAGGGGTCCGGCGGACGGTCGATGGGACGGACCTACCGCTTCGGGGACTACTGGGCCCCCAACCCGGCGTACGTGGGCGGCCAGGACCTCGACTCCCTGGCCCAGGCGCGAGGTCTGGGGCCGGACAACCGCGTCGACGGGAACACCCAGGGGCTGGTGCCGCTGCCGACCGATCCGAGCGAGCCGTTCGTCTTCTACACGCGCAACGTCGTCGACCCGAACTTCACCAACGCGGACGGGACGGCCAAGGACGAGCGCCGTTTCCTGAGCCGACGCGGCTTCGACGCACTCGCCGCCGGGGCCGAGGCGCAGGGCAGGACGCGCGCACAGACCAGGGTGTCCCGGCCGCCGACGGTGGACCGGGCGACCGCCGGGCGCCACACCGCGACGGCCATGGGCGGGTTCGCCGCGCACCAGATGATGCCGACGACCGGCCGGGGCGGCGCGAACGGGCGGCTCGCCTCGCACGAGTGGTGTCACCTCGTCGGCGACGGCGACAACGGCCCCACCGTGTTCCAGAACCTGGTGGTCGGCACCAACGCGGTCAACTCGGAACAGCTGGCCATGGAGACGGCGTTGCGGGACTTCCGGCAGCGCCTCCTGGGACTCGGCTACGCGATCCGGCTGAACGTCGAGGCGATCGTCGAGCGGACGGAGGCCGAGTCGCCGGGCATGCCGGGCGGCGCGTACAACAAGGCGGACTGGATCAGCTTCGCCATCGACGTCATCGAAGATCCCGGCCGGCGGGCCGGCGCCGGCGAGGTGAGCCGGGCACCCTCGGTCAGCGGGCCCGTGCACCGGCAGATCATGGACGCGCAGCGCGGCACGATCACCGAGTCCGAGTTCACCAGCCTCCACAACCAGGTGCGCAACAAACTGCGCTCCGTGCACGCCGAACTGAGGGAGGCTCAGGAGGCGGCACGCAGGCGGTCGCGACACGGCTCCCCCATGGCCGTCGACTACTAGCGGCGGCGCCCATACCGTGCACGCATGCGCCCCTCCAGACGAGCCCTCCTCGCAGCGACCACGGCAGCGGCACTCACCTCTTCGGCACCCCCGGCATCGGCGGCCCCGGCCCCGACGGCCCCGAACTCGACAGCCCCGGGCCGTCGGCCCCTCCGTACCGGCTTCGAGCGCCTGGCCGCGTCCGGCTACGCGCTGCTCGACGGCCGGCGGGTCGGCGTGGTCACCAACCCCACCGGCGTCACCCGGGACGTCCGGCACATCGTCGACGTCATGCACGCCGACGACCGCGTGGACCTGGTCGCCGTCTTCGGCCCCGAACACGGCTTCCGCGGCACCGCCCAGGCCGGCGGCTCCGAGGGCCGCTACGACGACCCCGCGACCGGACTCCCCGTCTACGACACGTATCTGAAGAGCGGTCAGCCCCTCGCCGACGTGTTCACCGCGTCCGGCGTCGACACGGTCGTCTTCGACATCCAGGACGTCGGCGCCCGCTTCTACACGTACATCTGGACGCTCTACGACTGCATGGAGGCCGCGCAGCTGGCCGGCAAGCGGTTCGTGGTGCTGGACCGGCCGAACCCGGTGTCCGGGCGGTCCGCCCAAGGGCCCGTGCTGCACCGGGAGTTCGCGACCTTCGTCGGGCGGCAGCCGATCTCGCAGGCGCACGGGATGACGGTGGCCGAGCTGGCGCGGCTGTTCAACGGGGAGTTCCTGACCGCGCCGGTGCCGCTGGAGACCGTGACGATGACGGGGTGGCGGCGGTCGGAGTTCTACGACGCCTGGTCACTGCCGTGGGTGCCGCCGAGTCCCAACATGCCGACGCCCGACACCGCCCTGGTGTACTCCGGGACGTGTCTGTTCGAGGGCACCAACCTCTCCGAGGGGCGCGGCACCACCCGTCCCTTCGAACTGCTGGGCGCGGAGGGTCTCGACGGGCGCTGGGCGGCCGCGGTGAACGAACTCGGCCTGCCCGGTGTGCGCTTCAGGGAGGCGTACTTCGCACCGACCTTCTCCAAGTTCCAGGGAAAGAC
This sequence comes from Streptomyces sp. NPDC088794, assembly GCF_044750545.1. Lineage (NCBI taxonomy): Bacteria > Bacillati > Actinomycetota > Actinomycetes > Kitasatosporales > Streptomycetaceae > Streptomyces > Streptomyces sp. NPDC088794. Next base: position 151,585 of record NZ_JBIVKB010000018.1, on the reverse strand, counting down.
CGTCGGAGGTGTGCAGATCCATGTGCACGACCGGGCCGCGTACGACCCCGTGCGCACCGGGATCGCGCTGCTGGTGACCGCCAAGAAGGCGTGGAGCGGCTTCGCTTGGCGCTCCGACAACTGGATCGACAAGCTCACCGGCTCCACGCACGTGCGCACGGCGATCGACGCCGGCGCGGGCACCGACGAGGTGGTGGGCGGCTGGCGCCGGGAGCTCGCCGCGTTCCGAAGGACACGGAAGGAATACCTTCTCTACGGATAGGTCCCGGTGTATGGCCATCCCTCCCCTGGAGCAGGACTATGTGCCCACATAGCACCACCACGGGGGACGAAGGGAACAGTCATGGCACAACCGACAACTGCCCAGACGGCGACGAGGGTGAGTCCGTACTGGGAGCTGACCTTCGACGCGGACGGGGACGTCGACGCGGCCGAGCGGGACCGGCTGCTCACCGAGGTGTCCCGGCGGGGCGTCAAGGACCTGGTCGTCTTCGCGCACGGCTGGAACAACGACCGCTCGACCGCGACCGCGCTCTACCACCAGTTCCTCGCGCCCTGCCGGGAGTTGGCGCCGAAGGCGAAGATCGGGTACGTGGGCGTGGTGTGGCCGTCGATGCGGTTCTGCGACGAGCCGATCCCGGACTTCCCCAAGTCCGTGGTGGCCACGGAGGCGGAGGCGGCACCGGGACCGGCGCTCGACAAGGACACCCGGCGCGCACTGCTGGAGGCGTTCCCCGGGCGGACCACGGTGGTCGAGCAGATCGCGCGGATGCTGGACGGGCGGCCCGGGCCCGAACTGGACGAGTTCGGGCGGCTGGTGCGGCTGCTGGTCGAGGCCGCACCGGACGGCCCGCAGCCGCTGTTCGCGGCGGACACGCTCGCGGAGGACGGCCCGCGCAGCGAGCCCGCGCTGCTGGCCGAGGACCCGGCGGCGCTCTGCGACGAGTTCGCGCAGGCGCTGACGACCCTTCAGCCGGGCGGTGAGCACGCCGGGTTCGCGCTGCCCAACCCCTGGGAGGGCGCGAAGGAGCTGCTGCGCCAGGGGACGTACTACGCGATGAAGCGGCGCGCGGGGACCGTCGGGGAGCGTGGACTGGGGCCGGTGATCGGGCAGTTGGCGAAGGCGGCGCCCAAGGTGCGGGTGCATCTGGTCGGGCACAGTTTCGGCGGCCGGCTGGTGTCGTTCGCGCTGCGCGGGCTGCCGGACGGGGTGCGCACGGTGAAGTCGGTGACGCTGCTCCAAGGCGCCTTCTCGCACTACGCGTTCGCCGCGCGGCTGCCGCAGGACCCGCACAAGGGCGGGGTGCTGCACGGCCGGCAGAACCGGATCGACGGGCCGCTGGTGTGCTGCTACTCCCGCTTCGACCAGGCGCTGAGCACGATGTATCCGCTGGCCTCGCGGGCGGCGCGCGAGAACAACGCGTTCGCGGGCGTCGACCTGGGGCGGACGCTCGGCCCCGAGTGGGGGGCGATGGGCCACGACGGGGTACAGGGCGTGCCGGGCACCCAACAGCTCGATCTCGCCGGGGCGTTGCGCGGACCGCTCGCCGCGTCGGGGTGCGTGAACGTCGACGCGGCGGCGGTCGTCCGGCGGGGTGGCCCGCCGGCCGGGGCGCACAGCGACATCGTGCACCCCGAACTGGTCCGGCTGGTCCTGGCGGCGGGGCGTATCGCGTGACCCCGCCGCCACTGGGCATCAGCGGTGCGAGGTGTACTCCACGACCTGCTGGAAGGTGGGCCGGTTCTGCCAGCTGATGTTGTAGTGCTTGATGCCGCCCAGGGTGCGCTGGACGATCGAGTCGGCGCACCACTGGTCGCCCGCCGCGCACAGCGAGTCGCCCGGGTAGACGGTGGAGGCGCTGGTGCCGGCCGCCGTCTTCAGGGTGCTGATGAGGATGTCCCGGCAGGCGCTGAGGCTGCCCCCGCCGCAGTACTGCTTCGCCAGCGGCCCGGACACGCTCTGCCCGAGCACCGACCGGATGTCCTTGTCGACGTAGCTCCACCAGCCGTACTGGAAGGAGCTGCCGGCGTGCGATCCGGTCGGGCCGTGGGCGGCCGACGGGGTCTCGTCGATGTAGAGGTTGTTGGTGAAGGCGGTGTACAGGTCGGTGCCGAGGCCGGGCTGGAACTCGGCCTTCACCAGCAGCGGCCACCAGGCGTCCAGGATCCGGACGGCGTCGGCGTTGGCGTACGTCTTGGAGCCCGCCGAGGTCTCGGTGCGTTTGCCGCCCGCCGTGAGCCAGGTCTGGAGCTTGGTGACGGCGGCGGCCGCCGTGGTGTCGGTGACCGTACTGCTGTTGATCACCTTCAGCAGGTCCGGCAGCACGTCCTCGGCGCGCAGGTCGGTGAGCGCCGCGTCGGCCATCGCCTTCACCAGCGACGTCCGGGTCACCCCGCCCGCCGCGACCAGCTTCTTCACCCGGTCGTTGAGCAGGTCGCCGCGGTGCACCGAGCCGTCGCCCCAGCTCGCGGTCGTGTAGTTGAGGGCCTGTTTGTTGTTCCAGGAGATGTAGTAGTCCTGGTCGATGGAGTTGGGGTGCGCGGAGGCGGGTGTGTAGTCCGAGGTGTTGGTGGTCGGGTTCCAGTTCTGCCACTCGTTGGCCGACTGCGCCCAGACCGGGAACTCGGCGTCGACGCCGCTGGGCCGCACCGGGTTGTTGCCGCTGTTGTAGTACGCGGTGTGCTGGGAGTCGGCGTAGAACCAGTTGAAGGTGTAGTTGATGTGCTGCGCCGCGCTCTGGAAGGTCTGCGGACTCTTCACGTAGTCCGGGTCGTTGAGCATCTGGAAGCCGATGATCGAGTCGGCCTCGTGCATGTAGGAGGAGCGCAGGGTGGTGTAGGCGACCTTCTTGCCGCCGACGGTCGCTCTGTACTCCACGGGCCCGTACTTCGTTTTCCAGACTCTCATCGTGTACGAGCCGGCCGCCGTGCCGTCGGCCGTGGTCGGCTTCCAGGCGTTCTTCTGCTCGATCTTGTCCATGGCCGTGCAGGTGCCGTGGAAGAGGTAGTGGTAGTCGTCCTGGCACAGTTCGACCGCGTAGGTGTCGATGATGTCCTGGCCGGAGGTGGTCGCGGACCACGAGTAGTCCTGGCCGCGGCCGAGTTCGACGTACATGCTCAGACCCGCGAAGGAGGCGCCGCGGGCGCTGATGCCCGGGCCCTGGATCTCCTGGAGCATGAGCAGCTGGGGTGCGAAGTAGCCGGTCTGCGGGCCGAAGACGGCGACCGGATGGCCGCTGGCGGTGTGACTGCCGCTGACGACAAGGGCGTTGGACATGCCGCGTTTCGCCGAGCTGAGGGCGGTCGCGGTCGCCGCGGCGGAGGCGGCGTCGGCGCTCTGGTTCGCCCCGGTGCCGGTGGCGTCGTAGATCAGCGGTTCCGTGGTCACCGAGCCGGCGTCGGGCAGGGCCTGGCCCTGGGCGGTGGCGGGCTTGGTGCCGTACGGGAAGCTCGAACCGTCGTGGATGGTGAGCGCGGCCTCGGGGTCGTTGCGCTCGCGGAAGGACTCCCAGACCTTGGTGCCCTCCTCCACGCCGTACTGGGACTGGGCGGCGAGCAGCGAGAGCGCGTTGTTGACCTCGCCGCCACCGCCGGAGCCGAACAGCGAGCCGATCACGGAGGCCAGCGCGACCAGGTCGGTGAGCTTGAAGTGGTCGATGGTGCCGGCATTGGTGATCGAGTCCTTGTGCCCGGTCAGCACGTACTCGCCGGGGAAGTACCGGCCGCTGTCGGAGGCGTCGATGTAGGAGTTGATGCCGGCGATATAGGCGTTGGCGTCGTCGAGGGCCTGTTGGCCGCGGGCTCCGTTGTTCGCGATGACGCTGTCGATCTGCGCCTGGAGGTCTGCCTCGGAGTACGGGGCGTTGCGGTAGAACTCCTGTTCAAGGCCCTGGTTGGAGGCCACACCGCCCGCGAAGGTGGTGAGCTGGCCGCGGCCCACGTGCCGGAAGACGTCCATCAGCCACAGCCGGTCCTGGGCCGCCGCATAGCCGGCACCGAACTCCGTGCCGTATCTGGTGGTACCGGTGATGTGCGGAACGCCCGTCTTCTTGTCGCGGACGATCGTCACGTCGGTACGGCCCGCGGGACTCAGGGTGGAGGCGACTTGATCGGACGCGACACCGAAGGACGCGTCGTTGAAGAAGGTGTTGATCTTCGCGTCGGTGAGGGTGGAGTACCCGGAGGCCAGGTTGGCGTAGGGCCCGAGCTGGTCCTCGGCGTGGTCGGGCTGGATGCCGAAGGCCTGGTTGAGAAGGACCTGCGCGAGCGTGGCGTTGCCGTTCTCGCCCGGCGGCAGGATGTCGGAGCACTGGCCGCCGCAGTAGTCGTTGGCGGCGGCCGCCGCGGTCGGGCCGGCCGTGTCGGCGGCTTCGGCCGCCACTTGGGAAAGCGGGGACAAAAGTCCGGCAATCAGGGCGCATACGGCAGTGGTCTTCAGGAACCAAGGGAATCTGCGGGGAGTTCTCAGTCTGTCGAGCACGTTGGGTCCGGTACGCCGTGGCATGGCAGCTCCTACCGACAGGGGGGTGAGCCGGGACGTTACCGCCGGTATCCCCGGGATAGAAGATGAACATGCGTCAAGTTTTGGTTGGCGAGCCTGCTTATGGAGGTCATCGGAAATCGGATGGAGCCAAATCGCGTGTCGATACGTCTACTCGGCGACGTCCGTACGACGACGCCGAAGTGACCGAAGTACAGGTGCAGGTGTGACGGAGGTGCAGGGCGATGGCAGGTTTCCGGAGTCTGGCGAGACAGGTCCGCGATCCGCGGAGCGATCTCGCACTGCGGCGCTACTCACTGCGCAAGTGCCTTGAGCGGTTCGCTCCGTACGGGCACAGGGCGACCTGGGACCATTTGTGCTCCCGGGCGGGGTTCGGCCCCGAGGACCGCTCCCCCGACCCGGTGCGGCTCGTGGCCGCACTGGACGAACTGGAAGAGGCGCGTTCGGTCTGGCTGGCCTACGAGGGCGACTTCGCCGAGCGGCGCCGCAAGGAGAAGCACGACGGACTGCGCAGTCCCGGAACCATCGACGACTGGCACCGACTGACCTGGGGAGGTTTCGGTGTCGCGTGGTGCGACGACCCGCGGGTCCACCCCCGTGAGCCGCTGGCCGAAGTACTGCGCCGACTGATCTCCGCACTGGAACACGACCCGGGCTCCGGCTGCCCGGCGTGCGGCGGAGCACGTCTGACCTGGAAGTACGACCTGGACCACGAGCCCTCCACCGGTCCGGTCTGCACGCACTGCGGAATCCTCGTACCACGGCCCGTGCTCACAGCCGAGGCCCTGGCGGACGCAAGGCGCGGAAGGCTGCTGCTCGTCTCGGCCTGAGTCGGACGGGGGTGCGCCGGGGATGCCGCGCCCCCGAAACAGTCGAACACCCGGTCCCGCACCGGTGTGAACCATGACCGTCCCGCTACCGAGTGCCGCCACATGTCTTGTCAGTGGTGGCTGGCACCATCGAGCCATGGTGCAGGTGTGTCTGAACGGGCCCCGGGAAGCGGCCGACGGAGCCGCGGTGCCGGTGTCGCCGGAGGCGATGGGTGAGGCGGCGGAGGCGGCCGTCGTGGTCGGCGCGACGGACGTCCATGTCCACCCCAAGACCCCGTGCGGCGGCGACTCCCTGTCGCCCAAGGTGCTCGCGCCCACGCTGGCGGCGATCCGGCGACGGGTGTCGGTGCCGGTCGGTGTGACCACGGGCGCCTGGGCGGAACCGGACCCGGCGGCTCGGCTTGCCCGTGTACGGAGTTGGGCCGCCCTGCCCGACCTGCCCGACCACGCCTCGGTGAACTGGCACGAGGAGGGCGCGGAGGAGATCGCCGCCGCGCTGCTCGGCCTCGGCGTGGGCGTCGAGGCCGGCATCTGGTCCGGCACGGACGGGGCGGCCCGGTTCGCGGCCTCACCGCTCGGCCCGAAGGTGCTGCGCGTGCTCGCCGAGGTGACGGACACCGACGCGAGTACGGCGCGGGCGTCGGCGCGCGCTCTGCTGGCCGCCCTCGGTCCCGCGCACGGCCGCCCGGTGCTGCTGCACGGCGAGGACGGCGGCGCCTGGCCGGTGCTGCGACTGGCGGGGCGTCTCGGCCTCGCGACCCGGATCGGCCTGGAGGACACGCTGGTCCTGCCGGACGGGCAACGGGCGCGGTCCAACGCGGAGTTGGTGGCGGCGGGGCTGGTCGAGTACGGCGCCGGGTGATGGTCGCGACCGCGAAGGAGGCCGGCGGCAGCGCTCCGTGCGAGCGGGGGCAGACCTCCGTACACGCAGGGCTCAACGGCAGCTCTTCGGCTCCTGCTTCTCTTCCTCCGTCGGCTGTCGCGCACCCGTCCTCCGCGTCCCCCGGCGCTCCACCAGCAGCCGGGACCCGTTCCCGCGTTCGCCCACCACGTCGTCCGGGTTGGACAGGACACAGGTGTCGAGGGAGAGGCAGCCGCAGGCGATGCAGTCGGTGAGGTGGTCGCGCAGGCGGCCGAGCTGACTGATGCGCTCGTCGAGTTCGGAGCGCCAGGCCTCGGAGAGACGGGCCCAGTCCTCACGGGTGGGCGTGCGCTCCTCCGGGAGTTCGGCGAGCGCCTCGCGGATCGTGGCGAGCGGGATGCCGACCCGCTGGGCGGCCCGTACGAAGGCGACCCGGCGCAGCGCGTCACGTTGGTAGCGGCGCTGGTTGCCCGTGGTGCGGCGGCTGGTGATCAGGCCCTTGGACTCGTAGAAGTGCAGGGCGGAGACGGCGGCACCGCTGCGCGCGGCGAGTTGACCGACCGTGAGCTCGTGGATCTTCTCGGGAATCTGGGGCACCCCTCGAACCCTACCCACCCGTCCGGCGCCCGGTCCGTTGACATTGCCTCCCGACCCGACCATGCTAAGCAGTTGCTTAGACGTGGGAACACAGCTTGGGACACAGCTTCAGGCACATGGGAGGCCGGGACATGGCAGAGCCGAGGATCTTCGCGTCCGTCGACGAGCTGAAGGCGGCGGTGGACGAGCAGTTGGGGTACACCGACTGGCTGGAGGTCGACCAGAAGCGGATCGATCTGTTCGCGGACGCGACCGGCGACCACCAGTGGATCCACGTGGACCCGGAGAAGGCGGCGGCCGGGCCCTTCGGGACCACCATCGCGCACGGCTATCTGACCCTGTCCCTGCTGCCCCTCTTCGGCCCGCAGCTGATCAAGGTCGAGAACGTCAAGATGGGCGTCAACTACGGCACCAACAAGGTCCGTTTCCCCGCCCCGGTCCCCGTCGGCTCCCGCGTGCGGGCCACCGCGCGGATCACCGGCGTCGACGACGTGGCCGGCGGTGTCCAGGTCTCCGTCGCCTTCACCGTGGAGCGCGAGGGCGGCGACAAGCCGGTGTGCGTGGCGGAGTCGGTCTCCCGGTACTACCTGTAGGCGCTCGTACGGCCTGTGGGCGCACGGGCGACGAGGGTCACTTCGCGGTGCCCGCGCCCACCATCCGCAGCACGAGGTCGGCGTAGAGCGCGCCGATCTCGTCCGGCGTCCAGCGGCCTTCGAGGCTGAACCAGCGGGCCACGTCGATGCAGAGCGACAGCACGGCGAGGGTGGTGCCCTTGACGTCCAGCACGTCGAACTCGCCGGAGTCGATGCCGTCCTCGATGATCCCGCGCACCTCGGCGTCGCACTGCCGGCGCAGCGCGAGGATCTCGGCGCGGGCGTCGGGGCCGAGCGAGTCGAGTTCGTACTGCACGACCCGCGCGGTGGTGCGTCCGCCGGCGTGCCAGCCGACGAACGAGCTGACGGCGTCCGCGAGGCGCTCGGTCGCGGTGCCCTCGCGCCGGGCCGCGGTCCGCAGGATGTCGAGGGCCTTCTCGTGGCCGATCCTGCTGATGCGGTGGAGCAGCTCTTCCTTGGTCTTGTAGTGGATGTAGAGCGCGGCCGGACTCATCCCGGCGCGGCCCGCGATGTCGCGGGTCGTCGTCGCGTGGTACCCGCGCTCGGCGAAGGCCTCCACGGCGGCGACCAGCAGCCGCCGGGCCGCGTCGGGCGTGACCTCGCCCCAGGCCTGCGTCTCGCCGCCGGCCGTCTCCTCCGCCGTACTCATCGCTCGTAAGCCCCTCTCGATGGCAAGGGCTCCACCATACCGCCGAAGCTGAGCGAGCGCTTAGGCTGCCCGCTCAGAGCTTTTCGAACGGGTTGTAGACGCCGCGTGCCCCGTCCTGCCGGTCCCGGATCACCTTGGCGAGGGTGAAGGAGGAGGTGACCAGATACAGGACGGCGATCGCGAGGAAGGCCCGCACCCAGGCGTCGGCCTGGAGCTTGAAGATGCCGATGGCGGTCGCCGCGATGGCGACGGAGAAGGACGCGACGGCCTGGCCGTAGAAGGCGGCCGTGTTCTGCGGTTTGCCCGATGCTTCGCTCATGGGGACAAGCGTCGGGCGATCCGGCGGCCGCCACATCCGTCCGCGTACTCAGCCGACGTACTCAGAACGCCGAAATCCCGGTCAGCGCACGGCCGATGAGCAGCTTCTGGATCTGACTGGTGCCCTCGTAGAGGGTCATCACGCGGGCGTCGCGCAGCAGCTTGCCGACCGGGTACTCGTCGATGTAGCCGTAGCCGCCGAACACCTGGACGGCGTTGTTGGCGGCGCGGACCGCGGCCTCCGAGGCGAAGAGCTTGGCCTTGGAGGACTCGACGGCGAAGGGCTGCCCGCGGTCGATCAGATCGGCGACCCGCCAGGTCAGCAGCCGGGCCGCGTCCACGTCGAGGGCGATGTCGCTGATCAGCTCCTGCACCAACTGGTGCTGGGCGATGGGCTTCCCGAACTGCTCCCGCTCGCCCGCGTAACGCAGGGCCGCGTCCAGCGCGGCCTGGGCGATGCCGACGCAGCCGGCCGCGACCGACATCCGCCCCTTGGCCAGTGCCGACATGGCGACCGAGAAACCCTTGCCCTCGGGGGCGAGCATCGCGGAGGCGGGGACGCGGACGTCGTCGAGGACCAGTTCGGCGGTGGCCTGGCCGCGCAGGCCGAGCTTGCCGTGGATGGTACGGCGGGTCAGACCGGGGGTGTCGGTCGGTACGAGGAAGGCGGAGACGCCCTTGTGGCCGGGAGCGTCGGTCGAGCGGGCGAAGAGGAGCACGACGTCGGCCCACGTCCCGTTGGTGATGAACATCTTGGTGCCGCTGATGACGTAGTCGTCGCCTTCGCGCACCGCCCGCGTGGTGAGGTTGCCGGCGTCGGAGCCGGTGCCCGGCTCGGTCAGGCCGAAGCAGCCGACGTACTCGCCGGAAGTGAGCCCCGGCAGCCAGCGCCGCTTCTGCTCCTCGCTCCCCCAGGCCGCGACCGACTTGGCGACAAGGCCGAGCGAGACGGACACGATCCCGCGCACGGACGAGTCGCCGCGTCCCAGCTCCTCGGTGACCAGGCAGTACGCGAGGTGGTCGCCGCCGGAGCCGCCGTACTCCTCGTCGACCGTCAGGCCCAGGAAGCCGACCTCGCCGAGCTTCTTCACGATTCCCCGGTCGACCTCCTCGGCGCGGTCCCAGTCGACGACGTGCGGGGCGATCTCGCGGGCCACGAAGTCCTTCGCGAGCTGCCTTACGGCCTCCTGCTCCTCGCTGAGCCCCAGGTTCACCACGAGATCACCCCAAAGAAACGGATCGTGAGGACATCCACTTAAATTAGCACTGCTAGTTTCCGAGCGCAGCCCTACTATGTGCGCCATGGCCCGACCGCGCAAGCCCCTGCTCAGCACCGACCGGATCGTCGAGACGGCACGTGCGCTGGTCGACGCGGAGGGCCTCTCGGCCGTCTCCACGCGTCGGCTCGCGGCCGAGTTGGGGGTGAGCGGGCCCTCGCTCTACAACCACTTCCGCACCAAGGACGAGATCCTTGAGGCGGTCGCCGACTCGGTGAGCGCACAGGTGGATCTGTCGATGTTCGAGGACGGGCGGGACTGGCGGACCGCGCTGCACGACTGGGCGGTCTCCTATCGCGGCGCGCTGCGCGACCATCCGAACATCGTGCCCGTCCTCGCGACGGGGCCCGGCCGGCGGCCGGCGGGGCTGCGGCTCGCCGACGCGGTGTACGGGGGGATGGTGGCGGCGGGGTGGCCTGCGGCGCAGGCGACGTCGATCGGGGCGTTGATGCGGTACTTCATCATGGGGTCGGCGTTGGGGTCGTTCGCGGGGGGATTCGTGGATGACGCGAGCGCGTACGACCCTGCCAGCTATCCCCATCTCGGGCAGGCTCATTTGCTCGCGGAGCAGCAGGAGAAGATTGATCAGCGGGCGTTCGAGACGGGGCTCACTGCGTTGCTCGACGGGTTGACGGGGCAGTTCGAAGAGGTTCGGCGGGCCGGGTAGGAGTGGGGTGGTCCTGTGCGGTGCGGACTGACGGTCCGTCGTGGCTTGTCGCGCAGTTCCCCGCGCCCCTGGGGGTATGCCTCGCCTGCCTCATGAGGTGCCCATGTACGCCCTGGGCAAGTACGCCGAGACCACCCGGTTCGGGGCGTCCACCAATCGGGGTGCGTCCGGGGCTGCCCGCATTAGGTCGGCGTCTGTACGGAGGGGGCCTGCCGTTTCGAACTGGGGCCGTGTTGCCGCCGAAGTGGCCCTGCGGCAGGACGCTTTGGGGTTCGGTGACGTCCGGGCAGACTCCAACCACCCCACAGAACGGGCGGATCGGGGTCTCGGCCACGTCCAGGAAAGGTGCATTGTCTTCGCTGCTCAGGTCCCACAGGTGCAGGTGTGCGTCGGGGAAGTCCTCGGTGAGGTCGAAGGCCACGGTGTCGCCGTCCTCACCTGTCGGAACCGTCGACACCTGGGCCGGACTCTGCCCTCCCCGGTGCCGAGCCTTGCGTCCGATTTCCGCCAGCGGTGTGTATGCGTCACTGCCTAACCTCGGGGCATGAAGAAAACCCCTCGTCCTGCCGGAGCGAGCGCTGCCGCCGCCGCTGTCGTCACCGTTGTGCTGTGGGCCTCCGCGTTCGTGTCGATCCGGAGTGCGGGGGACGCCTACTCGCCGGGGGCGTTGGCGTTGGGGCGGTTGGTGAGCGGGGTGGTGGCGCTGGGGATCCTCTGGGGTGTGCGGCGGGAGGGGTTGCCGCCGCGGTCCGCGTGGCGGGGGATCGCGATATCGGGCGTGCTGTGGTTCGGGTTCTACATGGTCGTCCTGAACTGGGGCGAGCAGCAGGTCGACGCCGGTACCGCCGCCCTCGTCGTGAACATCGGGCCCATCCTCATCGCCCTGCTCGGCTCACGGCTCCTGGGGGACGCGATGCCGCCGCGGCTGCTGGCGGGGATGGCGGTGTCGTTCGCCGGTGCGGTGACCGTGGGGCTGTCGATGTCGGGGCAGGGCGGTTCGTCGGTGCTCGGGGTGGTGCTGTGTCTGCTCGCGGCGGTCGCGTACGCCGGTGGGGTCGTCGCCCAGAAGCCTGCTCTCGCCCAGGCGAGCGCGCTCCAGGTGACGACGTTCGGGTGTCTCATCGGGGCCGTGGTCTGTCTGCCGTTCGCCGGACAGCTCGTCCAGCAGGCGGCCGACGCGCCCGTCTCCGCCACGCTCAACATGGTGTATCTGGGCGTCTTTCCGACCGCCCTCGCCTTCACGACGTGGGCGTACGCCCTGGCCCGGACGACCGCCAGCAAGATGGGCGCGACCACGTACGCGGTGCCCGCGCTGGTCGTCCTGATGTCGTGGCTGGCGCTCGGCGAGGTGCCGGGGCTGCTCACGCTGGCGGGCGGGGCGCTGTGTCTGGCGGGTGTGGCGGTGTCCCGGTCCCGGGCGCGAGCGGCGGTCGTGACCGAGCCGGGGGCGCCAGAGCCAGGGGCGACCGCGGTGGCCTCGGCCGAGCCGGAGGCGACTGCGGTGGTCTCGGCCGAGCCGCCCTCCGAGGACGCGTCCGTCAAGAAGTGACCGCCCTCCTCAGAACGTGACCAGCGCCCGGCCGCCCTTCCCCGCCAGCATGTTCTCGAAGGCCGCCGGGATGCCGTCCAGGGCGATCCGTTCCGTGACCAGCGCGCCCAGGTCCAGGCGGCCCGCGCGGACGTGGTCGGCCAGGACCGGCAGGTCCTTCGCTGGGTCGGAGTTGCCGTAGACGCAGCCGGCCAACGTCCGTCCCCAGTGGAAGAGTTCGAGGGCGTTGAAGGTGACCTGCTGGTCCTTGCCGCCGATGCCGACCACCGTGGTGCGGCCGCCGCGGCGGGTGGAGTCCCAGGCCGCGCGGATGGTCGTGGCGCGGCCCACGCACTCGATCGCCACGTCGACCCCCTGCTTGCCGGTGAGACCGCGGATCTCGCGGGCCGTGGTGTCGGAGGCGAGGACGTAGTCCGTGGCGCCCGCGGCCCGCGCCAACTCCTCCTTCTCCGGGGAGACATCGACCGCCACGATCCGCGAGGCACCCGCGATCCGGGCGCCCTGGAGCGCGGCCAGGCCCACTCCCCCGACGCCGTACACCGCCACCGTCTCGCCCTGCCGGACCCGTGCCGAGTGGTGGACGGCTCCGTAGCCGGTGAGGACGGCACAGCCGAGCAGGGCCGCGTCGGTCAGCGGGATGCCCTCCGGGAGGGGCAGGACACAGGCGGCCGATACGACCGTCTCCTCGGCGAACGCGGCCACGTTCAGGCCGGGGTGGAGGTCGGAGCCGTCGTCCGCGCGGTGGGCGTACACGTCGGCGGCACCCTTGAGGGCGTTGGCGCACAGCCACACCTCGCCGAGCGAGCAGGCGTGGCAACCGCCGCAGGACGGGGCCCAGTTGAGGACGACCTCGGCGCCGGGCGAGATATGCGTGACGCCCTCGCCGACGGCCACGACCGTGCCGGCGCCCTCGTGGCCGAGCACGGCGGGGACCGGCACGCGCATGGTGCCGTCGGACAGGGACAGGTCGGAGTGGCAGACGCCCGCGGCGGCGAGGCGGACGCGGACCTGGCCGGGGCCGGGGTCGGGCAGGTCGATGTCCGTGATCTCCAACGGAGCACCCACGGCGGGCAGGACGGCGGCGCGAACCACGTGGACGCTCCTCAGAACTGGAAGGACTTGGTCTGGAGGTACTCGGACAGGCCGTGCGTGCCGAGTTCACGGCCGACGCCCGACTGCTTGTAACCGCCGAAGGGGGCAAGGGGGTTGAAGCGGCCGCCGTTGATGTCGACCTGGCCGGTCTCCATGCGGCGCGCGAAGGCGACGGCCTCGGCCTCGTCGCCGGCCCACACGGCGCCCGCGAGGCCGTAGACCGTGCCGTTGGCGATGCGCAGGGCGTCCTCCTCGTCCTCGTAGCGCAGGACGGACAGGACCGGGCCGAAGATCTCCTCCTGGGCGATGGTCATGTCCGGGGTGACGTCGGCGAAGACGGTCGGGCTGACGAAGTAGCCCTGTTCGCGCGGTGATTCGGGGCCGCCGGCGACGAGGCGGGCGCCTTCCGCGATCCCCGTCTCGATGTAACTCCGCACCCGGGCCTGCTGCTTGGCGTTCACGACCGGGCCGATGCGCTCGCCGTACTTGGCGGCGGCCGCGGCGGCCAGGCCCACCGCCTCCTCGTACTGGTCCCGGTGCACGAGCATTCGCGTCCAAGCGCTGCACGTCTGGCCCGAGTTGGACATCACGTTGGCGACGCCGACGTTGACCGCCTTGGCGAGGTCGGCGCTCGGCAGGATGACGTTGGCGGACTTGCCGCCCAGTTCCAGGGCGACCTTCTTGATGGCGGCGCCCGCGATCGCGCCGATCTGCCGGCCGACCGCGGTGGAACCGGTGAAGGAGACCAGGTCGACGCCCGGGTGTTCGGCGAGGGCCTGTCCGGCGACCGGGCCGAGGCCGGTGACCAGGTTGAAGACGCCCGCCGGGAGACCGGCCTCGTGGACCGCCTCGGCGAAGAGCTGGGCGGTCAGCGGGGTGTCCTCGGCGGGCTTCAGGACGACCGTGCAGCCGGCCGCGAGCGCGGGGGCGACCTTGGCGACGATCTGGTGCAGGGGGTAGTTCCAGGGCGTGATCGCGCCCACCACACCGATCGGCTCCAGGTGCACGGTGGAGTTGCCCGCCTTCTCCTCGAAGGCGTAGGTCGCGGCGAGTTCGGCGTACGAACCCGCGACCGCGATCGGCACGGACGCGTGGACGGCCTGCGAGAACGCGAGGGGTGCGCCCAGTTCGGCGGTGACCGTCTCGGCGATCTCGTCCTTGCGGGAGACGAGCACGTCCCTCAACGCCCCCAGGAGCGAGGCGCGTCGGGCGGGCGGGGTCGCGGCCCAGCCCGGGAGGGCGGTACGGGCGGCCCGTACGGCCGTGTCGACGTCGTACGCCGTGCCTGCGGGGACCCGGCCGACGACCTCCTCGTCGACCGGGTTCACCACCTCGATCGTGTCCGGGCCGGCGGCGGGGCGCCAGGCACCGTCGATGTACATGCCGTCGTGTGCCTTCATGGTGCGTCCTCCCGGGCGGGCCACTTCGTCGTCGTCCGGCTCATAAACTAGCGACGTTAGTTTTGAGGCGCCAGACGCCGGGCCCTCGGAAGGTCCCCGCACTCTCCCCGGGAGGGGTCATTCGTCCAGGTCGGGCAGGCGTGCCGGGGCCGGGCAGATGCGTTCGCCGTGCTGGTCGAAGACGAACAGGTGGGCGATGTCGACGAGGAGCGGGACCTGCATGCCGTACCGCAGCTCGATGTCGGGGGTGGTGCGGACGACCATGTCGCCGGGGAGGCGGCCGTCGGCGGGCGCGGTGTCCTGGTCCGCGGGGTCGTCGTCCAGGACCACGACCCGTCCGGCGCGCAGACCTCCCGCCCGGTCCCGCAGCCGCCCCAGCACCGACTGGCCCTCGCGGCGACGGCGTCTGGAGGGGCGGGGGGCCGGGCGCGGGGCCTCCAGGTCGGGTACGAAGGCGGGCCGGGAGCCGGTGTTGAAGTGGACGAGGACCTCGTGCCCCTGGAACTCCACGTGCTCCACGAGACCGGTGAGCACCACCTCGCCGGGCCGCGCGGCCTCCCGCTTGGCGATCCGCACGGCCTCCGAACGCAGCCCGACGATCACCTCGCGCCCCTGCTGCACGCGCAGCAACTGGTGGTCCAGGGACAGGGGTTCGGGCAGCCGCAGGAACTGCTTGCCGAGGCTGATGGTCATCGCGCCGTCGAGCGGGGCGCGCACGATCCCGCGCAGCAGGTTGATGCGCGGGGTGCCGATGAAGGCGGCGACGAAGACGTTGCGGGGCAGGGCGTAGACCGAGCGCGGGGTGCCCACCTGCTGGAGCACCCCGCCACGCAGCACGGCGACCCGGTCGCCGAGCGACATGGCCTCGGCCTGGTCGTGGGTGACGTAGACCGTGGTCACCCCCAACTCCCGGGTCAGGCGGGAGATTTCGGCGCGTAAGTGGTTGCGGAGCTTGGCGTCGAGGTTGGAGAGCGGTTCGTCCATCAGGAAGACCGAGGGGTGGCGGGCGATGGCCCGGCCCATGGCGACGCGCTGGCGTTCACCGCCGGAGAGCTGGCTGGGGTAGCGGTCGAGGAGGTCCTCGATGCCGAGCATGCGGGCGGTGGCGTCCACGCGGGCGCTGGGATCGTCGCCGGGATTCTCGATGCGGAGCGGGAAGCCGATGTTGCCGCGGCTCGTCATGTTCGGGTAGAGCGCGAAGTTCTGGAAGACCATCGCCATGTTCCGCTCGTACGGGAACAGGTGGTTGGAGTGTGTGCCGTCCAGCAGCAGCCGTCCCTCGGTGATCTCCTCGAGACCGGCGATCATCCTGAGCACGGTGGACTTTCCGCAGCCGGAGGGCCCGAGCAGGACGAGGAACTCACCCGGCGCGATGTCCAACGACAGCCGGTCCACCACCCGGACACCTCGGGTGTAGGACTTGCTCACGTCGAGCAGGGAGATGGCGCGTGTCATTTCCGGTGCCCCCGGGGGCTGCGTCAGGCGTTGGTGCTCCGCGGTGCGACACCCCGCGCGGGTCGCGCGGGGCCTGTGAGTCACGGAAGCTAACGGAATGTGCGCGGTCGGGGGAAGACTTCGGGCGGTTCAGTTCAGCCTGTGAGAAAGCGGACGATCCGATTCAGGGCGCGGTGTGCGGCCCGCGGGTCCCGGTGAGATGGGCGAAGACGACGGTGTTGCCCGCGTAACCGGTCCGCCGGTCGTAGGAGCCGCCGCAGGTGATCAGGCGGAGTTCGGGGCGGTCGCGGGTGCCGTAGACCTCCCTGTTGGGAAAGTGCGCCTTCTCGTACGTCAGGACGGCGTCGACGGTGTAGACGGCGGTACGGCCGTCCGCGCGCCGGAGTTCGACGCGGTGGCCGGCGTCGAGTTCGCCCAGACCGGCGAAGACGGCGGGGCCGGCATGCGTGTCCAGGTGACCGACGACGACCGCGGTGCCCCGCTCGCCGGGCGAGGGGCCGCCCCGGTACCAGCCCACCTGGTCGGCGTCGCCCTCGGGCGGCGCGGTGAGCCGGCGGTCGCGGTCGAGCCCGAGGCCGATGACGGGGGCGTCGACGTCGATGAAGGGGATGGTGACGCGGATCGGGCGGGAGCGGGGCAGGGGGTCGGGGCGGGAGCGGGAGTGCGAGGGGGAGTGGGGCGAGTGCGGGTGGACATCGGTGGCGCGGGGGCCGGTGGCCTTGGAGGAGGGGGCGCGGGAGCCGGGGGCCCCGGAGGAGGCGGCGCTGGGGCCGGGAGCCCCGGAGGAGGGGGAGCTGGGGCCGAGGGCACCGGAGGAGGGGGCCGGCGCACCCGTCGTCGCCGGACCGGCGGGTTCCTCGTCCTGGGCCCACCAGATGCCGCCCACCACCAGCGCGACGGCCACGACGACCGTCCGCGTCAGGCGGTAGGCGCGCGTCGGGCGCCGGGGCCCGACGGGCGGTTCCCGTCGTCCGCCACCGCGGCGGACCGCGACGGACGGAACCGCGCCGCCGGGCCTCGGGGGCCTGCGCAGCTGACTACGCGGCGCCATGCGGGCGGCGACGAAGCCGCAGCCAGACCGCCCCGACGACCGCGGCCACGCCCACGGCGGCGGCACCGGCGACCGGGCCCATAGCCGCGTCACGGGCGAGCCCGCCACCGCCGGCCGGAGGGCCACCGTGCGGGCCGCCGGGACCACCCGGCGGGGTGGTCGGCGGGGTGTCGTCGCAGTCGACCTTGAACACCTTGTGCTTGCCGGCGCCGTTGCCGCCGATGATGGTCCACGTCAGCTTGTACTGCCCGTTGGGCAGCGACTGGTCCGCGGTGTGGCCCGAGCCCTGCGGGAGGACGAGGGCGCCGCTGCTCGTCGCGCCGCCCTGGACGAGGGGCTGGGTCTCGATGGACCAGGTGATGCTCTGGTTGCGGTCGAAGCCCGTCGCGTCGATGTAGAACCCGCAGACCTTGGGCTCGTCCCTCGGGTTGCCGACCGTCGTGCGCGGATCCGACGAGTGGATCTTGACCGTGCCGTTGTCACCGGGCGCCAGCGGCACGGCGGCGACGGCCGGAACCGTCAGAGCGCCGACGGCCACGGTGAGCGCCGCTAGGGCGGCGGTCCGCGCTCCGGGGCGGCACGGCAGGGACGTGGTGGGTATGCGAGTCCTCTGAGTCAGACGATTTTCATACACATCGCGTTTCGTCTGACTCTCTTTCACATACGCCGGGCGAATCGCGGGAGCAGCGCCCGACGCCCCGTCGGTTCTCCCCCGTCCGGCCTACCTCGGGAGCCGGGCGACCGCATCGCGACCCCCGCCGACAGCAGCAGCAACCCGCCCAGCATCACGAACGGCGCCGCCACGCCCGCGACCCCGGCGACCAGGCCCGCCGCCGCGGGGGCCGCCACCTGGCCGAGGCGGTTGCCGGTCAGGCGCAGGGCGAGGGCGGTGGAGCGGGCGGCGTCGGGGGCGGCCTGGACGACCGTCGTCATGGAGAGGGGCTGCCCCACGCCCAGACAGAAGCCGAGCGCGGCGAGCATCAGACCGATGGCCCACACCGGTACGGGCAGGGCGATGCCCGCGCACAGCAGGCCCGCCAGGAGGCAGGTCGCCGTCAACAGCGCGGCCCTGCCCAGGAGTCGGAGCAACGGGGTGAGCACGAGACGGCAGGCGATCGTGGCCGCCGCGCGGATGCTGAGCAGCACGCCGATTACGGAGGGCGCGATGCCCCGGTGCTCGCCGACCACCGGCAGGTAGGCGGTGAGGATGTCCGTCGCGGACAGCACGGAGAGGCTGACGAAGATGCCCGCGGGCACACCCCGGGCGCCCAGGATGCTCCGCATGGGCACGCGATCGCCTTGCCGGGTACGGGACTTGACGACCGTACGGTCCTCGATGCGCCACAGCGACGTGAACGACACGGCGGCGCCCGCGCCCGCGACGAGCAGGGCGAGCGCGCTGCTGCCGGCCATGTCGGAGCCGCCGATCAGCGCCCCCGCGGCGACGGGGCCGATGAGCTGGCCGAGTGAGGC
Organism: Streptomyces sp. NPDC088794; assembly: GCF_044750545.1. Taxonomy (NCBI): domain Bacteria; kingdom Bacillati; phylum Actinomycetota; class Actinomycetes; order Kitasatosporales; family Streptomycetaceae; genus Streptomyces; species Streptomyces sp. NPDC088794. The sequence continues at coordinate 133,250 of NZ_JBIVKB010000018.1, read as the reverse complement.
GCCGATGGTGAAGTGGCCGAAGTTGCGGTCCTGTTCGTGCGGGGCGGACTGACGGGCGACCAGCGACTGGGCGCCGATCACGAAGCAGAGGTGGCCCAGGCCCATCACGCCGCTCCAGATCGCCATCGCCCAGAGGGAGTCGGCGAGTCCGCTCAGCGCGCAGCCGCCGGCGATCAGGACCACGCCGACGGGCAGCAGGGGCGCACAGCGGCCGTGGTCGGTGCGGCGGCCGAGCGGTACGGCGGCGAAGAGCGGGAGCAGCGCGTAGACGCCCGCGATGACGCCGACCGCCCGCTCGTCCGCGCCGAGCGCGAGGGCCCGGTACGACACGGCCGGCCGGGCCATCGACACCGCCCCCTGCGCGAAGCTGAAGGCGACGACGAGGCGGAGCAGCCAGCCGCGGTTCGTGCCGGGCCCCATGGTCAAGTCCTCCGTCACGTGGGTCAGATGATGCCGAACAGGATTCCTGAAACGAGCACCACCAGCGAGGTCAGGGCCGCCCACTTCACCACGAACCTGGTGTGGTCGCCGAACTCGACCTTCGCCATGCCGACCAGGACGTACACGGCCGGCACCAACGGGCTGGACATGTGCAGCGGTTGGCCGACGAGCGAGGCGCGGGCGATCTCCAGGGTCGAGACGCCGTGCGCGTTGCCGGCCTCGGCGAGCACCGGGACGATGCCGAAGTAGAAGCCGTCGTTCGACATGAAGTACGTGAGCGGGATGCTCAGTACGCCGGTGACGAAGGCCATGTGCGGGCCCATGCCGTCGGGGATGTTGTCGACCAGCCAGGTGGCCATGTGGTCGACCATGCCGGTGCCCTGGAGGACGCCGGTGAAGACGGCGGCGGCGAAGACCATGCCGGAGACGTTGAGGACGTTCTCCGCGTGGGCGCCGAGGCGGGCCTTCTGGTCGGGCATGTGCGGGAAGTTGACGGTCAGGGCGAGGGCGGCGCCGAGCAGGAACAGGACCGGGATCGGCAGCCACTCCATGATCATGGCGGTGAGCAGCGTGACCGTGAGCAGCGCGTTGAACCAGTACAGCTTGGGGCGCAGGGTCGGGCGGTTCGGGTCGAGGCCCTTGAAACCGTCGTCCTCGTCGTCCTCGTCGGACAGTTCGCCGTCCGTACCGGAGCCGGCACCGCCCGTGCGCTTGGTGAACTTGCCGGAGCCGGAGCCGGCTCCCGCACCCGAGCCGGCGCCCACCAGGACCGTCTCGGTCTCCTTCTCCTCTACCTCCTCCACGACCTTCGCCGTGGCCTTCTCGTCGACCAGCACCTCGTCGAGCGTCAGCACCCCGAGCCGCTTCCGCTCGCGCCGCCCGAGGACGTACGAGAGGGCGATGACGAAGACCAGGCCCACGGCGAGCGCCGGGATCATGGGGACGAAGATGTCGCTGGCGTCGACCTTCAGCGCGGTCGCGGCGCGGGCCGTCGGGCCGCCCCAAGGGAGCGTGTTCATCACGCCGTTGGCCATCGCGGCGACGCCGGTCATCACGACCAGGCTCATCTTCAGGCGCTTGTAGAGCGGGTACATCGCCGAGACGGTGATCATGAAGGTGGTCGAGCCGTCGCCGTCGAGAGACACGATCGCGGCGAGCACGGCCGTGCCGACGACGATCCGCATCGGGTCGGCCTTGCAGAACTTCAGGATCCCGCGAACGATCGGGTCGAAGAGGCCGACGTCGATCATCACACCGAAGTAGACGATCGCGAACATGAGCATCGCCGCGGTGGGGGCGAGGCTGGTGACGCCGTCGATGACGTAGTCGCCGAGGTGGGCGCCCTTGCCGACGAAGACGCAGAACAGCGCCGGGATCAGCACGAGCGCCGCGATCGGCGACATCTTCTTCAGCATGATCAGGACCAGGAAGGTCGCGATCATGGTGAAGCCGAGGATGGTCAGCATGAGTGGATACCTAACGTTCGCCCTTGAACTCCCACCGGAGACGGCGGTCCGACGACGTTAGGTCCGTTCAAATGCTGTTAACAAGACGTTGACGCGTGAGCAATAAGCGCAAAACTGCAGGTCACAGCTTTGCTCAGGTCACAGGGTCAGGACGGCGGCGCATTCGACCGGCACTCCGTTGAGGACGGCGTTGCCCGAGAGCGGGTCCAGGAGGCTGCCGTCGAGGAGCTGGTTGACGTTGACTCCGGGGTCCACGGACGCGTGGCTGAGGCGGGTGCCGGCGCGGCTGTGCCCCCAGCCGTGCGGCAGGCTCACCACGCCCCGGCGCACGCCGTCGGTGACCTCGGCGGGCGCGGTCACCTCTCCCCCGGCGCCCTTCACCCGTACCGGCGCCCCGTCGCGCACGCCGAGCCGCTCGGCGTCCTCGGGGTGGATGTGCAGGGTGCAGCGGTTGGTGCCGCCGGTGAGGGCGGGAACGTTGTGCATCCAGCTGTTGTTGGAGCGCAGGTGCCGGCGACCGACCAGGACAAGGCCGTCCGGGCGCTCCCGCAGGGCCCGCCGCAGCCGCGGCAGATCGTCCACGATCGGTGCCGGCAGCAGCTCGACCTTGCCGCTCGCGGTCTTCAGCGGCTGCGGCAGCCGTGACTTCAGCGGTCCGAGGTCGATGCCGTGCGGATGCGCGAGCAGCTTCTCCAGGCCGAGCCCGTCCGGTCGTACGCCGAAGCCGTCGCCATACGGGCCAAGGCGCAGCATCATGTCGATCCGGCGTTCGGGACCGGTGTCGCCGTGCAGGAGGCCGGCCAGTTCGTGCGGGTCGCGGCCGTGGACCGGTGAGTGGGGGTCGCTGACCGCCTTGCCGAGGGTCTGGTCGATCACCATGGCGTCGACGGCCCCGGGGTCGGCGCCGTGCATGCCGGTGGCGGCCAGGATCAGCCGGGCGAGGATCTCGGTCTCGGCCATGCGGCCGGGTTCCAGCGGGACCGCGGGGCGGGTGTAGCGGACCTGGTTGTGGACGGCGAGGGTGTTGAACGCGAAGTCGTGGTGCGGGCTCTGCGACGGCGGGGGCGGCGGCAGCACGACGTGCGCGTGGCGCGAGGTCTCGTTGAGGTACGGGTCGACGCTGACCATGAAGTCCAGGGAGTCGAGGGCCTTGTCGAGCCGGTCGCCGTCCGGCGCGGACAGCACCGGGTTGGCGGCGACGGCGATCAGCGCGCGGATCGGCTCGCCCTCCGGGGTCGCGGTGTCGATCTCCTCGCCGAGCGCGGAGAGCGGCAACTCGCCCTTGGCCTCGGGGTGTTCGCTCACCCGGGAGCGCCAGCGGCCGAGCTGGAAGCCGCGCCCCGGCCCGGCGGGGCGCGGTGTCCGGTCGGTGGCCGCCAGCGGGAAGAGGGCGCCGCCGGGGCGGTCCAGGTTCCCGGTGAGGACGTTGAGGACGTCGACGAGCCAGCTGCCGAGCGTGCCGTACGGAACCGTGCAGCTGCCGATCCGGGCGTACACGGCGGCAGTTGGGGCCGCCGCGAGTTCGCGGGCCAGGGTGCGGATCAGGGGGGCCTCGACGTCACAGGCCTCGGCGACCGCCTCGGGCGTGAAGTCCCGTACGGCGTCCTGGAGTTCCTCGACGCCCTGGACGTGCGGCGCCAACTCCCCGAGCGCCAGCAGGTCTTCCTCGAAAAGGGTGTACGCCATCGCCGCGAGGAGCAGCGCGTCCGTGCCGGGCCTGATCGCGATGTGGCGGTCGGCGAGCTTGGCCGTGCGGGTGCGGCGTGGGTCGATGACGGTGAGGGTGCCGCCGCGCGCCTTGAGGGCCTTGAGCTTGCCGGGGAAGTCGGGGGCGGTGCACAGACTCCCGTTGGACTCGAGGGGGTTGGCGCCGATGAGCAGCAGGTGGTCGGTGCGGTCGAGGTCCGGCACGGGGATCGCGTTGGCGTCACCGAAGAGCAGCCCGCTGGAGACGTGCTTGGGCATCTGGTCGACCGTGGACGCGGTGAAGACGCTGCGGGTGCCGAGTCCGGCGAGCAGGACGGTCGGGTAGAGACCGCCGGCCACGGTGTGCACGTTGGGGTTGCCGAGCACGACGCCGACGGAGTTCGGCCCGTACCGCTCGACGACCGGGCGCAGGCCCGCGGCGACCGCGTCGAAGGCCTCCGACCAGGTGGCCTCGCGCAGCACGCCGTCGCGCCGCACGAGCGGGGTGCGCAGCCGGTCGGGGTCGGCGTCGACGGCGCCGAAGGAGGCGCCCTTGGGGCAGATGAACCCCTTGCTGAACACGTCGTCGCGATCGCCGCGGGCGCCGGTGACCCGGGTGCCCTCGATGGTGAGGGTCAGCCCGCAGGTGGCCTCGCACAACGGGCAGATTCGCAGGGCGGTGCGGGACACGGGTCCTCCCGGGGGCAGCGGTGCCTGTCCCGGTGAGCATACCGACCGGTATGGACGGAGGGGAGGCCTCTCGGGGGTGAGGTCGCAAACCCGCGAGCCGCCAGGACCGTAGAACCCGATCGGGAGGCGGACACCGGTCGGGACGCGGACCCGGCCGAAAAAGGGCCGCCCCTAGTCGAGCACCCGGGACAGATACGCCCGCAGCAGCTCCCGTGCCTCCTCGATGATCTTCTCGTCGCCGTCCGGGGCCATCCGGAAGGCCAGGTGGACCAGGGTGTCGGCGGTCTCCACGGCGATCAGGAAGGTCCGGCGCAGATCCTCGTCGGGCTCCCGGTCGATGTAGCCGGAGAGCATCTCGGTGAGGCGGTCGGCGACCCGGTGGTTGGGTTCGGCGTGGCGGGTGCCGACCGGGATCTGGTTGCCGAAGTCGACGAGGGAGAAGCCGGGCGCGGTGCGCTTCATGGCCAGGTACTCGTCGAGGACGGCGTCCATCGCCGTGCGCCAGCCGCCGGCGCCGGCCGTCTTCAGCCGCTCGGTGACGCGCTCGGTGAAGCGCTCCAGGTTGCGCTGGGCGAGGGCGTCGGCCATCTGCCTCTTGTTGCCGAAGAAGCGGTAGACCGAGCCGATGGGCACGCCGGCGCGCTGGGCGACGGCGCGGGTGCTCAGGTCGTCGTAGCCGACCTCGTCGAGAAGGTCGGCACAGGCGTCGAGAATCCGGGTCAGGCGTTCGGCGCTGCGCCGCTGTACCGGCGCACGGCGTAGCGATGTCGCTTGGGGCACGGGCTTCATCATGCCGTTCCGACGCCGTTCGGTGAAGCTCGCCCCCCAGCCTGGAGATCAGCGTTCGGTATGTCGAACGCGGCGGGGCTCGCGGTGGAGCCGGGCGTCACCCCCGAATCCGGCTCCGACTCCGACGCGGTGATGTCGGCGGTGCTCTCCACGGCCTTGCCGTCGACCGCCCACACGGTCCCGTCGTCGGCGTACAGCCGGGCGGTGACGTGATGGGTGCCGCGCGGGACGAGCTCGGCCGGGAGGCGGTAGGACGGGCCGCGCAGCCGGGTCACCAGGTGGTGGTCGACGAAGAGGTAGGCGAAGCCCTGTCCGGCCACCGCCTGGGACTTCGTACCGGTCGGCGAGAAGCGGAAGTGCTGGACGGTGAGCCGGACGTCCCAGCTGTCGTCGGTGTCCGGCTGCACCTCGATGCCGACCTCGGGCGCGCCCTTGCCGTCGACCTCGCGCAGGTGCCGCCCCTCCTTGTCGGTGTCGTCGAGGAGCTTGCCCACCGGCGAGGGCGAGTCGCCGTTCTTCTGCTCGTGGGCAGCGCTGCTGTCGCAGCCCGCGGATCCGGTCGACAGCAGGACACAGACCGCGAGCGCGGCAAGAAGACCCCGTGACCACGCCATGCTCGGGAGACTAGAACAACGGTCCGACACTCCGAATCCCCCTGGAGTCTGGTTCTGGTTCCTCCCTGGTGAGGAGGCCGGCCCCGGACGAGACCGCCCGACCGCCCTCTTGCGCCCGCGAAACCGCATTCCTATGGTGATACATAGGAATCAGACCGCAAGGGAGCGCTCATGTCCGGGGACGCCCGCAATACCGCGGAGGGGTTGACCTACCTCTCCGGCTTCGGCAACGAACACAGCTCCGAAGCCGTGCCCGGCGCCCTGCCGGACGGCCGCAACTCACCCCAGCGGGCACCGCTGGGCCTGTACGCGGAACAGCTCAGCGGTACGGCCTTCACCGAGCCGCGCGCCCACAACCGCCGCTCCTGGCTCTACCGCATCCGCCCCTCGGCCGCGCACCCGGCGTTCACGCGCACCGCCAACGGCGCGATCCGTACGGCCCCCTTCACGGAGTCCGTGCCCGACCCGAACCGGCTGCGCTGGAACCCGGTCCCTGCTCCCGCCGAGGGCACCGACTTCCTGGCCGGCCTGTGGACCCTGGGCGGCAACGGCGACGCCACCCAGCGCACCGGCATGGCCGTGCACCTCTACCACGCCAACGCCTCCATGGACCGCGTCCTCAGTGACGCCGACGGCGAGCTGCTGATCGTCCCCGAGCACGGCGGACTGCTGCTGCACACGGAGTTCGGCCTGCTGCACGTGGAGCCCTCGCACGTGGCGCTGATCCCGCGCGGGGTCCGCTTCCGTGTCGAGCTGCTCGACGGGTCCGCCCGCGGTTACGTGTGCGAGAACTACGGCGCCCCCTTCCACCTCCCCGACCTCGGCCCGATCGGCGCCAACGGCCTCGCGAACGCCCGGGACTTCCACGCCCCGGTCGCCGCCTTCGAGGACGTCGAGGGCCCGGTGGAGGTGGTCAACAAGTTCTGCGGCAATCTCTGGACGGCGACCTACGACCACTCGCCCCTCGACGTCGTCGCCTGGCACGGCAACCTCGTGCCGTACGTCTACGACCTGCGCCGCTTCAACGTCATCGGGACGATCTCGTACGACCATCCCGACCCGTCGATCTTCACGGTGCTGACGTCCCCGTCGGACACCCCGGGGCTGGCCGGCGTGGACTTCGTGGTGTTCGCGCCGCGCTGGCTGGTGGGCGAGGACACCTTCCGGCCGCCGTACTTCCACCGGAACGTGATGAGCGAGTACATGGGCCTGATCGAGGGCGCCTACGACGCCAAGACGGCCGGAAAGGGGGGTTTCGTGCCCGGCGGCGGCTCGCTGCACAACATGATGTCGGCGCACGGTCCGGACCGGGAGACCTTCGACCGTGCGAGCGCGGCGGAGCTCAAGCCGCAGAAGGTGGACGACGGCCTCGCGTTCATGTTCGAGACGCGCTGGCCGGTGACACTGACCCCGCAGGCGGCCCGCGCGGAGCACCTCCAGCGGCACTACGACGACGTGTGGCAGGGCATGGAGCGACACTTCCGCCCATTGCACTGATCGCGGACGACCGGTACGGATAGCCCGTGACCTCCTTCGCCCCGGACTCGATCGTCCTGAACCGCAAGCTGCCGCTCTGGTATCAGGTGTCGCAGTCCCTGCGCGCCTCGATCCTGGGCCGCTCGCCCCAGGACCCGCTGCGGCTGCCCACCGAGGAGCAGTTGGCGGGGCACTACGGGGTGAGCGTGCTGACCATGCGGCAGGCGCTGAAGGAGCTGGAGGACGAGGGCCTGATCACGCGCCACCGCCGCCGGGGCACCTTCATCGAGCCGACCGCCCGCCGGGGCACGCCGGTCCGGCTGCTGGGCTCGGTCGACGCGATCGTGGCCCAGCAGTCCGGCATGGTCACCGAGCTGCTGGCGTACGGCAGTTCACCGGTGCCGCCCGAACTCGCCGAGTACTTCCCGGACCTGGCCGAGGTGGCGACGTACCACCGGCTGCGCGCCGACGAGAAGACCGGCGAGCCGACCAACCACGCGCACAATCACGTCCGGCCCGAACTGGCCGCCCGTTTCGACCCGGACGAGCTGGTGCGCTGGCCGATGACGAAGGTGCTGCGGGACGTCGTCGGGGCGGACATCAGCCGCATCACGGACACCGTGGAGGCCCGGCTCGCGGACCCGGAGACGGCCCGGCTGCTCCAAGTCCCGCTGCTCAGCCCGATCCTGCACTACACGGGCATCACGTACGACACCGAGGGCCGGGTGCTGGACGTGGCGGTGATCCACTACCGCGGCGACCGCTTCTCCTTCACCGTGACGCTGGACGCCACTTGAGCCCGGCGGCCCAGGCTGCCTGTCGGCGGCTCGTCGTACGATGCCCAGCGTGACGCACGACGACGCTCCGCCGCTGGCGGACCTGATGCCGTGGTCCGTCGCACCGCCGCGGCTCGGCCGGGGGTGGCCGACGGGCCCCGACCCGGCCTCCCTGAAGGCGCGTTGGGACGCCCTGGTCAAGGCCGAGGGGCCGGACCGGGAGGCCCTGTTCGAGCCGACCCGCTCACGCACCCTGCACACGGCCGTGGGGCAGCTGCCCGGACAGCCGGGCGGCACGGAGAAGTTGTTCCGCGCCTCCGGCCCGTCCGCCGAGCCGGTCCGGGTGCTGGCCGCCGCGTTCGACGAGCAGTGGCTCATCCCGGACCACCGGCTGATCGACGCGGCCCGCCCCGAGTTGTGGCGGGTGGCGGACGAGCACCAGGTGTTCGTGGTGGAGACAACGGACGCACCCCTGCTGGCGACCCGGCTGATCCCGCTCCTGCGCCCCGGCCGCGTCCGCCCGCTCTACCGACGCCCCGGCGGCACGGAACCCAACCTGGCGCCCGGGCTGTTGGCGCACCTGGGCCACTCCCCCGATCCGGTGGACTTCCTGGCCTGGACGCTGACGGCGATCCGCCCCGACCTCACCGTCCCGCTCCCCCGCGACCCCGAACTATGGTCCCGAGGAGTGGAGTTGGGCCACCGCGCCCTGTGGCTCCTGAACCGCGACGGAGACCGCCCCAAGCTCCCCGGCGGCCGCCGCCCCTACGTCCGCGCCCCGCTCCCGGCCCGCCCTCTCACGGTCCACTACGACCGCGAGGAAGAGACACTCCACCTGGACGAGGGCCGGGTCTCCCCGGTCCCACCCGAGGCCTGGGACTTCGAGACGGCCCCCGGAGTCCGGGTCCTGGAGCACTGGTTCACGGCGCGAACGGCGGAGGACGCGGAGCGAGGCACCCTCGCGGCGATCCGCCCACCGGGCTGGCAACAGAGCTGGACGTCCGAACTCCTGGAACTCATCACGGTATTGACCCTGTTGGCGGAAGTGCGGGATCAGCAGAAGGAGTTGACGATCCCGGACACCATCACAGCAAAGGAGCTACGCACGGCGGGCATCCTCCCGCCCCCGGAGTCGACACGACACCCGGCGACGGTCCTGGACCACCACGAAGAGGGCCCCGAGGGACAGTTCGCACTCATCTGACCGGCAACTCCTGCCAACCCAGGGGCGCGGGGCTGTGTCAATTTGCGGCTCCGCCGCGTGGGCGCGACCAGCCAGATCGGACCCGCACCCGCAAAACAACGTCACCCCCGCGGAGCAAACGCGTCCAACACCCTCTCCAACGCCAGCTCGAACACCGCCTCCAGATCAATCGGCCCGGCGTCCTCGGAGAAGGCGGCAGCCATCCGCGGATACGCCCCCGTGGCGACCTGCCCGAACAGGTACTCCATCCGCACCTCACCCTCCTGCTCCGGCGACCACGGCAGCGACCGCGAACGCTCAGCCGTGGCCAGCTCGTTGGCGACATACGTCGTCACCACACCGTTGAGCATGCCGACCAGCTGCATCTTCAGGCCGTAGGTCAGATCCTCGCGCGAGTCCAGACAGGCCAGACAGTGCTCCAGGTAGCGCAGGGCATTGGGGCTGAACCCGTACACCGGTGACATCAGCCGCGGCAGCCAGGGATGACGGTGCATCAGCGAACGCGTCTGGTGGGCCACCCGCGTCATGTCGCCCCGCCAGTCCCCCGTCGGCTCCCACAGCTCGTGCTCGCCACTGATCGCGTCCACCATCAGTTCGTGCAGGTCCTCCTTACGGGGGACGTAGTTGTACAGCGACATGGTCCCGCAGCCCAGTTCGGCCGCGACATGCCGCATCGACGCCCCGTCGAGGCCGTCCGCGTCGGCGACCCGCACCGCCGCCGCCGCGATGTCCGCGCGGCTGTACGCGGGCTTCGGCCCCCGGCCCGTCCGCTCGGGACGGGCCCAGATCACTTCGGGTACGGCCGCTCGGCCCGCCATCGATCATCACCTCGCCCACCATGGTAGTTACGTACAGCGTACGTAGTGCGCTATGGTCAGGGCATGGATACTACGTACGCTGTACTTAGTGAAGGTCTGGAGAAGCGGTTCGGCGAGGTGCGCGCGGTGCGCGGCCTGGACCTCGCGGTCGCCCGGGGCACGGTCTGCGGTGTCCTCGGACCGAACGGGGCGGGCAAGACCACGGCCGTACGGCTGCTGACGACCCTGCTGCGCCCGGACGCGGGCTCGGCCCGGATCGCCGGGCACGACCTCGTGCGGGAGGCCGCGGCGGTACGGCGCAGCATCGGCGTCACCGGGCAGTACGCGTCGGTCGACGGCGACCTCACGGGGCGCGAGAACCTGCGCCTGTTCGCACGGCTGCACCGGGTGCGCGGACCGGCCGACCGGGCCGGCGAGCTGCTCGACCGGTTCGGGCTCACCGAGGCCGCCGACCGGCCGGCGTCCACCTACTCGGGCGGGATGCGCCGCCGCCTCGACCTCGCGGCGAGCCTCGTGCGCCGTCCGGAGGTGCTGTTCCTGGACGAGCCGACGACCGGCCTCGACCCGGCCAGCCGAAACCTCGTCTGGGACGCCGTCCACGAGCTCACCGGGCACGGCACGACGGTGCTGCTCACCACGCAGTACCTGGAGGAGGCCGACCAACTCGCCGACGACATCGCGCTGGTGGACCGGGGGCGGGTGGCGCACACGGGATCGCCCGCGCAGTTCAAGGCACTCATCGGGACCCATGTCGAGGTCGTCGTCGCCGACCCGGACATCCTGGTGAAGGCGGCCGCCGTGCTCGACCAACTCACCGGCACTGAACCGACGTTCGACCGCGAGCGGGCGGCCGTCGGCGCGGTCGCGCGGGACACGACGCTCACCCTGCCGCGGCTGGTGCGCGAACTGGACGCGGCGGGCGTGCCGTTGCTCGACGCGAGCCTGCGGCCACCGACGCTCGACGAGGTGTTCCTGCAACTGACCGCCGACTTCGAGGAGCGAGTGGCATGAGCGCGCTGGCGTACGACGGAACAGCCATGCTGGGCCGCCAGTTGCGGCGGATACGGAACAACCCGGGGCTGCTGATCCTGACCCAGACGATGCCGATCAGCATGCTGCTGTTCTTCGGCTACGTCTTCGGCAGCGCGCTGGCCATGCCGGGCGGGGAGTACCGGTCCTTCCTGGTACCCGGGCTGCTGGTGGCGACGGCCGCGAACGGGATCATGACCGGCATGTTCCAGGCGGCCCAGGACACCCACCGGGGCGTCATGGACCGCTTCCGCACCCTGCCGGTCAGCCGGGCCGCCGTACCGCTCGGACAGGCGCTCGCGGATGTCGTCGTCACCGCCGCGGGGACCGTGCCGTTCCTGCTCGTCGGGTACGCGGTGGGCTGGCGGATCGAGGGGAGCGCGCTCGAAGCGGTGGGCGCCGTGGGGCTGTTGCTGCTGTTCCGGTTCGCGACGACCTGGGTCGGGATCTTCCTCGGGCTGCTCACGCGCAGCGAGGAGGCGGCGGGGCAGCTGGGCGGGGCGACCTTCATGCTGCCGCTGCTGTCCAACGCGTACATCCCCACCGAGGGGCTGCCGGGCTGGCTGCGCACGATCGCCGAGTGGAATCCGATCAGCGCGGTGACGACGGCTCTGCGGGACCTGTTCGGGAACGCGCCGGTGCCGGAGGGCGCGGCCTGGCCGGTCGCACATCCGGTCGCCGGGTCACTGATGTGGTGCGCGGTGCTGATCGCGGTGTTCCTGCCGTCGGCGGTGCGACGGTACGCGCGCGGGGAGCGCTGACCTCAACGGGCATGGGAAAGCCGGGTGTTGTCTCTCGGTACCGAGTGGGTGGGAGGTACCGAGAGACGACCGGACGGCGTGCCGAACCGGGCATGGTCCCTCGATGACGGCGTCGAGGGACGCCGGTGAACTCAGCGGCCCCCGAACAGCGAACGCCGCAGCCTGCGCAGCGGAGCGAAGAGCGAGACCCGACGCACGCGCGCACCCTGGTCGCTGCGGGTCCTGGTGGTGTCGCGAGCGGTGAGCTCGAGCATCAGCGAGGTCGCCTCCGCCGTCTCCCGCTGCGGCACGGCAGGGCCCGCCAGCACCGAGAGATGTCGGTCGAGACGCGAACTGGTCGCGCTGCTCCCGCACGTGATCGCAGGGACCCTGGCCCTGCTGTGCATCGTTATCTGATCCATGTCACTCCCCACCCGTACAAGTCCACCCGGCCCGGGCAGGGTAACCCTATCGCCCCAACCGGGCACTCGTGTATCGCGGTCACAGGATTCACCTTCCCCGTAAGGAGGTTGACGACTCCCTTCTCGTCACTCTCCGAATCCAACCGATTTCAGGGCGAGTTGGACAATCGGCTGGCTGGTGGGCTGCGCCGAGCCCCCGTCCGGCTCGACGGTCACAGCGAGTGATGTTGCCGACTTGTTGAGACCGGACGCGACCAAGGGCGTGTCGCCCTTGAACAGGCCGAGGGAGCGCGGTTGCTCGTCGGGGCGCATTAGCCACAGTTGGTGCACGCGGTCGCTCGCCAGATCGTCGTATCCGCTCAGTGTCACCACCGCGCTCCCCTCCTCGGCCGAGGCGACCACGCCGATGCTCCGGCCCTGCGCGTCCTTGCCGGTGCTCGCCCGCGCGTCCGGAGCGGAGAGAACGTGGGCGATCTCACGCGACTGCGACTGCGCCGCGTCCAGCTTGTCCTGGGTGCGGTTCGCCTGCACCGCGAACAGGGAGGCGACGACGAGGGCCGCGGCGGCCGTGGCGGTGGCGAACGGCACGAAGAACGGGCGGCGCTCGCGAACGCGCCGCGGGGGCGGCTGAACGCCCCAGACGTGCGGCGGCAGTTGCGGTGTGTGCTCCCGCGCCTGTTCCCGCACCGGCGGGGGCACCTGCGGAGTCGTGCGTACGGCGGCCAGCACCCGGTCGCGCATCGCGGCCGGCGGCGGGGCGGCCGTGGACCAGGCCAGCCGGACGGCGTCCTCGGTGAGCGCCCGCACCTCGGCGGCGCAGACCTCGCACGTGCGCAGGTGGTTCTCGAAGCGGGCCCGCTCGGCGGGGTCCAGGGCGTCGAGCGCGTAGGGGGCGGCGAGCGAGTGCAGATCCTCTCGGCGGAACAGACTCATGCGACACCTCCCAGGCACTTGCGCAGCTGGGTGAGTCCGTCGCGCATCCGGGTCTTGACCGTGCCCAGCGGCAGTGAGAGCCGCTCGGCCACTTCACGGTACGTGTAGCCGTCGTAGTAGGCGAGGGTGACGGACTGGCGCTGCAGGGCGGTGAGGCGGTCCAGGCAGCGGCGTACCCATTCACGCTCCATGCCGGCCTCGACCTCCTCGGCCACGTGGTCGAAGGCGGGGCCGTTGGTGCGCTGGGCCTCGCGCTGTTCGCGTTCGCCGGCCGCGCGGGCGCTGCGGACCCGGTCGACGGCCCGGCGGTGGGCGAGGGTGAGCACCCAGGACAGCGCGCTGCCGCGCCCGGGGTCGAACCGGCCCGCGGAGCGCCAGAGTTCGAGCAGCACCTCCTGGGACACCTCCTCCGACTGCGCCGGGTCCCGCACGACGCGTCGGACCAGTCCGAACACCGGACCGGACACGAGTCCGTACAGCTCCTCGAATGCCTTCTGGTCGCCGCCCGCGACGAGCACCAGAAGCTCGTCCGCCTCCACTCGGTTCCCCTCTCCCCGCCCGCATGGGCCCCGTCCTGTCACACCAGGCATTCGCAACGAACGCACCTCCGGATGGGGTTACGGATGAGCGTGCCCGAAACGCGGGTCCGCGGCCGACGAAACAAGATTCCCGCTCCGGCTGAAACGAGGGTGCGAGTCCGCCGTAAGAACGTTTGGGATTCGACCAATCCATCCTGCCGACCGCTCCGAATCAGCGTTCGTCAGGCAAGTTGGCACTGAGGACGGACGGCATGACACCTATCTCCAGGAGCGGTGCGGGGCGCAGGAACATCGCGGCCCTCATATGCGGCGCGCTGGCCGCCGGGGGGCTCGCGGCCGCCGGTACGGCCGCGCTGGAACCGGGAGTGGCCTCGGCCTCCTCCCACCGGGAGGCGCCCCTGATCTCGGGGACTCCGCAGTACGACAACACGGACCTGTACGCGTTCGCGAGCCCCGACAAGGCGAACACCACGACGATCGTGGCGAACTGGATCCCGTTCGAGGAGCCCGCCGGCGGCCCGAACTTCTACCAGTTCGCGGACGACGCCCAGTACGACCTGCACATCGACAACAACGGTGACGCACTGGACGACCTGATCTTCCGTTACACCTTCAGCACGCAGATCAAGAACAAGAAGACGTTCCTGTACAACACGGGTCCGGTGACCAGCCTCACCGACCCCGACCTCAACATCACGCAGTCCTACGACATCGACCTGATCCGGCTGAAGCACGGCAAGCAGTCGTACAAGGCCCGGATCGCCGACGACATCCCGGCGGCCCCGTCGAACGTCGGCAAGGCGTCGATGCCGGACTACGCGAAGCTGCGCTCGCAGGCGATCTACAAGACCTCGCAGGGCGGCGCGACCTTCGCCGGCCAGGCCGACGACCCGTTCTTCGCCGACCTGCGCGTCTTCGACCTGCTGTACGGCGGCAACCTCTCCGAGGTCGGCAACGACACCCTCAAGGGCTACAACGTCAACACGATCGCCCTCCAGGTGCCGAATGACCTGATCCGGCAGTCGAAGTCCCGCCCGACCGTGGGTATTTACACGACGACCCAGCGCAGGAACGCGCAGGGCTACTACTCCCAGGTCTCGCGTCTGGGCAACCCGCTGGTCAACGAGGTCGTCAACCCGCAGAAGGACAAGGACAAGTTCAACGCGTCCCAGCCCAAGGACGACGCGCAGTTCCTCAAGAACGTGACCGAGCCGGAGATCCCGAAGCTCATCGAGGCGATCTACAAGATCAAGGCGCCGGCCGAGCCGCGCAACGACCTCGTCAGCGTGTTCCTCACGGGCGTCAAGGACCTCAACACCTTGCAGCCGTACGCGACTCCGTCGGAGATGCTGCGCCTGAACACGTCGATCCCGGCGACCAAGCACCCCAAGCGGCTCGGTGTCCTGGACGGCGACAACGGCGGCTTCCCGAACGGGCGTCGGCTCACCGACGACGTGATCGACGCCGCGCTCCAGGTCATGGAGGGTGAACTCGTCGGTTCCAAGAACGACCTGGGCGACGCGGTCGACAAGAACGACAAGGGCTTCGAGAACTACTTCCCGTACGTGGCCGAGCCGACCTCGGGTTCGCGCGGTCCGCTCGCGAAGGGCACCGCCGGCGGCACCGACGTCAAGAACCAGCTCGGTGACGCCCTGCAGCCGGCCGGTTCCTCCACCTCCGACAACACCGCGCTGATCGCCGGATCCGCCGGCGCCGGCGCGCTCGGCATCCTGCTGATCGGCGGCGGCCTGATGTGGTGGCGCCGGATGCGGGAGCGGGCGTACTAGGCCACTCGGCCACAACCCCCCATGGCCGGGCCGGGGTCACTGAACCCGGCCCTGGAGGTGGCGGATCGGGCGGCTCTTGAAGCGGTGCCGCCCGGTCCGCGAACCCCGGCCGACTCACGGACTGGCGCGGCCCGCTCGTACTCATCCCCCACGGCGCGGGCCGCGCCGCACGACTTCCGTTCACCGCATTCCGATCGAGGAGAGGGCATGGCCCCGCGTACGAACGACACCGAGCCGACGAGGACCGACGGCAGCGCGCCGCCCGCCTCCTCGGACCCCGAGGCCATGCCCACGAAGCCCGCCACCGGCGAGCCGGCACCGACGGACACGAAGCCCGCGAGCGGCGACGCGACGCCGCCCTCGGACACGAAGGCGGCCGGCACCAAGGCCGCGGCCACCAAGATCGCTGCCACCAAGTCCGCCGGTATCAAAGCCGCCGGCGCGAAGGCCGCCGCGACCAGGCAACGGCCCGTGCCCACCCTCCACTTGGTCTCCGCGGACTCCGGCAAGCCCGAGGCGTCCTCCGCCGCGACGGACGAGCGGGTCGCCGCCGTGCGGCGTGTGGGGGCCGTCGGACGGCGCTGGCGGGCGGCTCAACTCGGCGGTTCCGTCGTGCTGTTGGCCATCGCGCTCACCGCCGGTTCGATCGCGGTCGGAGCCATGCAGGACAGCGGCGGGACGACCGTGGCCGCCGCGCCGAGCGCCATGTCGCCGGCGCTCCTGTCCAGCGGTGACATCGACGCGACCATCACCTCGCTCCAGTCCCAACTGCGCTCGCAGCCCAGGGACTTCGGCAGCTGGGCCACCCTCGGACTCGCCTACGTGGAGCAGGCCCGCACGAAGGGCGACCCCTCCCGTTACCCGCAGGCCGAGAAGGCGCTGGCCCGCTCGCTGGCGGTGAAGCCCGGCAACGAGGCGGCCGTCACCGGCCAGGCGGCTCTCGCCGCGGCCCGGCACGACTTCAAGGACGCCCTGAAGTACGCCGACCAGGTCCTCAAGGAGAACCCCTACAGCGCGAACGCGCTCTCCTCCCGCATCGACGCCCTCGTCGAACTCGGCCGCTACGCCGACGCGTCGAAGGCCGCCGACATCGCCGACACCCGCCGCCCGGGCGTCCCCGTCTTCACGCGGTACGCCTACGTGCACGAACTGCGCGGCGACGTGAAGACCGCCCGCCGGGTCCTGGAGCAGGCGCTGACCACCGCGACCTCCCCCGGCGACATCTCCTACGTGGCCGCCCAGCTCGGCCAACTCGCCTGGAACCAGGGCGACTACAAGAACGCGCTCACCTTCTACGCCCGCGCGCTGGCCGCCGACGAGAACTACCTGCCGGCCCTGGAGGGCCGCGCCCGCGCCCTGTACGCCACCGGCGACAGGGCCGGCGCCGTCAAGGGCATGGAGCAGGTCGTCGCCCGCTACCCGCTGCCCGGCCCGCTCGTCGAACTCGGCGAGCTCTACGAGGACCGCGGCGCCGAGGGCGACCGGATGAAGGCCGCCGACCAGTACGCCCTCGTCGGCGCCTGGGTCGCGCTGGCCCGCGCCAACGGCGT
The DNA here is from genome assembly GCF_044750545.1 of Streptomyces sp. NPDC088794. Classification (NCBI taxonomy): domain Bacteria; kingdom Bacillati; phylum Actinomycetota; class Actinomycetes; order Kitasatosporales; family Streptomycetaceae; genus Streptomyces; species Streptomyces sp. NPDC088794. The sequence continues at coordinate 116,290 of NZ_JBIVKB010000018.1, read as the reverse complement.
CAACGCCGACCTCGACACCGCGCTCGCCGCCGCGGACCACGGCGACAAGGCCGCGGCCCTGCGCGCCGCCCGCGCCGAGTGGGCCCGCCGGCACACCGTGCACACCGCGGACGCCCTCGCCTGGGCCCTGCACGTCAACGGCCACGACGAAGAGGCCCTCCCGTACGCCCGGCAGGCCACGGCCACCGGTTACCGCAACGCCTCCTTCATCTACCACCGCGGCATGATCGAGCTGGCCACCGGTCACGCGAAGGACGGCCGCGCCCACCTGAAGGCGGCCCTGAAGCTGAACCCCGGCTTCTCGCCCCTGGGCGCCCGCACGGCCCGTGAGGCACTGGAGGCGGCCAAGTGACACCCCGTCGTCTGTTCGCCTCCTGCACTGCCGTGTTCACGGCCGCCTGCGCGCTCGTGCTCCTCCCTTCCGGAGCCGCGAGCGCGCACCCCCTCGGCAACTTCACCGTCAACCGCTACGACGGACTCGTCGCCGCCCCGGGCCAGTTGCGCGTCGACCACGTCGAGGACCTCGCCGAGATCCCCGCCACCCAGGCCAAGCCGGACATCAAGCGGCTCGGCATGACCGAGTGGGCGCGGGAGCGGTGCGAGAAGGCGGCGGACGGCAGCAAGGTCACCGTCGACGGCCGCGCCGCCGACCTCACCGTCGGCACCAGCAAGGCGCACGTGCGCCCCGGCCAGGCCGGCCTCGACACCCTGCGCGTGGAGTGCCGCCTCACCGCCCCGCTGCCCAAGGGCGAGACCGTCGCCGTCGGCTTCCACAGCGCGGGTGCCACCTCCGGGCCCGGCTGGCGGGAGATCACCGCGCGCGGCGACCGGATGACGCTGACCGCGACGGACGTACCGAAGACCTCGGTCTCCCACGAACTCACCAGTTATCCCAAGGAGTTGCTCTCCTCCCCCGCCGACACCGCGACCGCGTCCCTGCGGGTGCGCCCCGGCGGACCGGCCCTGGCCGAGGACGACCGGGCCGCCCCCGGCGCCTCCGTGCTGCCGCGCGGCGCCGACCGCTGGACCCGCGCCCTGGACGACCTGGTGGCCCGGCACGACCTCACCGTCGGCTTCGCCGCGCTCGCCCTGCTCATCGCGGTCGTCCTGGGCGCGATGCACGCGCTCGCCCCGGGCCACGGCAAGACCCTGATGGCCGCCACGGCAGCCGCCCGCGGGGGCAAGGCCCGCCTGAAGGACGTGCTGCCCCTGGCGGCCTCGGTGACGGTCACCCACACGCTCGGCGTGGTCGCCCTGGGCCTCCTGGTCACGGCGGGCTCGGCGGCGACCCCCTCGGTGATCGCCTGGCTGGGCATCGCGAGCGGCGTCCTGGTCCTCTTCGCGGGCGCGACCCTCGTCCGCAGGGCCTGGCGCAGCCGCGTGCACAGCCGCAGCCACGACCACCCGCACGAGCCCGCGGCCGAGAAGGTCGAGGAACGCGCCCTCGTCCTGGTCTCCGCGCACACCGCGCACGCCGACACCACCACCGAGACCCACCCCCACCCGCATCCCCACCCGCACACTCACGACCACCACGACCACCACGACCACAGCCACCACGACCACAGTCACCCCCACCCGCACCCCCATTCCCACGACCACCCGCATCACCCTCACCCTCACCCCGCCCCCGACTCCCCCCTCGAACACAGTCACGGCGGTTTCACCCACACGCACGCCATCGCCCCCACCGTGCGGGGGACGATCCTGCTCGGCTTCGCCGGAGGGCTCGTGCCGAGCCCGTCCGCCGTCGTCGTGCTCGTTGGCGCGATGGCGCTCGGTCAGGCCTGGTTCGGGCTGCTGCTCGTCGTGGCCTACGGCGTGGGGCTCGCGCTGACCCTGACGGCGGCTGGATTCGCCGTCGTCAAGCTGGGTACCGGAATGACTCGGGTGCTGGACAGGCGCCCGCGCCTGACGAGCCATCCGATGACGACCCTGGTCCGCAGGTCCGCGCCGCTGATGTCGGCGTTGCTGGTCGTGGCACTCGGGGCCGGATTGGTGCTCAAGGGGGCGGCATCCGCACTCGGCTGAGCTACTTTTGGGCACAAATGACGCGGAGTGGAGACATCGCGCGGATGCTATGGGGGGACGCCCGTGTCCGAAGAACCGGGCAGTGAACGTGTGATCGCCGGCCGTTACCGGCTTCTGTCGCCCCTCGGTGAGGGCGGGATGGGAACCGTGTGGCGCGCCCGCGACGAGCTGCTGCACCGCGAGGTCGCCGTCAAGGAGGTGCGCGCGCCCGCCGGGCTGCCGACCTCGGAGATCTCGCGGATGTACGCCCGCCTGGAGCGGGAGGCGTGGGCCGCGGCCCGGGTCGCCAACCGCAACGTCGTCACCGTGTACGACGTGGCGATGCAGGACGACCGGCCGTGGATCGTGATGGAGCTGGTGCGGGGCATCTCGCTGGCCGAACTCCTGGACATCGAGGGCCCGTTGAGTCCGCAGCGCGCCGCGCACATCGGTGCCGAGGTGCTGGCCGCGCTGCGGGCGGCGCACGCGGCCGGGGTGCTGCACCGGGACGTGAAACCGGCCAACGTGCTGATCTCGAACGACGACCGGGTGGTGCTCACCGACTTCGGCATCGCCATGGTCGAGGGCAGTTCGGCGCTGACCATGACCGGCGAGGTCATCGGCTCGCCCGAATTCCTCGCCCCGGAGCGGGCATTGGGCCGCACCCCGGGTCCCGAGTCGGACCTGTGGTCGCTGGGCGTACTGCTGTACGCGGCCGTCGAGGGCAACTCGCCCTTCCGGCAGGCCACTCCGCTCAACACCCTGCGTGCGATCGTCGACGAGGAGCTGCCGTACCCGCACCGGGCCGGTCCGCTCGCGCCGGTGATCGAGGCGCTGTTGCGCAAGGACCCGGCCGAGCGGCTGCCGGCCGAGCAGGCGGAGCGGGATCTGCGGATCATCGCCGCGGGCGGCACGGTCGACGCCCCCATGGCGCAGGCGCCGGTGTATCCGCCGACGACCATCGGCTATCCGTCACAGGAGTCGTCGACGCCGTCCCAGCCGTATACGGCCGCCACCCCGACGCGGCCCGTGCCCGGGCCGGGGCGCACCACGACCTCGCCGGCCACACCGCCGGAGCGCAATCGCGGGGCCGCCGTCGCGCTGATCGTGGGCGCGGTCGTCCTGGCACTGGCGCTGGCCGGACTGACGTACGCGCTGCTGAACAACGGTGACGGCGACGGGGGTTCGGCCGACTCGGGGGCCAGCACCAAGACCGGGGGCGGTACCTCGCAGAGCGCCACGGCCACCGATTCCGGTGACGACGAGGAGAGTTCCTCGCCGAGCGCGAGCAAGAGTTCGTCGAGCCCGTCCGCCCAGCAGTCGGTGCAGGTCTCGCTGGAGGGGGCCAACACCGACTACTCCGGGAGCTGTCCGCCGCCGAGCGCGCAGGCGCCCACGTTCACGGCGACGATCACGGTGGGGAAGCTGCCGGCGCAGGTGAGCTACCGGTGGGTGTCCGCGGACGGGCAGGTCATGGACGACGGGTGGAAGACCCTGTCCTTCCCCGAGGGCGGCGGGAAGACCAAGCAGGACAAGGCGTTCGTGACGACGTACGACAGCACGGGGACGTTCCGGAACTCGATCAGTGTCGAGGTGCGCTCGCCGGTGGAGAAGAAGTCCAACTCGGTGCCGTTCACGGTGACCTGTGTGGCGGAGACTCCGTCGGGCGGAGCCTCCGCCAGTACGTCCGAGTCGCCGGACCAGTGACGGCCGGGACGCGGGGTCAGGAGGCGGAACCGGTCAGGCGGCGCTGTTCAGTACGGGCAGATAGCCGCCGGACTGGCCGGCCGCGGTGGGGTGGTACGACGTCGAGATGCTCAGCAGGTTGAGGCTGTGCAGCCAGGCGCTGCCGGAGCAGAGCTCGTGCCCGGTGAAGGTGGCGCGGACGTCGCCGAAGGTGAAGCCGTGGTTCGCGGCGGCCTTGTTGATGGCGGTGTCCAGATAGTCGGCCGCGCCGTTGATCGCGCTCCGCTTGGTCCCGGAGAGCCCGACGCAGGTGGTGCCGAGCTTGTAGAAGCGGGGGTAGCCGATGACGACCACGTGCGCGTTGGGCGCCTTGTCGCGGATCGCCGTGTAGACGGTGTCGAGTTGCTTCGGGAGCGTGGAGTCGACGTACGCCTTCGCGGTCTTGATCCGCGAGAGGCAGGAGCTGTCGGACTGGAGCACACAGGTCGTCATGACGTCGGCGAAGCCCGCGTCATTGCCTCCGACGGTGATGGAGACAAGGCTCGTGGCCGTGCTGAGCGGACCCAGCTGGCCGGCGAGAACATCACCCGTACGAGCGCCCGAGCAAGCGGTGAAGTCGAACTTCGAGGGTGAATGGGCGGCGGCCCACAGGTAGGGGTACGCCTTGGTGCTGCGATCGCAGTCGCCGCTGGATCCGATGTAGCTGCCCGCTCCGACCCCGGAGGAGTAGGAGTCGCCGAGGGCCACATAGCCCCCGGCGGCGGCGGTTTGGGACGCCTGCGCCGCGACTGCCCCGGTGAGGGCCGTACCGGCGGCGAGGAGGGTGGAGATCACGAAGACCGCAATTCGGGAACGTCTCATGGAACCTCCCTTTAGCAGGATCTCTGCCGTAACCGTCGTACCAACTACGCGCATCGACGGGAAGTGCTCATGTCAAGACTTTCCCGCTGGTACCGACACCCACCCTGTGTGTTCGCCATGCGTTTGATTACGTGCCCATGACAGATTTGTTGACAGGCTTTCAACTCCCTTGTTCTACGCACGTAGATGGTCGACGCTTTACGCAGCCTTGAACGGGAACGCGACGTTCCGGGCCGTGTGCGCGACGACGCGCGCACCCCCCACAGTCGCGCGCCCGACCCAGGCGCGCGCAGCCTGGAGGAGGACTCCCTCGTAATGGCACAACTGCGTAGCAGCACACTCCGGTTCGCCGCCGTCACCGGCCTCGCGACCGCCGCCCTCGTCGGCGGGCTCACCGCACTGCCCGCCCAGGCCGCCCCGGCCGAGGGCAAGGTCCTCTCGGCCGGTTCCCCCACCGCGGTCAAGGACAGCTACATCGTCACGCTGAAGAAGACCGCCGGCCTCAAGGCGGCCTCGACGGCGGGCAAGGGGCTGATCAAGGAGTACGGCGGCACGGTCAGGAAGACCTTCGACACCGTGCTCAACGGCTACTCGGCCACCCTGACGGCGACCGAGGCGAAGAGACTCGCCGCCGACCCGTCGGTGGCCTCGGTCGAGCAGAACCAGCGCTTCCAGCTGGCCGACACCACGCAGTCCAGCGCTCCTTGGGGCCTGGACCGCATCGACCAGGCCGCGCTGCCGCTGTCCGGCACCTACACCTACCCGGACACCGCGGGCGCCGGCGTGACGGCGTACGTCATCGACACCGGCGTGCGCATCACCCACACCCAGATCAGCGGCCGGGCCTCCTACGGCTACGACGCGGTCGACGGCGACACCACCGCATCCGACGGCAACGGCCACGGCACGCACGTGGCCACGACCATCGCGGGCACGACCTACGGCGTCGCCAAGAAGGCGAACATCGTGGCGGTCCGGGTGCTCGACAACAGCGGCTCCGGCACCACCACGGGTGTCATCGACGGCATCGAGTGGGTCACCGAGAACCACACCACCCCGTCCGTCGCCAACATGTCGCTGGGCGGCTCCGCCTCCACCACGCTCGACACCGCGGTCGCCAACTCCATAGCCAGCGGCGTCACTTACGCGGTCGCGGCGGGCAACAGCAGCGCCAACGCCTCCTCCTACTCCCCGGCCCGTGTCGCCACCGCGATCACGGTCGGCGCGACCACGAGCGCCGACGCCCGGGCGAGCTACTCCAACTACGGTTCGGTTCTGGACATTTTCGCCCCGGGTTCGTCGATCCTGGCGGGCTACAACACCAGTGACACGGCCACCGCCACGCTCTCCGGTACGTCCATGGCGACCCCGCACGTCGCGGGCGCCGCGGCCGTCTACCTCGCGAGCCACACCTCGGCCACCCCGGCCGCGGTCGCCACGGCCCTGGTGAACGGAGCCACGTCGAACGTCGTCACCAGCGCGGGCACCGGCTCGCCGAACAAGCTCCTCAAGCTCGTCCCGTAACACCGCACCGCAGTACCCGAACGACCGTTCCCCGGAGGCAGCCGGCGCCTCCGGGGAACGCGTATGTGGGGCCGCAGGGTACAGAGGTATTCAGGGGCTGCCCAAGGAATGACGTGAACACCTTCCGCATCTTGACGCCCCGTCTAGTACTGCGCGACATTGAAGCCCGGCATCCGGCGTGCTGGGGGGCATAGTCGCCAATGCAGACCATCCGTCTCAAAAGAACGTCGACCGACGGCACCGAGCGAGCGCGACCTGGTCCGGGGAGGGACCTGACACCGCTGCTCGCGGGAGCCGCCACGGCCGTGGGGGGATTCGGCGCGCTGCTCGCGCTGACCGATACCGACTCACCTCTGCGTGGCCCGCTCACCCTCTTCTTCCTGCTCGCCGCTCCCGCCACGGCCATCGCCGTGGCGCTGCGCGGGCTGGAGCCCTTCGGCCGCGTGCTGGCCTCGATCGCCGGCGCGATCGTGGTCAACATGCTTGTGGCGCAAGGGATGTTGGCCGTACACCGATGGTCCGTCCGCGGCGGTGTCGTCGCGGTGACCGTGATCAGTCTGCTGGTGTTCGCACCGGTGCTTGTCCGACGGTTGTACGGACGTTCGGAAACACTGGACAAAGTTCAGTAACGGTCAAACCAACAAAAACGTGAGGCCACGTTCCAGGTCTTGCCATACAGGTTCAATCATCAATACCGTCGTACATCTCACCCGCATCGGTCCATCATCTAGCGGCTCTAGGGGAGGGCTCAAGGACCGCGATGGAGCCCGGCGCGGGGCGCGGTAGGGGGGTGCCGTGCTCGGTGACCGCTTTTCACCGAGTCGTGCCGCGCGACCGGCTGCCGTTTTCCGGCAGGCGGCCAGTTCTGCCAGCTCGCCCGGCATGTTCGGAGACCCGTTCGGCATGTCGCAGGGGTGAGAACCCCCCTTTCGAACCGGACACGAAACCGGGCCGCCCTTGGGGCGGGCGGTCCACCGGACGAGAGGGACCAGACTCATGAGTTCTGTTCTGCGGCCGGCGACCACGGATCACGGTCCGTCAGCAGCCAGCAAGTACCGGCCGATCTCTTCTCACCTGGCCATCGCGCCACCGGTGAGTGTGGTGATCCCTGCCATGAACGAGGCGGAGAATCTCCCGTACGTCTTCAAGACCCTTCCTGACTGGATACATGAAGTGGTCCTTGTGGACGGCAACTCCACCGACGACACCGTCGAGGTGGCGCGCGGCCTGTGGCCGAACGTCAAGGTCGTCGAGCAGCGCGGCAAGGGCAAGGGGGACGCCCTGATCACCGGGTTCGAGGCGTGCAGCGGCGACATCATCGTGATGGTCGACGCGGACGGCTCGGCCGACGGCAACGAGATCGTCAGCTATGTCTCCGCGCTGGTCTCGGGCGCGGACTTCGCCAAGGGGTCCCGCTTCGCCAACGGCGGCGGCACCGACGACATGACGTTCATCCGCAAGCTCGGCAACTGGGCACTGTGCACCATCGTCAACCGCAAGTTCGGCGCCCGCTACACCGATCTCTGCTACGGCTACAACGCGTTCTGGCGGCACTGCCTCGACAAGATCTCCCTGGACTGCACCGGTTTCGAGATCGAGACCCTGATCAACATCAGGGTGGTCAAGGCCGGGCTCAAGGTGCAGGAGATCCCCAGCCACGAGTACCTCCGTATCCACGGCACCAGCAATCTGCGGGCCGTGCGGGACGGGATTCGGGTGCTCAAGGTGATCCTCAAGGAGCGCTCCAACCGGCGTGAACTGCGCCGCCAGGAGCACCACTCCCCGATGCTCGCCGCCGTCGAGCCTGCCCCGGTCCCGCTCGACCAGGTCACGCTCGACTCGGTGCAGGGAGAGGTGTCTTGAGCGATCTCGACATCTCCGTCGTGATCTGCGTCTACACCGAGGACCGCTGGGAGGACATCCTCGCGGCGGTCTCCTCGGTGCGCACGCAGTCGCACCCCGCGCTGGAGACCCTGCTGGTCGTCGACCACAATCCGGCTCTGCTGGACCGTCTGAGCAAGGAGTACAAGGAACACGGGGCGTTCGAACGGTCCGGTGAGGTCCGCGTGTTCGCCAACGCGGGCCCTCGCGGGCTGTCCGCGGGCCGCAACACCGGCATCGCGGCCTCGCGCGGCGAGGTGATCGCCTTCCTCGACGACGACGCGGTGGCCGAACGCGACTGGCTGCGCCGCTTCGCCGAGGGCTACGCCGACCCGCGGGTGATGGCCGTCGGCGGCCGTACGATGCCGATCTGGGCGTCGGGCAGGCGTCCGGCCTGGTTCCCGGAGGAGTTCGACTGGGTGGTGGGCTGCACGTACAAGGGGCTGCCGCCGGGCCGGGTCCAGGTCCGCAACGTCCTCGGCGGCAACGCCTCGTTCCGGCGTACGGCGTTCGACGCGGCGGGCGGTTTCGCGACCGGCATCGGCCGCGACGGCGACAAGCGCCCGCTGGGCTGCGAGGAGACGGAACTGTGCATCCGCCTCACCCGCGCCAGGCCCGACGCGGTGCTGCTGATCGACGACCGCGCGGTGATCCACCACCGGGTGCCCGACGCGCGCGAGCACTTCGGGTACTTCCGCACGCGTGCCTACGCCGAAGGTCTGTCGAAGGCTCTGGTCGCGCGAAGTGTGGGCGCGGACAAGGGACTTGAGTCCGAACGCCGGTACGCGACCCGGGTGCTGCCGGCCGGTGTGGCCCGCGGGCTGCGGGACGCCGTGCTGGCGCGGCCGGGCGGCGCGGGCCGGGCGGGCGCGATCGTCGCGGGCGTGCTCACGGCGGCCGGCGGCTACGTGGTGGGCAGTGTCCGGGCCCGCAAGGGGGGCGCCACGTTCTCCGTGGTCGAGATCGAGGGAGAGCGCACGACCGAGGGGGATCACGCGGCCGAGGGGGGCTCTCATGACTGAGACGCCCGTACCGGTCCTCATGTACCACTCGGTCGCCACCTCGCCGAACGACGCCACCCGCGAACTGTCGGTCGCGCCCGAGGCGTTCACCGAACAGATGGCGCTCATCGGGGACTTGGGGCTCGTCCCGGTCAACACGGCGGAGCTGGCGGCATGTTGGCGTACCGGCCGACCACTGCCGCCGCGTCCCGTGCTGGTCACCTTCGACGACGGCTACGAGGGCGTGCACCGGCACGCGCTGCCCGTGCTCGCCAAGCACGGCTTCGCGGCCACCGTCTTCGTCTCCACCGGCTGGATCAGGGGCGCCCACGACACCGGGGGCGGCCTGGACCTCATGCTCGACTGGGACCAGGTCCGCGAACTGGCCGCCACCGACGTGGAGATCGGCGGCCACAGCCACACCCACCCGCAGCTCGACCAGCTCGACGACGAGACACTGCGCCATGAGCTGATCCACTGCAAGGAGATCGTCGCCGACGAACTGGGCACCGTACCGGCCTCGTTCGCCTACCCGTACGGCTACTCCAGCCGCCGGGTGCGCCGGGCGGTGCGCGAGACGGGCTACGCCCAGGCGCTCGCCGTCGGCAACGACCTCGCGCGCCGCCGCCAGGGCCCGTACGCCCTGCGGCGGGTCACCGTGCGCCGCACCACCGGGATCGAGGAGTTCGAGCGGCTGGTCGAGGGCCGCGCGATCGCCCGTACCTTCGCCAGGGACCGTGCCCTCACCAAGGGGTACGCCATGGTCCGCAGAGCACGACAGGTCCGCCGGAAGGCCATCCGTTCCCGTGTCTGACACGACGACCACGACCGAGGCAGAGCCCACCACCCAGGCGCCCGAGCAGCCGCGGCGCCGGCTCCGGCTGCCCGGCATGGGCAGGTCCAAGGGCGGCAACCAGCTGTTCCGCAACGCCTACGCCCTGATGCTCAACACGGGCATCTCCGCCGTGCTCGGCCTCGGCTTCTGGCTGGCCGCGGCCCGCTACTACTCCGAGTCCGCGGTCGGCCAGGGCTCCGCCGCGATCGCCGCGATGAAGTTCCTCGCGGGCCTGACCGCGGTGACCCTGACCGGCGCCCTGGCCCGCTTCATCCCGGTCGCCGGACGGGCCACCGGACGCCTCATCTTCCGTACGTACGCGGGCAGTTCGCTGGTCGTGGCGTGCGCGGCGGGGATCTTCCTGCTCACCCTGAACATGTGGGGTCCCTCGTACCGCTTCCTGCACGGGCCGCTCACCGCTGTCGGGTTCGTCGTGGCCGTCGTCGCCTGGAACCTGCTCACCCTCCAGGACGGGGTGCTGACCGGACTCAGGAGCGCGCCCTGGGTGCCGGTGGGCAACACCGTGTTCTCCGCGGTGAAGTTGGGGCTGTTGGTGGCGCTGGCGACGACGCTCGCCACGAGCGGTGTCTTCGCGTCCTGGGTCGCCGCGATCGCCTTCTCCGTGGTGCCGCTGGGCTGGATGGTCTTCCGGCGCCTGGTGCCGCGGCACATCAAGGCCACCGAGGAACGGGCCAAGCCGCCGACGCTGAAGGAGATCGGCAGGTTCCTCGCCGGCGACTACACCGGTTCGCTGTTCTCGCTCGCCGTCGTCTATCTCATCCCGGTGATCATCGCCTCGCAGGTCAGCTCCGAGGACAACGCGTACTTCTACATCACCACGACGATAGGCGGCACGGTCAACCTGCTCGCCATCAACATGGGCGCCTCGCTGACCGTCGAGGGCTCGCACGACCCGGCCCGGCTGGCCTCCAACACCCGTGCCGCGCTGCGGCGGATGGCGCGGATCATGCTGCCGATCTGCGGGCTGCTGTTCATCGGGGCGCCGTGGATCCTCGGCGTGTTCGGCGCGGGCTACGCGGACGCGGCGACGCCGCTGCTGCGCTGGTTCGCGGTCGGCGCGGTGCTGCGGGTCGTCATGGAGACGTACTTCGCGGTACTGCGCGCGCAGAGCCGTACCGCCGGACTCGCCTGGCTACAGGGCCTGTTGTGCGTGCTGGTGCTCAGTCTGACCCTGCTCCTGCTGCCCCGGATGGGCCTCACCGGCGCGGGCGTCGCCGAGATCTCCTCGCTCGCGGTGATCGTGCTGATCGCCGCGCCCAAGCTGTACCGCGTCCTCAAGGCCGCGCCCGCCGCCGTCCCCGAGGACGCGGCACCCGACGGGGACCTCGCCGACCTGGGCGCGCGCGAGGTGCCGTCCACCGACCAGCCGCGCCGGCGCGGACCGGCCTGGGCGCTGGACAGCGACACCCTCGCGCTCGGCATCCTCGTCGACTTCGACCACCAGGAACGCCGTCCCGACGTGCGGCCGGGGCCGGGCACCCCGCCCACCGGCATCCCCGCGGTACGCGCCGTACGCGCCGACCACCGGCCGACCTGGGCGAAGAACCCGGAGGTCGGGCTGCCCGTGGAGGAGCGCGAGCCCGGCTCGGAGGCCTCCCTGGGACCGGCCGAGGTGGAGGTGGACGCCCCGTTCGAGGCGGAGTTCGAGGCCGACTTCACCTCAAGCCCGGACACGGACACCGACACCGACACCGACGCTGATCGGAACTCGGATTCGGGTTCGGGTTCAGGTTCCGGGGGCGTACGAGCGGTGGCCGCATCGGTCGTACGCCACGACCCGCCCGTACGCGAAGAGGTACCCGAGCCCGTCGCGCCGCCGCCGGCCCTGTCGTTGCGCGAGCGGCTGCAGCCCACCCGCTTCGGAGTCGTCCTCGGCTGTCTGCTGGTCTCCGCGCTGCTGCTGTACTGGGTGCCCGCGGCCCGGCTCGACGACGCGGACCTGGACCGGATGGGCGGTCTGGGGCTCATCTCGGTGCTGCCGCTGCCGACGCTGGTCGGGGCCGCGCTGCTGGTCGCGGTGTTCGCCTCGCTGCTGTGGCTGGGCCGTGAGCACAAGACGCTGCTGCTGATCACCCTGCTGGCGACCGTGGTGTCCCTGCACGCGCTGCCCGCGGTGATCGAGAGCGAGCCGCGCTTCCCGACCGCCTGGCAGCACCTGGGCTTCCTCGACTACATCGACCGCACCGGCTCGGCCGTGCCCGACCTGGACGCCCGCTGGAGCTGGCCGGGCTTCTTCGCGGTGACCGCGTTCGTCGCGAAGGCGTGCGGGGTCGATGACCTCACCGAGGTCATCCGCTGGTGGCCGACCGCGATCGAACTCCTCTATCTGGCCCCGATGTTCCTGCTGGTGCGCTCGATGCGGGCGAGCTGGCGGGCCAAGTGGACCGGCATCTGGATCTTCGCGCTGAGCAGCTGGGTGGGTCAGGACTACTTCTCCCCGCAGGGCTTCACGTACTTCCTCTATCTGCTGTTCGTGGCGATCCTGCTGGTCTGGTTCCGCGCGCCGCGCGTGATCTGGGCCAAGGCGCGCCCGGGCGAGGCGGAGGTGGAGCCAACTGACCGGCGGCAGAAGGCCGTTCTGCTCGCCGTCCTGATCGGCCTGTACGCGGCGAGCGTCCCGGCCCACCAGCTCACGCCGTTCATGATGCTGGGCGTCCTGGCCGTGCTCGTGCTGATCGGCAAGTCCGAACTGCGCGGCCTGCCCATCCTGTTCGGCGTACTGGTCACGGTCTGGCTGGGCTTCATGGCCGAGCCGTACTGGTCCGGGCACTTCCAGGACCTGTTCGGCGGGGTCGGCGGGGTCGGCGGCAATGTGTCCTCGTCGGTCTCCGGCCGTATCGAGGGCGGCAGTTCGACCCACAAGCTGGTGCTGTACGTGCGCGTGCTGCTGGCCGGCGGTGTGATGGCGTTCGCCTGCTGGGGCTGGTGGCGCCGGCGCGACCACAAGTACCGCGAGCGCTCGCTGCTGGTCCTGACCTTCGTCCCGTTCCTGGGCTTCGGCATGCAGTCGTACGGCGGCGAAATGGCGCTGCGCGTCTTCATGTTCGCGGTGCCGGGGGCGGCCCTGCTGGCCGGTCTCGCCTTCTTCCCGCGCACCGGCGTCACCGCCGAGGAACGGGACAAGGACCGGGTGAGCCTGGCCCCGCTGGCCGCCCTGATGGCGGGTCTGCTCCTCATGGGCGGCTTCCTGGTGGCCCGTTGGGGCAACGAGCCGTTCGAGCGGGTGCGCCCCGGCGAGGTCGCGGCGATGGACTACGTCTACGCCCACGACAAGCCGACGGCACGCCTGCTGTGGCTGACCAGCGACCCGGTGAACGACGTGACGCCGGCGATGCCGTGGGGCGCGAAGGACATGGAACGGGTCGACTATCTGCCGACGTTGGCACCGGCCGACCCGGTGCTGGTGTCAGGGCTGGTCAAGGCGCTCAAGGACGCGGGTCCGAACTCGTATCTGATGATCAATGTCAGCCAGATCAGGTATCTCCAACTGGACGTGGGCTATTCGGCCAGCTGGGAGCCCCGGCTGGTCCGGAACCTGGACCAGCGCACGGAGCTCAAGAAGGTCCTGGTCAACGACGACGTCACCATGTACTCGCTCAAGAAGCAGCCTGCGGGCGCGGTGCCGAAGCCGGACCCGGGCCCGATCGGACCGCAGATCACCTGGACGCCGTGGTCGGTCGTCGGCGGCCTGGCCGCTCTCGCCCTGATCGTGCTGCTGACGGCCCGCGAGGTGGTCCGGGTCGCGGTGCGGCCGAGCGTGCGTCAACTGCGGTGGCTGCAGAGCAGTTTCTGGTTCTCACTGCCCCTGCTGGCGGTGTTGCTGGCCTCGCTGATCCAACGGTTCCTGACGATGAAGTAGCGATGAAGGAGCACTGAGGCAGCGGGCGCACGAGACGTGGCTCACCGGGTCGACCGGCCTCAACGGGCCTACCTGGTGAGCCACTTCACTTCGTAGGCCTGCATCGCGAACTGCTTCCCGTCCACCTTCGCGCTGATCGACCGGTTCAGGGTGTTGACCACCAGGACCGCCTTGTCGGTGGCCAGGACACGGACGTTGGGCACGTCGTCGGCGGCCACGGAGACGGGGTCGTACGTCGTCCCGGGCCCGAACTCCTGGTTGAAGCGGGCGATCAGGTCGAACATGGGCAGCTTCTTGCCGCCGGCCGCGCCGTCGGTCGGTGTCCACAGACAGCCGGGGCAGTCGGTGCCCTTCTCGTCCTCGGGGTTCCAGTAGAAGCCGGAGGAGGCACCGCCCTTGACCATGGCGATCATTCCGGCGGCCTGGACGGCGACGCGGCGGTTCTCGGACCAGCCTCTGCGTTCGTCCTTGCCGTCGGCGGGTTCGACGTAGTACTCGGCCCACCACAACGGCAGCTTGTCGCCGGTCTGTTGGCGCACCCACTTGCCGACGGCCGTGAACTTGTCGGTGGCCGCGAACTCGTTGGGCAGCAGCTCGTCGTCGTTGGTGTAGCTGGAGCCGTCGACGACGACGAAGTCGGCGCCCGCCTTGTGCTTGTTCCAGTAGTCGAAGGCGTCCAGGACCCGCTGGTCCATGGCGCCCCAGGGCCCCTTGAACGTCGAGGAGGCCTCGCTCGCGCGCGGGTCCACGCTGTCCATCACCAGGTAGGGCCCGCCCACCATGATGTCCTTGTCGACCTTCTTCAGCGCCTTGTAGACCAGGTTGTAGAGCTTGGTGTAGCCCTCGTAGTCCCAGCGGCCCTGGGAGTCGTTCCAGAAGCCCTTGAACTCGTTCCAGACGACGAAGTGACGGACGTCCGGGTAGCGCTTGGCGACGGTCGCGGCGAGCGCGGCGAAGTCGGCGAAGTGCGCGGGCTGCGGGGCGGTCTCCAGCGCGGCCTGGCTCCAATTGGTGTTGTTCACACCGGCCTTGCCGCCCTTCATCCAGTCCGGCGAGCAGCACAGGGTGACCACCGGGGTGCCGCCGGACTTGCGGATGAAGTCGATGCGGCGGTCCATCGCGCCGAAGTCGTAACGCCCCTTCACCGGCTCGGGGTTGTCCGCGCCCCAGCCCATGATCGCCTGGTCCTGCGGCATACCGCCGGCGTCGGAGATCAGCCCCTCGACCTGTTCGGTGGCGGCGGAGCTGCCCTCGTCGGCACTGAACTGGGTGTGCGTGAAACCCCAGCCGACCTCAGGTCGGTCCTGGTCGGGCGGGGTCGCCGGAGTGCCGTGCACGGTGTCGCCGTTGCGCGAGGTGCCGGCCGTGCTCGCGCCGCCGTCCAGCAGGGTGTTGATCAGCGTCACGATGAGGGCCAGTGCGGCCACGCCCACGCCCAGCAGCGCGGTGAGCCGCCACCGCCCTGCCCCCGAAGTCCACCCATGACGTCCCATTGAGGGCAACAGTAACCAAGGGCGTCCTCGATCGGGCAGGTGTTGTGGCTGCACAGCTCTGTAACAGGACGGAAGGGATACGGGGGAGATACCGCGCGGACACCCCGGGGACACAACACGGACACAACCGGACCAAGCGGCCTTCGCCGACACACCCGACGCACTGCGGAAAGCGGGTGCACCGGACGCCCCGGTGTCGGATCATGGACGCCATGTCTGCCAACCCACACGACGCTCTGCCGATCCGGCTCAACGTAGACGACAGCGACTCACCGTCCGACGTCGTCGACGCGCTGTTCCTCGGCCGCTTCGCGACGGGCGAGCAGCCGTACTCGCACGCGGCCAACATCGACCGTGTACGCACGGGTGCCACGCTGCTGCCGGCCGGCGCCCGGGTGCTGCGCGTCGCCCGCGACGACGACCGCAGCGCGACGCTGGCGGAGGGCGACGGCTGGACCCTGCTCGTCTCCCGCTGGAACCGGGGCGCCGACGTCACGGTCACCGCGACCACCGCCGACCTGGCCGAGAAGGTCCTCGACCAGGCCACGGACGGCGCGGCGGACGAGCCCGAACCCCAGCCGGAGAACGTGACGATGGGCTTCTGGTACGTCTCCCCCAGGCGCGGCCCGCACCGCACCACCCGGCAGATCTCCGCCGGCACCTGGGACGAGGTGCGGGACAACTACACGGCGCCGGTGGCGGACGCGATGGACCACCTGATGAAGACGACCCCGGAGGACATCGCGGGCCGGCTCCTGCTCCTGCACGGCCCGCCCGGCACCGGCAAGACCTCCGCCCTGCGCACCCTCGCCCGGTCCTGGCGGGACTGGTGCCAGGTGGACTGCGTCCTCGACCCCGAGCGCCTTTTCTCCGACGTCGGCTATCTGATGGACATCGCGATCGGCGAGGAGGACGGCACGGGCAAGGGCCGCTGGCGCCTGCTCCTCCTGGAGGACTGCGACGAACTGATCCGCGGCGAGGCGAAGCACACGGCGGGCCAGGCGTTGTCGCGGTTGCTGAACCTGACGGACGGCCTCCTCGGCCAGGGCCGCAACGTCCTGGTCGGCGTGACGACCAACGAGGACCTGGAGCGCCTCCACCCGGCCGTCGTCCGCCCCGGCCGCTGCCTCGCCCGCATCGAGGTCGGCCCCTTGACCCGCGGCGAGGCGGTCACCTGGCTCGGCACGGAGGAGGGCGTGGGCAGAGAGGGCGCGACCCTGGCGGAGCTGTACGCCCTGCGCCGCGGGACGTCTCCGACGGCGGTGCCGGAACCCCGGGAGGGCGCGGACGCGGGTCTGTACCTGTAGGAGCTCGGAGCTGGGGCCATCGGCCGACCTCCAGCTCACTCCGCCAACTTTTTTCCGCCGCCACGGCGATCAGCCACAGCGCCGCGTCTCGGCGGTGCCGAACTCACCTCAACTCGCCCCGTAAGCCGCCCGCAGGGCATCCCGCACGGCGGCCAACGCATCCCCCTCGGCCAGCCCAAGACGCCGAACCCGATCGACGTAAGCCTGAGCAGCCGACGCCGCCTCCCGCTCAGCGGCCGAGCCGGCGGCAGCCACGAACGTTCCGTTGCGCCCCCGCGTCTCGATCACCCCGTCCGTCTCCAGCGCCCGGTACGCCTTGGCCACCGTGTTCGCCGCGAGCCCGAGCGACTCGGCAAGACCCCGCACGGTCGGCAGCCGGTACCCCACCGGCAGCACCCCCGCCCGCGCCTGTTCGGAGATCTGCGACCGCACCTGCTCGTAGGGCGCGGCACTGTCGTCGATGTGGATCTTCAAGGTCACGCAGCGATTGTCCCGCACCCACCCGAAAATAGGAGGCATCGGGTCGCCTCCGGCCCGTAGCGTTCGCCGTCATGACTGTGACCGTGCGCGACCTCCGCACCGACGTGCCGGCCGAGGTGGCGGAGTTCTCCGACATCCGCCACCGGGCACTCCCGCACATCCTGTGGACCCCGGAGGCCATCCTCCACAACCTGACCCACACGCCCCCGGCCGCCCGCAACCGCTCCCTCGTCGCGGAGCAGGACGGCGAGTTGATCGGCACGGCGCAGGTGGGCCTCGCCCACGAGAGCCCGGAGCCGGGCCAGGGGTATCTCAACATCTACGTCCACCCGGACCGCACCCGTCGCGGCGCCGGCGCGCTCCTGGTCCGCGCCGCCGAGGAGCACCTGGCCGCGAACGGGGCGACGAAGCTGTACGCCTGGGTCGTCGACGCGCCGGCCGACCGCGCGTTCGCCGAGCGCCGCGGCTACCGTGCCAGCCGCTCGGCCCAGTTCCTCCGTCTCGACCTGGTGAACGGCACCCTGCCGCCCCGCCAGGACCTCCCCGCCGGCGTCGAACTGCGTACCGGTGCCGACTACGCGGACGACCCGCGCCCGGTGTTCCGGCTGGACGCGGAGACGATGGCCGACGAACCGAGCGACGTGGACGTCGCGTTCACGGACTACGAGGCCTGGCTCGCGGAGACCTGGCGGCACCCGCAGTTCAGCCCCGAACTGACCTCGGTCGTCCTGGTCGACGGCCGCCCCGCCGCCTTCACCCTGGCCCGCACCGACGGCGGCACCCGCTACGGCACCGCGATGACCGGCACCTCCCGCGACTTCCGCGGCCGCGGCCTGGCCAAGCTCGCCAAGAACGACTCCCTGCACCGCGCCCGCGCCGCCGGGTACACGGAGGCCCTCACGGGCAACGACACCGGCAACGAGCCGATGCTCGCGGTCAACAAGTGGTTCGGATACGAGGTCTGTGGGACGGAGGTGCGGTATGTCCGCGAACTCGGCTGACCCGGCACGGTGGTTGGACGTCGTGCTCGTCAAGGCGGGCCGCACGAAGATCCGTTACGCCGCCGAGCTGCTCGGCGACGACGGCAACCGGATCGCCGTACGCGCCCCCTGGGCCGGCGAGGGCGTGCGCGACTTCGGCTTCGTCCGGTTCGAGAAGGGCGATGTCTTCACCGAGTACTACTGGCGCGACCGCTGGTACGCGGTGAAGGAGGTCCGTGATTCCTCGGGTGCGGTGAAGGGCTGGTACTGCGACATCACCCGCCCCGCCGTGCTCTCCGGCGCCGAACTCGTCGTCGAGGACCTCGACCTGGACCTGTGGCGCTCCGCCGACGGCAGGGACGTACGCCGTCTGGACGAGGACGAGTTCGCGGAGAGCGGTCTCACGGAGTCGGATCCCGAGGCCGCTGCCGCCGCCGTGGCCGCGCTGGACGAACTGGAACGCGTCGCCGTCGAGGGCGACTTCGAAGCGCTGCTGGTCTGAAGCCGCTCGCCGGGTGTGACCGCTCCGGCGTCTCACACCACGGCCACCACCACGTACCGCTCGTCCGCCACGTTCCTCCCCCACAGCTGCGCGTCCTGCGACAGCCGCTCCACCCGGACCTGTCCGGCGAGCGGTGCCACCAGGCCCTCGAGCCGGTCGGCGGGTATGCCGACCGGGCCGACCGTGCCCCACACGCCCTCGACGAGCACGAGCCGGCCGCCCGGGCGCAGCAGCCCCCGCCAGTGCCGCAGGGCCCGGCCGGGGTCGGGCAGCGTCCACAGCACGTGCCGGACGAGCACGGTGTCGTAGAGCTGCTCGCCCACCGGGGGTGCCGCCGCGTCACCGAGGAGGAACACCGCGTCACGTCCGGCGAGCTTCGCTCTGGCGAGGTCGACCATGGCCGGGGACGCGTCCACGCCGGTGACGCGGTGTCCCTGCTCAGCCGCGAGGAGCGACAGACTGCCGGTGCCGCAGCCGAGGTCGAGGACGTCGGAGGAGCGCGGGGGCAGCCAGTCGCGCAGCCGCTCGGCCCAGGCCGCGCGCACCACGGGGTCGCGCAGCCCGTGGTCGGGCTCCTGGTCGAAGCCCGCGGCCTCGGCGTCCCAGTCCACGGGGAAACCCTCGTCGTTCGTCATGCGCCCAAGAGTGACACCCGCCACTGACAACCGAATCGTGACAGCCGCCACTGACAGACCGGGAGCGATGAGTCACCCTCCCGGGAAAGGTCTACCAACGTGAGAACACGGGAAATCGGTAGGCATCGAAGGAGGCAGCCATGCGCCGGACGACTGTGCAGAAGCCCCTGAAGAAGACAGACGCCCGCAGGGTGCGCGAAGAGGCCGACGAGCGTCCGGCCGGGCGCCCCGAGGTCCGAAAGGACATCGCGCGCACATGGTGGCCCGACGGCTGACCGGGCAGGTCAGTCCAGGCGGTCCAGGCGCTTGCGGTAGTGGACGCGGTCGTAGATCCCGTCCGTGCGCCGTTCCACGACCTCGTATCCGTAGCGCGGATAGATCTTCTGGTTCTCCCACATCATCGCGTTGGTGTAGAGCCTGACCTCGGCCAGACCGAGTTCACGCGCGCGTGCGTCCACGAAGCGCAGGAGCCGTCGCCCCACGCCCGTTCCGTGCGCGTCGGGGTGGACGGCGATGCTGTCGAGGAACAGATGGTCGTCGTACGCCTCCAGCACGACCAGGCCGACGACGGGTTCCCCCGTCACGAACACCTTCCCCGCGTCCACGTTCGCCGCGTGGTCCGCTTCCATGGGCTGCGGCGCGCGTCCGATGCGCTCGATGTAGGGCCGGTAGGCGGCATCGGTCACGGCCCGCACGGCCGCCTCGTCGGCGGCGACGGCCCGCCGGATCTCATCGCTTCCCATGCCGCGCACGGTACCTACCTGATCTCAGTCTGAGCACTCCCTTAACGCCGCCATAAGGATCTCCTCCCCCCGCCTCCAGCAGGCGATTCAACGGTCTCTTGGGGCTAGCTTGCTGATCGCCCCCCACGGGATCCCGCCCACCGGATCGTCACGGAGTCCGTGGGCGGGATCCACCCCCAAGTCGTGGACCGTTCCGAGGAGTTCGCCATGCCCGCACGCCGCCGCAAGGTCGCCACGCTCGCCGTCCTCGGCGCGACTCCGCTGGCGCTGACTGCCCTGGCCACCGCCCCGGCGTCCGCGCACGGTTCGATGGGCGACCCGGTCAGCCGGGTGGCGCAGTGCTACGCGGAGGGTCCCGAGAGCCCGAAGTCGGCCGCGTGCAAGGCGGCGGTCGCGGCGGGTGGCACGCAGGCGCTCTACGACTGGAACGGCATCCGGATCGGCGACGCGAACGGCCGGCACCAGGCGCTGATCCCGGACGGCAAGCTGTGCAGCGCGAACAACGAGGAGTTCAAGGGCCTCGACCTGGCCCGCGCCGACTGGCCGGCGACGAGCGTGCGCAGTGGCTCGTACACCTTCAAGTACCGCGTGACCGCGCCGCACAAGGGCACGTTCAAGGTGTATCTCACCAAGGCCGGCTACGACCCGGCGCGGCCGCTGGCCTGGGGCGACCTGGACCTGGCGCACCCGGTCGCGACGGCCACCGACCCGGTCGCGGCGGGCGGCTTCTACACCTTCTCCGGCACCCTCCCCCAGCGCTCGGGCAAGCAGCTCCTGTACGCGGTCTGGCAGCGCTCGGACAGCCCGGAGGCGTTCTACTCCTGCTCGGACGTGACGTTCGGCGGCAGCGACACCGGGAGCGGCGGCGGTACGCCGACCAGCGCGTCGCCCGCCCAGCCCGCCCCGCCCGCTCCGACCGCCTCCTCCCCCTCCGACGAGCAGATCGCGGACGGTGCCGACAAGTCGACGGTCGAGCACCACGGGCACGGCGACGACGACCCGAGCACCTCGGCGCAGCCGACCCAGGAGGCGACGGAGGACGGCGCGAACGACGCGAACGACGCGAACGGGAATGTGGCGCCGGCCGCGGCCAACGAGCCGAAAACGGCGGGCAGTTCGGAGTCGTCGAACCTCGCCGAGACCGGGAGCGACGACAACACCCCCTATCTCGCCATGGGCGGCGCCGCGGCCCTGGCACTCGGCTCGGCGACCCTCTTCGCCACGATCCGCCGCCGGGCGACCGGCGGCGGACGGCACGGCCGCTCGTAGCGGTCGTACGGGTGCGGGGTCTGTCCGGCGGCTCAGGTCGGACAGACCCCGCGCGTGCCTCAGCCGAGGACCGCGGAGGCGCAGGTGGTGGCGGCGGCGTGGGCCGGGTCGAGCGCGTTGGTGACCTCGTGGAAGGCGATCCGGTCGGTCAGCCCGAGCAGGGCGTGCTCGGAGAGGTCGAGCGCGCACAGGTTCTGGATCAGGACGTTGTGGACGTCGGATCCGCTGAGGAACTGGCTCTGGTACGGCGTCACCACCTCGTCGTACTTGGTGGCGATGACGGTGTAGTGGACGCCGGGGACGGTGTCGCCGCCGGCGTTCAGCTTGGTCAGGAAGGCGGAGCCGACGATCTGGTCGGCCAGCGCGGGCGTGGCCGTGGAGATCAGGTCCTGGGCGCCGGGGAAGTACGGCAGCAGGTTGGTCAGGCCGTCCAGGTCGGTGCCGTGGTTGTCGGGGGCGATGCCGACGAGGGCGTTCACCTTGGCGGCGCCGCCGAGGAACTTGAGGTAGTAGCGGGGCATCATGCCGCCTTGCGAGTGACCGACGAGGTCGGCCTTGGCCTTGCCGGTGGCGGCGAGCACCTTGTCGACGAAGGTCGCGAGCTGCTCGGCCGACTTGTCGATGGGGCCGAGGCCGTATACGAGGGGGACGCCCGGCAGTTGGCCGTAGTCGAAGGAGAAGACGCAGTAGCCGCGGTTCTCCAGGTACGGCGCGAGGGCCAGCCAGTTGTCGACGGAGTTGGCGAAGGTGCCGTGGACCAGGACGACGGGGCGCGGATGGGTGCTGGAGGGCTTGCAGGAGTAGTCGTTCCAGCCGCTGTGGGGAGCGGCGGATTCGTCGGCGGCCTGGGCGGCGGTAGCGGTGGGGACGACGGCGACCACGGCTGTCAGCAGCAGCGGGGCGAGTGGTCTGAGCAGTCGTTTCCAGGGCAGCATCGTGTGATCTCCTTGCGGCTCAAGGGATGTGCGACGGCCTTACGCCCTGTGATCCGGATCACAAAGAATGCTGTTCACTAGTCAAGTTACGAGCGAGTAGTACAACTGTGAAGTTACGCGTCAGTAAAAACTTCCAGTGATAACTGACTCCGCAGTAGCTCCTGCCGAACCGTCACCAGGCGGGCCTGAGGGGACCATAGGGCGCAATACGCCCCAATCGGTCACGCAACGCGCGCACTTCACCCTCACCGAGCAGCTCGCTCCACTCGCGCACCACCTCGGCGGCCGCCTCCTCCGCCGCCCGGGTGCACGCCCACCCGCGCTCGGTCAGCACGATCAGCCGGGCCCGCGCGTCATCGGGATGGGCACGCCGCTCGGCGTACCCCTTCCGCACGATGTCGTCGACCAGTTGACTCGCCGCCTGCTTGGTCACCCCGAGGTGCACGGCGAGTTCGGTGACCGTGGCGCCGTCCGGGGCGAGTCGGGCGAACGCGAAGCCGTGCGCGGGCCGCACCCCCTCGAACCCACGCGCCACGACGCCTTCGTTGATGCGCTGTGTGAGCTCACCCGCGGCGGCGAGCAGGGCGGCGGACAGGGCCATGGCCTCGGAGTTGTGCATGGGCGCATTGAAACACCCTTGACGGATCGGTCAAGCAGCTTGACTATGAGGACCGGACATATAGTCAAGCAGCTTGACCATCTGGAGGCAGATCCATGCCCGTCATCCGTTCGTCCGAGGCCGTGACGCACGAAATGCACGGCGCCCGCTTCGTCTCGTACGCCACTCCGCTCAGCGGCAGCAAAGAACTGTGCGCCTGGCGCGGTGAGATCCCGCCGGGCACGCAGGCGCCCGCGCACACCGTCAACCGGGAGGAGATCCTGCACCTGCTCGACGGCGAACTGCTGGTCACCCTCGACGACCGCACCACCCGCGTCACCGTCGGCGACACCCTGATCATCAACCCCGGCGCGACCCTCGCCGTCGAGAACCCGGGCGACCGGACCGCGGTCACCTGGGTCACGACCTCCATCGGTCTGGAGGCCGAACTGGCCGACGGGACGCGGATCGCTCCGCCGTGGGCGCGCTGAGGCCGATGGCGAGAACTGTCAGGGACCCTCAGTACGCGTGGTGGACCTGCCAGAACGCCCAGGCGTCGCAGGGGCTGCCGTAGGTGACGTTCATGTAGTTCAGGCCCCACTTGATCTGGGTGGCCGGGTTGGTCCGCCAGTCGGCGCCGACGGAGGACATCTTGTCGCCGGGCAGGGCCTGGACGAGACCGTAGGCGCCGGAGGAGGGGTTGACCGCGAGGTAGTTCCAGGTGGACTCGTGGTCCACGATGTTGCTGAAGCACTGGAACTGGCCGCTGCCCACGATCTGCGCGGCCATCGCCTTGACCTGCGCCACGGTGTAGGAGGGCTGGAGCGAGAAGGTGGCGTCGGGATCGCCGGCCGCGGCCTTGGCCTCCGCCGCCTTGTCGGCCGCGTCCTTCTTGGCCTTCGCGGTCTTGGCCGCCGCCACTCGGGCGGTCTGCTCGGCGTCCTTCCTGGCGCTCGCGTCCGCCTGGACGGCCACGGCGTTCGCCTGCTGCGTCAGGGACGCGGTCTGCACCTGCGCCTGCCGGCCCGCGGGCAGGTCCGCGAGGAGGGTGACATCGGTGGCCGTCGCCTCCGCGTCGTTGTTCTGCGCGCTGCTGCCCGAGGCAACACCGACGACGCTTCCCACAGCGGTGACCGCGGTGGCCGAGACCACGGCGAATCCCCGGACCGATATCCGGTTCACTCGCTTCTCTTCCTCTTCTGCACTTCGTACGGGCCACCGTGCACGTCGGCCGACGGAGGCATCTCGCCAGTCGAGTAGGACAGTTGGAACACTCTTGCGTGCCGAACCGGCCGGCGCAATCCCGGACGGGGTGCGGATATTCACACCCGTACCATGTGCCAGGACGATCGCGCCCTCCGAAAGCGAGACCTCGCATGGCGGTACCCCCCGCATCCGGCGAGACCGGCGGCTCCGGCGGGGCACCCGCGCCCAGACCGCGGCGCGACCGCGAGCTGAACCGCCGCAAGCTCCTGACCGCCGCACGCGAGGTGTTCCGCGAGCACGGCCTGAAGGCCACCCTGGACGACGTCGCCCGCCATGCCGGGCTCGGCGTGGCGACGGCGTATCGCCACTTCCCCAACAAGCAGGCCCTGATCGACGAGTTGGTCGACGACATGTTCGCGCGCGTCGAGGAGGCCACCCGGGAGGGCGCCGAGGACGCCGACACCTGGCGCGGGCTGACGGTCAGCCTGGAGCGCGTGGCCGAACTGCAGGCGCTGGACCGCGGCCTGCGCGAGGTCGTGCTGCACAGCGACCGTGCGGTGCCGGCGGGGCTGCGGCACCAGCGGCGGATCAGGCACAACGTCGATCTCGTGGTCGCGCGGGCCAAGGAGCAGGGTGTGCTGCGTGCGGACGCGGAGCCCTGGGACCTGGTGGTGATCCAGCAGATGCTGGCCGCGGTGACCGAGCGCAGCGGCCAGCCGGATCTGTGGCGGCGCTATCTGAGGCTGCTGCTGGACGGACTGCGCGCCGGTCCCGAGCGCACGCAGCCGCTGCCCGGCGCGGACTACGGCAAACGGTTCGACGTACGGGGACCGGACTTGATCGACCCTCCTGAGCCGGGAACGGACGTCCCGGGCGCACCGCGCGCCTGAGGAAAGCCTCCTCGCTCCCGGATCTCCTGTACGGCTCTGGCCGTACCGCTCCCCCGTCGTACGGCAGACGTCGTACAGGTCATTGACGGTGCCCGGGGGATGTGCCGTTGGTCCGCGGACGACACCTTTGGCACGTCGGCGGACCGCACCGAAATGTCTCGGCCGGTTCGCGCGCAATGAGATGTGACCCGGAGGTCAGACCATGCAACGCCTGTTCGTCGGCATCGCCGCCGCCTCACTTCTGCTCGCGGCCACGGCCTGTGGATCGTCCGGGGACTCCGGCGGCTCCGCGTCGGAGAGCGGGGGAACCACCAAGGTCAAGGTCGGGGTCATCCCGATCGTCGACGTGGCCCCCATCTATCTCGGCCAGAAGCAGGGGATCTACAAGAAATACGGTCTCGATGTCTCGATGACCACGGCGCAGGGCGGCTCGGCCATCGTGCCGGGCGTGGTCAGCGGCCAGTTCCAGTTCGGCTTCAGCAACTCGACCTCGCTGATGGTCGCGCAGAGCAACGGCATCGAGGTGAAGGCGGTCTCCAACGGTGTGGCGACCACCGGTGTGGACGGCAAGGACTACGGCGCGCTGGTCGTCAAGAAGGGCAGTTCGCTCAAGTCCGCGAAGGACCTCGAGGGCAAGACGGTCGCCGTCAACACGCTGAAGAACATCCTCGACACCTCGGTCCGCGAGTCCGTGCGCAAGGCCGGCGGCGACCCGTCGAAGGTGAAGTTCGTGGAGCTGGCCTTCGACCAGATGCCCGCCGCCCTGGAGAAGGGCCAGGTGGACGCCGCGATGGCGGTCGAGCCCGCGCTGACGACCATCCTGAACGCGGGAGGCGTGGAGATCGCGTCACCGTATGTGGACGTGGCCAAGGATCTGACGGTCGCCATGTACTTCACCTCGCAGACGTACGCGACGAAGAACCCCGATGTGGTGAAGAAGTTCCAGCAGGCCACCACCGAGGCGCTGACCTACGCGAACAGCCACCCCGACGAGGTCCGCGACATCGTCGCCACCTACACGCAGATCCCGTCCTCCGTCCTGGCGAAGGTGACGCTGCCGAAGTGGCCGGCGGACATCAGCCGGTCCTCGGTGGAGACCCTGGAGAAGCTCGGCGAGCAGGACGGGCTGTTCAAGACCGCCCCGGACCTGGACGAGCTGCTGCCGTGAGGAATCAGAACATCGCACTCGGAGCGGCGGGGCTCGTGACCTTCCTCGCCCTCGGCGAGGCCGTGCCGCGCCTTGGTCTGATCAGCGCGGACTACTTCCCGCCGTCGAGCAGGATCGCCGGCGCGCTGGGTGACGAACTCGGCGACGGCGCCTTCTGGTCGGCCCTCGGCGACACCCTGACCGGCTGGATGATCGGCCTGGGCATCGCCGCGGGCGCGGCCGTCCTGTGCGGGCTGCTCATCACGGTCGTACCGTTCCTGCGCCAGGCGACGGCGTCGACGATCGAGTTCCTCCGCCCCATCCCGTCCGTGGCCCTGATCCCGCTGGCGGTGCTGCTCTACGGCAGTGAGCTGCGCTCGGTGCTCCTGCTGGTGGTGTACGCGTCGTTCTGGCAGGTGCTCATCCAGGTGCTGTACGGCGTCCAGGACGTGGACCCCGTCGCGGAGGAGACGGCACGGTCGTACGGTCTCGGGACCTGGGCGCGCATCCGGCACGTGATGTGGCCGACGGCCCTGCCCTACGTCATGACGGGCATCCGGCTCGCCGCCGCGGTCGCCCTGGTGCTCGCCATCACGGCCGAACTGGTCATCGGCGCACCTGGACTCGGCTCGCTGATCGCGGTCGCCCAGGCATCCCAGGCCGTCCCCGAGATGTACGCGCTGGTCACGGTGACCGGGGTCCTGGGGCTCCTGATCAACCTGGGGGCCCGGACGGTGGAGCGGCGGGCGCTGGCGTGGCACCAGTCCGTACGCGGGGAGGTCGTGCTGTGAGGACGCTGACACGGCAGGTGCTGTTCGCGGTCGGCCTGCCCGCGGTACTGCTGGGGCTGTGGTGGGTCGCGTCGGACGGGAGCACCGACCCGTTCTGGCCGCCGCTGCGCACGATCTTCCGGAACTTCCCCTCGGTGTGGACCGGTGAACGCCTGCGCACGGACCTGGTGCCCAGCGTGCTGCGCCTGGCCGACGGGTACGCGCTCGCGGGTGTCGTGGGCATCGGCCTGGGCACCCTCATCGGCTCCCACCGCGGGGTGCGGGCCTTCTGCGAGCCCGTGCTGGAGTTTCTGCGGGCGGTGCCGCCCCCGGTGCTGGTGCCGGTGATCATGCTGTTCGCGGGCATCGGCGACACGATGAAGATCGTGGTGATCGCGAGCGGCTGCGTCTGGCCGGTCCTGCTCAACACGGTCGAGGGCGTGCGCGCGGTCGACTCGGTGATGCTGGAGACGGCGCGTTCGTATCAGATCCGCGGTGCGGGGCGGCTGCGCCACCTGGTGCTGCCCTCGGCGAGTCCGCAGATCGTCGCCGGTCTGCGCCAGGCCCTCTCCGTCGGCATCATCCTGATGGTCATCAGCGAGATGTTCGCGGCGAACAACGGCATCGGCTTCACCGTCGTCCAGTTCCAACGCAGCTTCGCCATCCCCGACATGTGGACCGGAATCCTGCTCCTGGGCCTGCTCGGCTTCCTGCTCTCCGTTGCCTTCCAGTTCGCCGAGCGGCGAGTGCTCGGCTGGTACCACGGCCTGCGCGCCTCCACCCGGCGGTCGTGAATGAACATGGCGAAAGGGCGAACCATGCTCGACGTACGCGGTCTCGGGAAGACCTACCAGGGGTCCGGCCGGCGGGTGGAGGCGGTCCGCGACCTCACCTTCACGGTGAAGGCCGGTGAACTCGTCTGTCTGGTGGGCCCGTCGGGCTGCGGCAAGACGACCCTGCTGAAGTGCATGGGCGGACTGCTCAATCCGTCCACGGGACAGGTGCTCCTCGACGACGTACCGGTGACCGGCCCGCCGCCCGGCATGGCGATCGTCTTCCAGGAGTACGGGCGCAGCCTCTTCCCCTGGATGAGGGTCGCCGCCAACGTCGAACTCCCCCTGAAGGAGAAGGGGTTGCCGAAGGCGAAACGCCGGGAGCTGGTCACCGACGCCCTGCGGTCGGTGGGGCTGCCGGACGCCGCCGACGCCTATCCCTGGCAGTTGTCCGGCGGGATGCAGCAACGGGTGGCGATCGCCCGGGCGTTGGCCTACGAGCCTCAAGTCCTGCTGATGGACGAGCCGTTCGCGGCGGTCGACGCGCAGACCCGCGCCGACCTGGAGGACCTGGTGCGGGCGCTGTGGCAGGAGCGCGGGATCACCGTCCTGTTCGTCACCCACGACATCGACGAGGCGGTCTACCTCGGCGAGCGGGTGATCGTCCTCTCCGCCTCACCGACCGTCGTACAGGACGAACTGCACATCGACCTGCCCGACGAACGGGATCAACTGCACACCCGGGTCGCGCCTCGCTTCACCGAACTGCGGACTCATGTCTACGAGCAGATCCAGGCGGCGAAGCGGGCGGCGCGGGCGGACGCGTCCGCTTCGTCGGTCGCGCCGGACCCCGACGGGCGTCCGGCCGACTGAGCCGGGGCGAGGGCCCTCCCGGATCGCGACGACCTTAACGGAGACGCAATCTCCGTTTTGCCGTAGGGTGGCGGCATGAAGGACGCCGTGATCCGGGTCGTCATCGCCGACGACCAAGCTCTGTTGCGGGGCGGATTCCGCATTCTGATCGACTCGACCGACGATCTGGAGGTGGTCGGAGAGGCCGAGACCGGCCGCGAGGCCATCGAGATCGTCCGCCGCACCATGCCGGATGTCGTCCTGATGGACATCCGCATGCCGGAGCTGGACGGTCTCGCGGCCACGCGGGAGATCGCCTCGGATCCCGAGCTGGACGGCGTCCGCATCGTGATCCTCACCACCTACGAGGTGGACGAGTACGTCCTTCAGGCCCTGCGGGCCGGGGCGTGCGGCTTCCTGGGGAAGGGCATGCGTCCCGCGGAGCTGCCGGAGGCCATCCGGATCGCGGCGCGCGGCGAGGCCCTGCTGTCGCCCAAGGCCACCCAGGCCCTGGTCGCGAGATACCTCTCGCTGCCCGACGGACCGCCGACGGCCCTCTCCGGCGAACTGGCCGAACTCACCGACCGGGAGCGGGAGATCGTGGCGCTGGCGGCCGAGGGAATGTCCAATCAGGCGATCGCCGAGTACCTGGTCATCTCCCGTCAGACCGTCCGCACCCATGTGCACCGGGCCATGGCCAAACTCGGGGCCCGGGACCGGGCGCAGCTCGTGGTGGTCGCCTACCGGACAGGGTTCGTCCGCCCGGCCGCCGCCGGACGCTAGCCGGGACCGGCGTTCAGGGCTTCGCGGGAGGTGCGGGGAGTGCGGGAAGGAACGCGTCCACGCTGAACTCCTCGCGGCCCTCGACGATGTCGAGGCGGCCACCGACGGACGCGGCCCGCTCACGCAGCCCCAACAGGCCACGGCCTGTGCCCCATGCGGAATGCCGCTGGTCCTCGGTGCGGGTCACCGGGTTGACCACCGAGACCCGGAGCCGGTGCGCGGCGAAGGACAGCCGGACCGTCGCGGTCCGGGGCGTGGCGTACTTGATCGCGTTCGTCAGCGACTCCTGGATGATGCGGTAGCCGGCCATGCTGACGGCCGGACTCAGACCGAAGGTCCTGTCGCCGCGCTGTACGTCGACCGCCAGACCGGCGGCACGGAAGCCGTCGAGGAGATCGTCGAGGCGGTCCAGGGTGGGCATGGGCTCCGGCAACGGCGTCTCGCCGTCGGGCTGCCGCAGGACGGTGAGCATGGTGCCGAGTTCCGCGAGCGTGCTGCCGCTCGCCGTGATGACGTGTTCGATGGCCGCCTCTGCCGCCTCGGGCTCCCGGCGCAGCAGGTGGGCGGCGGCTCCGGCCTGGAAGTTGATCACCGTGATGCTGTGCGCGACGATGTCGTGCAGGTCCCGGGCCAGCCGCAGCCGCTCCTCGACCACCCGCCGTGACGCCTCCGCCTCCCGGGTCCGCTCGGCGCGCAGGGCGCGGTCCTTGATGGCCTGGATGTAGGCGCGGCGGTTCCTGGTGGCGTCACCGACGGCGATGGCCGCACCGAGCCACGCGATCAGCATGAGGTTGGCCGGATCGAAGACGTGCACCCCGGTCACGATCAGAGTGAAGATCTGGATCATGGTTCCGGCGATCGCGCCGGTGATCAGGGCACGGGTGCGCGGGGCGGACACGGCCTCGGAATACAGGGCCACCAGACAGCACACGATTCTCGGGCCCGGTTCCATCATCCACAGCAGGGCGACGAGGTAGCCGACGGTCGTCCCCGCGAGCGTGGCCGCCGGCATACTCCGCCGCACCACCAGCGGCGCCGCCGCCGACAACAGCGTGAACAAAATGGCGGGCGCCGCCGAGACACCCTCCCTAAAGAATGCCGGGACAATGAGGACGGCCCATACAAGGGCGAGCAAACCGTCGACGAGAAACGGATTGCCGAGCATCCGGCCACGTATTCCGTCCAGCACACTCACCATCCCCGGACTCCGGCGGGTCTTTTCTCGCGACAGTCGCGCACAGCCCACGCCGTTCACGGTACGCGCCTCGACGGGCCCGGACACCCGTGACGACCCTTCCCGTACATGAACTCACCTGCGCCTTCACGGATTACGGAAGGCCGGCTCGTTGGCCGGCCCTACGTCGACCCCCGTATACCGCGAGGCGCGATACGGCAGGCACCGTACGCGCGAGAGACGGTATTCAGGGGACGCGGAACCAGTTTCCAGAAGGCAGTTTGAATCCGTCACCTTCCCCCACGCGACGGTTTTCTCAGGAAATGCACAGTACCAGGTCACACAAACCCGCACCCCGACAAGGATGTTGATGTGAAGCGCCGAATATTCCTTTCCGGCATGGCAGCCACCGCAGCGGGAGCGACCGCCGCCCTGTACTACGGCGGAGCACAGGGCGCGGTGGCTTCGACCGGGGGCACTCTGAAGTTCCCCAAGGACGCGTACACCACCCGGACCAAGACGATCACGACGGCCGACGGCGCCGAGAAGAGCGTCACGTACCGGTTCTGGGAGAACATCGTCTACGTCGCCCATCCCGTGGACCCGACCTACCAGTGCCTCAACGTCCAGCAGCCGGTCGAGATCGACGGGCGGGCCGTCGACGCCTCCCACGCCCCGATCTTCTTCTCCATCCCGCTCGGCGGTTTCCTCTCCGGCACGCCCGCCGGCCGCACCAACCCCGGCGGCGGCACCAGCCCGTCCCCGAGCGACAGCGCCTCGGCCTCGGCCGACCCCAGCGCCACCCCGACCGCGTCGCCCACGACCAGGCCGCCGCTGCCGCCCGGGGCGGGCGACCAGGGCGACAACTCGGCACTGGCCCTCGCGGCCGGCTACGTCGTGGTCATCTCGGGCGCGCGCGGACGGGAGAACGTCAAGGACGGCAAGTACTACGGCAAGGCTCCCGCCGCCCTCGTGGACCTGAAGGCGGCCCTGCGGTACGTCCACCGGAACAAGGGCGTGCTGCCCGGCAACCCCGACAGGATCATCACCAACGGCGGCAGTGCCGGCGGCAACTTCTCGTCGATGATGGGCGCCTCGGTGGGCAGCCCGCTGTTCGACTCCTACCTGCGGGAGATCGGCGCGGCCGAGGCGAGCGACGCGGTGTTCGCCTCCGCCGTCTTCTGCCCGATCATCGACCTCGGCAACGCCGACAAGGCCTACGAGTGGATGTACGGCTCGGCCAAGCTGAACGGCGAGCTGGTCGACCAGACGGCCTCGAAGCAACTGACCGCGCAGTTCGCGGAGTACCAGGCCTCGCTGGGCCTGCGCGGCGTGGGCCGGTTCGGCCGGGTGACGGCCGCCAACTACGACCGGTACCTGCTGGAGAACTACGTGCAGCCGGCCGCGACCAGCCATCTGCGGGCGCTCTCCGAGGCCGACCGGACGGCCTATCTGACCGCCAACCCGTTCATCAAGTGGTCGGGCGGCAAGGCGACCTTCGCCTGGGACGGCTACATCGCGCACATCGCGCGGTCCCGTCCGGTGCCCGCCTTCGACGACAAGGCCATGGCGCAGCCGGAGCCGGGCTACTTCGGCGACGAGACCCACGTCTCACGGCACTTCACCACCTTCGGCCTGCGGTACGCGACCGGTGACAGGACCGCCACGGTGGACCGCGACATCCCGCACAAGGTGAAGCTGGCCAACCCGATGACCTACCTGGAGGAGCGCAACCCGCGCCGGGCGAGGCACTGGTGGCTGCGGATCGGCACCAGCGACACCACGCACTCCCTGACCGCGATCACCAACCTCGCCCTCAAGACCCAGAACCTCGGGGACGACGTCAACCTCAAGATGTACTGGGACGGCGGCCACGGCGCCAACGAGGACCCGGGCGACCTGATCAAGTGGATGGGCGAGATCACCGGCTACTCGATCGGGTAGCACCGCGGCGAAACCGGGCCGTACGCCCACGAGTTGACGGTCCGTCCGGTTCCGGGCACGGACGGTCAGTTCGCCAGGGCGGCCGGGCGTACGGCCCCTGGCCCGAAGCGGCGACGGGCACGGTCGGCGGCGGCTTCGACTGCGCGGGCACGGACATCACCAGGGTCCAGGGAAAGCTGCCAGTAGGCGTCGCCGGCCGGCAGCAGGCCGTCGGCGCGGATCGTGAAGGCGCGGACCCTCGCTCGTTGCAGCCCGAGGGAAGTCAAGAGCCCCAGGGCCGTGGCGGTGAGGGCGGGTGAGTGGTCGGTGGGTTCCGGCAGGGCTCTGGTGCGGGTGGTCGAGGTGCGGTCGGCGTAGCGGACCGTGAGGGTGAGTCGGCCGGTGATCTGCCGTTCTGTGCGCAGGCGTTGGCCGATCTGTTCGGCAAGTCCCAGGACCGCTCGGTGGTGTTGGGCCGGGTCGAGGCAGTCCCGGCTCAGCACGAGGTCGGCGGTCAGGTGCGCCGCCGGTTCCGCGGGGACGATCGGGCGGGGGTCGTGGCCGCGGGCCCGCTCGGCCAGCAACCGGGCCTGGCCTGCACCGAGAAGGCGTTGCAGGGTCGCCGCGGGCAGATCGGTGATCTGACCGATGGTGTGCAGGCCGTACCGGTGCAGGGTGTCCGCCATGGCGCGACCGATGCCGGGCAGGGCGGTGACCGGTCGGGGGTGCAGCCAGTCGGTCGTCTTCTCGGTGGGCACGTCGGTGGTGTCCCCGGGTGCGGTCGCGTCGGCCGCCATCGCCGCCAGCATGCGGTTGCCCGCGAGGCCGGCGCTGCTGTCGATGTCGTAGAGAGCCTTCAGTCTCATCTTCACCGTCTGGACCGCGTCGTAGGCAGACATGTCGAAGTACCGGAGCGCCGAAGTCAGGTCCACCTGAAGGGCGTTGGGCGGGACGGCCTGGACGTGAGGCGTGAATCCGGACACCAGTTCGATTACATCGCCGTACTGGTCCTCGGTCAGTGCGGTGTGCAGGTGGAAGTGGGCGATGTGCCGCTGCCGCGTGATCGCCGCCCCACTCATCCCGCGCTCCCCGGGCTACGGTGACCGAACTTCTTCAGGTCGGCGGAGCGGGTGCCGGCGGGCTGGAGGTCGGCGTACGGATGCAGCCGGGCGCCCGCGGTGCCGTCCGTCAGGGTGCGCTGCGGCTGGGCGGGGGTCGGGTGCGGGCGGCTCTCGCCGAGGAGGGCGAGGGCGGCCTCGGGCCCGTTGTCCCGGCGGGTGTTGGCGATCTCGTCGAGGTCCCAGGCCATGGAACCGACGACGGTACGACGGGTACCGCGCACCTGGACCGTGCCCCGCACCAGCAACAACCCGCTGTGGAACACGGTGTACGCGCACGCCGGATGGGAGTCCTCGAAGAACGCGAGGTCGACCAGACCCGAGCCGTCCTCCAACGTCACGAAGATGATCCGCTTGCCGCTCGCGATCGGCGGAGTCTGCGTCGAGGCCCGCACGCCGGCGACCAACACCTGCTGCCCCGCACGCAGTCCGGCCAGATGCGCCGCGTCCGTCGCGCCGATCTCCCGCAGCAACCGGTGGTGATGCTCCATCAGATGCCTGGAGACATCGATGCCGAGCGTGTCCAACTCGGCGCTCAGCGCCTCGCGTCCGGTCATCTCCGGCAGCCCGCTCGGCTCCGCTCCCCCGACAGCGCCCGTGTCTATGAGCAGTTGACCCGACCCCGCAGTCCGGTTGCGGGACTGCCGGTGCAACTCGGCGATCTGCAGCAGGAGATCACGCCGGGTGAGACGACCGTCGTGCAGACAGGTCAACGCACCGATCCCCGCGAGACGTTCGGCGGTCGGTCTGCTGGGGCGGGCCCGCTGCCAGAAGTCCGACAGTGACCCGTACGGCTGCCCCTCCTCGATCCGCGCGCACTCCTCCTCGCCGATGCCGTGCACCCCGGACAGCGCGAGCCGCACGCCCCACTCCTCCCGCTCGGTCATCTCCACGACGTGCTTCACCTTCGAACGGTTGATGTCGACGGGCAGAACCTGCACCCCGCGCCGCCGGGCGTCGGAGACCAGGACCCGCTTGGGCCACATCCCGGGATCGTGTTCGAGCAACCCCGCCAGCAGGAACGCCGGATGGTGCGCCTTGAGCCAGGCGCTCTGCAGGGCCGGTACGGCGAACGCGACCGCGTGGGCCCGGCAGAAGCCGTACGCCCCGAAGGCCTCCACGGTCTTCCAGACCTCGTCCCGGACGGCCCCGCTGTAGCCACGCGCGCGTGCCTTCTGATGGAACCACTCCTTGATCCTGGGCAGTTGGTCCTTGT
Organism: Streptomyces sp. NPDC088794; assembly: GCF_044750545.1. Taxonomy (NCBI): domain Bacteria; kingdom Bacillati; phylum Actinomycetota; class Actinomycetes; order Kitasatosporales; family Streptomycetaceae; genus Streptomyces; species Streptomyces sp. NPDC088794. The sequence continues at coordinate 81,818 of NZ_JBIVKB010000018.1, read as the reverse complement.
CGCCGAGCGCTCGTCGGGTGAGCTCCCCGAAGGCCCGGTCGCAGCCGGTCAGCACCCGCAGCGTCTCGATGATCTGCTCGTGCCAGATGGTCACGCCGTAGGTGTCGGCGAGCACGGGTTCGAGATCGGGATGGGCGTAGTCGGGGGTGCCGCCGTGGCGGGCGGCGATGTACCGCTCGGGCATGCCGCCGGCGACCGGGCCGGGGCGGAAGAGGCTGATGTCGGCGATGACGTCCTGCACGTCACGGGGCTGGAGCCGGGAGAGCAGGTCCTGCTGGCCCGGTGACTCCAGCTGGAACAGGCCCAGCGTCTGGCTCTCCTGGATGAGCTGGAACGCGAACACGTCGTCGAGGGGCACCTGTTGGGGGTTGTCGAGGTCGATGCGGTCGCCGGTGGCCCGTTCGATCTCGGTGACGGCGTGGGCCATCGCGGACTGCATCCGTACGCCCAGGACGTCGAGTTTGATGTTGCCCAACGCCTCGATCTCCTCCTTCGCGGCCATCGCCATCGGGTAGTCGCCCTGCGGGGTGGGCTGTACGGGGAGCCGGTCCAGGAGGGTCGCGTCGCTGATGACGACTCCGCAGGGGTGCATGGCCATGCCGTGAACGAGGGCGTCGAGGCCCTCGGCCAGTTCCCACAGAGGCCCGTACCGGCCCATCTCGCCTGCCAGTTGGCGTAGTTCGGGCAGTTCGGCGAGCGCGTTCGTGATGTCGGAGGCGCGCAGGTGCGGGAAGCTCTTGGCGATCCGGTCGACGTCGGCCGGGGCGATGCCCAGCGCGAGGCCGGTGTCGCGCAGCGCCCTGCGGGCCCGGTAGGTCTCGGGCATCGCGGTGACCGCCACCCGCTCCTTCCCGAACCGTTCGAAGATCGTGTCGTAGCACTCCAGGCGGCGGGCGGACTCCACGTCGATGTCGATGTCGGGCAGCGATTCGCGGCGCCTGCTCAGGAAGCGTTCGAACAGCAGGCTGTGGTCGAGCGGGTTGGCGGTGGCGATGTCCAGCGCGTGACAGACCAGCGAACCGGCGCCGGAGCCGCGGGCGGCGACCCGGATGCCCTTGGCCCGGATGTCGGCGACGACCTGGGCGACGGCGAGGAAGTACGGGTCGTAGTTCCAGTGGGAGATGACGTCGAGTTCCTCCTCCAGCCGGGCGCGTGCCGCCGGGTCGCGGTCGAGGCCCCGTCGGGCCAGGCCCTCTTCACACCGCAGCCGCAGCAGCCCGGCCGCACCGCCCGCCACCGGCGCGGCGCCCGCCCTCGGGCCGACCCCGACCCCGGTCCCCGCCCCGACCCCGGCCCCGAACAGCGACGGTTCCGGGAAGTGCCGCCTGCCGAGGCCCAGGTCCGCGGGGTCCACCACACACGCCTCCGCCGTGTCCGCGGTGTCCGCCATCAGCCGACGGGCCCGCCGTACGTCCGCTCCGGCGCACTCGGCGATCATCCGGGCCACGACCGTCATCTCCCTCTCGTCCTTGAGCCAGCGCTGTCCGCTGTCCAGCCGGCGCCGGTCGATCGGCCGCAGCAGCCGGGCCGCGTCCAGGACGTCGGCGAGGCGGTGCTGGTCGGGATCGGCGTAACGGACGGCGTTGGAGAGCACGGCGGTCGTCCCGGTGCGGTCGGCCAGGGCGAGGGTGCGGCCGGCCAGACGCAGGGAGCCCGGACCTGTGCCGAAACGTTTCTGCGCGACAACCTCCAGTCGGACCTCCCTCCCGAAGACCTCCTTCCAGGGCGCCAGCAGCTTCATCGCGACGTCCTCCCGACCCACCGACAGCGCCCGCACCGGCTCCGAGAGCGGCCCGAGCAGGACGGTCAGTCCGGGGCCGCCGTACTCGCGCAGCGCCTCCCACGGCACCACCACCGGTGCCGCGCCGGACGCGGTGCCGACATGGGCGGCCGACGTGATGCGGCACAGCCGCGCCCAGCCCTCCCGGTTCTGCGCGAGCAGCACGAAGCGGAGCGGCGGCTCCACGACATGCGCGCCGCCGTGTGCCGGAGTGCGGCGGCGTTGGACGGGCGGCGGGGGCGCCAGGGCCTCGACCGCGAGGTCGATGCCGAAGAGCGGCCGGATCTTCTCCTTCGCGCAGGCCTGCGCGAACCGGACGGCTCCGGTGACCGTGTCCCGGTCGGTGAGCGCGAGGGTGCCCATGCCGCGACTGGCCGCCCACTGGGCGAGCTGCTCGGGGTGGGAGGCGCCGTAGCGGGCGGAGTAACCGGACGCGACGTGCACGTGGGCGAAGCCCGCCATGCCGCACCTCCATCACTCCGCCCCTTTTCAGCCATACGCACGATATCTTCGTCGCACGTCCGTTCGATTACTCTAGCCCCATCAGCACCGGTCAGCGACCTCAGATTCGAACACATCGGCGATTACCTGGAGGTGGGTGATGGCCAAAACAGGACTGCCCCGCCATCTCCGGGGCGGGGCAGAGCAGTTGAGGGGACAGTGTCAGATCGTGATGCGAAAACTACTTTTCGTCACGATCCGAGGCCTGTTCGGATTCATCGGATCCAGGAGCGACCGTCTCCGCGGTCGCGCTGCTCGTCGCGCGCTGCGCGGTCTCCAGGGCGTGCAGTCGGCGCTTGATGTCGCGGAGTTCGGTGAGGAGGGTGTCGGGGCGGTTGATCCTGGTCATGGCGTGCTCCTGGGTCGGCTTCGGGGTCAGGGGATGTTCGTGGCGGGTGTCACCGTCAGCTGGACCTGCTCCTCGCCCGCGTCGCTGCCCGGGGTGACCTCGATCCCGGTGATCCGTACGTCGAAGTGGGTGCCCTCCGGGAAGAACACGTCCTTGATGACGACGGTGGCGTCGTCGCCGACCTGGTAGGAGCCGAGTACGGGTTCCAGGTCGGCGCGGACGGTGAGTTCGGGCAGGACGACGGGGGTCGAGACGGCGGCGAGGGCCGAACGGGCCTGGGAGCGCAGGAGGTCGACGTCGGTGAGGTTGACGTAGGAGACCTCGGTCTCGGTGAGGGGACGTCCGGTGGTGCGGTCCTCGGCGACCGCGACGAGCTGGCCGCTCTCGCCCTGCTCGCCGAGGGCGAAGACGCGGCTCGCGGTGGAGGCGCCGTCGACCGGCCAGGCGTAGCCGATGAGGTTGGCTCCGTACTCCCACACGTGCGGGGTGCCCTGCTGGCCGAGGTGCGGGGTGCCGACGCGGAGTCTGCGGACGGGGCGGCCGTCGGTGCCGTACGCCATGTCGAAGAGGAAGTCGGGGCCGTCCTCCAGGCTGGCCAGTTCGCGCAGCGCCTCGCCGGTGCTCTTGAGGCCGGCGCCGGGGTAGTCGAGGGTGCGGGTGATGCCGGAGCCGGCCGTGGACTCGGGGCGTACCCGGATGTCTCCGCCCGCGTGGGCCTGCGCGACGGCGACCAGGGCGCGGACGATGTCGGACTGATCGGCGTCGGTGAAGGGGACGTCGACGGAGGCCAGGTCGGTGGTGTTCGGGTCGAAGTCGGCGGGCAGCACCCTGCGATGGTCGAAGTAGGAGAGGAAACCCGCCGCGCCGATCTCCAAGTGCTGGTCGGCGGAGGTGTACTTGGCCGTCCAGATCACCCCGCCCCAGACGAGCACGCCGTCGCGCTCGACGTAGAGGGCGGCCCGTCCGGGTTCGGTGAGTTCGCGGGGGCGGTGGACGGTCACCCGGGGGGCGCCGAGGGGCAACCGGGCGCGGAACTCGCCGGCTTCGTTCAGCTCCGTACTGAACGTGACGTCGTACAAAGGGAGTTCGTCGGTGATGGCGCCGGTGGCGAGGTCGGCGGTGTAGTAGGTGTAACGGGTCGGGCGGGCGCTCACTAGCCCACCAGCCAGCTGGTGTTGAGGTAGACCAGCTGGTTGACCGGCAGCGGGGTGTCCTGGGGGAACACCGCTACGGAACCGTCGGTGCGGACTATGAGTTCGAGGCCTCGTACCACTCCGCCCAGCACGGTGTACCAGTGGTGCCCCATCGACGGGCGGCAGCCGAGCGGGACGTTGATGACGGTGATCCCGTTGCCCGCGACGGCGACGGAGGTGCGGATGGCGCCGCGCATGTGGACGAGGGAGCCGATCCGGCGGACGGCCGGAGTCTCGTTGTTGTAGATGGACCAGTTGGGGAGGAGGCCCAGCGGGACCCAGCCCGTGTCGTCGTTGAGGGCCCGCCAGCCCGCCGAACTGTCGTACCACTCAAGGTGGTTGGCGTCCCAGCGGTGGATGTACATACCGCTGTAGGGGTACGTCGGCCGGCCGGCCTCGCCCCAGACCCGCAGGATGCCGCCCGCGCCGGTGGTCCACACGCGCAGGTCGTCGATGTCGCCGGCGCCGATCGACGTGGCGTTCTTGGCGACCCTGAGCCGGGCGAGCGGGATGAAGTCGCCGGTGACCGCGGGGTCGGTGGGGGTGGCGGCGGCCGTGCCCTTGACGAGTTCGACGGTCATCGCGGTGGTGGTGTCGCCGTACTGCGCGTCGCGCTGCCGGGCGATGATCAGGTCGTTGCGCGGGTTGGCGGAGTCGGCGGGGTTCGTGCCGAGCGCGTCGAGGGTCTTCTGCTGGTCGAGCGTGACGAGGTAGGCGCCGGTCGCGGTGGCCCTGGTCCCCTGGATCACGCCCTGGAAGGGGCTGACGGTGACCTTGCCGGACACGGTGGCGGTGGGCTGGACCTTGCCGGGGTCGGCGGTGGCCGGCCGGATGCCGCTGCGGGCCTGGACCGGGCTCGCCCCGGGCGCGGCGAGCACGCTGGTGGCGAGCCGGGCGTCCTCCGCGTCGACGACACCCCCGGAGATCCAGCCGGAGTCGCGTTCTGGGGTGGGCGTGCTCATGATGATGCCTCTTCCGCTGGTCGGAGTGTCACGGGACGGGGAACGCCACCACGCGCAGGCCGGTGTAGTGCGCGGCGGCCGAGAACACGAGCGCGGTCCCGGTCGTCATCCCGCCGCCCCGGGCGACGTACTGCGTCAGCACCAGCGGCGTCGCCGCGGGCAGCAGCCGGTGGCCCTGGGCCACGCTGGTGGTGATCCCCGTGGGGCCGCCGTGGAAGCAGGCGAGGGACACCGGCGACCCGTCCTGCGTGCGCACCACGTGGTCCCAGCGCTCGTTGGCGCCCGAGGTCTGCGCGGTCAACTGCCCGGTGACCAGGAGCATTCGGGGGTACGGCGCCGCCGGCACCGTCACCTGGTTGAAGGTGTACCCGGTGGCCCCCGCCGAACCGGTGGTCAGCGGCCAGCCCGGGTCGGCCGGGCCGAAGAGCTCCACCGCCCCCGTGGCCGCGGGTCGCCATGCCGTGCCGGCGCGGACCAGGTCGAGTCCGGTCTCCAGGTCGTACACCCGCTGCCCGGAGTAGCCGTCGGCCGGCAGGGACTCCTGGGTCTGGAGGGGGAGCACACCGCCGGCGGCGACGGTGTACGTCCGCAGGTCCTTGATGTCCGCCTGGGTGATCGCCCCCGCGTTGGCCCGGACGGTGATCTCGGCGAGCGGCAGCCAGTCGTCGGTCATGGTGGGCGGGACCGGTGTGACCGCGGGGTTCCCGGCGACGATCCGCACGAGCATGCCGTCGCTCTCGTCGCCGTACTGCCGGTCCTTCTGCTGGGCCACGACGAGGGCGATGCGCGGGTTGGACGAGTGGGCCGGGGCCGCGGTGAGCACGTCGAGCATCTTCTGCTGGCCGAGCGTGATCAGATACGCGCCCGCCGCGGATTTGCGGGTGCCCTGGATGACGCCCTGGAAGGGCCGTACCGCCACAGTGCGCGAGGGGGTCGGGGTCGCCTCGACGTTGCCGGGGCTGCCGGGTCCCGGTTTGATTCCGGTGCGGGCGGCGATCGGGTTGCCGGGGTTCGCGGACGCTGCGGCGAGCACGCCGGTGGCGAGGCGGGCGTCCTCGGCGTCCACGACGCCGCCGGAGAGCCATCCGGAGTCGCGCTCGAACTCAGGGTCAGCCATGCGGGGCGTTCCTTCTGTCTCTTGAACTACGGATCTACGGAGGAGGGGTCAGAGCCAGGCGTCCCGCCACTCGGCGGTCAGCCGGGCGGCCGGGGCGTAGTCGCGGGCGCGGAAGAGGACGGGCGTGGCACCCGGTCGGAGCGGGAACCAGTCCGAGCCGGGCCGCAGGGTGGAGCGGCGGGAGGCCGTGCCCTGCAGCAGGACCGAGCGCGCGTCGGTGTCGATGAGCAGGAACTCGCCTTCCTGGAGGGTGAGTTCGAAGGCGAGTTCGTCGCCGGTCGCGGTGTTGGTGATCACCGGCTGGACGCAGGGCCCGGCGATCCGCCAGACCGGCCAGGTCGGGGCGGTGCCCGCGTTCTCCAGCAGCAGCCGGCCGCCGGAGGAGCCGGACCCGAAGTTCAGCGGGAAGGAGAGCGGGAAGCTGACCCCGCCGCTGGAGGAGGGCAGCGGGCAGGTGCTCGCGTTCAGCCCGTACGAGTACCGCAGCGGGTCCGGCGCGGTCATGGTCAGGGAGAACTCGAAGCCGGACTTGCGGTCGACGATCTTCGTCTCGGCGGAGAGGCGGACCAACACCCGTCGAGTGCGGTGCGGTTCGGTGACGACGAGCGGCAACAGCGTGCTGCCGTCGGCGAGTACGGCGGCCAGCCGGTCCTTCGCCGCTTCCCGCGCCGCGCGTTCGGGGGTGACGGCGGTGCCCTCCAGGGTGATCACGCGCGGGCCCCGGTAGGAGGGGGCGTCGAACGCGCCGTTGCGCTCGGGGCGGTCGACCAGGGTGAGCCGGACCGGTGGGGTGGCGGCCCAGCCCTGCTCGCTGGTGACCCACCATTCGACGCCGGAGTCGTCGACGGTGTTCCCGGCCCAGCCGTCCACCTCGAACACCGGCTGCTGGAGCTGCTGTCCGGTCATCGCTTGGCCGCCCAGGCGAGTTCGCGGGCGGTGATCCGGCCGATCTCGTACTCGGACTGGCCGGGCCGGGGATGGACGTTGACGGTGACCGGTGCGGACGCGGTGGCGCCGGTGCGGATCGCCGACCGGGCGCCCGCGGCTCCGGCGAGGCTGTAGCCGGGGCCGATGACACTGCGCGCGGTGGCGGTGGCGAGCCGGCCCGCGGCGCCCGCGACGCGGTTGCCGCTCTGCTCCATGCCCAGGGCGAGGCCTTCGCCGATGTCCCCGCCGAAGCCCATCATCACCTTCGACGGGGAGGAGATGCCGAGGATGCTGCGGATGGGGCCGGGGATGTGGTCGATGATGAAGTTCTTGATGGTGTTGAGCAGGGCCGAGGCCTTGTTCTTGATGCCGTTGATCAGGCCCATGATGAGGTCGCCGCCCAACTCCTTGAGGTTGTTGGGTAGTTCGGCGAAGAAGCTGACGATCTTTCCGGGAACCTCGCGCAGGAAGTTCACGACACCGTTCCATTTGTCGACGATCCAGTCCCGGACCGCCCCGACGGCCTCCTTGATCCGGTCCCAGTGCTTCACGATCGCCAGCACGGCGATGCCCACCGGGCCGGTCAGAATGGCCACCAGCAAAGGCCAGTTGGCCTTCAGCCAGTTGACCACGTTCTTGCCCGCGTCGATCAGCCAGTTGATCGCGACCGACGCGGCTTTCATGACCGTGCCCACCACCTGCCCGATGACCTTGAACGCCGCCTGCATGACGGCCTGCACGGTCTTGGACTGCATCGCCATGTCGATGAGCTTGGTGATGAGCGGCATGATGAGGGAGAGGATCGCGCCCAGGATGTTGGCCTTCATCGCGGTGTTCAGGCCGCGTTGGGCGGTGGTCGCGGTCTTCAGTCCCTGGCTGAACCGGCTGAAGAGGCCGCCGCCGGATGCCGCGCTGCGGCCCGCCCGCTGGACGTCGGCGGAGGCCCGGACTGCGGCGGTCCGCATCTGGTTGAGCCCGGTGCTCGCCTGCGCGGCCGAGCTCCGCAGCCGGCCGGTGGCCGTGCTCGACTGGGTGGCCGCGTTCTTGAGCCGGTCGACCGAACCGGTGGCGCCGGTGACCGCGGTCCGCATGCGCGTGACGGCACCGCCGGTGTTGGTGGCGGCGGACCTCATCTGGTTCAGCGCCCGGGTGACCGATACGAGTGACGTCTGCATGGTGGGTTGGCTCCGTCGGTTTCGCCGTTGGGGTCGGTGTCGTGCGAGTCGCTCTTACCGCAGGGCCCGTTCGAGGGCGGTGACGCGGTCGATCAGGATGCCGATGTCCCGGCTCGCGCCCTTGGCGCTGCCCTGCAACGCCTGAACCTGCCGCAGGCCCGCCCTGACCTCCTTGTCCAGCTCCTTCACCCTGGCCTTCTCATCCTTGCTGCGGACGTCGGCGTTGTGGGCGACCGTGCTCACCTGGCCGACCTTGGCCTGGAGTTTGCTGATGCGATCGCGCAGAACCTGATCGGCGTCGAGCAGACGTCGGCGAAGGTCGTTGACGCTGGTCCGGAGTTGCGGGACCTCTCCGCGCAGTTTCTTGTCGCCTTCGCTCAGGGTCCGGCGAAGGCTGTCGGCGGTGGACTTGAGATCCTGCTTGACCTTGTCGATCAAGTCCTTGGCTCGCACGGCGTCGACGGAGAGACCATGGAGCCGATCGTCCTGGTCCTTGTCCCGCCGCTCCTGGGCCCGGCTGTCCAGGAACTTGTTCAGATCGAAGGCCGCGGCTTCGGCCTTGAACAGGCTGTACTCGGTCTGCACCCCGAAGACACTGAGGGAGGCGGCGTTGGCCTCCGCCTTCACTCCGGCGACTTCCGCCTTCGCGCCGGTGACCGGCAGGTTGTCGGCAAGCCACTTGGCGTCCACGACTTTCCGCACGGCGTCCATGAAGGGTTTGGACGCCACATAGTCGTTGAGCCACACAGGAATGGTTCCGGTCTGCTCCGAGGGGGGCAAAGGTCTCCTCCTTTCATGCAGGTGAGTTCAAGAAAGCCACGATCTCCGCCGGACTCGCGACCCGCGGCTCGGACAGGTCGGCCGCCGACGCCAGGTCGGGCGATACGTCACCGCCCCCCGGCCTCGGCACCGGCTCCGGATAAGGCGCCGGCTCCGTGTCCTCGTCGCGGTTGACCGTCGCGAACATCCAGTTGGCGACAGCCAGTTGGTCGATGACCGCCGCGAGCAGGTGGTCGGTGATCGTCCAGTCCGCCTGTTCGCCGTGGACGGCTCGGGCGTAGGACGAGTCGGCCGGCAGGTGTTCGGTCAGGACACGCAGACGGCGGGAGGAGAGACGGCCCCGGTGCCAGTCGAGGAGGTCGACGCCGTAGTGGCGGAGCAGATCCGCCTCCAGGGCCTCGGCATGCTCGTCGACCAGCGCGCCGAGGCTCAGCCTTCCCCCAGCGTCATGCCCGTCTCGCTGCCGTACGCCTCCAGGATCGCGGAGACGTCCTGGACGCTGATGTCGTACTTGCAGAACCGCTCGAACTGCTCGGGTCCGAGGAGCAGCGCGAGCAGACCGTCGATGTCGTTGTCCTCCAGCGTGGCGATCTGCTTGGCGATGCTGCGCGGGAACTCGGTGGGCAGGTGGAAGACATCCGTGTCCACCTCGAACTCCCAGTCCTTGCCGAGGGTTTCGAGGCGCTGGGCGCGGGCGGCGTTGACGTTGAAACGGGCCATGAGAGGTCGGGCTCCTTGCGGGACGGATCAACAGACGGGCAGGAACGCGGACTTATGCCGCGCTGAAGCTCGGGTCCTTCATCAGGAAGGTCGCCAGCGGGGCACCGTCCACCGTGGCCAGCGCCGTGAACGTGACGCCGAGCTTCACCGGGGCCGTACGGACGAGGGAGATCTCCTCCGTCTCGGTCACCTGGCCGCGGGCGATGATCATGCGGTACCTGACCTCGTCCCCGTCGGTGAACTCCAGCCCGAGCATGCGCTCGTCGAACTTCGGCTCGGCCGCCAACTCGTACTTGTAGAGCCCGGACCCGGTCGCCGTCTCCTTCACCTTCCCGCCGCCGAAGAAGAACGGCAGCGTGTCCTCGTTGAGCTGGAGGAGCTGGAACTTGAAGCTGAGGTCGCGGTCGGAGTAGACGAACCTCGCCGAGCTGACGCTCTGCCAGGTGTCGACGGGGTCCAGCTTGTCCTTCTTGGAGATCTTGACCCCGTCGGTGGTGGTGTACCCGAGGTCGCTCCAGCCCGCGCCCCAGGCCGTGGCGGTGTCGGCGGGCGGGGCGGTGGCGAGCGGGGCGATGAGAACCCGGCCGCTGCCCGCGACCCGGATCTCCTTGGCGTTCATTCCGGCCATCACTGCTCCTTGATGGGAGTGGGACATGACGTGCTACGGACTTGGTACGAAAGGACTGCGGAGGTGCTGCGGAAGTACTACGGGGTACTGCGACGGAGACGACTTCCCGTGCGGGGAGAGCGTCAGGGGGCCGGTGGTCGGCCGTCAGGCCGGGCGGACCACCAACCGGGTCGTGGAGACATAGCGGTTGGCGGTGGCGTGCCGGTAGTCGGGCAGCCACCGCGGGCCGTCCTCCTCGACCACGTCCACCACGGTCGCCTCGCCGTACACCGCTCCCCGGAGTTGCAGCATCAGGGCGCGGGCGATCAGGGAGACGGTGTGGGCCGCGGGTTTGGACGGCCCGTAGACCTCCAGGTCGACCAGCGGGTTGTCCAGGCGGGGATCCTCCGCCCAGGCTCCGCCGACCCGGGAGACCAGTACGGCGCGTTGCGAGCCGTCGAAGCCGGAGGGCGGCTGGACGTCGACCAGGACACCCGCCAACTCGCTGCGGTCCTTGAGGAGATCGACGACCAACTGCTCGACGTCCGGGAAGGTGATGTACGGCTCGCTCATCCCCGGGACTCCGACTCGGCCTCCGGTTCGTCCTCGGGTTCAGGCTCGGAGTCGGGTTCGGGCTCGGACTCCGGCGCGGGGTGCGCGATCACCCCGAGAACTTCCCGCGCGGTCGAGTCGTCCACCTCGACGACATCACCGGGCTCGTGCCCGTTCCACCAATAGGTCAGCTGGATCTTCTGCACAGCGCTCCCCCGTTGCTCGGCTGTACGGCTCCCCGGGGAAGTCTGGCGAAAGCGACTTGATGAATGGTCAATTTCATCCGCTGTCACGCGAGTTGACGCCCCCGAGGTCTCAAATGTAACCAGCGCCCCAAGAGCAGCGTGAGCCGCTTAATGTTTCGAACAGATAACGATCAGATGGAGTATGCGTACGACAACGGGGCCGCGCGGGCACCCAAGTGCCCACCCAGCCCCGCCATTTGCACAGACCGTCAGCCGATCTCCGCGCCGAACGTCGACAACGCCTCCGTCACCGGCTGGAAGAACGTCTCCCCGCCGGACGTGCAGTCGCCGCTGCCACCGGACGTGAGCCCGATCGCCGCGTCGCCGTCGAAGAGCGAGCCGCCGCTGTCGCCGGGCTCGGCGCAGACGTCGGTCTGGATGAGGCCGTTGACGATGTCGCCGTTGCCGTAGTTCACGGTGGCGTCCAGGCCGGTGACCGTGCCGGTGTGCACCTGGGTCGTCGACCCGCTGCGGGTCACCTTCTCGCCCACGGTGGCCGCCGCGGCGCGCGTGATGGACTGCGCGGAGCCGTTGTAGAGGTCGACCTCGCTCGGGTGGTCCACGTCGGACGTGTACTTGACCAGACCGAAGTCGTTGTCGGGGAAGCTGGACTGCTCGTTGGTGCCGATCTGGTTCCCGCTGGAGTCGGACCAGGTGGAGATCGCCTCCGTGCAGTGCCCGGCGGTGATGAAGTACGGCTGGCCGTCCTTGACCACGTTGAAGCCGAGGGAGCAGCGCCCACCGGAGCCGGTGATCGCGTCGCCGCCCGCGATGAAGGGCTTGAACTCCCCCTTCGTACGCTGGAGTTCGGCCACCGTGCCGAGCCCGTCGACGACCTTGCCGAGCTTGGTCCACTCGGCCGCCGAGACCGTGCGGTCGGCGGTGACCACGACCTTGTTGGTGGTCGGGTCGGTCACCCAGGAGGTGCCCGGGATGGTCGCGTCCTGCTTGAGCGTCGTACGGGCGCCCTTGAGTTCGGCGAGGGAGTTCTCGACGAGTCTGGCCGTGGCGCCGGCCGCCTCGACGGCCTTGGCGGCGGTCTCGTCGAGGACGTTGACGACGAGACTCTTGTTCTGTGCGTCGTAGTACGTGCCCGCCGCGTCGCCGCCGAGGTCCTGGCCGAGCGTCGAGGCGAGCTTTCCGGCCGCGACGGCCGTCAGGGTGTGCGGCGTGGAGTCCTTCGCGGGCTCGCTGGCGTTCGCAGTCTGGAAGGTGACTCCCGCGGCGACCAGTGCGGTGACACCCGCACCTGCGATGGCCGCACGCCGCCTGGGTATGCGTCGGTGTTGCAACTCACGTCCTCCTGTGGGGGGTTCGACCCGGGAGGTTGTGGGGACCCCACGGGCCGGAAGGCTGGTTGACGGGCGCCTACTATTCCGAGGTGCACAGGGAGCACACAAGGTCGAGTTCAGGACGCGCGTACGCCGACGGCGTGCGCTCCCTCGTTGCCAACCCTTCACAGGTGCCTTGCAATCGCCTCGCAGCCGCCCAGGAAAATTCGCAGTGCAAACACTACGGGCGAGTAACCGGCGTCGGAGGGTGAGGATCAGTCGTGGCTTGAATTCGACTCTCCGGAGGCCTCCGGCAGTTGCGGCGGCTGCTGCGCCTGCGGTTGCTCCTGAGGCTGCGACTGCTGCTGCGCCTGCGGCTGCTGCGGCTGGGCCGGCTGCGCTCTCTCCAGGAACCGCAGCAGCTCCACCGGGAAGGGCAGCACGAGCGTGGAGTTCTTCTCGGCCGCGACCGCCACCACCGTCTGCAGCAGGCGCAGTTGGAGCGCGGCCGGCTGCTCGGACATCTCCTTGGCGGCCTCGGCCAGCTTCTTCGAGGCCTGCAGCTCGGCGTCCGCGTTGATGACCCGGGCCCGCCGCTCACGGTCCGCCTCGGCCTGCCGGGCCATGGACCGCTTCATCGTCTCGGGCAGGGAGACGTCCTTGATCTCCACGCGGTCGATGGTGACGCCCCACTCCACCGCCGGGCTGTCGATCATCAGCTCCAGCCCCTCGTTGAGCTTCTCCCGGTTGGAGAGCAGATCGTCCAGCTCGCTCTTGCCGATGATGGAGCGCAGCGAGGTCTGGGCCATCTGCGCCACCGCGAACCGGTAGTCCTCGACCCGGACGATCGCGTCGGCCGCGCCGGTCACGTTGAAGTAGACGACGGCGTCCACCCGTACCGTGACGTTGTCCCGGGTGATGCCCTCCTGGGCCGGCACCGGCATCGTCACGATCTGCATGTTCACTTTGCGCAGCTTGTCGACGAACGGGACGACCATCGTGAACCCCGGTCCTCGCACCTCGGGCCGGAGCTTGCCTAGGCGGAACACCACGCCTCGTTCGTACTGTTTGATGACGCGCGCCGCGGCCATCACGTACACCGCTCCAACAGCCGCGAGCGAAGCTCCGGCCGCCACCAGCTCCTCGACCATGCCGGCCCCCAGGGTCCCGAGTGGGCGTTACAGAGGAGTTCTGCCTGTACTTCGAAGGTAACTCCGGAGTAGGGACATGGGCGAGCCCCCGCACGCCGATTGCGTACGGGGGCTCGCCTGCCGCCGGCTGCGCTGTGCGCCCGGGCTCGTCAGCTCGGGCGCGGACAAGGACTGCTCCGCGGCTCGGTCAGCCGATGGTCACGCCGTAGTAGCTCAGCGCCTCGGTGACCGGCTGGAAGAAGGTCGTGCCACCGGAGGTGCAGTTGCCGCTGCCGCCCGAGGTCAGACCGTAGGCCACGGTGCCGGCGTACAGCGCACCGCCGCTGTCTCCGCCCTCGGCGCAGACGGTGGTCTGGATCATCTGGTAGACCACGTCGCCGCCGCCGTAGTTGACGGTCGCGTTCAGGGCGGTGACCCGGCCGCTGTGCGTGCCGGTGGTGGAGCCGCGGCGGTACACGGTCGTGCCGACGCTCGGCGTGGCCGCGCTGGTGATGGTCTGGCTGCCGACCGAGCTCGGGTGGGCCACCGAACCGGTGTAGCGCACCAGCGCGAAGTCGTTCGTCGGGAAGCTGTAGCTCACGTTGCTGCCCAGCAGCGTGGTCTTCGCGGAGTTGGAGTACCAGGTGGAGGCGACCTCACCGCAGTGCCCGGCGGTCAGGAAGTAGTACGTGCTCCCGCTGTGCACGTTGAAGCCGAGGGAGCAGCGGTAGGCGCCGCCGTAGATGGCGTCGCCTCCGGTGATCAGCTTCTTGAACTGACCCGGGGTGTGCTTGATCGTGAGGGCACCGGCGTCGCCGCCGGCCTGCGCCTTGATCTTGGCGATCTCGGTCTTGGAGACCGTGCTGTCGACGGTGACGACGACGCGGTTGGTCTTGCTGTCGACGGCCCAGGCGGTACCCGGGATGTCGGCCTTGAGCACCGAACTGCTGACGCTCTTGAGTTGCGCCGTGCTGAAGGGGGTGACGGTGGACGCGTTCGCGCTGGGGACCGCGAACGAGGCGGCGGCCACGAGTCCGGTGGTGACGGCGATCAGCCGGGTCCGTCTCGAAATGCCGCTGCGCGGAGTGGTGCGCTTGATCCTCACTTGTCGTTCCTCCACATGGGGAAGTCGGGGGCCCGCGTGGGGTCGGGGCCCGTGAGGCGCAGCCAGGGCCCACTTCGTCCGGATTCCGGACATGCCGTGCCCCTGACAAGCGCTGTGGGGAGTATTCGACCGAACAACCGTTAGGCACAAGGGCGCCTTTCGGCCGTGGATCTCTGAACCGCCTGTGCGACCGGGCCGCCTCCCCCGGATGCCGGTGTCCCCGCACTCAGAGCAGGTTGCGCTCCCCCGCCTCGATCGCGAGGTCCAGCGTATTGCCCGGCGGCGGGAAGGGGCAGATGAAGGCGTCGGCGAATGCGCACGGCGGGAGCAGGGCGCGGTTGAAGTCCACCGTTGTGCGCCCCTCGGCGTCCGGGGCGGCCGGGCGCAGGAACCGGAAGCGATGGCTGCTCCGTCCGCTGCTGCCGTCGGCGAACACGGCCCACAGCGACCCGTCGTCCTCGACCGTCACCTGGAGGGTCAGCTCCCGGCCGGCGAGCGTGAACGCCAGCTCTCCGCCGAGCCCGAGACCGCGCTTGCGTCCGTCCGCGTTCTCGACGCGTACGGTGCGGTCCTCGGCGTACGGAGCGAAGCGCCCCGGCACCGACCACCGCGGGTCGTAGGGGGTCGCCTCGATGCCCCGGAAGGCCCGCCGGGCCGGCGCGTCCGGGTCGAAGTCCCGTACGCCCCACACGCCTTCGCGCACCAGCACGACCAGCCGCCGCTCGCCGGACGCGACCCGCGCCGCGGCCGCCGGGCCCTGGTCGGGGGCGAGTCGGACCGTGCCGTCGAGGGGCCGTCCGTCCACCGTCAGCCCGTCCGCCGCGGTCGCCGTCAGCAGCACCGCGTCGCCGTCGTCCGACCAGGTTCCGGGGATGTCCGGAAGTCGACCGTCCGGATAGTCCTCCAGCCAGTGCGTGGCGGTCAGCGCGAGCGACCCGTGGGGCGCCGCGGCCGAGGCCACGCGCCGCTCGTGCCACCGCTGCCACTCGTCGGCCACATCCGTGGTCATCCGCTCAACCCTCGCCATCACGTCACCAGCCCCGCCGTCGTGTGATCAGCCCCGCCGCCCCGCCGGGTCGGCCAGCCCCAGATGTGAGCGCAGGGTGGCGCCCCGGTATTCCGTGCGGAACGCGCCGCGCTCCTGGAGCAGCGGCACCACCCGGTCCACGAACTCGTCGAGTCCGCCCGGGGTGAGATGCGGTACGAGGATGAAGCCGTCGGCCGCTTCCCGCGTCACGAACTCCTCCAGCTCGACGGCGACGGCCTCCGGGGTGCCGATGAAGGACTGCCGGGCGCTCGCCTCGATCACCGTCTGCCGGATCGACAGGCCCTTCTCCCGCGACAGCGCCCGCCACTTCTCGGCGATCGCGACCGTGTCACCGCGCCGGGTCCGCCCCCGACTGATCCCGGAGTCGGGCACCGGGTCGAAGTCGGGCAGCGGCCCGTCGGGATCGTACGAGGACAGGTCGGCGCCCCAAACCTGCTCGAGGGCGAGGATCGCGTTCTGCGGGGAGACCTGCTGGCGGCGGATCCCGGCGGCCCGCTCCTGCGCCTCGGCCGCGGTGTCGCCGAGGACGACGGAGACGCCGGGCATGATCTTCAAGTCGTCCGCCGTACGGCCGTACTTCGCAAGCCGGCGCTTGACGTCGGCGTAGAAGGAGCGGCCCGCCTCCAGGGAGCCCTGCCGGGTGAAGACCACGTCGGCGGTGGCCGCCGCGAACTCCCGTCCCTCGTCGGAGTCCCCGGCCTGGATCACGACCGGATGCCCCTGCGGTGAGCGCGGGACGCCGAACTCGCCCGCGATGTCGAAGTGTTGCCCGCGGTGCGCGACGGGCCGGAAGACCCCGTCCGGGTCCCCGGAGTCCCACAACTCCCGTGCCACCCCGATGAATTCGGCGGCCCGGGTGTACCGCTCGGCCCGGTCGAGGAAGCCGCCGCGCCGGAAGTTCTCGCCGGTGAAGGCGTCGGAGGAGGTCACCACGTTCCAGGCCGCCCGGCCACCGCTGAGATGGTCCAACGTGGCGAGTCTGCGGGCGAGTTCGTAGGGCTCGTTGAAGGTCGCGTTGACCGTGGCGGCCAGCCCCAGGTGTTCGGTGACCCCGGCGAGCGCGTTCAGGACGGTGAGCGACTCGGGGCGCCCGACGACGTCCAAGTCATGGATACGGCCCTTGTGTTCGCGCAGCCTCAGTCCCTCGGCGAGGAAGAAGAAGTCGAACAGACCCCGCTCGGCGGTGCGCGCCAGATGCTCGAAGGACGAGAACTCGATCTGCGACCGCGACCGCGGATCCGCCCACACCGTGGTGTTGTTGACCCCGGGAAAGTGCGCCGCCAGATGCATCCGCCTGCGTCGTACGGTCATGACGTTCCCCCTGTCACGGCGTACCGGTTGGCGGGCCGGGCCAGACCCAGGTGCTCCCGGAGCGTGCTGCCCGGGTAGAAGGTGCGGAACAGTCCCCGGTGCTGGAGCAGCGCGACCGTGCCGTTGACGAGCCGCTCCAGGTCACGGCGCGGCTCGGCGGGCGTGAGGTGGAAGCCGTCGACGACGCCGTCCTTGTACCAGGCGGCGATCAGCTCGGCGAGGTCCACCGGACCGCCCCGGTACAGCGGACCCTGCGCGGTCTGCCGGGGCCCGCCCCCGCCGTGCCCCGGCTCGGCCGCGTGCTCGCCGTCACCGAGGTCGACAAGCAGGCCGGCAAGCACCCGCGGCACGTCCGGACCGCGCCCGAACTCCGCGGCCCTGCGCCGCAGTTCGTCGCGTACGGCACCGGCCTGGGCCGGGCTCACGGCCTGCACCAGCGCCACGTCCGCGTACCGGGCGGCCACGGGTCGGGCGTGCCCCTCAGTAGCGTCAACGACCCGCACGGGGTGGCCCTGCGGGGGCCGGGGCACGATCGAGGGACCCTTGACGGAGAACGAGTCACCCGCGAAGTCGACGTGATGCAGCTTGTCCCGGTCCAGGAAACGGCCGGTCGGCACATCGCGGATCTCCGCGTCGTCCTCCCAGCTGTCCCACAACCGCGCGGCCACGTCGGCGACTTGACCGGCCTCCCGCCACAACTCGTCCGCCGCGACGGCGCGTCGGCGGCCGAAGAGGCGGGCCTCGCCCTCGGTGGCCGACACGTCGATCCGCCAGCCCGCCCGGCCGCGGCTGACCCAGTCCAGGGTCGCGACGGCCGCCTGGACGTGAAAGGGCTCGGTGTGGGTGGTGGTCACGGTCGGCACCAGCCCGATCCGGCTGGTCGCCGGCGCCACCCGCGCCAGCACGGACAGCGCGTCGGGCCCTGGCCGGCCGAAGGTGTCGTCCAGCGTGATGAAGTCCAGCCCGCCCCGCTCGGCGAGCCGCGCCAACTCGACATGGGAGCCGGCGTCGAACACCGCCGACTGGTCGATGGCAGCGGCCAGGTGCAGCAGCCCCCGGCCGTACGAAGGGCTCATGTCGGGAATCCCTTTCGGAGAACACGCGGGAGGCGGCGGGGGTGGCGAGCCGGGCACGCACGCAGGGAGCGGCGGGGGTCGCAAGCCCCGCCCACACGCAGGGAACGGCGGGGATAGCGAGTCCCGCCGCCGCGCAGGGAACGGCGCGAGTCGCAAGTCCCGCCCACACACAGGAAGCGACCGGAGCCGCAAGCCCCGCCCACACACAGCGAGCAGCCGGAGCCGCAAGCCCCGCCCACACACAGGCGCCGGGGTTCTCGGCAAACAGCGGGAGCGTTCACGCCGCCGCCCGCTCGGAGAGCTCCGCCAGGAACCGCAGCGCGGCCCGCGCCGTCGCGTCGTTCTGGCGGAACGCGGGGCCGCCGGTGCGTGGCCGGGTGAAGGCGCCGGAGGTGCGTGCGTCGGTGAAGGGCCCGAGCGCGAAGCGCCGGGGATGCGGCCGGCCGGCCCGGTCGAGGATCCGTCCGTCGCCGGGGTCCACCCGCAGCAGCCCCTCCGGGGTCTCGGCGACCCCGTCCCCCGCCCCTTCTTCGTACAGCTCGCGCAGCAGGGCGTCGCGGGCCCGGCCGACGGTGGGTTCGGGCAGCCGTGCCTCGACCAACGCCCGTGCCTCGACGGAGGAGTTGGGCACCGTCGCGCTGGTGGCCCGGAACACGCCGTCCTCGGCGGTGACGGTCATGTCGGCGCCCAGGAAGTTCAGGACACCGGCGCGGGACAGCGCGAGCAGCTGCCGCAGCCGGGGTCCGGGCGGCCCGGAGGCCAGATAGCTGAAGAACCCGTGCCACCAGGGCCCGATGTCACCGAGCCGGATCAACTGCCCGTAGACGGAGAGCAGTCCGAGGAAGACCGCCAGGTCCGGGCTGTACTCCGGATCATGACGCCGACTCAGATCCCGCTCGACATAACCGCGCAGCCCCTCCTGGAACTCCTCGAACGAGCCGTACCGCACCCCGTCCAGTGGATGGTCGAGCGCGGCGAGGTCCAGCCGGTCCGCCGACGCGGGCACCGCGGACGCCACGAGGGCCTCCCGCCCGGCCAGGTCGGCGGCGGCCGCGTACTTCTCCTCGAAGTCGGTCCAGGACATCCCGGTCCGCTCCGGATGCACGGTGAACAGCCGGTGGTAGTGGGCGAACCCCAACTCCTTCTCCACCAGCGGCCACACGTCCCGCCGGAAGTCGAACCCACCCGGCCTGGCGAGCAGTTCCGCCACCTCGCCGGGCCCGAAGAACCGCGGCAGCGGCGGCCGTTCCCCGCTCCAGTCGTAACCGATCTTCGAGTGGTACGGCACTCCGCGCCGCGATCCGACGTACAGCACCGGCTCCCGCCCGGACGGGACGTAGGTGTCCCCCTCGTAGCGACCGCCGCGCCCTTCCGTCAGCAGCACCATCAGGTCGACGAAGGCGAGCCCGAAGCCGCGGACCAGGACGGGTTCACCGGCCTTCAGCGGGGACAGGTCGCTGTCGGCGGTGAAGTCGGGCGGCAGATGGACCAGGCCGTGGGCCGCGGCGTACGAGGCCAACTCGCGCTGCTGCTGGTCTAGTTCGGCGTCCAGGTGACCAAGGGCCAGGACCACGAGGTCGGCCAGGAGCGGACGCGGGCGGCCCTCGAGCCACACCTGCTGGCGCCCCTCGCGCGGCCCGCCGACCCGCAGGGCGCGTCTCGGGTGGTGGTGGACGGTGATGCCGTCCGGCAGCGCGGCGACGGCCTGCTCGTGCACCCAGCGCAGGTAGGAGCCCTGGAGCGGGCGGTCGGCGAAGACGTCCGCGTCGATGCCGGCCCACTCGTGCAGCGTGGGGCCCTCCCCCACGGGACCCTCCATGGCCACCGTCTCGTCGGTGAACATCGTGACGTCCTCGGCGTGGGAGTTCATCCACAGCAGCGGCGACTGGGCCGCCCGCCAGATGCGTCCGGCGCCCGGTGGATGCGGGTCCACGAGATGGATGTCGAGGCCCGAACCGGCGTACAGCTCGGGCGCGTTGGCGGCGATCCGCTGGATCAGACCGGTCCCTCGCGGCCCGGCCCCGACGATCACCAGGGAAGGCCTCGTGCCGGGTGCGGCGGTGACTTTGGCAAGGGTGTCCGATGACATGCGAAGACTCCGTGACGCATAGGTCGAGCACGGGTGCCTTCACACGGTGCGCCGCTGGGCGCGCTACGGCCGAGCCCCTCAGCAGGGCCGTCCGTCGACTGTACGGCGCCGTTTCCCCTCACTGTCAAGGTTGTCCATCATGTGAGCAGCACGTCTCAGCTCGGTTGACGGGAAACCGGATGCCTGTTCCACTTGGCCCATGCATCCACAGCAGTGGCTGGTCAAGCGCTCCCACATCGACTTCGGTCGAGTGTGGTCCTCTTCCTGTTGAGCCGACCTCGCTGCACGTGCTCTGCCCTCTTCGCCTTCACACGCACACCCCTCCCCTCCCCTTGGGCGCGCCCCGGACACCGATCACCCGGTCCAGCAGCGCGCCGAGCACATCCCGTACCGACCCGCGGTCCCGAGCATCACACTCCAGCACCGGCACATCGCCCCTGAGCCCCAACACCCTGCGCACTTCGTCGAGTTCGAAGCGATCGGCGCCGTCGAAGCGGTTCACGGCGAGCACGAACGGCGCGCCCTGCGTCTCGAAGTAGTCGACGGCGGGGAAGCACTCCTCGATGCGACGGGTGTCCACGAGGACCACCGTCCCCAGCGCGCCTTCCTCCAGGTCGTCCCGGAGGAAGGAGAACCGGTCCTGGCCGGGCGTCCCGAAGAGGTACAACGCGATCGACGGATCGAGCGTGATCCGCCCGAAGTCGAGCGGGACGGTCGTGGTCGTCCTCGACTCGGTGCCGTCCACCGCGTCGATCCCCATCGAGATCTGCGTGATCGCGGCCTCCGCGTCCAGCGGTTCGATCTCCGAAATGGCCGCGATGAACGTCGTCTTGCCGACCCCGAGTCCCCCGCTCACCACGATCTTCACGGCGAGCGGCACGATCCTGTCAGAGCGCCCTGACATGGTCCCTGATCCTTTCGAGCGGCCGCACGCACATCGCGTCCTTGCCGGGGATACGTCCCGGAACGCCCCTGCGTTCAATGCAGCCGATTCAGCAACTGCAATCGCAGCAGTCGCAGCCGTCACAGCAACTGCAGCCGTCGCAGCAGTCACAACAGTCGCCGCAGTCCGGGTTGCAGAGACCTTCCTTCCGCTCCCGGCTCCAGGGGTCCTCGTACGAGCCGCAGCACAGCTGGCACGTACAGGCGAGGCCCGCCCACACCGCACACCCCGCCAGCAGCCCACGCCGGTCCCGGCGCGGCGGCTCGGGCGGCAGCGGCGGCCCGCCCGGACCGCCAGGACCACCGGGCGGTGCGTACGGTCCTGCCAACGACGGCGCGTCCCCGTGACCCTGGCCATGCCCGCAGGCCGCGCTGCCGAAGGCCCGGTCGACGGACGTGCCCAGTTCGTGCACGAGCAGCCGGTGGGCGAGCTTGCCGTCGCCGAAGTCGACCTCGCGCAGCGCGAGCCGTATCCCGTGCAGCGCGTCGTCGGCGAGCCGGCGTGCCTCGACGAGCGGGGTGCCGGTCGCCGTGAGCGGGTTCCAGGCACCTGACGCGGCGTCGGATTCCTTGTCCTCCACGGCGTCCAGCAGATGCGCGAGCCGCCCGAAGAGGCGTCCGGCCTCGGCGAGCGGTTCGGCGTTGCCCGGCCGTCCGGCGAGCCGCGCGGTGTGCGCGAAGGCGGCGGCCGTGGCGGTCTCGGTCGGTTCGGTGACCGTCAGGATCGGCGTGCCCGGCCCGGCGAGGGTCTCGATGCCGACCTGCCGGTCCACCGCGTCGACGAGCACGGCGGTGTCGAAGCCGACCTCGGATCCGGTACGGGCCCCCGCCGCGTCCCACCGCTTGGCCACCCGGCGCGCCGCGAGCGCCACCGGCTTGCGCGCCAGCAGCCCGTCCCCGTCGGCGACATGGTCACGCACCTTGGCCGAGGCGAGCACCAGCGAGACGGCCGCCGCGAGCCGCGCGCCCTCGCCCCGGGCGACGGAGGCGGTCCGCATCCCGCGCAACGGGCAGGGTCCCGCCGTACGCCGCCAGCCGCCCGACTGCCCGGTGGCGCCGTCGGCCTGAGCTTCCGTCAGAACCGATATGAGAAGTCCGTCATAGTTCGTCACGACTCGTGCGAACTGTCCGTGGTCCTTGCGCAGCGCGAGACACAGCCCGCACAAATGCGCCATCCACTGGGTTTTGAGATTTTCACCGAGCCGATGACGGCAGGGCCGAACGATTCCGAACACAGCACTCCCCCGTGGCGTGTAGGACGTTGAGCTGCTGCATCGTAGCGACCACCCCGTTCACTCGTACGCTCCGTGCATCACCCATACGCCGTGAAGAATCATATTTCACTCACAGTCAGCAGCCGTGTGGGGAACGACCCTTGCTACAACAGGGCTCTCGACGTATGGGCTGTGCACCAGTACCGTCACAAACCCCCCGCGCGGCGTCTATCCACTTGGCGCGCCATCCGCATCATGGATGACCATAGGGATGCGGAAAGCAAGAAAGACCGCTGTGAGAGGAGGCGTCCATGGGATCTGTACGCAAGGCGAGTGCCTGGCTTGGCCTCGTCGACGACAACGATGACGAGCGCTATTACGACGACGACTACTCCGAGGGGACCGAGCAGCCCGGGGAGGCCTGGGTCACCGACCCCCGGGTCAAGGTGGCTTCGGACACCGCCGAGGAGAAGGGCCGCCGGATCGGCACGGTCACCCCGGACAGCTTCCGGGACGCCCGCGCCATCGGTGAGCTCTTCCGCGAGGGTGTGCCGGTCATCGTGAACCTCACGGCCATGGAGGCGTCCGACGCCAAGCGCGTCGTCGACTTCGCGGCCGGGCTGACCTTCGGCCTGCGCGGCACGATCGAGCGGGTCGCGAACCGTGTCTTCCTGCTGACCCCCGCCAACACGGAGATCGTCAGCGGTGACCCGGTCGCGCGCCGCGAGGACGGTTTCTTCAACCAGAGCTGAGGCAGGGCCGCTTACCGGCCCTGCCTCCCGCAGGGTTGATCGACGTCGATCAGGGTCCTCGGGTCTTCCTACCGGAAGGCGTCGAGTCCGGTGAGCGCCTTGCCCAGCACGAGCTGGTGCATCTCGACGGTGCCCTCGTACGTGAGCACCGACTCCAGGTTCGTCGCGTGCCGCATCACCGGGTACTCCAGGGAGATCCCGTTGGCACCGAGGATCGTCCGTGCCGTACGACAGATCTCGATGGCCTCTCGTACGTTGTTGAGTTTGCCGAAGCTGACCTGCTCGGGACGCAGGCGGCCGGCGTCCATGCGGCGCCCCAGGTGGTGGGCGAGCAGGATCCCCTTGTGCAGTTCGACCGCCATGTCGGCGAGTTTGGCCTGGGTGAGCTGGAAGCCCCCGATCGGCCGCCCGAACTGCTCCCGTGACTTCGCGTAGTCCACGGCGGTCTCGAAACAGCTGCGCGCGGCGCCCATCGCGCCCCACACGATCCCGTACCGGGCGTGCGACAGACAGCTCAGCGGCCCCTTCAGCCCGACGACCTCCGGCAGGACGGCATCGGCGGGCAGCCGTACGTCGTCGAGGACGAGCTCGCTGGTGACGCTGGCGCGCAGGGACCACTTGTGCCGGATCTCGGGCGCGGCGAATCCTGGCGTGTCGGTCGGCACGACGAACCCCCGGATCCCGCCCTCGGTCTGCGCCCACACGACAGCCATCCCGGCCACGGACCCATTGGTGATCCACATCTTCCGCCCGTTGAGCACCCAGTCGTCGCCGTCGCGCTTGGCGTACGTCCGCATCGCGGCGGGGTCGGACCCGTGATCGGGCTCGGTGAGCCCGAAGCACCCGATGACATCGCCGGCGGCCATGCGCGGCAACCAGGTCTGCTTCTGCTCTTCACTCCCGAACCGATGAATGGCGTACATGGCGAGCGACCCCTGCACGGACACGAGGGACCGAATCCCGGAGTCGGCGGCCTCGAGCTCCAGACAGGCAAGCCCGTACTGCACGGCACTGGCCCCGGCACACCCGTACCCGGTGAGCGACATCCCGAGCGCACCGATACTCCCGAGCTCCCGGGCCAACTCCCTGATACCCGGCAACTCTCCGTCCTCGAACCACTCGGCGACATACGGCACCACCCGATCCGCCGCCCATGCCCGCACGGTCTCCCGCACCGCCAGGTCCTCCGGCTCCAGCAGATCGTCGATCCCCAGCGGGTCGGCTGGATCGAACGGGGGCAACTTCGAGGACGCGGCCATGAAACCCTCCGACACAAACGAAAACTAGCGCTGCTAGTCACCTCACGGCCCCCGACGCTACGACGCAGCGCCCCCCACGTCCAGTACCTCCCCCACCGGCCCACCCGCGCGGGCTGGCTGGGAGGCGGGGGTCGCTTGTGGGGGTGCTGCGGCGTCGGCGACTGCGGGTGGAAGGAGGGCTGATCTCCGCCCCCATCTCAGCCCGCCAACTTTTCTCCGCCGCAACGGCGAGAACCCCCGCGACGCAGTCCGGCGGTGCCGAACCAACCCGCGCCCCGAACTCACCACCCACCCCCAAGCCGCCACCAGACCGGAACCCCCACAGGCGACGTCCACCGCTCAACAAGCCCGCACGGGTGGGCGGGTGGGCGAAGGCTGGTCAGGCGGAGACGCGGGACTCCGCTACGTCCCTCGGGGCGGGGAGCTCCACCTTCAGGCCCGGCTCCGCGCACTGCATCACCCGCGGCAACCGCAGCGCCATCACCGCCCCCAGCAGCAAAAGACCCGCGCTCACGAGCAACGTGACATGCAGACCGTGCACGAAAGAGTCCTGCGCCGCCCGACGCAGCGCAGCGCCCCGCACGCCCCCGAGCCGCGCAGCCACGTCGTACGCCTCGCCCAGCGAATGCCCCGCCGCCTTGGACGCCGACGCCGGCACACCGGGAACGGCGGACAGCCCGGGGGCGTACGCCGCGTTCATGACGCTGCCCAGCAGGGCGATACCGATCCCCGCACCGAGCTGGTACGACGTCTCCCCCACCGCCGCGGCCCCGCCCGCCTGCGACGGCGGCGCCTCGCTCAGCATCGACTCGTACGCCCCGAAGAGCGTCGTCTCCAGACCGAACCCCAGCAACAGGAACCCGACCAGCAACAACCCCGTGTTGTCGGCGCGGCCCATCGCGGTCAGCAGCAGCACCGCCCCGGCGGTCGCGAGGAACCCGACACACACCATCCGACGCGGCCCGAACCGCCGTAGCATCCGCGCCCCCGCCAGCCCCGCCGCCATCGCGGCGAACGTCAGCGGCAGCAGTCGTAGACCGGTCTCCAACGGCGAAAGCCCCAGCACCAGTTGGAGATACTGCGCCGCGATCAGCTCAAGTCCCACCAGCGCCAGCATCGCCAGCACGATGCAGCCCACCGACGTACTGAACGCCGGCCGCGAGAACATCCCGAGGTCCACCAGCGGATGCGTACGCCGCCGTTGCCGTCGTACGAAAAGAACCAGCAGCACCGCGCCCAGGACCAGCGGCGCCACCGTGAACACGCTGTCCACCGGCTCCCCGCCACCCAGCCGCTTCACACCGAAGACCACGCCGAACAGCCCGGCCGCGGCCATCAACGCGCCGACCACGTCCCACGGCCCGTCGCCCGCGCCCCGCGACTCGGGCAGCAGCAGCCGGCCCACCGGCAGGCTGACCAGCATCAGCGGGATGTTGACGAGGAAGACCGAACCCCACCAGAAGTGTTCGAGGAGGAAGCCGCCGAGGAGCGGGCCGACCGCCGCACCCACCGCCGCGACCGCGCTCCAGATGCCGATCGCCAGCGCCCGCTCCCGCCGGTCGGGAAAGACCTGGCGCAGGATCGACAGCGTGGCCGGCATGATCATCGCCCCGCCGACACCGAGCAGCGCCCGCGCCAAGATCAGCACCTGCGCGTCGTGCGCGAGCGCCGCGAGGCCGGAGGCGATGCCGAACAGGCCGTACCCGAGCAGCAGGATCCGTCTGCGGCCGACCCGGTCGCCGAGCGTGCCGAAGAGGATCAGCAGCGAGGCGCAGACGAGGGGGTAGACGTCGACGATCCAGAGCAGCTCTATCGCGCCGGGCTTCAGATCCTCGGTGACCGCGGGAACCGCCACGTGCAGCACGGTCGCGTCGACCGCGACCAGCAGCAGGCTCACACAGAGGACGACGAGGACGACCCAGCGGTTTGCACCGGCCCCGGCCGCCCGACGGCGCAGCGCAGCGGCGGCCGTGGTCGTCCCGGACATGCACGTACCTCCCAGATGTTCCCTCGCGTTCGGCGGGCACACAGGGTGGGGACTCCCCGTGATCTCGGTCGGAGAGGAGCGGTGGTCTCCGACCCGCGCAACGAAGGCGAGTGACACGTCAGCGTACGCGAGTTCGCGCCACGGTCACGTGGCGGACCTCTCAGACTTGGCACCTAACCCGTGTGGCGTACGCCACTCCCCCTCCTTTCGTCCACGCCGCGCCGGGCTCCCCGGTTCCGGGGCCGTCGATAATCGAGCCCGTGACCGATCTTGAAACGCGCGCGACGAGCGCCGGCCCCGGGGCCGCCCTGCGCCGCGCGGCCCCGGCCCTCCTCGGGTACGCGGCCGTACGCGCCCTGGGCCTGCTCGTGCTGGCCCTGTGGAGCGCCGCGCGCGGCAAGAGCGCGTACACGCTGCTGACGGCCCGCTGGGACGCGCTGTGGTACGTCCGGGTCGCCGAGGGGGGCTACGGCTACGAGGTGCGCCTGCCGAACGGCGACGTCCACTCGAACCTGGCCTTCTTCCCGCTGCTGCCCTGGCTGGAAAGGGCGGTCGCCGCGGTGTCCCCGCTGTCGTACGCGGATGCCGGCTTCGTCGTCGCGCTGCTCGCCTCGCTGGCCGCGGCCTGGGGGATCTTCGCGGTCACCGACCACGTGTACGGCCCTCGGGCCGGCGTGTGCGCGGTCCTGGTGTGGGCCGTACTGCCGGTCGGGATCGTGCAGTCGATGGCGTACAGCGAGTCGCTGTTCACCGCGCTGGCCGCCTGGTCGCTGTACGCGGTCCTGACCGGCCGCTGGCTCACCGCGGGCACGCTGGCGCTGCTGTCCGGCCTGACCCGCCCGGTGGGGCTCGCGGTGGTCGCGGCGGTGTGGACGGCGG
Source organism: Streptomyces sp. NPDC088794 (assembly GCF_044750545.1). NCBI lineage: Bacteria > Bacillati > Actinomycetota > Actinomycetes > Kitasatosporales > Streptomycetaceae > Streptomyces > Streptomyces sp. NPDC088794. Next base: position 54,847 of record NZ_JBIVKB010000018.1, on the reverse strand, counting down.
GAGTCGTCTCCTTCATGTCCTCCACGTCCTTCACGGCCTCCACGTTCTCCATGTCCTCGACGTCCTCCACGCGGGCACGGCACCCTTTCGGGCGGGAGCGAAGCACGTCCGCCGCGCACGGCGTGCGAGACGCGGCATGCGCCCTCTCCGCCGGGGACAGCCGTACCCACCCCGGCGCACCCGCCTGGCGACGCGCCCTCGCCATGCTCCTCGCGCCTCTGGGCGCCGCCGGTTACGTCCTGTGGGTCGGCCACCGCACCGGCAAAGGCCCCCTCGGCTATCTCGACGTCCAGGCGGGCTGGCGCAACGGATTCGACGGCGGTTACGCCTTCGCCCGCTTCGTCGCCGACAAGTTCACCTCGGTCCCGGGAGCGCTCGCCGGCGTGGGGCTGATCGTCGGAGTCGCCCTTGTGGGGTGGCTGTACGTCACCTGTGTGCGGCAGCGTCAACCGCTCCCCCTGCTGGTGTACGCGGGTGTCGTCACCGTGCTCGCCCTGTGCGCGTCGAGCTACTTCGGCTCGAAACCGCGCCTGCTGATGCCCGCCTTCCCCCTGCTGCTGCCCCTCGCCCTGGCCCTGGCCCGGCTGCGAACGCGCAGGTCGGCGCTGGTACTGGGCGGCATCGCGGCGGCCTCGGCCGTGTACGGAGCGTTGTGGCTGAACGGCTCGGGACCACCGTGATCGGCCGCGACGGCCGGTGAGAGCCAGGCCAAATCAACACCATCTCCAGGTGAACGAATTCATAAGTCCCTTTTAACCGAACCCTGGAATGATCAAAGGAATTGAAGGAACCGGTCATCCAACATTGCGGATTCCTCGGAAATAAACCCGCCCTTGAGAGGAATCCCACATCACATCGTCATCACAAAGCCGCTGATTCGCCCGGGAACTGAGCTCACTCGCTGTAACGTCGATTGGGTGCGTACCGAACGAACCCTCACCCGTCTGGACCGGGTGTTCGCCAGGCTCGACCGAGAGCCGGAACGCCCGGCCCACATCGATGTGCCGAAGATGAGCAGGCACAGGGTCGCCCTCCTCACCGGCACCCTGGCCTTCTATCTGGCGATCGTGTGGGCCGTGGTGACCACCTCGTGGCTGGTCCGCCTCGACTGGCAGGTCATGTTCTTCCGCCCGTACCAGCAGTGGCAGGGCATCCACTGGTTCGTCGACTACTACGTGGTGCTCGGCCAGCGCGGCCCGACCGCCGTGATGGTCGCGGCCTGGCTGGGCTGGCGCTCCTGGCGGCAGCACACGCTGCGCCCCATGCTCACCCTGGGCGCCTCGCTGCTGCTGCTGAACATCACCGTCGGCGCCGCCAAGCTCGGCATGGGCCGCCTCGGGCCGCACTACGCGACCACGATCGGCTCGAACGAGATGGGTCTGGGCGGCGATATATTTCCGAGCGGTCACACCGCGAACGCCGTGGTCACCTGGGGAATCCTGGCCTATCTGGCCTCCAGCCCGAGGACCCGCCGCTGGCTGTCGGCCGTCTCCGCGGTCACCTCGCTCGGCGTCGGCATGGCCACCGTCTACCTCGGTACGCACTGGCTGAGCGACGTCCTTCTCGGCTGGGCCGCCGGTCTGCTGGTCCTGCTCGCCCTGCCCTGGTGCGAGCCGCTGATCACCCGCGCCGAGACCGCGATCTTCGACCTGCGCGACCGCTGGCGTGCCCGCGCTCCCGCCGGGGTACCCGCACCGGCCCTCCCCGTGGGGGCACCCGTGCTGGTCAAGCCGCACTCGACGGCATCGGACGAGGCCGCGGCGCACGAGCCGGCCTCGGTCTCCCGCGCCGCCCGCGCGCCCGTCTATCTGGCCCCGGGCCCGCACACCACGCGCGCGGAGCGCACACCGGTCACCCCGATCGGCAGCCGCCGCCCACCGCACGCGGACCGGGTGCCGCGCGGCACCCCGACCCCGACTTCGGCCCGCCCGGCGACGGGCGGCTGACCGGCATCCGGTCGGCGACACGACCGGCGACACGGACTGCGGGGTCGGTACGCACCACCATCCCCGCACGGCGAAGGCCCCGGTTCCTGTCCAGGAACCGGGGCCTTCGCCGTGTCCGTATATCCGTGCGCCTGTCGGCCCTTGTGCCCGTCAGCCCTTCCAGGCGCGGGCCACGCTGCCGTTCCTGACCTCGAAGTTCAGCCGGCCCACGCGGTACTCCATGGTGATGATCGCCCCCGGTGGCAGCGAGCGCACCGTGGACCACCCCCGCTCGCGCGCACGCCGTTCGGCGTCCGTCGCGGCGAGGCCGACGTATCCGTCCGGACTGTCCTGGGGCTCCGCTGGAGGAGTCGGAATCGGTGCCATGCCGCCACGCTAGGCCCTGCCGGGCGGGCAGGGAAGCCGAGGCCGCGGCCACGGGTCCCGTATCCGCCTCCGGTCACGCTTCTGTCACAGGATCACGACACTCGTTTCGTCCGAACTCCGCCATCCGGACGAGCGGTTCGGTACGCCTTCCACCGGTAATCGAACGTAATTCCCGAGGGCCGTGAGGGCTCTTCTTATAGTCCGTCGGAAAGCGCCGCGAGAACCCCTCGCGACCGCCCCGCGGACACCGTCCGGAGCCGATTCCCGGTCGATTCCGCGCGGTCCGGCGGGAGCTGACGGCGCATAGGAAATACACGGCTCCGGCACACAATCGCCGCACCGCCGCACGGTGTCCGACCGGCTCAGGACCGGGCCAGCGAACGGGTCAGCCGGTCACGGGCCGTCCTGATCGCCTCGGTGAGCTCGACCGGCTCCAGCACCTCGAACTCGAAGCCCGTCAGCATCACGTGAATGACCATCACGTCCAGGCTCGCGGCCCCGGTACGCAGGATGCAGGCGTCGGGCCCGTCCGCCTCCAGCTGCCCGGACGAGGGCGAGATGCGCTCCGCCGCCTCCGCCAACGGCACCAGCAGCCGGACGACGGCGTGCGTGGCGTACGCGCGTGTGGAGACGCCCTTCGAGACGTACGCGGCGAGGTCCTCGGCAGGCGGGGTGCGCGGGGCGAAGCGCGGGCCGTGCGGCGGCTTCGGGGTGATGCGGTCGACGCGGAACGTACGCCAGTCCGCGCGGTCGAGGTCCCAGGCGACCAGGTACCAGCGGTGCTCGGTGCACACCAGGCGGTGCGGTTCGACGGTGCGGCGGGTGGGGGCGCCGTCGTGGCTGCGGTACTCGAAGCGCAGGCGTTCGGAGTCCCGGCAGAGGTGGGCGATCTCCGTCAGGACGGCCGGGTCCACGGCGGAGGGCCGGGGGCCGCGGAGCATCGGCACGGTGAACGCGTTCAGGGCGCCGACGCGGCGGCGCAGCCGGGTCGGCAGGACCTGCTCCAGCTTGGCGAGCGCCCGTACGGACGTCTCGCCGATGCCCTCGATGCCCTGCCCGGCGGCCGTGCGCAGGCCGACGGCGACCGCGACCGCCTCGTCGTCGTCCAGGAGCAGCGGCGGCAACTCGGCGCCCGCGCCCAGCTGGTAGCCACCGCCGGTGCCCGGGCTGGCGTTGACGGGGTAGCCCAGCTCACGCAGCCGGTCGACGTCCCGGCGCACGGTGCGCGGGGTGACACCGAGCCGGTCGGCCAGGTCGGCGCCGGACCACTCGCGGTGGGCCTGGAGGAGCGAGAGGAGGCGCAGGAGTCGTGCCGAGGTCTCCAACATGGTCGAAGTCTCTATCAAGGGCTGTACGGCAGTTGCGGCACCTCGAAACAAGTGCTGTTCATGTCCCCCTGCGCCACCCACCCCTCGCCGTCCTGCCAACGGGCCACCGACAGACACGTCCTGCGCGTCCTGGGCGGTTCGGCGAGCCGCTCGAAGGAGACGGGAACCAGGAGACCGCCTGCGGTGTAGTGCTCGCTCCGGTTCATGAAGCCGTCGACGCACGCGCGCGTGACGCCGGTCTTCGTCCTCGCGCAGGACGTCGCCGCGTCCGTGAACCACATCCCGGCGGCCCAGCCCTCCACCTGCCACTGGGAGTGCGTCTTCAGGCCCTTGGTGGCGTCCCGGAACTCCCGCACCGCCGCGTTCCCGGTGTCCTCGAAGTCACGGCTGGACCCGGTCGCCCACAGCGCGTTGCGGCAGCGCGGCGCGTCCTTGTAGTCGTCGTCGACCGTGGACGTCCAGTTCTGCACGTTGGTGACCTTGGCGATGACCTGCGCGCCGACCGCGTCCATGGCCTCGCACAGCTGCGCGTTGCCGTGCGTGTCGATGGCGTCGAAGACCAGGTCGGCGCCCTGCTGCTTCAGATCGGCCGCGGCGGCGCGGAAGTTGGGCAGCGCGAAGTCCACCTGCTCGGTGACGACCTTGTAGCCCTCGGCCCGCAGCCCCTGCTCGACCAGGCGCGCGTAGGAGGCGGACGCGGCCTGGTTGTACGACACGACGGCGGCCGTGCGGGCGCCCTTCTCGCGCTTGAAGTACCGGTAGACCTCCGTGCCGCCGTACAGCTTCCCGCCCCAGCCCGGGGTGCCGTTCCGGGGCGCGAGGCTGCCGTAGATGCCGTAGAGGTGCGGCCAGGTGTCGTAGGCGGCGCCGATGGGCTGGCCGCCGATGTCGGGCACGCGCGCGTGGGAGACGCGGGAGGCACCGGCGTAGTCCAGCGCGGTGGTGGCGACCAGGGCGACCACCTTGTCCTCGTCGATCAGCCGGTGCACGCAGGTGTTGTTGCCGACCCCGCTGCCGCCGTCGTCGCACACCCGCACCTCGACGGGACGGCCGTCGATGCCCCCGCGCGCGTTGAGGCGGTCGAACCAGGCCTTGGCGCCGTCGCGCGGGCCGGTGAAGGTGTCGCCGCCGACCGGGCTGGTGGCGCTGGTGATGATGCCGACCCGGATCGGCGCGGTGTCGGTGCGCGCGGGCCCGGGCGTACGCGTGCCGGACCCGAAGTCGCTCTCCGGCAGCCGGCTGCCGCACGCCGTGCCCAGCAGGAGCAGCGCCGCGGCAGCCGCCGCCTCAGCAGCCCGCCGCGGGCGACTGCGAGGCATCGCCGCTCAACGCCACCAGCGCGCACAGCGTGTTGACGGACACCTTCCAGGTGCCGTCCTGCTCGACCGAGGTCCCGGAGGCCTTCGGCAGGGCGGTGGCGCCGTTGAGGGTCAGGTTGTACGTCACGGTCGCCTCGTCCGCCTTGGTGAACTCGACCTTGGTGACCTCCGCCTGCACCTGTCCGCCGCGTTCGTCGCCGTTGAAGGCCCGCAGGACCGGTCCCATCTCGTCGCCGTTCTCGAGGACGGCCTGTTTGTCCTTCGTGGAGAACTTCGGGTCGAAGAACTTCTCCCAGTTGGCCTTGACCTCCGCCGTGGCCGCCGCCGGATCCGCGGGGGCCGTCGCCGGTGCGCTCGTGGTCCGCTCGACGGACGGAGTGGGCGGTGCGCTGGCGCTCCCGCCGCCGCTGTCGTCGCTGCACGCCGCCAGAACCGGAGCGAGCGCCAGGGCCAGGGCGACCGCACCCGCCCTCCAACGACCGTTCCCCCGCCTGAGGTCGCTCCCGAGAACCATCTGGCTCACCACCGGGTGTCGGTCCGGGCAAGGCGCGCCCGGTGCTTTCAGGGTCAGCTGACAGAAGGCATAGTGCAAGCCATTGGCTGACATGGACAGACTCATGACGTGTGGGAGCCAGAAATGCGGACAGCCCGACTGCGGAGTGTGCATCCCGTCCTGTGGGCCGGCTGGGCCGCGCTCGCCGCGGGCGCGGTGCTGTGCGTGATCGGCTGGTACGGCATCTCCGGCGAGCGCTACGCCGAGCGGCAGCTGCCCTATCTCGCGTCCTGCACGATTCCCGGCGCGGCCCTGCTCGTGGCCGCGGCGGTGCTGCTCACCCACGGCCGCACGACGGCCGCCGCCGCGCGCGTGGACGAGCTCCACGGCCTCCTGGTCGCCGCCGGTCCCGCCGACGCCGACGAGTCCGGGCCGGTGGTCACGGCGCCGCTCGCAGTCAGCGGGGATCTGCTGATGGTGCCGGGCGGCACGCTCTTCCACCGCGCGGACTGTCCGCTGGTGGCCGGGAAGGCGGAGGCGGTCCCGGTGGACGCCAAGCTCCTGGCGAGCGGCGAGCTGGGGCCCTGCCCCATCTGCGAGCCCGCCGAAGAGACCGACTGATGTCGTCACTGACGTACGACCTCACGCTGGCCGGACTCTCGGTCGGCAGCGCCGCCGCGCTCACCGGGATCGGCCTGATCGTGACGTACCGCGCGACCGGGGTGCTCAACTTCGCGCACGGGGCGATCGCCATGGTGTGCGCGTACGTGCTGCGGCAGTGCGTGGTCGAGTGGGGCTGGCCGCTGTGGTGGGGCGCGACGGTGACGCTGGTGGTGCTGGCGCCGGCGCTCGGGGTGGTGCTGGAACGGTTCGTCTTCCGCCCGCTGGCGATCCTGGGCGGCGACCCCGCGCAGACGCTGGTCGCCTCGATCGGGGTCTTCGTGCTGCTGGTCGGCGGGGCGGCGCTGGTGTGGGGCCAGGGTGCGCGGGACGACGCTCCGGAGCTGGTCTCGGCGGACCCGTGGGGGCAGTTGGCCGTCGTCGTGGTGCTGGCCGCCGGAGTCGGTACGGTCATCCGCTGGACGCGCTTCGGGCGGGAGCTGCGGGCCGTGGTGGACGACCGGCGGCTCGCGGTGCTCGGCGGGATCGACGCGGACCGGGTGGCCGCGGCGGGCTGGGCGTTCGGGGCGTTCACGGCGGGCCTGACGGGCGTCCTGCTGGCGCCGTACGTCCGCCTCGACCCGTACGGACTGCCGCTGCTCGTCATGGAGGTCGTGGCGGTGGCGGTGGCCGCGCGGATGCGGAGCCTGGCGGTCGCCGTCGTGGTGGCCCTCGGAATCGGCGTGGCGCAGAGCCAGTTGACGCGGCTGCATCCCTCCGGCTGGAGCGAGCAGCTGCTCCAGGCGGTCGGCGCGAACCTCTTCGTCGTCGCCCTGCTGGTGGCAGCCCTGGTGCTGCCCCGCATCGGCACCCGCGACGCCCTCCCCCGCACGGCCACCGCGCGCGTGTCCACCCCGCCGGGCGCGTGGATCGTGGCGGCGGTGCTCTTCCTCCTCCCGCTCGGCTTCGCGGGCTCGGATCTGCATACGTCCGTCCAGGTGCCGGCGCTGGGCGTGGTGCTGCTCTCCCTGGTGGTCGTCACCGGCCGCGGCGGCCAACTCTCCCTGGGGCAGGCGGCGTACGCGGGCCTGGGCGCCCTGTTCACGGCCCTGCTGGCGGCCGGCCGCTTCCCCGGCCTGCCCCGTCTGCCCGAACTGGCCGCGCTCGCGCTGGCGGTCGTCCTGGTCGCCCCGTTGGGCCTGCTGACCGGCTGGCCCGCGATCAGCCGCCAGGGCCTCGCGCTGGCGCTCGCGACGTTCGCGGTGGGCGTCGGCGTGAGCCGGTTCGTGTTCGCGCAGCCGTACGCCACGTCCGGACTCTCCCTGGACCGCCCGGCGGGCTTCGACGGGGACCGCGCGTACTACGTCCTGGAGTTGGCCCTGCTGGCGGCCGCCCTGCTGGCCACGCGCGCGTTGCGCAGGGGCCGTACCGGCCGGGCCCTCGCGGCCATGCGGGACCACGAGTCGGGCGCGTCGGCGGCGGGCGTAAGCGTCCCGTCCCTCAAACTCCTCGCGTTCGTCTCCGGCGCCGCCCTGGCCGCGCTCGGCGGCGGCATGCTCGGCATGGGCCTGCGCGCCTTCGACCCCGGCGCCTACGACCCCGTACGCGGCCTCCTCTGGTTCGCCGCGGTCGTGGTCCTGGGCGCGGACAGCACCCTGGGCGCCCTGGCCGCCGCGGCTCTCCTGGTCGGCCTGGACGCGGGCGCCCGGGGTGGCGTGGCGGCGGCCCTGATCGGCGTACTGGCGGTCCTGGTCGGCCGCTTCCCGGGGGGACCCTACGAGGCCCTGCGGACGGCTGCGGGGCGCCTGCGGCCGCGGCGGGAGGCGACGCTGACCGCGATGGGAGTGCGGGTACGGGCGAGGGTGCGGTCGGTGGGGCCGCAGGCGGACGACTCGCGCACCCCGGCCCCCGGCACCGCCGCCTCGGCCACGCTCACGACCCCCGACTCCCGGATCGTGCCCACCCTGCCCACCGCGTCCATCTCGACTCCCGCCGTCTCCACGCGCTCCCCCGTCCTCTCCGCCCCCACCCTCTCCGCCCGCGCCCTGCACGCCCGTTACGGCGGCTTCACCGCGCTCGACGGTGTCGATCTCGATGTGCGGCCCGGTCAGGTCACCGCGGTGGTCGGGCCCAACGGGGCCGGGAAGAGCACCCTGTTCCACTGTCTGGCCGGGACTGTGCGGCCCACGCGCGGGGAGGTGCGTTTCGGGGGGCTGGACATCACGCGGCTCGCGGCGCACGCCCGGACCCGGCTCGGTATCGCCCGGACGTTCCAACAGCTCGCCGTCTTCCCGTCGTTGACCGTCGCCGAGAACGTCCGCGTGGGCGCCGAGCAGGGTCGCCTCGCCGATCCGGACGCCGTGGAGCGGGCCCTGCGCCTGTTCGGGCTCGACGGGCCGGTACGGGCCCTTCCCGCCGCCGGACTGCCCACCGGCACCCTGCGCCGCGTCGAACTGGCCCGGGCCCTCGCCGGCAGCCCGCGCGTGCTGTTGCTCGACGAGCCCGCGGCCGGCCTCGACGACGCCGAAGTCGCCGCCATGGCCCGGGTGCTGAAGGCACTGGCCGCCGACGGCACCGCCCTCCTCGTGGTCGAGCACGACCTCGATCTCGTCGCCGACCTGGCCGACGTCGTCCACGTGATGGCGGCAGGCCGCATCGTCGCCTCGGGCCCCGCCGACCACGTCCTGGAGACACTTGGCACGCCCGGCATCCGTGAGGCCGGCGTATGACCGGCTCCCGCGCAGCCGCCACCGCCGTCTCGCTGCGCCACGCACGCGTGCGCTACGGCCCCCTGGAGGCCCTGCACGGCATCACCCTCGCCGCGCCCGGCCCCGGACTCACCGTCCTGCTGGGCCGCAACGGCTCCGGCCGTACGACCGTGCTGCGCGCGCTGGCCGGGACCGTGCCGTTGTCCGGCGGGGCGGTGGTGTGGGACGGCGTCGACGTGACACGGCTGCCGGCGTTCGAGCGGGCCCGCCGCGGGCTGTGCCTGGTCCCGGAGCGGCAGGCCGTGTTCGGCTCGCTCACCGTGCGCGAGAACCTGGAGCTGACCGCGAGCGACCACGCCCCCGCCCTCGACGCCTATCCGCAGCTGCGCCCCCTGCTCCGGCGCCGTGCCGGCACGCTCTCGGGCGGTGAGCAGCGCATGCTCGCCCTCTCCCGCGCCCTGCTGGCACGCGCACGCGTGGTGCTCGTCGACGAACCCGCGCAGGGCATGTCACCGACGGTCGCGGCCCGCACGTACGACCTGCTGGCCGCGCTGGACGCGTGCGTGGTCGTCGCCGAACAGCGGCTGCCGCCCGGGCTCCAGGACCGCGCGACCGTCTTCGTGCACGAACTGCGGCGCGGCACGGTCGTGTTCAGCGGCGAGGCGGGCGAACTGGAGCGACGGGCGAGGGGTCCTGCCCGGTCGGCCGACCGGGCAGGACCCCCTGATACCTGATACCTGACACCTGACACCTGATACGAGACGCGCGATCTGAGACCGGGTCGGATCGTTCAGAACGTGAGGCGCTGGCCGGGCACGATCAGATCGGGATCGGCCCCGATGACGGCCTTGTTGGTCGCGTACAGCCGCTGCCAGGTGGTGCCGTGCCGGGCGGCGATCTTGCTCAGCGTGTCGCCCTGGCGGACGGTGTAGTCACCGCGCGAGGTGCCGCGGGCCGGGTGGCTCGACGAACGGGCCGGCTTCTTCGACGGCTTCGCCGCGGTGGACTCGGTGGTGGAGCCGGAGGTGGACCTGGGTGTCGACTTCGGCGTCGACTTGGTGGCCGGTGAACCCGCGGCGGGTGCGCCGCCGTACGCTCCGGCCCGGGTCGAGCAGGTCGGCCAGGCGCCCCAGCCCTGGGCGCGCTGGACCTTGGTGGCGACGGCGATCTGCTGCTCCCTGGAGGCCTTGTCGGCGGTCGGCGCGTACGCCGTGCCGCCGTACGCGCGCCAGGTGCCGGCGGAGAACTGGAGCCCGCCGAAGTAGCCGTTGCCGGTGTTGATGTGCCAGTTGCCGCCGCTCTCGCACTGGGCGATGCGGTCCCACACTCCCCCGTCCGCCGCCACGGCGTTGCCGGTCGCTGCGAGCAGTCCGAGCGGGGCGAGCAGAGCCGCCCCGGCGAGGACCGCCGTCGTGCGCTTGCGGGTCGGACGGTTGGTATCAACACATTCGGACATGTGAATCCCTCTCCACAAACCCGAGGTCCCCCAAGGCGGGACGCGTGCCGTGCACTGGGGCGCGGTTGGCGCGTTCCACCCCGTCCGCCTCGGGGCTGGTGCTGGATTCTGCTGGCTTGGTGCGGTCGGCGGACGTACCCGAGCGGTGCTCTGTGCACACGGCCGAGGAATCTAGGGAGCCGGGCCGGTTGGTATCAACCAACTCCTTGTCATTCCAGGCCAGTTCGCCGTTACCGCGGGTATCGGCTATTTTCGGACACCCACTTCATTCGCCGATTTCATGATTTGTCGACCAGTGACCCGGACGTCCTGTGACTCAGTTCACCCAACCAACTTCCTTTGATTTCCAAGGAATTGACGATGAGTGCCCGATTCCGCACGTGCGGTGACCCTCCGCGCTGGATGGGTCGATTCCGTTCGCCCTGGGGCGTGACTCCCGCCACAGATCCTCCGTTGTCTTCTTCATGAGCCCGGGACCCACCGGGCACCACATCCTGAGGGAGCCACCCGTGCCGCGCATGCTCGACGTCAGCGACGAGGTACGCGCCGAGATCGGCGACGAAGAAGCCGACCGGCTGCTCGCCGGAGAGAACGCCCCCGGCAGCTACGACTGCACGTCCTGCCGCACCCCGGGCGACTCCGAACAGGAGCGCACCAGCACCGTCCTGTTCCTCGGCGACGAGACCGCCGTCCTCGCCTTCGCCCACTCCACCTGTCTGCCCTCGCAGGTCGTCCAGGTCACCGAGGAGCAGCTCCGCGGCGCCGTGAAGTCCATCTCCGGGGACACGGTGGACCTGGAGCCGGAGAAGATCGTGCCCGAGCAGGCCGTGCTCGGCATCACCAGCGGACTCGTCCTGATCGCCGGGGAGTTGCACCCCGCCCTGGTCGTCGAGCCGACCGCGCCCATCGCGCGCCCCGGCACGACCGGTTCCGGCGACGACTTCCTGCCGCTCCTCATCGAGCAGGGCTTCATGCCGCTCACGGAGCTGACCGAGGTGCCGCCGGTGCTGCACGGCTGGTCGGTGCTGCTCGCCGTGGGCCAGCTGCACGCGGTGCTCCAGCCCAACGCCAACGGCGGGCAGCCGGTCGCCTGGTGGCAGGCGCACCAGCCGCTTCAGGTGACGGAGAGCTGGCGGGCCGCCGCGAACAAGCACCAGCAGGTACTGATGTTCGCCGCGCCGGTCGGCTCGATCGGCCGCCAGCCCCGGGAGGACCTGCTGCGGGACGCGATCGACAAGGCCGCGGCGAACGGCAAGTTGGTCGCGGTGGCCATGCCGCTCGCGGGAACGTGAGGTCCCGCCCCTAAAAGGCCGACCGCGCAACCGCATCCCTGACCAGTCGGTGTCGTTTGGACATACGTGTACGCATACGACGTTCCACGCCGCCAGTCCTATCAGCCGATCCCGTCCGCGCGGTCGGCCCAGGACTACCTGAGCGGCCCATCGGCCACGCCGATCTACGACGCGCTCTATGCCGAGTACGTCAAGTCCTTCCGCACGCTGCCGGGCGACCGCAGCGGCGAGGAGGAGCTGGGCTTCACCGCCTTCGGGAACATCCCGCACAGTACGGGTGCGTACGGCGGCACGGGTACGTACGGCGGGCACCGGCCGGGGTCGTTCAGCAGCTCCTACAGCGCCTACAGCGCGGGGGCCTACAGCGCCCGGCAGCAGTCGCAGTGGCAGCGCGTGGGGCAGATCGGGCAGCAGGGCACGCGGATGCACCACGTGCCCGCGGCGCTGCCACCGGGTCACTGAGTTCGGCGGCAACGGAAAGGGCGACCCCGATCGGGGTCGCCCTTTCCGTTGCCGTGAGCCTGCCCGGCCGTGGGGCTACTTCTTCTTGCCGCGCTTCTCGCGCACCCGCACCGAGATGTGGATCGGCGTGCCGTCGAAGCCGAACTCCTCACGCAGACGGCGCTCGATGAAGCGCCGGTAGCCCGCCTCGATGAAGCCCGAGGCGAAGAACACGAACCGCGGGGGCTTGGTGCCGGCCTGGGTGCCGAAGAGGATGCGGGGCTGCTTGCCGCCGCGGACCGGGTGCGGGTGAGCGGCGACCAGCTCACCGAGGAAGGCGTTCAGCCGGCCCGTCGGGACGCGGGTCTCCCAGCCGGCCAGCGCGGCCTCGATGCCCGGGACCAGCTTCTCCATGTGCCGGCCGGTGCGCGCCGAGACGTTCACCCGGGGCGCCCAGGCGACCTGGCCGAGCTCGGTCTCGATCTCGCGCTCCAGGTAGTAGCGCCGCTCCTCGTCGAGGGTGTCCCACTTGTTGAAGGCGAGGACGATCGCGCGCCCCGAGTCCACGGCCATGGTGACGATGCGCTGGTCCTGGATCGAGATGGACTCGGAGGCGTCGATCAGGATGACCGCGACCTCGGCCTTCTCGACGGCGGCCGCGGTGCGCAGCGAGGCGTAGTAGTCGGCGCCCTGCTGGAGGTGGACGCGCTTGCGGATGCCCGCGGTGTCCACGAACTTCCAGGTGATACCGCCGAGTTCGATCAGCTCGTCGACCGGGTCGCGGGTGGTGCCCGCGATCTCGTTGACGACGACGCGCTCCTCGCCCGCCACCTTGTTCAGCAGCGAGGACTTGCCGACGTTCGGGCGGCCGATCAGGGCGATCCGGCGGGGACCGCCGACGGCGACGCCGAAGGTCTGCTCGGGCGCCTCCGGCAGCGCCTCCAGGACGGCGTCCAGCATGTCGCCGGTGCCGCGCCCGTGCAGCGCGGAGACGGGGTGCGGCTCGCCGAGGCCCAGGGACCAGAGGTAGGCCGCGTCGGACTCGCCGCTGAGGCCGTCGACCTTGTTGGCGGCCAGCACGACGGGCTTGCCGGCCTTGCGCAGCAGTCGTACGACCGCCTCGTCGGTGTCGGTCGCGCCGACCTTGGCGTCGACGACGAACACGACCGCGTCGGCGGCCTCGATCGCGTACTCGGCCTGCGCGGCCACGGACGCGTCGATGCCGAGGACGTCCTGCTCCCAGCCGCCGGTGTCGACGACCTTGAAGCGGCGCCCCGACCACTCGGCCTCGTACGTCACCCGGTCACGGGTGACACCGGGCTTGTCCTCCACGACGGCCTCGCGGCGGCCGATGATGCGGTTGACGAGCGTCGACTTGCCGACGTTCGGGCGGCCGACGACGGCGAGGACCGGGAGCGGGCCGTGTCCGGCCGCCTCGATCGCGCCCTCGACGTCCTCCGGGTCGAAGCCCTCGACGGCGGCGAGCTCCATGAACTCCGCGTACTCGGCCTCGCCGAGGGCTCCGTGCTCGTGCTCCTCGCCCGGGCCGTCGGAGGGGATGTGGTCGTTCATGAAGTCCGTACCTCGTTCATCGTGGTGATCGGTGGACCGACCGGTTTCGCCGGTTTGATCCACTACTCAGTGTCGCCTAGCGGCCGGTCAGCCGCCTGGCGTTTTCCAGGTGCGTGGTGAGCTGCTTCTGGATGCGCTCGGTCGCCTCGTCCAGCGCCCGGCGGGTACGTCGTCCGCTGCCGTCGCCCGCCTCGAAGGGGTCGCCGAAGACGACGTCGATACGGCTGCGCAGCGGAGGCAGCCCCTTTATCAACCGTCCGGACCGCTCCGAACTTCCCAGCACCGCGATGGGCACGATCGGGGCGTCGCCGCGCACCGCGAAGTAGGCGAGCCCGGCGCGCAGGGAGGCGAAGTCGCCCTCGCCCCGGCTGCCCTCCGGGAAGATGCCGAGCACCCCGCCGGCCGCCAGGACGTCCAGCGCCCGGGTGATCGCGGTGCGGTCGGCGGTCGTACGGTCCACCTTGAGCTGCCCGATGCCCGTCAGGAACGGGTCGAGCGGGCCGATGAACGCCTCCTGCTTGATCAGGAAGTGCGTCGGCCGGGGTGCCACGCCCATGACCATCGGGCCGTCGATGTTGTGCGAGTGGTTGACGGCGAAGATCACCGGGCCGGTCGCGGGCACCTTCCAGGCGCCGAGCACGCGCGGCTTGAACAGCCCGTACATCAGGCCGACGCCGATGCGCCGGCCGACCTCGGCTCCCCACTCGGAGGCGGCTGCGGGCCTGGTCACTTCCCGGCCCGCTTCTCCTCGACGAGGGTGACGACACACTCGATGACCTGCGCCAGCGTGAGCTCGGTGGTGTCCACCTCGACCGCGTCGTCCGCCTTGGCGAGCGGCGAGGTCTTCCGGCTGGAGTCCGCCGCGTCCCGCTTGATCAGGGCCTCACGGGTGGCGTTGACGTCGGCGCCCTTGAGCTCGCCGCTGCGCCGGGCGGCGCGCGCCTCCGGGGAGGCGGTGAGGAAGACCTTCACGTCGGCGTCGGGCAGCACGGTCGTCCCGATGTCCCGGCCCTCGACGACGATGCCCCGCTCCGCGCCCGCCGCCACGGCCCGCTGCAGCTCGGTGATCCTGGCCCGCACCTCGGGCACCGCGCTGACCGCGCTGACCTTGGAGGAGACCTCCTGGGTGCGGATCGGCCCGGCCACGTCGACGCCGTCGACCGTGATCGTCGGCTCCGCCGGGTCGGTGCCCGAGACGATCTCGGGCTTGCCGGTCACGGCGGCGATAGCCGACGGGTCGTCGATGTCGATCCCGTTGGTCACCATCCACCAGGTGATCGCCCGGTACTGGGCGCCGGTGTCCAGGTAGCTCAGGCCGAGCTGCGCGGCGACGGCCTTCGACGTGCTCGACTTGCCCGTGCCGGCGGGGCCGTCGATGGCGACAATCACGGCCTGGGCGGTCGGGGCGGCGCCGTTTTCCACAGGGGGACACCTTCCTGGTGCGGTGCGGTGAGTGGTGTGCGGAGCACGAAAGTGCCCCGCACAAGGTTACTGGCTTCCCGGGTCCCCTCTTACAGGCGGCCGATCGGCCTCTCAGGGGCGAACGATCGGCGCGGTCCCTGCCGGGTCATGGGGCACCAACCGGTCCGGGGTCACTGCCCGGTCCGGGGGGGTCACTGCCGGATCGCCCAGCCCCGCTCCCGCAGCGACGCGGTGAGGACCGGCGCCGCCTGCGGCTCCACCATCAGCTGCACCAGACCCGCCTGCTGCCCGGTCGCGTGCTCGATGCGTACGTCCTCGATGTTGACCCCGGCCCGTCCGGCGTCCGCGAAGATGCGGGCGAGCTGACCTGGCTGGTCGTCGATGAGGACGGCCACGACCTCGTAGGACCGCGGCGCCGTACCGTGCTTGCCGGGGACCCGGACCTGACCCGCGTTGCCGCGCCGCAGGACGTCCTGGATGCCGGAGGTGCCCTCGACGCGCTTGGCCTCGTCGGCGGACTGCAGGGCGCGCAGGGCCTGCACCGTCTCCTCCAGGTCGCCGGCCACGTCGGTGAGCAGGTCGGCGACAGGCCCGGGGTTCGCGGAGAGGATGTCGATCCACATCGCGGGGTCGGAGGCGGCGATCCGCGTCACGTCCCGGATGCCCTGCCCGCACAGCCGTACGGCCGCCTCCTCGGCGTTCTCCAGCCGCGCGGCGACCATGCTGGACACCAGGTGGGGCATGTGGGAGACGAGCGCGACGGCGCGGTCGTGGGCGTCGGCGTCCATGACGACCGGTACGGCACGGCAGTGCGAGACCAGTTCCAGCGCGAGGTTCAGCACCTCGGTGTCGGTGTCCCGGGTCGGGGTCAGCACCCAGGGGCGGCCCTCGAAGAGATCGCCGGTCGCGGCCAGCGGGCCCGACTTCTCCCGGCCGGACATGGGGTGCGTGCCGATGTACGCCGAGAGGTCCAGGCCCAGCGCCTCCAGCTCGCGGCGCGGGCCGCCCTTGACGCTGGCGACGTCGATGTAACCGCGGGCCACGCCCCGGCGCATGGCGTCGGCCAGCACGGTGGCGACATGGGCCGGCGGGGCGGCGACGATCGCGAGGTCGACGGGACGCTCAGGTGCCTGGTCGGTGCCGGCGCCCAGCGCGGCGGCCGTGCGGGCCTGCTCGGGGTCGTGGTCGGCGAGGTGGACGACGACACCCCGCTGGGACAGGGCGAGCGCGGCGGACGTACCGATGAGGCCGGTGCCGATGACGAGTGCGGTTCTCACTGGGCGATGTCCTTGCGCAGGGCGGCCGCGGCGCCGAGGTAGACGTGCGCGATGTCGGCACGGGCCCGGTCGGACTCGATGTGCGCCAGGATCCGGACCACGCGGGGCATGGCGCCCTGGATGTTGAGTTCCTGGGCGCAGATCAGCGGTACGTCGGTGATGCCGAGCTTGCGGGCGGCGGCGGCCGGGAAGTCGCTGTGCAGGTCGGGCGTGGCCGTGAACCAGATGCTTATCAGGTCCTCGGCGCTCAGGCCGTTGCGCTCCAGGACGGCGGTGAGCAGGGCGCCGACCTGCTCGTCCATGTGCCCGGCCTCGTCCCGCTCCAGTTGGACGGCGCCCCGGACCGCTCGTACCGCCACGGCTCAGCTCCTTGCTAACGGCTCGACTCTTCCCTCGTCCAGCGTAGTCAGCCCCACCGACACCGGTGCGCGGCGCCCGCCCGCTGAGACGGGCTCGGGGCCCGCACGCCGAGACGGGCGCCGTGCGCTCACCGCGTCACAGCCGCTGCTGCTTCACCAGGTCCTCCAGGGAGGCGGGCACCTGCCCGTTCGGGGTCAGCTTGTCGACGGCCGTCGGCAGTACCTGGGCCAGCTGGTCGGCGGCCTGGTCCCGGGTGACGCCGGACTGGCGGGCGACCTGGTCGAGGGTCTCGCCGGGCAGGGCCTGCTGGATCTGGGCGCCGGTCACGGACTCGTTGGTGCCGGTGCCGACCCAGGAGTCCTTCTGCTGGGCGAGCCCGGACTTCGTGAGCATGTCCAGGAGCCCGCCCAGCGGATTGGAGCCGCTGCCGCCGCCCTGGGCGCCGCCGAGGGCCGACAGGAGCGCCCCGAGGATGCCCGCGCCGGAGCCGGCGGAGCCGCCGCTGCCCTGGCCGCCGCCGAGGAGACCGCCCAGCAGACCGCCGAGATCGTTACCCGCCATGATCACGCCTTTCGCGAGGGGCCGGGCGCTGTTCGGGACCGGCCTCGAACTCTGCTCAATGTCACCGAATTGACCCAATTCCGCTACTTGGCGAGAGACGCCCCCGTGCGCCTCTTTACGCCGGGGCCGCCGGTCCGCTCTGATGGCAGGAAACTCGCCTCGGGGGAGGGCTTCGATGAAACGTCCAGGACCGCTGCTGACCATGCTCGCGGGACTCCTGCTCGCTGTGTTCATGCTGTCGCTCAACGCGACGACGGGGACGAAGAACGTCTCGTCCACGAAGAAGGAGACGCCCGCAGCCTCGGCGTCGCCGTCGTCGTCGCCCAGCAAGCCCGCGCAGTCGCCGAGCCCCTCGCCGACCCGGACCCGGGTGCCCGTGCCGAACGCCGACTACGCCGGCCGTACCGACGACGACTCGTCCGCCGTCGCCGTGGCGGTGCACGACGGCAAGGCGGTCGCGTACTTCTGCGACGGCCGCACCAAGGAGTCGTGGCTGAAGGGCGACGTCAAGGACGACGGGAGCATGCGGCTGACCGGGAAGAACGGCGACGCGCTGACCGGCACGCTCAAGGAGGGCAAGCGGATCCGCGGCACGGTCGACGTCGGCGGCGGGCACTACGCCTTCACCGCGGACAAGGCCAAGAAGCCGGGCGGTCTGTACCGGGCGACCGCCACGGTGCGCGGCGCCAAGGTCGACGGCGGCTGGATCGTCCTGCCGGGCGGCCGCCAGGTCGGCATCGTCACGCGCGACGAGGACCCCTCGGCCGCGCCCGCCATCGACCCGGAGACGGGTGCGGTGACGGTCGACGGACAGCAGCTCACGGCACTCCCCGTCATCCCCTGACACTCCGTCCGCGACACCATCGTCCGCCCAGGGAGCCGACCATGACCGTCGACCCGAACGCCGCCACGCAGTTTTTCCAGCCGGAACCGCCCCGCCGTGCCTCCGGCGCCGCCCGCTATCTGATCCCCGCCCTGGTCGCCGCCGCCGTGGCGGTCGGCCTCGGGGCGTACGGCAAGGTCCACGACCCGGCCGGGACCGCCTTCAACCTCGCCGGGTTCAGCAGCACCGCCGCGGTGAAGTCGTGGCTCGCGACGACCGCGTTCTTCTTCGCGCTCGTCCAGCTGGTCTCCGCGTTCATGGTGTACGGCAAGCTGCCGGGCCCGAGCTGGTCGGCCACCCTGCACCGCTGGTCGGGCCGGATCGCGTTCCTCGTGGCGGTCCCGGTCGCCGTGCACTGCCTGTACGCGCTCGGCTATCAGACGTACGAACCGCGTGTTCTGTGGCACTCCGTCCTGGGTTGCTTCTTCTTCGGTGCGTTCAGTGCCAAGATGCTGCTGCTTCGCTCGGAGCGGCTGCCCGGCTGGCTGCTGCCGCTCGTCGGCGGGCTGGTCTTCACCGCGCTGACCGTCCTCTGGCTGACGTCCGCCCTCTGGTTCTTCCGCACTTTCGGAGTGACGACATGACCCACCGCTCGACGCGCCGCACGGTCCTCCTCGCGACGGGCGCCTCGGCGCTCGCCGTGGGGTGCAGCAAGTACGGCGACGAAGGTGACTCCGGCTCCTCCGACGTGAAGGCCTCCAGCGGTCAGGAGCTGGCGAAGACGACCGACATCCCGGTCGGCGGCGGCAAGATCTTCAAGGACGAGAAGGTCGTGGTCACCCAGCCCACGAAGGACGAGTTCAAGGCCTTCTCGGCGATCTGCACGCACCAGGGCTGCACGGTGACCAAGGTCGCCGACGGGACCATCGACTGCCCTTGCCACGGCAGCAAGTTCAAGATCGCGGACGGTTCGGTGGCAGGGGGTCCGGCGCCGTCGCCGCTGCCCGCGGAGCAGATCAAGGTGGAGGGAAATTCGATCACCCTGGCGTGACGGTCCCCGTACTGTCCCGTCCATGACCAGCACGTCACCCGACCTGCCACCCGGCCTGTCACCCGCCCCCGCCCCGTCCCCCGAGGCCCTGGTCCGCGACCACACCGTCTACGCGTGCGTGATGGGGTCGCGGGCCTTCGGTCTGGCGACGGAGGGCAGCGACACCGACCGCCGGGGCGTCTTCCTCGCCCCCACCCCCCAGTTCTGGCGCTTCGAGAAGCCGCCGACCCATGTCGAGGGCCCGGCGCCCGAGCAGTTCAGCTGGGAGCTGGAGCGCTTCTGCGAGCTGGCCCTGCGCGCGAATCCGAACATCCTGGAGTGCCTGCACTCCCCGCTCGTCGAGTACGTCGACGACACGGGCCGTGAACTCCTCGCCCTGCGCGAGGCGTTCCTCTCCCGCCAGGTCCACGGGACGTTCACGCGCTACGCGCTCGGCCAGCGCAAGAAGCTGGAGGGCGACGTCCGTACGCACGGCGCCCCGCGCTGGAAGCACGCGATGCACCTTCTGCGCCTCCTGGTGAGCGCCCGCGACCTGCTGCGCACGGGCGCCCTCACGCTCGACGTGGGCGACGGACGCGAGCCGTTGCTCGCGGTCAAGCGCGGTGAGGTCTCCTGGCCCGAGGTCGAGGCGCGGATGAACCACCTGGCGGCCGAGGCCGACGAGGCCCTGCGCGGCAGCCCGCTCCCCGAGGAGCCGGACCGGGCCCGCGTCGAGGCCTTCCTGATCCGTGTGCGCCGCGCCTCAGCCCGCCAGCCGGACCCGTACGACGAAGTCGTGCAGGGCGTCGTGGGCGACGGGCGCGTCGGGTAGCGCGGACGCCTCCTGGGCCTGGTCGAGCACGCCGTGCAGCCGCTCCACGTCGGCCCGCACGCGCGCGTGGTCGACGTCGGCGTCCCCGTGCTCCCGCTCCGCCTTCGTCGCGATCAGCTCCGGCAGATAGGCGGGCGCGTCCACCTCGCCGAGCAGCGTGGGCAGATGGGCCTGCACCTCGCCGCTGCGCATGAGGTGCACGCCGGTCAGCAGGGCGCGGAAGGTGTAGAGCAGCGGCTTGAGTTCGCCGGTCTTCTCGAACAGCCGCCACTGGGTCACCGCGAACCCCCGGTAGTGGTGGGCGTGATGGCCGGTGAGGACATCGGGGGCGAGCGCGACCAGTTCGCGGTGCGCGTCGGTGGTGTGCACGACGAGGGGCGAGAGCAGCTGCTCCAGCACATAGCCGTTGCGCCGCAGCATCAGCCGTACGAACTTGCGCAGGTCGTGGGTGACCAGGTCCATCTCGACTCCGTCCCGGTCCCACATTCGGGAGCGGGTCTCCTCGGGCTCGCGCAGGCCCACCAGTGCGGCGGTGGGCAGCAGGTGGACGCCTCGCAGGTCCACGTCGGAGTCGCGGGACGGGAAGCCGTAGAGATGGGCGCCGGAGACGGTCGCGAACAGCACGGGGTCGGGCTGTTCGGCGACCACCGGTCCGAGGTCGATGTCCAGGGTGTCGATCATGTCTCAAGAATCACAGAAGGCCGGATCAGGAGTCCCAGAAGGGCGGGTCAGGAGTCCCAGAGGGCCCCGAGGGTCATCAGGTCGCTCTGGTACTCGATGCGGTCGGCCCACTCGGTCGGCCAGGCCTCGCTGCCGCGGTGCGCGCCCGCGAAGGCTCCGGCCAGGCAGGCGATCGAGTCGGAGTCGCCGGAGCTGTAGGCGGCCCGCCGGATGGCCGTGACCGGCTCGTCGGGGAAGCCGAGGAAGCACAACAGGCCGGTCGCCAGGGCCTCTTCGGCGATCCAGCCCGCCCCGGTGGCCAGACACGGGTCGGCCTCCGGATCGAAGGTGCGCACGGCGTCCTCGAGCCGGTCCAGGATCGCCAGGCACTCGCGCCAGCCGCGGGCGATGAACTCCTCGGGCCCGGCATCCTGGCTGCGCGTCCACAGGTCGCCGAGCCAGGACTGGTGGTAGTGGCCGCGGTTCTCCTCGGCGTACGACCGCAGTTGCTCCAGGAGTGCGGCCGGCTCGGTGCCCTGCGCGAGCAGGTGCACGGCACGGCCGGTGAGGTCGGAGGCGGCGAGCGCCGTGGGGTGGCCGTGGGTGAGGGCGGCCTGCAACTGGGCGGCGCCCGCGCGCTGTTCGTCGCTCAGCCCGGGGGCGAGCCCGACGGGCGCCACGCGCATGTTGGCACCGCAGCCCTTGGAGCCCAGCTGGCTGGCGTCCTGCCAGGGCAGGTCGGGGTTCTCCAGCAACTCGCAGGCCCGCAGGCAGGTGTTGCCCGGGGCGCGGTTGTTGTCCGGGGACCGGTTCCAGGCGATGAACTCCTGCCGCACGGTCACGGCCATGTCCTCGGGGCCGAGCGCCCCGCGGTCCATGGCGGTGCGCATTCCCCGGGCCACCGCCAGGGTCATCTGCGTGTCGTCGGAGACGATCGCGGGCTTGATCAGCGGCAGCTGCCGCCAGGGCCCGAACTTGGCGAGGATCGAGGGGATGTCGTTGAACTCGGTCGGGAATCCGAGGGCGTCCCCGAGGGCGAGGCCGATCAAAGCCCCTGTGGCTGCGCGTTTGTCGACGATGGTGCTGGTCATGCGGAACGTCCTTCCGGGTTCGGCCGGAGCAGAGGCGGCTGGAGGGTGGTCGCGGTGCCCGCGCGGTACAGCGCGGCCGGCTTGCCACGCCCGCCGGTCAGGCGCGCGGCGCCCGGCACCGGTTCGACGAAGCCGGGCGTGGCGAGCACCTTGCGGCGGAAGTTGGGCCGGTCGAGGGCGGTGCCCCACACCGTCTCGTAGACGTGCCGGAGCTCGCCGAGCGTGAACTCGGCCGGGCAGAAGGCGGTGGCCAGGCAGGTGAACTCCAGCTGCGTGCCGACGTGTTCGTGGGCGTCGGCCAGAATCCGGTCGTGATCGAAGGCGAGCGGCCAGGACTTGTCGTACGCCAGCCAGTCGGCCCGTGCCGCGTCGCTGCCCGCTTTCGGCTCGGGCGCGTCGGGCAGCAGCGCGGTGAAGGCGACGGACACCACCCGCATACGGGGGTCGCGGTCGGGCTCGCTGTAGGTCCGCAGCTGCTCCAGGTGCAGCCCGGTGACGTCGGCGAGCCCGGTCTCCTCGGCGAGTTCGCGCCGCGCGGCCGTCTCGGCCGACTCGCTCGGCTCCACGAAGCCGCCGGGCAGCGCCCAGTGACCGGCGTAGGGCTCCTGGCCGCGCTCGACGAGCAGGACGTGCAGGGCGCCGGAGCGGATGGTGAGGACGGCGAGGTCGACGGTGACGGCGAAAGGCTCGTGGGCGTACTTGTCGTAGCCGTGCGGCTGCTTGTGGCCCATCCACCCCGCCCCTTAATGGTCAGTACGACTATAAAGAGCGCGAGCGTTCTTCCACAAGCCCTCGGTCACCGCCCTGTGTCACAACTCCCGGGCGCCGAAGGCCTCCTGAGCCGCGGCTGCGCGAACGCCGTCACCGCCCCTCTACCCCCGCGCCCCGGACCGACACCCGCCCTCACCCCGTACGGACTTCGCGCCGCCCGAGGAACGCCAGCAGCCGGACGTCGAGCCCCGCCCGGGCCGGCACGGCGACCGGCGCGCCGAACCGCGCTCCCCGGTCCTCCCGCGCGACCACGGACCGCGCCACGGGCAGCAGTTCGGCCGCCAGCGGGACCGGGATGGGCCGTGGCCGCCCGCACGCCTGCGCCACGTCCCAGCCGTGCACGGCGATCTCCACGGCGCCCACGGCCCCCATCACCCGTACGTCCAGGGGCCGTTCGCCCACCAGGACCGACTCCCCCGACGGCCCCGCCGCCCACGCGCCCAGCACCGCGCACGCACGCGTACGGAACGCGCACGCCGGATCCGCCCCCGGCGCTCCGGGAAACAGCCCGATCCGCCCGCCGGTGAGCCCCTCGTGCAGCGCCTCCAGCGCGTCGTCGAGATGCCCGAGCAGCTCACCCAGGTCCCACTCCCCGCACGGCGTACCTCGCCCCAGGCTCCCGGGCGCGACCCCCGCCACGCTCCCCAGCGCGTAGGCGAGCGAACGCTCCAGCAGCTCCCCGGAGTTCACGACAGCCCCTCGGGGCACCCGGGACGCCCGAAGGCCCCCGCATCGGCCACAGCGGCCCCTGGGAGCCTCTCAGGCTCCGTCTTCGTGTCCATACCCGCTCCTCGTCTCGGCCGTCAGCCATACAGACCGCCGACAGGGCGAAAACACATCGGCCGGCCCCGGAGAAAATCCGGGACCGGCCGAAAGAGCAACCGAGGTCGTTCTAGAGATCGACTTCCTGCATCAGCATCCCGACCTCCGTGTTGGACAGCCGCCGCAGCCAGCCCGACTTCTGGTCGCCCAGCGTGATCGGCCCGAAGGACGTGCGCACCAGCCGCTCGACCGGGAAACCGGCCTCCGCGAGCATGCGGCGCACGATGTGCTTGCGGCCCTCGTGCAGGGTGACCTCGACCAGGTAGTTCTTGCCGGTCTGCTCGACCACCCGGAAGTGGTCCGCACGCGCGTACCCGTCCTCCAGCTGGATGCCGTCCTTGAGCTGCTTGCCCAGGTCGCGCGGGATCGGGCCCACGATGGCGGCGAGGTAGGTCTTCTTCACGCCGTACTTGGGGTGGGTCAGCCGGTGCGCCAGCTCGCCGTGGTTGGTGAGCAGGATCACGCCCTCGGTCTCGGTGTCGAGCCGCCCGACGTGGAAGAGCCGGGTCTCGCGGTTGGTGACGTAGTCGCCGAGGGACTGGCGACCCTCGGGGTCCTCCATGGTGGAGACGACCCCGGCCGGCTTGTTCAGCGAGAAGAACTGGTACGACTGCGTGGCGACGGTCAGCCCGTCGACCTTGACCTCGTCGTGCTCCGGGTCGACCCGCTTGCCCTGCTCGACGACGATCTCGCCGTTGACCTCGACACGGGACTGCTCGATCAGCTCCTCGCAGGCGCGCCGGGAGCCGTAGCCCGCGCGGGCGAGGACCTTCTGCAGCCGCTCGCCCTCCTGCTCGGCGCCCGGGAAGGTCTTGGGCGGCCTCACGTCCTTCTTGCCCGCGTACCGCTCCCGGTTGCGCTCCTCGGCCCGCGCGTCGTACTCACGCGAGGTCGCGGGCACCGAGCGCCCGCGTCCGGTGCCCTGGCCCTGCTTGGGGCCGCCCTTGGCACCACCGCGCGCGGAGGCGCCGCGCCCGGACTTCGGACCCTCGTGGGAAGCCCCGGGCCCTACGTCGTAGCGGCGCTCCTCGGGACGCGGCTTGCCGGGACGCTTCGGCTTGTCGTCGCGCCCGCCCGCGCCCCTGGGCTGGGAGCCGCCTCCACCGGAACCCCGGGAGCCGCCACCGCCGCCGGAACCGCGGGGATTGCCGCCCCCACCGGTCCCGCGGGGGTTGCCACGCCCGCCGCTCCTGCCACTACCGCCGCCACTGCCACTGCCACTGCTTCGCATCAAAGTTCCGTCGTCGTCGTGTCGTCTGCATCTGCATCCGGTGCATCCGGATCGAACGACGGGACCCCTTCCAGCGTCTCCGCCTCGATCGCCTCGGCCTCAGGGAGGAAGGGCGCGAGCTCCGGGAGCTCGTCCAGGCCGCGCAGGCCCATCCGCTCCAGAAAGTAGTTCGTCGTCGTGTACAGGATCGCACCTGTTTCGGGTTCCGTGCCCGCCTCCTCGACCAGACCCCGCTGGAGGAGGGTGCGCATCACACCGTCGCAGTTGACTCCGCGGACCGCCGAGACCCTGCTGCGGCTGACCGGCTGGCGGTACGCGACGACCGCGAGGGTCTCCAGGGCCGCCTGGGTGAGCCGGGCCTGCTGCCCGTCCAGGACGAAGCCCTCGACGGCCTGAGCGAACTCGGGCCGGGAGTAGAACCGCCATCCGCCGGCGATCAGCCGCAGCTCGAAACCGCGCCCCTGCACGGTGTACTCGTCGGCCAGCTCCCGCAGGGCGTCACGGATCCGCCGCTTGGGCCGCTGCAGTATCTTCGCGAGGTGCTCCTCGGTCGCGGGTTCGTCCACGACCATGAGGACGGCCTCCAGGGCGGGCTTGAGATCGAGGTCGGCGACAGTGCGCGGGGCCGCCGCCGGATCGATGGTCTCCTCACTCACGCCTTCTCCTCCTTGGCGGGCTCGTCCTTGGGCACCTCGGGCGGCCGGTCGAACTCGTCGGTGACCACGGGCTCGCTCCCGCCCTCCCCACCGGTCCACCGCACGATCAGATCCCCGAGCGCGATCTCCTGATCGAGCGCGACGGCCTTCTCCCGGTACAGCTCAAGCAGGGCCAGGAATCTGGCCACGACGGTCAGGGTGTCGTCGGTGTCCTCGACGAGCGTGCGGAAGCTGGCCTCGCCGAGTTCCCGCAGCCGCGCGACCACGATCCCGGCCTGCTCCTGCACGCTGACCAGCGGCGCGTGGATGTGATCGACGTACACCTGCGGCTTGGGCCTGGGCTGCATCGCCTTCACGGCGAGCTTCGCGAACCCCTCGGGCCCGATGCTGATGACCACCTCGGGCAGCAGCTCGGCATGGTGCGGTTCGAGCCCGACGGTACGGGGATAGCGGCGCGCTTCCTCTTCGAGCCGCCGGTTGAAGATATCGGCGATCTGCTTGTACGCGCGGTACTGGAGCAGCCGCGCGAAGAGCAGGTCCCGGGCCTCCAGCAGCGCCAGATCGGCCTCGTCCTCGACCTCGGCGGAGGGCAACAGCCGCGCGGCCTTGAGGTCCAGCAGCGTGGCGGCGACGACCAGGAACTCGGTCGTCTGGTCGAGGTCCCAGTCCGGCCCCATCGCCCTGATGTGCGCCATGAACTCGTCGGTGACCTTGGACAGCGCCACTTCGGTGACGTCCATCTTGTGCTT
Source organism: Streptomyces sp. NPDC088794 (assembly GCF_044750545.1). Lineage (NCBI taxonomy): Bacteria > Bacillati > Actinomycetota > Actinomycetes > Kitasatosporales > Streptomycetaceae > Streptomyces > Streptomyces sp. NPDC088794. The sequence goes on along the minus strand of NZ_JBIVKB010000018.1, from coordinate 29,041 downwards.
CGAGATCAACTGGAGCAGCAGATCGAAGGGCCCCTCGAAGTTGGCCAACCGAACCTTGAAGACGCCGTCATCGGCTTCGGCGACGTCCTCGGAGGGTCCGGTGACGTCCTCGGCGGCTTCGGGGACGATCTCCGGCGGTTCGGGAGCCGATTGTCCGATCTCGGGTTCGCCGCCACCGCTGTGCTCAGCCTGCGCCGCCGGAGGCTCGGCCTCGGATCCGGGGCCCCGCCCGAGCGCACGCCGACGACCGCCGGAGGCAGCGGCGGTCGTGGGAACGTCGTTCGAGGTCATCGCCCCGCACGTTACCGCCTACCGCCCACGCAATCGCCGTACGAGAATGCTCGCGTCCCCACGGGACTCCAGATCGGCCAGCACCACGGCGACAGCCTCGCGTACGATCCGCCCGCGGTCGACCGCGAGCCCGTGCTCACCCCGGAGCACCAGACGCGCGTGCTCCAGATCCATGAGCTCCTCGGCGGACACGTACACCGTGATCTTCTCGTCGTGCCGTTCCCGCCCGCTGGGCCGACGCGAAGGACTCCGCCCCCGCTTGCGCCCGGACGCCTCGGCGGCAGAACCTTCCTGCGCCCCCTGACGTCGCCCGGAGCCGGCCGCCCCGCGACTGCGGGACTCGCCGTCGTCGGCCTCCGACTCGGCGGCCACATGCTCGGCGCCCTCGCCGTCGCCGCCCTGTACGGGCACCGACTGCGGCGCGTCCTCACCGGCCGCGACCCCGTCGCTCTCCCCCGCGGGCGCGGGCACACGGGCTTCGCCGTTGGCCCCCCGCCGCGGAGTGGACGGCTGGAGCGCCATTCCCCCTGTCGTACGGAAGAGTTCGTCGGCCCCCGGCAGACTCACTCGGCGTGACACCGGGCGAGCACCTCCCTGGCGAGCTGGCGATAGGCGGCGGCACCGACGGAGTTGGAGGCGTACGTGGTGATCGGCTCACCGGCGACCGTGGTCTCCGGGAAGCGGACCGTGCGCCCGATGACCGTGTGGTAGACGTGGTCGTCGAACGCCTCGACGACACGCGCGAGCACCTCACGGCTGTGCACCGTGCGCGAGTCGTACATGGTGGCGAGGATCCCGTCGAGCTCCAGCTCCGGGTTGAGTCGCTCCTGGACCTTCTCGATCGTCTCCGTCAGCAGTGCGACACCGCGAAGAGCGAAGAACTCGCACTCCAGAGGCACTATCACCTTGTGCGCGGCCGTCAGAGCGTTGACCGTGAGCAGACCGAGCGAGGGCTGACAGTCGATCACGATGTAGTCGTAGTCGGCCATCAGGGGCTTCAGGGCCCGTTGCAATGTCGACTCGCGCGCGACCTCGGAGACCAGTTGGACCTCCGCCGCCGACAAGTCGATATTGCTCGGCAGCAGGTCCATGTTCGGGACCGCGGTCTTCAGGAGCACCTCGTCGGCCGCCATGCCCCGCTCCATGAGCAGGTTGTAGACGGTGAGGTCGAGCTCCATCGGGTTGACCCCGAGACCCACCGACAGCGCGCCCTGCGGGTCGAAGTCCACGAGCAGCACGCGCCGTCCGTACTCCGCGAGCGCGGCACCCAGGTTGATGGTCGACGTGGTCTTGCCGACGCCGCCCTTCTGGTTGCACATCGCGATGATCTTCGCGGGGCCGTGATCGGTCAGCGGGCCCGGGATCGGGAAGTACGGCAGCGGGCGTCCGGTCGGGCCCACGCGCTCGCGGCGCTGGCGGGCGGCGTCGGGCGCGAGCGTGGCCGCGTACTCGGGGTCGGGCTCGTACTCCGCGTCGGGGTCGTAGAAATGCCCCTCGGGCAGTTCGTCGTAGTCGGCGAAGTGGTTGTGGGGCGCGCCACTTCCGTCGCCGGCCATGGCGTTCACGTGATGGCCATCCATGCTCTGGTGTGCTGGCTGAGTCATCCCGGACATCTGAGACACCTGATGACTCCTCTGGGCTGCGAAGGTGCGCACAGCAACGGAGCCGACAGCCTCGAACCCCGCGGGACCCTGGCCCCGTACAGGCGTTCCTGGTTGACCACCCCCGGGAGAAAATGTCGACTCATTCACAAGTCGTCTTACCTCCTTGGTGACCAGGAAACTTCTAGACAGGTCAGCGTGGCACCATGCCGACGGTTGGCGACTCTATGGCGTGTCGGGCGTTCGCAGCAACACAATCCGCCGGACCCGGCAGGATGTGTCGGCAATGAAACATCCCTCTGTCAAGGGCGTACGGGCGTCGCACGGCAGGTTTCACCGGTGCACGAATCGGTTCAAGGGTTACGTTCGACGCGAGTTGACCGAGAGTCGCAAAGTGACCATACACACATCCGGCCGGACCTTGTGGTGCAAGGTCCGGCCGTGTGTACGTCGTTGACGCGCCTTGTTGACGTATCGCCTTTACGAAAAGGTGACTTAGCCTCTGAGCTGGTCGGAAGCCGCCATCAGGTCGCCGTTCATGTCGACTTGGGGCTCAGCCGAGCAGCGCGTCGAGCTCCACGTGCTCCAGGCCGTGCGCCTCGGCGACCTCCTTGTAAACGACCTTGCCGTCATGGGTGTTGAGGCCCTTGGCCAGCGCGGGATCGCGGCGCAGCGCCTCCACCCAGCCGTGGTTGGCGAGTTCGACGATGTAGGGCAGCGTCGCGTTGGTCAGCGCGTAGGTCGAGGTGTTGGGCACCGCGCCCGGCATGTTGGCGACGCAGTAGAAGACCGAGTTGTGCACCATGAAGGTCGGCTCGGCGTGCGTGGTCGGACGGGAGTCCTCGAAGCAGCCGCCCTGGTCGATCGCGATGTCGACAAGGACACTTCCGGGCTTCATCCGCGACACCAGTTCGTTGGTGACCAGCTTCGGCGCCTTGGCGCCCGGGATGAGGACCGCGCCGATGACGAGGTCGGCGTCCAGGACGGCCTTCTCCAGCTCGAAGGAGTTGGACATGATCGCCCGGACCTTGGTGCCGAAGACCTTGTCGGCCTCGCGCAGCTTGTTGATGTCGCGGTCGAGCAGGGTGACGTGGAAGCCCATGCCGACGGCGATCTGCGTCGCGTTCCAGCCGGAGACCCCGCCGCCGATGACGACGGCCCGCGCGGGCTGCGTGCCGGGGACACCGCCGGGGAGCACACCGCGGCCGCCGACCGAGCGCATCAGGTGGTAGGCGCCGACCTGCGGGGCGAGGCGGCCCGCGACCTCGGACATCGGGGCGAGCAGCGGGAGCGCGCGGCTCGGCAGCTCGACGGTCTCGTAGGCGATCGCCGTGGTGCCGGACTCGACGAGCGCGTCGGTGCACTCCTTGGAGGCCGCCAGGTGCAGGTACGTGAACAGCGTCTGGTCCTTGCGGAGGCGGTGGTACTCCTCGGCGATGGGCTCCTTGACCTTGAGCAGCAGGTCGGCGGTGGCCCAGACCTCGTCGGCGGTCTCCAGGATGCCGGCGCCGGCGGAGACGTACTCGCTGTCCGTGATCGAGGAGCCGAGACCGGCGCCGCGCTCGATGACCACCTGGTGGCCGGCGCGCACCAGCTCGTGCACACCGGCGGGGGTGATGGCCACCCGGAACTCGTTGTTCTTGACCTCGCGGGGGATGCCGACCTTCACGTGGATCACGGTCCTTGGCTCAGGGGAATGTGGTGCATTACTTGACATACCCAGGCACGAAGGCGCACACCGGGGTACACCGCAGGAGAAGGTGCGGCAGACCCAGTTTAATGAAGGTGTTCCCGCTGTCTAGCCTTTCATTGCATCAATCTTCTGCGGATGTACTACGGATTTCGCAGGCGTCAGGGTCTTGTTTCGGGAGATCGGCCTGCTCCGGCGCCTCTTCGGCCCGTCGTGGCCCGTCCTGGGCGGGCTCCGGTTCCCCGTCCGCCCACTCCGCCTCCTGCGCCTCCTCCTCGCCCAGCAGCCGCTCGGCGGTCCCCCGGTGCAGCCCCGCCGCGGCGGGATCGCCCAGCCGCTCCAGCGTGTCGGCGAGCCGCAGCTGAAGCGCCGCCTGGAGCCGTACGTCGTCGGCACGGCGCGCCCACTCCACCGCCTCGTGACAGGTCGCCAGCGACTCCTCGGGCCGCCCCGCGTACTCCTGGACGCGCGCGAGTTCGCTCAACGCCCGTGCGTGGGCGCCCACATCGCCGTTCCTGCGGTGTCCCGCGACCGCGGCCCGCCAGGACCGCTGCGCCTCACCGTAGCGGCCCGCGTAGGTCTGGGCCGCGCCGATGCGGCCGTACAGCCGGGCGGCCTCCGCGCGGTCGTCCCGGGCGAGCCGCTGGGCCAGCGCCCGGCCGAACCAGTCGGCGGCCCGGTCGAAGTCCCCGAGCTCCAGATGCGCCCCGCCTACGGATTCCGTCGCGCGGCCCGTCGCGTACGGGTCGTTCGCCTCGCGTCCGGCGTCCAGCGCGGCCCGGTAACGCGCCAGCGCGTCCTCGGTCCGCCCGGTCTGCGCGTCCAGGTCGCCGAGGTTCAGCAGCGCGGCGGCCCGCTCGCGAGGCAGCCCGCGGCGCTCGGCCACGTCCAGGACGAGCCGGTGGATGCCGTACAGGTCGGCCGCGGCCGCCTGGGTGCCGAAGTGCGCGACCATCGCCCTGACCAGCTGGGACATCAGTCGGCGGGCCAGCGTGTCGAGTTCCCCGTCGGCGACGGCGAGCCGGGCCGCGGCCAGCAGGGCGGGCCGGCGGATGCGCAGCCAGTCCTCGGCGGCCCGGGGGCTGGGGAAGCGCAGGGAACGCGGCATGCCCTGGAGCTTCTCGCGCGCCTCGGGGTTGTCCGTCTCGGTGATGGCCCGGCAGGACTGCAGCAGCCGTACCGTCCGCTCCAGCATCCGGGCCCGGGCCAGCTGGAGCTCTCCCGGGCGGTCCTGGGTCTCCGTGAGGGCCTTCAGGAGGGGGTGCAGGCTGCCGGGGACCTCGTACTGCGGCAGCGGCGACTCCACGGCCCGCAGCAGGCCGAGGGCGACGAAGTCGTCCAGGGTGGTGCGGGCGCCGCTGACCGAGCAGCCGGCCAGCGCGGAGGCGGTGTGCGGGTCGACCAGGCCGGCCGGGGCGAGGGCGAGCAGACGCAGTATCCGGGCGGCCGGCGTGGGCAGCGAGGTGTACACGAGCCGGAAGACCCGGCTCAGCGGCGTGCCCTCGTCGTTCTCGGCGCGCAGGTGCTTGGCGAAGTCGGCGACGGCCGCCTTGGGGCGGGCGGCGAGCCAGCCGCCGGCCAGGGTGAGCGCCTCGGGGTGCGCCTGGCACTCCTCGGCGAGGTCCTCGGCGGCGCGCGGGTCGACGGTGATGCGGACCGAGCCGGTGTAGCGGGTGAGCAGCTCCAGGGCGGACTTGGTGTCGAGGCCGCCGAGGGTGCAGGGGCGGACGTCGGAGATGCCGGTGAGCGGGCCGCCCGAGACGGCGACGACCAGGCAGTCCGGGGTGTCCGGGAGCAGTGCGTCGACCTGCTCGGCGTCGGCCGCGTCGTCCAGCAGGAGCAGCGCCCGGCGGTCGGCCAGGGCGGTGCGCAGTGCCTCGGTGAGGTCGTCCTCGGCGGCTCCGGCGGGCGCCGGCCGGTCCAGGGCGGCGAGCAGCACGCGAGCCACGCGTTCGACCGGCACGGGGGTCCCGTCGGGCTCGGTCAGCCGGGCCCGGAGCACCCCGTCGTCGTAACCGTCCGCGACCTGCCGTACGAGCTCCTCGGCGAGCGCCGTGCGTCCCGAACCGGGACGGCCCGCGATCAGCAGAACGCGCGCGCGGGGCGCCTTCTTACCGGTCAGGGTGTCCAGGCCGGTGCGCTCGATGTCGGCGCGGAGTTCCTTCAACTCCCGCGTACGGCCCAGGAACTGACGCTCCGCCGGTTCGCGCCCGGACAGCCGGACGCCGCCTGTGTCCACCGCCTGATCCGTCACGGGCCACGCTCCCGTCCCACCGCACGCGCAAGCCCGCCGGGACTCCGGTATCGGGCGTTAACAGAGCCTAGTTCACGCTCTGCTACGTTCCGGGCGGAGCGCGGCGGGCACGTCCCCCGATCGGATCAGCCGATCGTCACACCGGACGAGGTCACTGTGGGTCGCGACGTGTCCGCGGTGTCTTCGCGGACCCGTGCGGGTTCTGCGCGGTTTCTCTGTGGAGTCCCTGTGGGTTCAGGACTCGAACGGGCGGGCCGGCCAGGGCGCTTCCGCGGGGCGCAGCGCGTCGAGGCCGTCGCCGGCGCGTGCGGCGGCCAGCGCGAGGACGCCCACGACGAGACAGCTGCTGTGCAGGTCGCCGGCGAGCACGCCCCGTACGAGTTCGTCGAGGGGCACGCGTGCGTGCTCCATGTCGGTCTCCTCGTCCTCGGCCTCGAAGCGCTGTCCCTCGGCCTCGGACAGGTCGCGGGCGAGGAAGACGCGCACGGCCTCGTCGCAGCCGCCCGCGGTGGTGTAGAGGTCCGTCAGCACCCGCCAGTCCTCGGCCTTGACGTGCGCCTCCTCGTACAGCTCACGCTGGGCGGCGTGCAGCGGGTTCTCACCGGGCACGTCGAGCAGGCCGGCCGGGATCTCCCACAGCCGCTGGCGCACGGGGTGGCGGTACTGGCGGATCAGCAGGACGCGGTCCTGGTCGTCGAGGGCGAGGATGCCGACCGAGCCGGGGTGGACCTGGTAGTCGCGGCGGGCCACCGAGCCGTCGGGCATGACCACCTCGTCCGTGCGGACCGAGGTCTTGTTGCCCACGAAAGGGGTCTCCGTGGCCCGGATCTCCCACTCCTCCGGGGTGTCCTTCAGCGTCATGCCCTGTCCTTCCACGAACTCCGCCACCACCGGCCACGGACCGGCCGGCGACCGGCCACAAGAAAACCGGGGTGCCCACCTTTTGAAGGTATGCACCCCGGCCACCGTACAACTGGTGTGTTACTTGGAATTCTTGCGCTCGACCGAGGCCTTCACGAGCCCGGCGAACAGCGGGTGCGGCCGGGTCGGCCGCGAGCGCAGCTCGGGGTGCGCCTGCGTGGCGACCAGGTAGGGGTGCGTCTCGCGCGCGTACTCGACGTACTCCACGAGCTTGCCGTCGGGCGAGGTGCCCGAGAACAGGATGCCGGCCTTCTTCTCCAGCTCCGCGCGGTAGGCGTTGTTCACCTCGTAGCGGTGCCGGTGCCGCTCCTCGACGTACTCCTTGCCGTCGTAGACCTCGCGCACGATGGAGCCCTCGGCCAGCTTGGCCGGGTACATGCCCAGCCGCATCGTGCCGCCCATGTCGCCGTCGCCGGCCACGATGTCCAGCTGCTCGGCCATCGTGGAGATGACCGGGTGGGCGGTGCACGAGTCGAACTCGGTGGAGTTGGCGTCGGCGATGTCGGCCAGGTTGCGCGCGGCCTCGATCACGATGCACTGCAGGCCCAGGCAGAGGCCGAGCAGCGGGATCCTGTTCTCGCGGGCGTACCGGATGGCGCCCACCTTGCCGAGCACACCGCGGTCGCCGAAGCCGCCCGGGATGCAGACGCCGTCGACGTCGGCGAGCTGCGCCGCGGCGCCGGCCGGGGTCTTGCAGTCGTCCGAGGTGACCCACTTGATCTTCACGCGGGCCTTGTTGGCGAAGCCGCCCGCGCGCAGCGCCTCGGTGACCGAGAGGTAGGCGTCGGGCAGGTCGATGTACTTGCCGACCAGCGCGAGGGTGATCTCGTGGTCCGGCTTGTGGACGCGGTCGAGCAGGTCGTCCCAGGTCGTCCAGTCCACGTCGCGGAACGGCAGGTCCAGCTTGCGGACGACGTAGGCGTCCAGGCCCTCGCTGTGGATGGTCTTCGGGATGTCGTAGATCGAGCGGGCGTCGGGACAGGCCACCACCGCGGCCTCGTCGACGTCGCACATTAGCGAGATCTTGCGCTTGATCGCGGTCGGCACCTCGCGGTCGGACCGCAGCACGATCGCGTCCGGCTGGATACCGATGTTCCGCAGGGCCGCAACCGAGTGCTGGGTCGGCTTCGTCTTCAGCTCCCCCGACGGGCCGATGTACGGCAGGAGGGAAATGTGGACGACGAAGACGTTGTCACGGCCGACCTCGTGCCGGACCTGGCGGACCGTCTCCAGGAACGGCAGGGACTCGATGTCGCCGACCGTGCCGCCGACCTCGGTGATCACGACGTCGACCTCGTCCGTCGCCATGCGGCGGATGCGGTGCTTGATCTCGTTGGTGATGTGCGGGATGACCTGCACGGTGTCGCCGAGGTACTCGCCGCGCCGCTCCTTGGCGATCACCGTCGAGTAGACCTGGCCCGTGGTGACATTGGCGGTGCCGTCCAGGTCCCGGTCCAGGAAACGCTCGTAGTGGCCGATGTCCAGGTCGGTCTCGGCGCCGTCGTTGGTGACGAACACCTCACCGTGCTGGAAGGGGTTCATGGTGCCGGGGTCGACGTTCAGATACGGGTCGAGCTTCTGCATGACGACGCGCAGGCCCCGTGCCTTGAGCAGCATCCCCAGGCTGGAGGCCGTGAGGCCCTTGCCGAGCGAGGAGGCGACACCCCCGGTGACGAAGATGTGCTTGGTCGTCGTGGATTTCCGAGGCATGGCCAAGAGGGGGCTCCCGTGGTCGCGGTCTGGGGTGCGGTACGGCTGCCGTCCGGGATTCTCCGGGGGCGCCGTCGCTGCGGTTCGGGGGTTTTCTCCCACCGGTCCACGGGCTACCAGGGTATCAGCGCCTCGGCGCGATGGCTTCCGGCCACGCTCCGCACGCAGGTCGACACGTGTCGGCACGCCGTCACGCGTTTCTCACCCGCCGCTCACCCGATCGGCCGATCCGGGTTGCCCGGAGCGGCACGCAGATCATCTACGTGCGTCGTATCCTGCTCGGACACTCGCTGCCGAGCCCGGCCGGAAACACGGCACCACCCCCGCCCGTCCCTCCCGGAACAACGAGAGCTCGTCAGTCCGTTGAGCTGAGATCGTCGTTTTGCCACATGGCCGGAACGACTGCTTTGCTTCACCGCTCAACGACGCATTACAACGACCCCTTGACCGCACCAGCGACAACCCCCTGTCGGGGGTGACGTGGCCGTTCGACTGGAGTTGCACGTGGCCGGGCGCATCGAAGACTACGCACTCATCGGAGACATGCAGACCGCCGCCTTGGTCTGCCGGGACGGCACAGTGGACTGGCTGTGCCTGCCCCGCTTCGACTCCCATGCCGTCTTCGCCGGCTTGCTGGGCACAGAGGAACACGGCTTCTGGCGGCTGGGCCCCGCGCACGCCTCGGACGCGCCGCCGCCGACGGCGGCCCGGCGCACCTACCGCGGCGACTCGCTGATCCTGGAGTCCGAGTGGGACACCCCGCGCGGCACGGTCCGGGTGACGGATTTCATGCCCCCGCGTGACGGCGCGCCGCAGCTGATCCGCATCGTCGAAGGCGTCTCGGGCCGCGTCCCGATGCGCTCGGCCCTGCGGATGCGTTTCTCGTACGGCCGTGTCGTGCCGTGGGTGCACAAGCACGAGGGCCGCACGGTCGCCGTCGCCGGACCGGACTCGGTGTGGTTCGACACGGAGGCCGAGACCTACGGCAAGTCGCTGACCACGTACGCCGACTTCACGGTCGCCCCGGGTGACCGGATCGCGTTCACGATCTCGTGGGAGCCCTCGCACAAGAAGCCGCCGGCGCTGCCGGAGCCGGAGGCCTCGCTGCAGGCGACGGAGGACTTCTGGCGCGAGTGGGTGGAGCACTGCACGTACCACGGCCCCTACCGCGAGGCCGTCGTCCGCTCGCTGATCACCCTCAAGGCGCTGACCTACGGGCCGACCGGCGGCATCGTCGCCGCGCCGACCACCTCCCTGCCCGAGGACATCGGCGGGGTCCGCAACTGGGACTACCGCTACACCTGGCTGCGCGACGCCGCGATCACCCTCTCCTCGCTGCTGCGCACCGGCTACCGCGAGGAGGCCAGCGCCTGGCGCGAGTGGCTGCTGCGGGCGGTCGCCGGCGACCCGGAGAACCTGCAGATCATGTACGGCATCGCCGGCGAGCGCGAGTTGGGCGAGGCGGAGCTGGACTGGCTGCCGGGCTACGAGAACTCGGCGCCGGTGCGCGTCGGCAACGGCGCCGCGCACCAGCTCCAGTTGGACGTGTACGGCGAGGTCACCGAGGCCCTGCACCTGGGCCACATGACCGGCCTGGCGCGCAGCGACTACGCCTCCCTGCTCCAGCTCAAGCTGATCCGCTACCTGGAGCAGCACTGGGACGAGCCGGACGAGGGCATCTGGGAAGTCCGCGGCCCGCGCCGCCACTTCGTGCACTCCAAGGTCATGGCCTGGGTCGCCGTGGACCGCACGATCAAGCTGATCGAGTCCGGCGACGCGGACGGCCCGCTGGAGCGCTGGCGCGAACTGCGCGACGACATCCACCGGGACGTCTGCGAGAAGGGCTATGACAAGGAACGCAACACGTTCACGCAGTCCTACGGTTCGAAGGAACTGGACGCCTCCCTGCTGCTGATCCCGCAGATGGGCTTCCTGCCGCCGGACGACAAGCGCGTGATCGGCACCATCGAGGCGATCCAGCGCGAGCTCTCCACCGCGGACGGCTTCATCCTGCGCTACCCCACCGAGGGCGACAGCGAGGGCGTCGACGGCCTGCCCGGTGACGAAGGGGCCTTCCTGGCCTGCTCGTTCTGGATGGCCGACGACCTCGCGATGATCGGCCGCGTGGACGAGGCCCGCAAGCTGTTCGAGAAGCTCCTGGCCTTGCGCAACGACCTCGGCCTCCTCGCCGAGGAATGGGACCCGCGCCTGAAGCGCCAGGTCGGCAACTTCCCGCAGGCCTTCAGCCACGTCCCGCTCATCGACACGGCGCTGCGCCTGACGGCGTCGGGGGCCTACGGCGGCTGATCACCCGACGGCTTCCCCGCACGGCCGCCGATTCCTTACCGAGTGGTGACGGCGGGCGGTTGAACAGGACCGCCCGCCGAAGCACGCCTAGGGTGGAACCCAACAGCCCCTTCAGGAAGGGGGCGCCCCCATGGCCTCCCCATCTACGGCGGGCGCGGCTCTCACCGCGCTGCGCGAGGATCTGGTCGGCGACGTGTTCGCCCCGCAGGACCCGGGCTACGACGAGGCCCGGACCGTCTTCAACTCGATGATCGACCGGCGTCCCGCGGTCATCGCGCAGTGCGTCACCGGGGACGACGTCGTACGGGCCGTGCGCTTCGGCAGAGAGCTGGATCTGCCGATCGCGGTGCGCGGCGGCGGACACAGCGTGGCCGGCATGGCACTCAACGACGGCGGACTCGTCGTCGACCTGCGCCACCTGCGCGCGGTGAGCGTCGATCCCGTGGCCGGGGCGGTACAGATCGCCGGCGGCGCCACGATGAGCGACCTGGACCGCGCCTGCCAACCGCACGCCCTGGCCACCACCGGCGGCCGGGTGTCGACGACCGGCGTCGGCGGTTTCGTCCTGGGCGGCGGCTCCGGCTGGCTGGACCGCTGGTGCGGACTGGCCGTCGACAACCTGCTCGCCGCCGACCTCGTCACCGCGGACGGCGAGCGGGCGCACGCGAGCGCCGACGAGAACCCGGAGCTGTTCTGGGGCCTGCACGGCGGCGGGGGCAACTTCGGCATCGCCACCTCGCTCACCCTCAAGCTGCACGCGCTGCCCGAGTTCTCCATCGCGATGGTCCTGTACCTCCCGGAGTTCGGTCCCGAGGCCGTGCGCACCTACCGCGACCTGATCGCCAATGGCCCGGACGAGGCGAGCGGCGGCGCGCTGTTCATCACGGGCCCGCCCGAGGAGTTCGTACCGCCGCACCTGGTCGGCACGCTCCTGTGCGCGGTGCTGCTGACGTACGCGGGGCCCGAGGAGGACATGCTCAAGCTGGCCGAGCCGCTGCTGGCGCTGCCGCACGAGTCGCAGGTCGTCGGGGCGATGCCGTACGCCGATGTCCAGTGCATGCTCGACGATCCGCCCGGGATGCGGAACTACTGGTCGGCCGAGTACCTCACGGGCGCGCCCGACGACTATCTCCAGGTCTTCTGCGCCGGAGCCCGGTCCATGCCCGTGCCGACCGGGACCATGCACGTGCTGTTCCCGCTGGGCGGGGCGATCGCCGCCGGGCCGCACGAGTACCCGGTGCCCTACCGGGACGCGCCCTGGGCCACCCACCCCTTCGCGATGTGGGAGGACCCGGCGGACGACGAACGGTGTGCCCAGTGGGTCCGGGACATGCGCGCCGCCGCGCGGCCGTGGAGCACGGGTGACGTCTACCTCAACTTCATCGGCGACGAGGGCACCGAGCGGGTGGTGGCCGGGGTGGGCGCGGAGAACGCGGGGCGGCTGGCCGCGCTGAAACGGCAGTACGACCCGGACAACGTCTTCCGCTTCAACCACAACATCAGGCCGGCCTGAGGGCCGTACGTGTGCGCGGTGGCAGGTCAGGTGGGACGGAGAGCCGTCAGTGTCCGCTCCCCGGCCGGGTCGCCCGCCGTCGCCGGCACGAGAGCGATCTCGTCCAGGCCGGCCTCGGCATAGGCGTGGATCCGGGCGCGTACGGCGTCGAGGTCGCCGATCAGGCCGAGGGTCGCGGCGGCTCTCGGCGGGAGGGCCCGCAGCAGGGTCTCCCGGTCGGCGCCGGTCGCGGCCAGCATCACCGCCTCGCCGAAGCCGGCTTCGACGAAGACCTCGCTGTAGCCCGGCACGGTGAGGTATCCCGCGATGCCGCCCAGCACCTGGGCGAGGGACGCGGGGTCGGGATCGACGGCGGCGGGCAGCCAGGCGGCGAGCACGGGCCGCGCCCGCCCCGCCTTCTCCGCGGCCGCGTCCAGCTTCGTCCGCAGCACGCCGACCTGCGCCGGGGAGACCACGTCGAGGAGCATCCGGTCGGCGTGCGCGGCGGCGGTGGCGATCGCGCGGTCGCCGAACGCGGCCACGGTGAGCGGACCGCCGGGCGGCGGAAGACGTCGCAAGAAGGTGCTGCCGGGTACGACCGGCTCGCCCGGAGTGCCGTGCAGCAGACGGCGTACGGCGACCGCGCTCTCCTCCAGTACGGCCGCGGGCCGCTCGCGCACCCGGCCGTGCACACCCTCGACGACCCGCTTGCTGGAGGTGCCGAGCGCCACGCCGACCGCGCGGCCCGTCACGGCCGCGACCGAGGCGGCGCCCCGGGCGATCGTGTACGGGTCCCGCACGTTCACCGGCACCGGCCCTGCCGTCACCGCCACCCGCTCGGTGGCCGCCCCGACGGCCGCCGCGAGCACGAACGCGTCCCATGTCGGCCCCTCCCCGGCCCATACCTCCCCGTATCCGAGCCGGTCGGCGAGTCGTGCCACCCGCACCGGCTCGTCCACCGCGCTGTCGTCCTCCCGGGCCACGGCCACCACGCTGAAGTCCATGCCCCGTCGCTACCCCACTGCCCATGGCCCACTCCCGGCCGGCTGACCCGGAGGCATCCGCGCAGGTAGCGTCCGCTTCATGAACAGCGGCACGGACAGCAGCGCGGGCACGGGCACCGACAGCGCATACGACTCCCACGGCGCCGGGATCACCGTTCAGCGGGCCCTGGAGCTCCCCGGTCTGCGCAGCGGACTCCCCGAGGTCCTGGCGGGAGCCGACCGGCTCCAGCGGACCGTGCGCTGGGTGCACGCGGGCGAGGTGCCGAACATCGCCTCCCTCCTCAAGGGCGGCGAGTTGCTGCTGACCACGGGCTACGGCCTCGGCACCCGTCCGGCCGATCAGCGGGCGTTCGTGCGCACCCTGGCCGAGCGCGGTATCGCGGCCCTCGTGATGGAGCTGGGCCCGCGCTTCACGCGCCTGCCCGCCGCCCTCGTCGACACCGCACGGGCGGCCGGCCTGCCACTGGTCCAGCTGCACCGCGAGGTGCCGTTCGTGGCGGTCACCGAGGAGATCCACACCGAGATCGTCAACGGCCACTACGCGCTGCTCCAGCAGGCCGAGGAGGTGCACCGGCGCTGTACCGAGGCCCTGCTGGGCGGCGGCGGGATCCCCCAGGTGCTGGGCATCCTGGCGGACTTCAGCGGCAACCCGGTCTTCCTCGAGACACCGGACGGGCAGCTGCTGTACGCCGCCGGAGCCGGTCCCGAGGGCGCGGAACCGCTCCAGGTGTGGGAGGGGCTGCGCGGCCAGCACAAGGACACCCCGCCGGCCGGTTCGGCCCTGGTGGACGTGCCCGGGGGCGGCCCCGGTACGGGTTCGGTGCGTGCGCGACTGGTCCTGCTCCCCGTCCGCGCTCCCCTGACCGCGGTGCACCGGATGGCCGCCGAGCGGGCCGCGGGCATCCTCGCCGTCGTCCTGATGCAGGCGCGTCAGGAGGAGGAACTGGCGGCACGGGGGCGCGGGGACTTCCTGACCGACCTCGCCGAGGGCCGTATCGCCGCCGAGGACGCGCCCGCGCAGGCGCGCGTGCTGGGCTTCAAGCCGGGCAGCGGCCCGCTGCTTCCGGTCGTCATGCGGATCGGCGACACGCTCGCCCCGGGCGGGGGCTGGGCGGTGCTCGCACGGGCGGTCGCGGAGGAACTGGCCGCGGTGGGGGTGCCGGTCCTGTTGGGCGTACGACCTGTGGAGGGCCGCGTTCCGCTGCTGCTGGGCCTGCGCTCCGAGTCGGAGCGGTCGGCGGTCGCGGACCGGGTCGCGGCGGCGCTGCGGGCCGGGGTGGAGCGCGCCGGGATGCAGCGGCCCGGGGCGCAGCCGCCCGTCGTGGTGGTCGGCGTGGCCGGCAGTTGGGCGGCGGCCTCGGCGGGGCTGCGGCACGCGGCGGAGACGGCCACCGCGGCACAGGGCCTGACGGACCGGCCCTGGTACGACGCCCGCCGCCTCGACATCGACCTCCTGCTGTGGCGACTGCGCGAGCACCCGGACCTGGCGGCCTTCGTGGACCGCGCGATCGGCCCGCTGCGCGACCACGACAACCGCTCCCGCCCGCCGCTCCTGCCCACCCTGGAGACGTACCTGGCGCACGCGGGCCGCAAGGCGGAGACGGCCCGCGAGCTGCACCTCAACCGGCAGACGCTCTACAACCGGCTGGCCCGGATCGGCGAGTTGCTCGGCACCGACCTCGACGACCCGCAGACGGTACTGGCGTTGAGCCTGGCCCTGCGCGCCCGCAGGCTCGTGACCTGAACCGGAACGTCAGATGAGCGGCCGGGGCTGCGTCAACTCGTCGTACACACTCAGCACTTGCGCGACCGTCTCGTCCTCGGTCGGCCAGGTCGCCGCCTGGAGGGCACCCTTGTCCTTCAGGAGTTCGCAGCGCTCGGGGTCGGAGAGCAGACGCACGACGGCGTCGGCGAGGGCCTTCGCGTTGTCGGCCGGGACGAGTTCGGCGGCGTCGCCGACGAGTTCGGGAATGCCACCGACCCGGGTCGCGACCAGCGGCACGCGTGCGTGGAGGGCTTCCTGGGCGAGCACGGAGCGCGCTTCCCGACTGCTCGGCAGGAGCACGAGGTCGGCGGCCGCGAGGAGTTCGGAGACGTCGTCACGGCGTCCGACCAGGCGGACCGGCAGTTCCTCGTCCTCGATCCGGCGCTGCAGCTCCGCCCGCAACGGACCCTCCCCCGCGACCGCGACGAGCGGCACGGGGTCCAGCCGGCTCCATCCGCGTGCGGCGTCCAGGAGGGTGTCGTAGCCCCGATGCCGTTCGAGAGAACCGACGGCCATCAGCAACGGGCGGCCGATGGCGCCGAGTTCGGCCCGCACCTTGGCGCGCAGCCGGTCGGGGTCGTCCTGCTCGGCGGAGTGCCGCGGTCCGGGCAGGGAGACGGCGGCGAGCCGGGCGTCCCGTGCTCCGGTGCGGCGCGCCCGGTCCACGAGGTCCGAGGTGGTGCCGAGCACCACCGTGGCGGCCTTGACGACCCTCCGCTCCAGCAGGCGCAGCAGATGGGCGCGGGCGCCCTCCGCGTACGCGCGGTCGTGCCAGGTGACGACGAGCGGGGTACGCCGGCCGCTGAGCGCCAGCACGGCACGGAAGGAGGCGTGCAGACCGTGCGCGTGCACCAGGTCGGCGTCCCGGCACGCCTCCCGGAGGGCGGCCACGGAGGCGGGGTCGCTGCTGCGGGGCACGTGCACGTGTTCGGCACCCGCACCGGTGAAGTCGTAGGTGTGATCGGCCTCTACGGGGGCGCACACCGTGACGCGTACGCCCCGTGCGGCGAGCCCCGAGGCCAGTGCACGCACGTGTGCGCTACTGCCGGCGTTGCCTCCGCCGAGCACCTGGACGGTGCGCAGCGGCGACTGGCCGGTCGCTGAGTGGCTGCTCACGTGGGTCACGTGGCCGGGGCTCCTGGTTCGGCGTCGGGCGGTCACGAAGAAAGTACAGAAGGATCGAGCGGAGGGGGTGTACCGCGCGGCTTCCTCCACGTACACGCCCAAGGATGCCAGCACGCACGGGTGTTCCGGGAACGCCGAGGGCGCGAGGAGTCGGCGGGCCGGGGTGCCGGGTCACTCACACGGGTGAGGGAAGCGGTGGTTCCGGGGGCGGGACGGTGAAGGAACGGTGAGCGAGCGGACAGGCCCGCGGACCTGGTTTCCCATGTCCTGTCCCACGCGCGGACACCCTCGCTCGGGAAGGTCCGCACCCCGCGGCCTGCGCGACCCCGCTCCCCACGTGCCGTTGCGCTCACACGCGGGCGCGCCCGCCCCACACGCCGTCACGCGCCGTCCTGACCCGCGAAACCGCCCCGGCGCGGCAACACACCGACACGCAGCGTCCGCCCGTTCTGCGCCGAGTTGAGCCGAGCCCGGCCGAACCGCCGACCGTCGAGCCGTCAACCGTCGAGCCGCTACCCGTCGGCCCGCGCCGTCGCCAGCAGCTCCTCCGCATGCGCCCGAGCCGTCTCCGAGTCCTCCTGGCCCGCCAGCATCCGGGACAACTCCCGGATCCGGTCCTCGCCTTCGAGGACCTTCACGCCGGACCGGGTCACCGATCCGTCGTTCGTCTTCTCGACCAGCAGCTGCCGGTCGGCGAACGCGGCGACCTGGGGAAGGTGGGTGACGACGACCACCTGCGCCGACTTGGCGAGTTTGGCGAGCCGGCGGCCGATCTCGACCGCCGCCTTGCCGCCGACGCCGGCGTCGACCTCGTCGAAGAGGTACGTCGGCACGGGGTCCGTGCCCGCGAACACGACCTCGACGGCGAGCATCACGCGCGAGAGCTCACCGCCGGACGCGCCCTTGGCGATGGGCCGTGGGGGCGCTCCCGGGTGCGGGGCGAGGAGCAGTTCGACCTCGTCGACGCCGGAGGGGCCGTAGGCGACCGCGCGTCCGCCGACCTCCACGCCCTCCGGGTCCTCGGTCTGCCGGATCTCGAACGAGATGCGCGCGTGCGGCATGGCGAGCGAGGCCAGCTCGGCGGTCACGGCGGCCGCGAACCGCTCCGCCGCCTCCGCCCGCGCATCGGTCAACGCCTGCGCGAGCCCGCCCAGTTCGACCCGCAGCGCGTCCCGCTCGACGGTCAGTTCGCCGATCCGCTCGTCGTCGCCGTCCAGCTCGGTCAGCCGCCCGGCGCTCGATTCGGCCCAGGCGAGCACGGAGTTGACGTCCTCGCCGTACTTCCGGGTCAGCGCGGTGAGCGCGGCCCGCCGCTCCTCGACGGCCGACAGCCGCAGCGGATCGGCGTCGAGGTCGTCGGCGTACCCCGCCAACTCCCCTGCCACATCGCCGAGAAGGATCCCGATCTCGCCGATCCGGTCGGCCAGCGCGGACAGCGCGGGGTCGTGCGACCGCACCGCGTCCAGGGCCCGGTGCGCGCCCGCGACCAGCGTGGCCGCGTCGATGCCCTCCGGGTCCTCGGGGTTGCCCGCGAGGGCCGCGTGGGCGGCCGTGGCGGCGGACGACAGGGCCTCGGCATGCCCGAGCCGGTTCGCCTCCTCCGCGAGCTCCACGTCCTCACCGGCGCGCGGCTCGACGCCGGCGATCTCGTCGAGGCCGTAGCGCAGCCGGTCGGCTTCCTGGGCCCGTTCACGCGCGCGGGTGACGATCTCGTCCAGCTCGACGGACACGGCCCGCAGCCGCCGGTAGGCCTCACCGTACTTGGCGAGCGGGCCGGCCACGGCCTCACCGGCGTACCGGTCGAGCGCCGCTCGCTGCCGGGACAGTTTCAGCAGCCCCTGCTGGTCGGTCTGCCCGTGCACGGCCACGAGGTCGTCGGCGAGTTCCGCCAGCAGCCCCACGGGCACACTGCGTCCGCCCACGTGCGCCCGCGACCGCCCTTCGGCGGAAACGGTACGGCTGATGAGCAGCGCCCCGTCGTCGAGTTCGGCCCCCGCCTCCTCGGCGCGCACGATGGCCGAGGCGCCCGGGGGCACGGAGATCCGCCCCTCCACGACCGCCTTCTCGGCGCCGATCCGCACCAGCGCGGGATCCGCCCGTCCGCCCAGCAGCAGCCCCAGGCTGGTGACCACCATGGTCTTGCCCGCGCCCGTCTCACCGGTGACGGCGGTGAACCCGGGCGACAGCTCGACGACCGCGTCGTCGATGACTCCGAGCGACCGTATCCGCATTTCTTCCAGCACGATGAAGACCTTACGAGGTCCGACCGGGCGAGTGCGAGGTGCCCTTGTCACCCGGGGGAGTGTCAGGGCCCGCAGGGGCCGGGGAACTGCGCGAGCGACCACAAACCGTCCACAGTCGCCCGCGCTTCCGCACATCTGTCCCGAGCGGCTAGTGGTGCGGCGCCCCGCGCCACCCGGAGACCGGCAACGCGAACTTCGCGACCAGCCGGTCCGTGAAGGAGGCGTGATGCAGCCGGGCCAGCCGCACCGGCACGGCACCCCGCCGCACCTCCACCCGCGCCCCCGGCGGCAGCTCGAAGGTCCGCCGCCCGTCGCACCACAGGACACCCGGCGGGATGTGCGGCAGCAGCTCCACGGCGAGCACCGAGTTCGGGGAGGTCACCAGCGGCTTCGCGAACAGCGCGTGCGCGCTGATCGGCACCATCAGCAGGGCCTCGACCTCGGGCCACACCACCGGTCCCCCGGCGGAGAAGGCGTACGCGGTGGACCCGGTGGGCGTCGACAGCACGATCCCGTCGCATCCGAACCCGGTGACCGGCCGGCCGTCGATCTCCAGCACCACTTCGAGCAGCTTCTCGGCGCCGGCCTTCTGCACCGCCGCCTCGTTCAGCGCCCAGTCCGTGTGCACGATGTCGCCGTTGCGGTGGACGACGACGTCGACCGTCATCCGCTCCTCGACCTCGTAGGACTTGGAGACCACGCGGTCGACGACCTTGTCGAGGTCGTCGCGCTCGGCCTCGGCGAGGAAGCCGACGCTGCCGAGGTTGACGCCGAGCATCGGCACCCCGGACGCGCGGGCGAACTCGGCGCCGCGCAGCAGCGTCCCGTCACCGCCCAGCACCATCAGCAGCTCGCACCCTTCGAGGCACTGCGCGGTCGCCTCCTTGACCAGCTCCACCTCTTCGGGCAGCGGCAGGTCGGCGGCCTCGTACTCCAGGACGCGCACGCCGATGCCCTCGCGCACCAGGCCCTTCACCACCAGTTCGGCGCTGCGGATGGCCGCGGGCCGCCCGGTGTGGGCGAGCAGGAAAACAGTACGAGCTCGGTTCGGTGTCAACGGGGCCCCTCCGCCACTGCACGGTCGACATCGGCCGGGTCCAGTTGGGGTGCCCCGGCGCGCAGCCACAGAAAATACTCGACATTCCCGGAGGGTCCGGGCAGCGGGCTGGCGGTGACGCCCCTGACCCCGAGCCCCAGTTCCCACGCTTTCCCGGCCACGCCCCGCACGGCCTCCGCCCGCAGCTGCGTACTGCGGACGACACCGCCGCTGCCCAGTCGTTCCTTCCCCACCTCGAACTGCGGCTTGACCATCATCACCAGGTCGGCATCCGCCTTCACACACCGCGCGAGGGCCGGCAGCACCAGCCCGAGCGGGATGAAGGACAGATCACCCACGACAAGATCCACAGGTTCCCCATCGATCGCTTCAAGCGTCAACTCGCGTACGTTCGTACGGTCCTTGACGGTGACGCGTTCATCGCTTTGGAGAGACCAAGCGAGTTGTCCGTATCCGACATCCACCGCCACGACATGTGCGGCACCTGCCCGCAACAGGACGTCGGTGAAACCGCCGGTGGACGCGCCGGCGTCCAGCGCCCGCCGCCCCTCGACCACGAGCCCCTGCGGTACGAACGCCGCCAGCGCGCCCGCGAGTTTGTGCCCGCCCCGGGAGACGTAGTCGGGATCGCTGTCGTCGGTCTGGACGACGATCGCCGCCGCGGTCTCCACCTGCGTGGCGGACTTGGTCGCGACGGTCTTGCCGACGGTGACCCGGCCGGCCGCGATCAGCTGCCCGGCATGCTCGCGCGAGCGCGCCAGCTTCCGGCGCACCAGCTCCGCGTCCAGCCGACGGCGTGCGACTCCTGCCACGTTCGGTTCAGCTCCTGCTTTCGTACGGCGATTGATAGGTGTGACCCGAAGGGTCTCGTTGAGGGGTGGTGGTCGGGTGGCGGGCGGGAACCGGAGGTCCCGGGCGGGCGTCGAGCGCGGTGAGCGCGTCGCGCAGCCCCCGGTGTACATCCTCGTACACCTCGATGTGTCCGTCCGTGGCGAGGTGGTCGGCGTCGGCCAGCCGCTCCAGCTTCCCGTCGACCTCGGCGTTGCCGGTCGGTGTGCGGGCCACGTCCAGCGGGGCGGGAGCGGCGGGGTCGTACTCGGCCTCGACCTCGGCCGGCTCCTCCTGCGCTGTGGCCTCGGGCACTGTGTCGCTCATGCCCAGACGCTACCCCGAAGAGCTGGGGTACCGTCGATCACGATGGCCACGATCGAGGAGTGCCGCGCCGCACTCGAAAAGCTCTCGGACAACATGCAGCGCGCCGAGGGGGACACCGCCGCGGCGGCGGCCCTGGACCGCTCGGTGAGCTGCCGCATCACGGACCTGGACGTCACGTTCGTCGGCCGCATGACGGGCGGCCGGATCGTGGTGCAGGACACCCTTCAGGGCCCTCCCAAGGAGAAGGCCCAGATCAGGCTGACCATGTCCGGCGACGACCTGGTGGCGCTGGTGAACGGCGAGCTGAACTTCGCGAAGGCCTGGGGCTCGGGCCGGGTGCGCCTGGAGGCGGGCCTGCGCGACCTGTTCCAGCTCAGGAAGCTTCTGTAGCGACGACCTTCTCCTCCGCGGCGGCCTCCGCCTCGGAGTCCTCGGCGGCCTTCTTGAGGTCGGCGCGCGCCTTCGTACGCGCCTTCCGCGCGGCCGGCACCACCAGCGGGGTCCCCGTCTCCGGGTCGTCGATGACCTGGCAGCGCAGCCCGAACACGTCCTCGACCAGCTCGGCCGTGACGATGTCCTTCGGCGCCCCCTCGGCGATGATCCGCCCCTCCTTCAACGCGATGAGGTGCGTGGCGTACCGAGCCGCGTGGTTGAGGTCGTGCAGCACGGCGACCAGCGTGCGCCCCTGCTCCTCGTGCAGCTCGGCACAGAGGTCCAGGACGTCGATCTGGTGCTGGATGTCGAGATACGTCGTCGGCTCGTCGAGCAGCAGCAGCGGGGTCTGCTGGGCGAGCGCCATGGCGATCCACACGCGCTGCCGCTGACCGCCGGACAATTCGTCGACATAGCGATCGGCGAGCTCGGCTACCCCGGTCTGCGCCATGGACTCCTGTACGACCTTCTCGTCCTCGGTCGACCACTGGCGCAGGATGCCCTGGTGCGGGTAACGGCCGCGCCCGACGAGGTCGGCGACGGTGATCCCGTCGGGCGCGATGGACGTCTGCGGAAGCAGGCCCAGGGTGCGCGCGACCTTCTTGGCCGGCATCGACTGGATGACCTGGCCGTCCAGCAGCACCCGGCCGACGTTCGGCTTGAGCATCCGGGACAGGGCCCGCAGCAGTGTCGACTTGCCGCACGCGTTCGGTCCGACGATCACGGTGAAGGAGTTGTCGGGGATCTCCACCGAGAGCTGCTCGGCGATGACCCGCTGGTCGTAGGCGAGGGTGACGTTCTCGGCGGACAGGCGGTTCACGGTGCTCCTTCGGTTGTCCAGCCCGCGGCTGGGGATGCTCTGGTCGCTCATATCCGGCCCGCCCTGCGCTCGCTGACGAGCAGCCACAACAGATAGACACCGCCGAGGACGCCGGTCACCACGCCCACGGGAATCTGGTCGGCGCCGAAGATCTTCTGCGAGAGCCAGTCGGCGGTGACCAGCAGGGCGGCGCCCATGCACAGGGACGGCAGCAGGTTGGGGCCGGGCGAGCGGGTCAGCCGGCGCGCGAGCTGGGGCGCGGTGAGCGCCACGAAGCCGACGGGTCCCGCGGCGGCGGTCGCGGTCGCGGTGAGCAGGACGGCGGCCACCAGCAGCAGCGCGCGCACCCGTTCGACGCGTACCCCGAGGGCGTTCGAGACGTCGTCGCCCATCTCCATCATCCGCAGGCCGCGCCCGTTGGCGAGGACCAGCGGCACGAGCACCGCGCACAGCGCGAGCAGCGGCCAGACCTGGTCCCAGTCCCGGCCGCTGAGGGACCCGGTCATCCAGACAACCGCCCGAGTCGCGTCGACGATGTCGGAGATGGTGAGGAGATAGCCGTTGACGGCGGTGACGATCGCGGAGACGCCGATGCCGACCAGGACAAGGCGGTATCCGTGCACGCCCCGCTTCCAGGCGAGCAGGTAGATGGCGATCCCGGTCGCCAGGCCGCCCACGAGCGCGCCCATGGTGACCTGCGCGGCGCTGCCGGAGAACAGCACGATCATCACGAGCGCCCCGGCCGTCGCCCCCTGGCTGAGGCCGAGCACGTCCGGGCTGCCCAGCGGATTGCGGGTGACGGCCTGGAAGAGGGCGCCGCCGAGTCCGAGCGAGGCGCCGACCAGCAGGCCCACCAGGACCCGGGGCAGCCGCAGTTCGTTGACGATGAACTCCTGGCCCGCGTCCCCGTTCCCGGCCAGCGTCTTGAGCACGTCCCCCGCCGGGATGGGGAAGTCACCGGTGCCGATCAGCACGACGCTCGCGGCGAGCGCGGTGAGCAGCAGCAGGGATACGACGGTGACGGCACGGACGTCCAGACGCAGGGAGAGGCCACCCGGCGTCCTCATGACACGGTTGGTCCTCACAGCTGCGTCGTCCTCCGGCGTCGTACGAGATAGATGAAGACCGGGCCGCCGATGATCGCGGTGACGATGCCGACCTGAACCTCCGAGGGCCGCGCCACGACCCGGCCGACGACATCGGAGCCGAGCAGCATCACGGGCGACAGGATCGTGGCGTACGGCAGGATCCAGCGCAGGTCGGGGCCGGTGAAGGACCGTACGACGTGCGGGACCATCAGGCCGACGAACACGATCGGGCCGCAGGCCGCGGTCGCCGCCCCGCACAGCACGGTGGCGGCGAGCATGGCCAGCGCCCGGGTGCGGTTGAGGTTGGCGCCGAGGGCCTTGGCGGTGTCGTCGCCCATGGCCAGGGCGTTGAGCGGCCGGGCGAGACCGAGGGCGAGGACCGTGCCGACCGCGATGAACGGCAGCACTTGCAGGACCGTCTCGTCGGTCGCCGTCGTCAGTGAACCGACAGTCCAGAAGCGCATCTTGCCGAGCGCGGCCTGGTCGCTGATCATCACGGCCTGGAGATAGCCGTAGAGCGCGGCGCTGATCGCGGTGCCGGCGAGCGCGAGCCGCACGGGCGTCGCACCCCGGCTGCCGCCCAGGAACCAGACGAGCGCACCGACGGCCGCCGCGCCGAGGAAGGCGAACCACACGTACCCGGTCAGCGAGGTGACGCCGAAGTACGTCATCGCGGTGACGACCGCGGCGGACGCGCCCGCATTGATGCCGAGCAGTCCGGGGTCGGCCAGCGGATTGCGGGTGAGCGCCTGGAGCACGGCTCCGGAGAGCCCGAGCGCGGCGCCGGCGAGCAGTCCGAGCAGCGTGCGTGAGACGCGCTCCGCGACGACGACGTCCCCGTAGGTCCCCGAGTCCTCGAACAGGCCGTGCCAGACCTGCCCCATGGACAGCTCTTTCGCGCCGATCGCGATGCTCGCCACCGCGACGAGCGCCAGGATCAGGACGGAGACGAGGAGCCCAAAGGCCCGTATCGCCCGGCGATTCGGGGGCGCGGGGGCGGTTTCCGCGCGCTGTTCGGGAGGACTGTCGACCAACACGCAGTTAGGTTAGCCTACCCTCGCATCCCTCTTCGATCCCTGGTCGCGCCCGCCTTCCGATCCACCGCCCCGCCACCAAGTGACCCGGCTCACAACGCCAGTCGGGCCAGGGCCTTCTCCGCGTCCAGCTCGCACCTGCCGTCGCCGGCCGCCGTCCAGGCCGCCGCGCACAGCGCCCGCAGACCGTCCAAGTCCTCGCCGTCACCGTCGAGTTCCAGCCGCTCCGCACCGGCCCTCGCGGTCCAGCCACCGCACCGGAACCCGTCACCCGCCTCGGCGACCTCCGGCTGTCCCGTCAGCATCCCGCGCAGATCGGCGTCGACATACGTCGGCCGGTGCTGCGGCGGGGCCGCGAGGAGCTGGGGTCCGTCGGTGACACCGGTGAGGACGAGCAGGGAGTCCACCTCGCCGTTGAACGCGCCCTCGATGTCCGTGTCCAGCCGGTCCCCGACCACCAACGGCCGCTTCGCGCCGGTGCGCAGGATCGTCTCCCGGTGCATCGGAGGCAGCGGCTTGCCGGCGATCTGCGGCTCGGCACCGGTCGTGATCCGGACGACCTCCACGGCCGCCCCGTTGCCCGGCGCGATCCCGCGCGCGCCCGGGATCGTCAGGTCGGTGTTGGACGCGTACCAGGGCACCCCGCGCGCGATGGCGTATCCGGCCTCCGCGAACCGCGCCCAGGCCAGATCGGGCCCGCCGTACCCCTGCACCACGGCCGCCGGATCGTCCTCCGCCGACTCGACCGGCTCGAGACCGCGCTCGCGCAGCGCGACCCGCAGCCCCTCCCCGCCGATCACCAGCACCCGCGACTTCGCCGGCACCTGCTCGCTGATCAGCCGCGCGACCGCCTGCGCGGAGGTGATGACGTCCTCGGCACCCGTCGGTATCCCCAGCGCAGTGAGATGCGCGGCCACGACATCCGGGGTCCGCAGCGCGTTGTTGGTGACGTAGGCGAGCCGCATCCCGCCCTCCCGCGCGGTGGCGAGCGAGTCGACCGCGTACGCGATCGCGTTCCCGCCCGCGTACACCACCCCGTCCAGGTCGAGGAGCGCCGTGTCGTACGCCTCGCTCAGGGCCTGGTCACTGCCCTCGGGCTGCCTCCTGGCGCTCTGGCTCATTCCACATCGCTCCTCGTTCGACGGCTTTCCCCGATCATCCCGCACGCCACTGACACACGTACGATGCCGGGATGAACACTGCAGGTCACTCGGAAGCAACGCTGCCCCGAGGCCTGGAACTCACCCCGTTCCGAGGCCTACGGTACGACCCCGACCGGGTCGGCAGCCTGGCCGCCGTGACATCTCCGCCGTACGACGTCGTCGTACGCCCCGACGGCCTGCACCATCTCCAGGACTCCGACCCGCACAACATCGTCCGTCTGATCCTCCCGCAGGCCACCACCCCGAGCGCCCGCAACGAACAGGCCGCCGACACCCTGCGCCGCTGGGTCGCCGAGGGCGTCCTGACGACCGACGCGGAACCGGGCCTGTACGTCTACGAACAGCGTCACGACGACGGCATGCTCCAACGCGGCGTCATCGGCGCCCTGCGGGTCTCGGACCCCTCCGAAGGCGTGGTCCTGCCCCACGAGGACGTCATGCCGCACGTGGTCGCCGACCGCGCGGCCCTGATGCGCGCCACCTCCGCGAACCTGGAGCCCCTGCTCCTGACCTACCGCGGCAACGGCTCGACCCCCACGTCGAAGGTCGTCGAACGCACCGCCCAGCAGCCCCCGTTGCTCGCCACCACCACGGAGGACGGCTACAGCCACCGCCTGTGGGCGGTCACCGACCCGGACGACCTGGCCGACGTCCGCTCCGACCTGGCCCACCACCAGGCCCTGATCGCCGACGGCCACCACCGCTGGGCGACTTATCGACTTCTACGCGCGGAGCATCCCTCCCCCAGCGACTGGGACCACGGCCTCGTCCTCCTTGTCGACACGGCCCGCTACCCCCTGCGGGTCCGCGCCATCCACCGCCTCCTGCACGGCCTGCCGGTCGCCGACGCCCTGGCCGCCCTCGACGGCCTCTTCCGCGTCCAGCGCCTGGACGTACCTCTGCCGGAGGCCCTCACGGCCCTGGCCGACGCGGCCTGCGCGGGCAACGCCTTCCTGCTGGCCGGCGACGGCGCCTTCCACCTCGTCGACCACCCGGACCCGGCCCTCCTCGCCCGCACGATCCCCGCCGACCACCCGACGGCCTGGCGCACCCTGGACGCGACCGTCCTGCACGCCACGCTCCTCGACCATGTCTGGCACATCCCCGAGGACTCCCCCGCCCATATCGCCTACATCCACGACACGGCCGCGACGGTGGAGAAGGCCGAACGCGACGGCGGCACGGCGGTCCTGATGCACCCCGTCCGCGAGGAGGTCGTCCGCGACCTGGCCCGCCAGGGCGTCACGATGCCCCGCAAGTCCACGTCCTTCGGCCCGAAACCCGCGTCGGGCCTGGTACTGCGCGCGCTGGAGCTCTGACGAGCGAACGGGACATGAAAAAGGGCGGAACCTCACGGCCCCGCCCTCTTCCTGCGCAGATCAGTTCTTACGGTCCTCGAGGTCGTCGCCCTCGACGTCCTCGACGTCCTCGTCTTCCACGTCGTCCTCGACCCGGACCTCGTCCTCGACCGGAACCTCGTCTTCGACCGGGACCTCGATCGGAGCCTCGACTTCGGTCTCGGCCTCAACCGTGACCTCGGTGTCGACCTCTGCCTCGGCGTCGGACTCGACCTCGGCCTGCTCACCGTCACTGTCGCCCTCGTCGTCCTCGACGAACGCGTCGACGAACTCGACACCGTCCAACTCGGCAAGCCGGTCCGACGCGTCCGTGCTGCCGTCCCGGTCGGCCTCGATCGCCTTCCCGAACCACTCCCGCGCCTCGGCCTCACGACCGGCGGCGAGCAGCGCGTCCGCGTACGCGTACCGCAGCCGCGCGGTCCACGGCTGAACGGAGTTGGAGGCGAGCTCGGGGCTCTGCAGCGTCACGATGGCCGCGTCGAGCTGGTCCATGTCACGCCGGGCACCGGCCACGACGAGCCGCATCTCGACCTGCCCGGCCTTGTCGAGCTTGTTCACCTCGGGCGCACCGGCCATGTCCAGCGCCTTCTCCGGCCGCCCGAGCCCACGCTCGCAGTCCGCCATCACAGGCCACAGGTCCACGGACCCGGTCATCCGCCGCGCCGCCCGGAACTCACCGAGCGCCTCGGAGTACTTCTGGGTCGCGTACGCCGCGAACCCGGCCGCCTCTCGTACGGCAGCGACACGCGACGCCAGCCGCAACGCCACCTTGGAGTAGCCGTACGCGCCCTCGGGGTCCTCGTCGATGAGCCGGGCAACCATCACCAGGTTCTTCGCGACGTCCTCGGCAAGCGTCTTGGGCAAGCTCTGCAGCTCCTGTCGTACGTCCTTGTCGATCTCCTCGCCGGTGACGTCCTCGGGGATCGGCAGCCGCTTGATCGGCTCGCGGTCCCTGTCCCTGTCCCGGTCGTCACGGCCGCGGTAGCCGCCGCCACCCTGCCGGTCATCGCGACCCCGGAAGCCACCGGGACGCCCACCGCGGTCGTCCCTACGGTCGTCACGCCGGGGCGCAGATCCACCACGGTCGTCCCGACCCCGGAAGCCACCGCTGCGCTCGCCCCGGTTGTCGTCCCGTCGGAAGCCACCACGATCGTCCCGCTGGCCGGCCGGACGAGGACCACGGTCACCCCGGTCATCGCGACGGAAGGGCGGACGGTCGCCGCCACGGTCGTCCCGACGGGGACCACGGTCACGGTCATCTCGCTGGAAGGACGGACGCGAACCACGATCCCGGTCATCCCGCTGGAACGAAGGGCGGGAACCCCGGTCACCGCGGTCATCGCGCTGGAACGACGGACGCGAACCACGATCCCGGTCGTCCCTACGGTCATCACGGCGGGGGGCGCTGCCTCGGTCGCCGTCACGGCGGTCATCGCGACGATCGTCACGCCGGAAGCCACCGCGGTCGTCACGCTGGCCGGTCGGACGGGGACCACGGTCGCCTCGGTCGTCACGACGGAAGGGCGGACGGTCGCCGCCACGGTCGTCCCGACGCGGCCCACGGTCACGGTCATCCCGCTGGAAGGACGGACGAGAACCACGATCCCGATCGTCACGCTGGAACGACGGACGAGAACCACGGTCATCGCGCTGGAAGGAGGGACGCGAACCACGGTCACGGTCATCGCGCTGCCCCGCCGGACGGGAACCACGGTCACCGCGGTCGTCACGCTGGAACGACGGGCGCGAGCCACGGTCGCCATCGCGTCGGTCGTCGCGACGACCCGCGTAGCCGCCTCCTCGGTTGTCATCCCGACGGAAACCGCCGCGGTCACCGCGGTCATCGCCTCGGCGGTCGCCGGAGCCACCCCGATTGTCATCGCGTCGGCCGGACACAGGCCGGTTGTCGTCGCGACGCCCATAGCCGCCGCCACGGTTGGCACCACCGGAACCACCAGAGCTACCGGAACCACCGGTGGCTCCGGAGCCACCGCGGTCGCTGCGACCTCCGCGGTAACCACCACGGTCGCCGCGGTCACCACTTTCCCGGCGCCGCTGGTCGCGCTCCGGTCGATCCTCGGGAGAGTTGGTGGACATCGGTGACTCCTGTCTTCGGTACCGCAAGTCATTCTCGCGCAGCCGGGTAGCCGGCGCGCTCCGGGTGGAGCTTGATTCAAAACACAAAAGGACCCCTGGTCCCAGCTTGACGCTGGGACCAGGGGTCCTCCAAAGATTGTTCGGCGGCGTCCTACTCTCCCACAGGGTCCCCCCTGCAGTACCATCGGCGCTGTAAGGCTTAGCTTCCGGGTTCGAAATGTAACCGGGCGTTTCCCTCACGCTATGGCCACCGAAACCCTAATGGTTTCGAGCGAACAAGCACACTTTTCTGTTGTGTGGTTCAAGCTCTAGCCGACAACCGTTCGTTGTCTCAGAACTAACACAGTGGACGCGAGCAACTGAGGACAAGCCCTCGGCCTATTAGTACCGGTCACCTCCACCCATTACTGGGCTTCCAGATCCGGCCTATCAAC
>NZ_JBIVKB010000017.1:0-280282 GCF_044750545.1 Streptomyces sp. NPDC088794 | reverse complement strand
CCGTTCTTCGGCATCATCTCCGAGGTCATCCCGGTCTTCTCCCGCAAGCCGATGTTCGGCTACATGGGCCTGATCGGCGCCACCATCGCCATCGCCGGTCTCTCGGTGACGGTGTGGGCGCACCACATGTACGTCACCGGTGGTGTGCTGCTGCCGTTCTTCTCCTTCATGACGTTCCTCATCGCCGTGCCGACGGGCGTGAAGTTCTTCAACTGGATCGGAACGATGTGGAAGGGGTCCTTGAGTTTCGAGACCCCGATGCTCTGGGCGACCGGCTTCCTGATCACCTTCACCTTCGGTGGTCTGACCGGTGTCATCCTGGCCTCGCCGCCGATGGACTTCCACGTGTCGGACTCGTACTTCGTGGTGGCGCACTTCCACTACGTGGTGTTCGGCACGGTCGTCTTCGCGATGTTCGCCGGCTTCCACTTCTGGTGGCCGAAGATGACCGGCAAGATGCTCGACGAGCGGCTCGGCAAGATCACGTTCTGGACGCTGTTCATCGGCTTCCACGGCACGTTCCTGGTCCAGCACTGGCTGGGCGCCGAGGGCATGCCGCGTCGTTACGCCGACTACCTGGCGGCCGACGGCTTCACCGCCCTGAACACGATCTCGACGATCAGCTCGTTCCTGCTCGGCATGTCGATCCTGCCGTTCCTCTACAACGTGTGGAAGACGGCCAAGTACGGCAAGCCGGTCGGCGTCGACGACCCGTGGGGCTACGGACGCTCGCTGGAGTGGGCCACGTCCTGCCCGCCGCCGCGGCACAACTTCCTCACCCTTCCGCGGATCCGCAGTGAATCCCCGGCGTTCGACCTGCACCACCCGGAGATCGCCGCTCTCGACCAGCTCGAGAACGCGCCTCACGGTGAGAAGGCTCTGGCCGGTGGCAAGGAGGCTGGCAAGTGAAGGTCCAAGGCTGGATGTTCATGTGGCTGAGCGTCTTCGTCCTCGCCATGGCGGTCGTCTATGGCGTGTGGTCGAAGGAGCCGGCCGGTACCACGGCGCTCTTCCTGGCCTTCGGCCTGTGCATCATGATCGGCTTCTACCTCGGCTTCACGGCCAGGCGGGTCGACGTCGGCGCCCAGGACAACAAGGAAGCCGACGTCGCTGACGACGCCGGCGAGGTCGGGTTCTTCAGCCCGCACAGCTGGCAGCCGCTCGCCCTCGGCATCGGTGGCGCGCTCGCCTTCCTGTCGATCGCGATCGGCTGGTGGTTGCTGTACTTCTCGGCCCCGATCCTCATGGTCGGCCTGTACGGCTGGGTCTTCGAGTACTACCGCGGTGAGAACCGCACCCAGTAGCACGCCCGGCACGTTCTGGAGCCCGGACACTCCGTCAGGAGGGTCCGGGCTCCTGCTTTTGCCGCACTTCCGGTCCCCCGTAAGAGTTACTCGCCGCGCCGCCGCTGACATACGTCCATAACGTGACGGTATGAACCACTCTCCGCGCACCCGCACCGTCGTCAGCTGCACGCTGCTGGTGATCGCCCTCGGCGCGGGCGGTACCGCTTGCGGCAGCGGCGGCAACCCGCTCTCCGCGAAGCCGTACGACGCGACGGACCAGATCTCCTTCAACGGCCCCGCCGACGACGGCAAGAAGGTCGACCCGGACAGGCCCCTGGAAGTGACCGCCTCGGACGACGACGGCCGCATCACGGACGTCACCGCCATGGACGCCCAGGGCCGCTATGTGACGGGCGAACTCAGCGCCGACGGCACTCGCTGGCACAGCACCTCCCCGCTGGCCGCCAGCGCCCACTACACGGTCCGGGTGAGCACCGAGGACGACGACGGCGCGCCCGGCCGCAAGGTGCTCGCCTTCGACACCAGCAAGCCCACCGCCAAGAAGCCCCTGACGGTGAAGTTCGGGCCGGAGGGCGGCAAGTACGGCGTCGGACAGCCCGTCACGGCCGAGCTGAACAAGCCGGTCAAGGACAAGGCGCAGCGGGCGATCGTGGAACGCGCCCTCAGGGTCGACTCCGTACCCGCCGTGCAGGGCGCCTGGTACTGGGTGGACGACAAGGAACTCCACTACCGGCCCAAGGACTACTGGCCCACCCACGCCACCGTGAAGGTCCGCAGCGAGCTGGACGGCGTGAAGATCAGCGACCGCCTCTGGGGCGGCGCCTCCAAGCCCCTGAAGCTCAGCATCGGCGACCGCGTCATCGCCGTCACGGACGCCTCGTCACACTCCATGACCGTCTGGAAGAACGGCAAGGAGATCAACGAACTCCCGGTCACCACGGGCAAGCCCGGCTTCGAGACCCGCAACGGCGTCAAGGTCGTACTGGGCAAGGAGTACTTCGTACGTATGCGCGGTACCACCGTCGGTATCGCCGAGGGCTCCTCGGACAACTACGACCTGCCCGTCTACTACGCCACCCGCGTCACCTGGAGCGGCGAGTACGTCCACGCGGCCCCCTGGTCCGTCGGCTCCCAGGGCTACGAGAACGTCAGCCACGGCTGCACCGGCATGAGCACCAGCAACGCCGAGTGGTTCTTCGACAACATCCGCCAGGGCGACGTCGTCAAGGTCGTCAACTCCGACGGCAACGAAATGGAGCCCTTCGGCAACGGCTTCGGCGACTGGAACGTCAACTGGAAGAAGTGGCGGGGCGGCAGCGCCCTCATCGCCAACACCCCGGACGCGCCGAGCCCCGAAGACACGGCCCGTCTCAGGCCTACAGCGGTGTGAGCGCCCCGGAAGGGGCGCGGGGAACTGCGCGATCAACCCCAACGGCCCGCAGCCGCCGAACTACGGGCCGAACCGAGCTACTAGGCGCTCAGAGCCTTCTTGTCCCGCAACAACGCAGCGAGCGCCGCCGCGAACTCCACCGGATCCACAGGCAACGTCACAGCCGCCTCAGCCCGACTCCACGTGGCCAGCCACGCGTCCTGAGGCCGCCCGATCAGCAGAAGCACCGGCGGGCAGTTGAACACCTCGTCCTTGATCTGCCGGCACAGCCCCATGCCCCCCATCGGCGCGGACTCACCGTCGAAGACACAGACGTCGATCCCGCCCTTGTCCAACTCCGAGAGGACCGCCGCCGGGGTCGCACACTCCAGGAACGAGACCAACGGCGCATCCGGAGCCGGCCGCCGGCCCACCGCGAGCCTCACCTGCTCGCGCGTGTTGGAGTCGTCGCTGTAGACCAGCACCGTGGCAGTCGACTGCATTGTTCCTCCGCGTCTTCGATCGGGAACCCGGGGGGCCGCTGCGGCGGATGCTACTCCCTTGAACACGCCGTCAACACCTGTTGGAACACCGCTTCGATGGGCCATACGGGCAGTACACACGGTGCGGACACTCCGAACGGCACCCCCCGGAGTGAGGGCGGGATAAGCGACCGACATAATGTCGGTCGTGGCGACAGCAACGACAGTAGAAACCGGGCACGCGCACCCGTCGGTCAACCGGCCGAACCTCACCAGCGTCGGAACCATCATCTGGCTGAGTTCCGAGCTGATGTTCTTCGCGGCCCTCTTCGCGATGTACTTCACCCTGCGATCGGTGACCGGTCCGGATCACTGGAAGGAGATGGCGAGCCATCTCAACCTTCCGTTCTCCGCGACCAACACCACGATCCTGGTGCTCTCCTCCCTCACCTGCCAGCTCGGTGTCTTCGCCGCCGAGCGCGGGGACGTGAAGAAGCTCCGGGGCTGGTTCATCGTCACGTTCGTGATGGGTGCGATCTTCATCGGCGGTCAGATCTTCGAGTACACGGAGCTGGTGAAGGAGGACGGCCTCTCGCTCTCCTCGGACCCGTACGGCTCGGTGTTCTACCTGACCACCGGCTTCCACGGCATGCACGTGACGGGCGGCCTGATCGCCTTCCTGTTCGTCCTCGGCCGCACCTACGCGGCCAAGAGGTTCACGCACGAGCAGGCGACCGCGGCCATTGTCGTGTCCTACTACTGGCACTTCGTCGATGTCGTCTGGATCGGCCTCTTCGCCACGATCTACCTGATCAAGTAGGCGGGCCCGCTCCCGCGTGCGTCCCGTGGACGCACTTTCCAGAAGCATCGACGCAGAAGATCCTGACACCGGGGTAATCCGTGAAAAAGCTCTCCGCACGACGACGCCATCCGCTGGCGGCTGTCGTCGTCCTACTCCTCGCGCTGGCGGCCACTGGGGGGCTGTACGCCGCGTTCGCTCCCGCGAGCAAGGCGCAGGCCGATGAGACCGCCCAGTCCCTTGCCATCGACGAGGGCAAGAAGCTCTACTCCGTAGGCTGCGCAAGCTGCCACGGCACCGGCGGTCAGGGCACCTCCGACGGTCCGAGCCTGGTGGGCGTGGGCGCCGCCGCGGTCGACTTCCAGGTCGGCACCGGCCGTATGCCGGCCCAGCAGCCGGGCGCGCAGATCCCGAAGAAGAAGGTCATCTACACGCAGGCCGAGATCGACCAGCTCGCCGCGTACATCTCCTCCCTCGGCGCCGGCCCGTCCGTTCCCACGAAGGCCGAGTACGGCCCCGACGGCGCCGACATCGCCAAGGGTGGTGAGCTCTTCCGCACCAACTGCGCCCAGTGCCACAACTTCACCGGCAAGGGCGGTGCGCTGACGCACGGCAAGTTCGCGCCGGACCTCGAAGGTGTCGCCCCCAAGCACATCTACGAGGCCATGCAGACGGGCCCGCAGAACATGCCGTCCTTCCCCGACACCACGCTGTCGGAGAAGAACAAGAAGGACATCATCGCGTACCTGAACGCGGTCAACGGCGACGACACCGAGAGCCCTGGTGGCCTCGAACTGGGTGGCCTCGGGCCGGTCAGTGAGGGCCTCTTCGCCTGGGTCTTCGGACTCGGCGCGCTGATCGCGGTCGCCGTCTGGGTCGCCGCTCGGACCGCAAAGGCCAAGAAGTCATGAGTAGCCAAGACATTCCAGAAGAGAACCTGCCCGCTGAGCAGGACGCGCACGGCGCGGTAGGCGTCGCGAACGAGCAGGACCCGTTCGCCGACCCCGGACTGCCGCCCCACGAGCACCGGGTGCAGGACATCGACGAGCAGGCCGCCAGGCGGTCCGAGCGCGTCGTCGCCTTCCTGTTCACGGTGTCCATGCTGGCCACCGTCGGCTTCATCGCCTCCTACGTGGCGATCCCGCACGACAAGGCGATCTTCGTCTTCCCGATCGGTCACATCAACGCGCTGAACTTCGCGCTCGGCCTGACCCTGGGCCTCGCGCTGTTCTCGATCGGCGCGGGCGCGGTCCACTGGGCCCGCACCCTGATGTCCGACGTGGAGATCGCCGACGAGCGGCACGCGATCGAGGCCACGCCCGAGGTCAAGGCCAAGGTGCTGGCCGACTTCAAGCAGGGCGCCAAGGAGTCCGCGCTCGGCCGGCGCAAGCTGATCCGCAACACGATGTTCGGCGCGCTGGCCCTGTTCCCGCTCTCCGGCGTCATGCTGCTGCGCGACCTCGGCCCGCTGCCCGGGACCAAGCTCCGCCACACCATCTGGTCCAAGGGCAAGCTGCTCGTCAACATGAACACCAACGAGCCGCTGCGCCCCTCCGACGTCGCGGTCGGCTCGCTGACCTTCGCCAAGCCCGAGGGCCTGGAGGAGCACGACGAGGAGTTCCAGACCGAGATCGCCAAGGCGGCCCTGATGATCGTCCGGCTCCAGCCGGACAACATCAAGGACAAGCGCGAGCTCGAGTGGTCGCACGAGGGCATCGTGGCGTACTCGAAGATCTGCACCCACGTCGGCTGCCCGATCTCCCTGTACGAGCAGCAGACGCACCACGTGCTGTGCCCCTGCCACCAGTCCACCTTCGACCTCTCCGACGGTGCCCGAGTGATCTTCGGCCCCGCCGGGCACGCCCTGCCGCAGCTGCGCATCGGCGTGAACGACGAGGGCTACCTCGAGGCGCTCGGCGACTTCGAAGAGCCCGTCGGTCCTGCATTCTGGGAGCGCGGATGAGCACCAACGAGAGCACCGCAAGCAACGAGCCCCGGCGCGGCAAAGCCCCGGCGGGCGAGCGCGTCGCCGACTGGGCGGACGGCCGGCTGGGGATCTACGGGTTGGCCAAGGCCAACATGCGCAAGATCTTCCCCGACCACTGGTCGTTCATGCTGGGCGAGGTCTGCCTCTACAGCTTCATCATCATCATCCTCACGGGTGTGTACCTGACGCTGTTCTTCCACCCGTCGATGAACGAGGTGGAGTACCACGGCAGCTACATCCCGCTGCAGGGCCAGATGATGTCCGAGGCCTTCAACTCGACCATGCACATCTCCTTCGATGTGCGCGGTGGTCTGCTGATCCGGCAGATCCACCACTGGGCCGCGCTGATCTTCCTCGCCGCCATGTTCGTGCACATGATGCGCGTGTTCTTCACGGGCGCGTTCCGCAAGCCGCGTGAGGTCAACTGGCTGTTCGGCTTCCTGCTGTTCGTCCTGGGCATGTTCACCGGCTTCACCGGTTACTCGCTCCCGGACGACCTGCTCTCCGGCACCGGTGTCCGCTTCATGGAGGGCGCGGTCCTGTCCGTGCCGATCGTCGGCACGTACCTGTCGTTCTTCCTCTTCGGCGGCGAGTTCCCCGGCGGCGACTTCGTCGCACGGTTCTACTCGATCCACATCCTGCTGCTGCCGGGCATCATGCTCGGGCTCGTGGTCGGCCACCTGATCCTGGTCTTCTACCACAAGCACACGCAGTTCGCGGGCCCCGGAAAGACGAACAACAACGTCGTCGGCATGCCGCTCCTGCCGGTCTACATGGCCAAGGCCGGAGGCTTCTTCTTCCTGGTCTTCGGTGTCATCGCGGCCGTCGCGGCGATCGCCTCGATCAACCCGATCTGGGCCATGGGCCCCTACCGGCCGGACATGGTCTCCACGGGCGCCCAGCCCGACTGGTACATGGGCTTCTCCGAGGGCCTGATCCGTGTCATGCCGGGCTGGGAGATCAACGCCTGGGGCCACACGCTCGTCCTGGGCGTGTTCATCCCGCTGGTGATCTTCCCGCTGGTCCTGGTCTCGATCGCGGTCTACCCGTTCATCGAGTCCTGGGTCACCGGCGACAAGCGCGAGCACCACATCCTGGACCGTCCGCGCAACGTCCCGACGCGTACCGCGTTCGGCGCCGCGTGGATCTCCTGGTACTTCGTCCTGCTCGTCGGTGGCGGCAACGACCTCTGGGCCACGCACTTCCACCTGTCGATCAACGCGATCACCTGGTTCGTCCGCGTCGGCTTCTTCGTCGTACCGGTCCTCGTGTTCATCGCCACCAAGCGGATCTGCCTGGGCCTGCAGCGCCGGGACCGCGACAAGGTGCTGCACGGCCGCGAGTCGGGCATCATCAAGCGCCTGCCGCACGGTGAGTTCATCGAGGTGCACGAGCCGCTCAGCCAGGACGCGCTGCACACGCTCACCGCGCACGAGCAGTACGTGCCGGCCGCGATCGGCGCGACGGTCGACGAGAATGGCGTCGAGCGCAAGGTCAAGGGCTCCGAGAAGCTGCGCGCCAAGCTGAGCGAGGCGTACTACGGCGAGGAGTCCCAGATCCCCAAGCCGACCGTCGAGGAGTACAAGGAGATCACGAGCGGCCACGGCCACCACTGATCGCTGAGGCGTCGCCACGCCACAGTCGAAGGGCCCCGTCCGAACACCGGACGGGGCCCTTCGCCGTGCCGCGCGCTGGATAGGGTGGGGCACGTCTTGTGACGCACCTTCTACGACACCCAGGAGCGGCCGTATGAGCGCTGTGACCCCCGCTGGAGGCGACATCGCGGCGGGCCGTTCCTGGCCCGAGGTACTGAACTCCCTGCTGTACGGCAAGGACCAGGACGCCGACGCCACCTTCTGGGCGATGGACCAGATCATGCGCGGCGAGGCGACGGACGCGCAGATCGCCGGGTTCGTGGTGGCGCTGCGGGCCAAGGGCGAGACGGTCGAGGAGATCACCGGTCTGGTGCGCGCGATGTACGCGCACGCCAACGTGATCGAGGTGTCCGGGAAGACCGTGGACATCGTCGGCACCGGCGGCGACGGCGCGAAGACGGTGAACATCTCCACGATGTCCTCGATCGTGATCGCCGGCACGGGCGCGAAGGTCGTCAAGCACGGTAACCGGGCCGCGTCCTCCGCGTCCGGCGCCTCCGACGTCCTGGAGCGGCTCGGCGTCAACCTGGAACTGACCCCGAAGCGGGTGGCCGAGGTCGCCGAAGAGGCGGGGATCACCTTCTGCTTCGCGATCAAGTTCCATCCGGCCCTGCGTCACGCGGGCGCCGCGCGCGGCCAGTTGGGCATCCGCACGGTGTTCAACGCGCTGGGCCCGCTGACCAACCCCGCCAGGGTGCGGGCCCAGGCGGTCGGGGTCGCGGACCCGCGGATGGCGCCCATCATCGCGGGCGTCTTCGCCGAGCGGGGCAACTCCTCCCTGGTGTTCCGCGGCGACGACGGCCTCGACGAGCTGACGACCACGGCCACCTCCCGGGTCTGGATCGTCCGCGACGGCAAGGTCACCGAGGAGTCCTTCGACCCCCGTGACGTGGGCCTCCCGCTGGTCCCGGTGGAGGCGCTGCGCGGCGCCGACCCCGAGTTCAACGCGGGCGTCGCCCGCCGGCTCCTGGACGGCGAGACGGGCCCGGTGCGGGACGCCGTACTCCTGAACTCGGCGGCCGCCCTGGTGGCCCTGGAGCCCGGTGACGAGCCGCTGGCGGACCAGCTCAGGGCCGGGATGGAGAAGGCGGCGGAGTCGATCGACTCGGGCGCCGCCAAGCGGACCCTGGAGCGCTGGGCGGCGGCCAGCAACGCGTAGGGGCTGTCGCTTGGATCAGCCCGGCGTCGCGGGGCTCGGGTCGGCCAAGAGGCACCGCGCCTCACGGCCGGCCTGATCCAAGCGACAGCCCCTAGCCGTACGGCGGTCGTCGTCCCGCGATCCGGACACGGGTTGCGGGACGACGATCACGTCACGTAGGTTTTTGGACCAGGTCATGAGTGACAGTCATGAGGCCCCGGCCGACTGTCCGGCAACCCTCCGTCCGTGGCGGGGTGCCCCGGGTGAAGACCAGGCCGTAGGCAGCGAGGTCTGCGGCAAGCGCGGGCCCCTCGAAAGACACCAGGGGTCCTGGTCTCGAGGGAGTTCTCCGTGAGCAAGCGAATGCGATAGGGCGCCGAGCCCCGCCTCCGCATACCCCCTTCACCTTTCTCCTGCGCCGGAGCCATGTCCGCCCGCGCAGTGAATTCGCCTGCCTCTCACGGGAGTTCGCCATGTCTGTCGCCACCGCTGCCGCCACCTCCGTCTGTGCCCCGCTGCCCGTCCTGGGCCGGGACGTCACCGTCCCGCTCGTCACGGGCGGCGAAGTCACCTACGCGGCGCTCGACTACGCGGCCAGCGCCCCGGCCCTCCAGCGCGTCTGGGACGACGTGGCGGCCTACGCCCCGTACTACGGCAGCGTCCACCGCGGCGCCGGCTACCTCTCGCAGCTCTCCACCGACCTCTTCGAGAACGCCCGCCGGACGGTCGAGGAGTTCCTGGACTGCCGCCCCGACGACCAGCTGATCTTCACCCGCTCCACCACGGACTCCCTCAACCTCCTCGCCGCGGTCCTGCCCGCCGACTGCCAGGTCTTCGTCTTCGAGACCGAGCACCACGCCTCGCTGCTGCCCTGGCAGGACGCCCGCGTCACCTACCTCAACGCCCCGCGCACCCCGGCCCAGGCCGTCGAGACCCTGGAGCGGGCCCTCGCCGCCCGTGACCCCTACGGCCCGGCCCTGGTCTGCGTGACCGGCGCCTCGAACGTCACCGGCGAGCTGTGGCCGGTCCGCGAACTGGCCGCCGCCGCGCACGCGCACGGCGCCCGGATCGTCCTGGACGCCGCCCAACTCGCCCCGCACCACCCGGTGTCCGTCCAGGACCTCGACGTCGACTGGATCGCCTTCTCCGGCCACAAGCTGTACGCCCCCTTCGGCTCCGGCGTCCTGGCCGGCCGCGCCGACTGGCTCCGGGCGGCCGACCCCTACCTCGCGGGCGGCGGCGCCAGCCGCAAGGTCAGCCGGCGCGAGGACGGGGGAGTGGACGTGGAGTGGCACGACAGCGCCGCCCGCCACGAGGCCGGCTCCCCGAACGTCATCGGTGCCTACTCCATCGCGTCGGCCTGCAAGGCGCTGACCGAGGCGGGCTTCGACACGCTGGTCGCACGCGAGCAGCACCTGATCGAGACAGTGCGGGCGGGCCTGGCGGAGGTCCCGGAGGTGCGCGTCCTGTCCCTCTTCGGCGACGACGCCCCGCGCGTGGGCGTCATCTCCTTCGTGGTCGACGGCTGGAACAGCTCCCACTTCGCCGCCGCCCTCTCCGCCGAGTACGGCATCGGCGTCCGCGACGGCCTCTTCTGCGCCCACCCGCTGCTGCGCACCCTCCTGGGCACCGACCCTCAGACCCAGGGCGAATGCGGCGCCCCCGAGGCGGCCCCGGGCGAGAAGTCCCTCAACGCGATCCGAGTGAGCTTCGGAGCCGGCACCCCCGACGAGCACGTGGAGCGCTTCATCAACGCGGTGAAGGAACTGGTGACGGCAGGCGCCAAGTGGACCTACCACACGGAGAACGGCCGCTGCGTACCTGCGGTGGGCTGATCGCCCCGAAGGGGCGCGGGGAACTGCGCGACCAGCCACATCGAACGGTCAGCCGCAAACGGTCCGCGCCCCCCACCCCACTAGGCGCTCAACTCAGGAGTCCAGCCCAATAGCGAACGCGGCCTCAAGGTCATGCTGGGAGTACGTCCGAAACGCCACATGCGTGTCCGTGCCCTCAACCCCGGGGATCTTGCTGATCCGCCCAGGAATGACCTCGGCGAGGTCCTCGTGCTCCTTGACCCGAACCATCGCGATCAAGTCATACGTACCCGTCACGGAGAACACCTCGCTCACAGATTCCAGCGAGGCAATCGACTCCGCGATCTCGGGGATCCGGTCCACGCTGGTCTTGATGAGGACGATCGCGGTGATCACGGCTGGTTCTCTCCCTCGGGGGCCGGAGCTGGGGCGGCCTTCACTCTAGTCGTACGGCGGAATCGGGCCCACGCGTAACCGAAGCCCAGCGAGAACCCCACCAGGTGCGCCAGATACGCCACCCCGGGCCCCTGCTCCGCCCGCCCCGCCGCCACCCACTGAAGCGCCGCCCAGAACGGCAGCACCACCCACGCGGGAAACCGCATCGGCAGAAAGAACAGGAACGGCAGCAGGCTGGTCACCCGCGCCCCGGGGAACAGGTACAGAAACGCACCGAGGATCGCCGAGATCGCCCCCGACGCTCCCACCAGGGACTGCTCGGAGGAGGAGTTGGCGGCCGCGTACCCCAGCAGGGCGAGGTAGCCGCAGACGAGGTAGAAGAGCGTGAACCGCACGCGGCCCATCCGCTCCTCGGTCATCACGCCGAAGACGTAGAGGAAGAGCATGTTGCCGAGCAGGTGGACCCAGCCGCCGTGGATGAAGAGGGCCGTGGCGGGGGTGAGGACGGATCCCGCGGGGTCCGCGAAGAGGTCCGCCGGGACCACGCCCCAGCGGTGGAAATAGGCGCGCTGCGCGGCGAGCAGCGCGTCCCCGGAACCGTAGGCCGGATTCAGCCCCGAGGCCGGGCCGACCGCGAAGACCAGACAACAGACCGCGATCAGCCCGTACGTGACCGGTGCCGACGGCATCCGGCCGGTTCTGAACGTCCTGCCGACCGTCGCGCTCCAGTTGCTGATCATGGACACAGAGCATGGCGTAACGGGACGCACACGCACAGACCGCCTCGCCGCCGCGGACGGACGGGCGGCGAGTACGCGCCAGGCCGTAGGGTTACGAGCCACACGCACCGGGGAAGCCGGGCGTCACGGACACTAGAAGGAAAGCGGACAGTCACGATGACGGTTCCCCTGCCCACCGCAGCCACGCGGTGGCGCTGCACTCTGTGCGGCAACCTCACGCGTTTCGACGTGACGCGCTCGTCGAAGGTCGTCGAGTACGTCCACCTCGACCTCGCCGGCGAGCCGAGGGTCGAGGAGCGCGAGGTGGTCAGTGAGACCATCGAGTCGGTGCGCTGCCGCTGGTGCAATGCCGTGGATCAGGTGGAACTCGTGGACAGGCCCGGCGCCGGTTCCTGACAGGGCCGGCCCCGCACAGGTGATGGGGTGTGACGGATGGTGGAGAGCGCAGGCGGGGGGCCGGGCGACGGCACCGCTGAGGTGCTCGACCGTCCGCTGCCCGACGGTGTGCGCCGCCGGGTCGTACAGATCGTCTCGGACGGGTTCGGCGGCCTGACCGTCGCCGAACTGCCCGCGCAGCTGCGGCAGTACGCGCGGTTCGCCCCCAACCGGCGGGCCAAGTTCGCCGGGAACGCGATGGCGGCCGCGCTGGAGACCGACCCGCTGTTCCGGCAGCGGATCGGGGAGAAGCTGAGAGAGGCCCAGGCGGAGCTCGCGGGCGCCCTCGACTCCGGCTCGCCGCCCCCGGCCGCGGACCCGCTCGATGTGGCGGCCGCGGCCTATGTGCTGCGCCCCACGGGCTGGGTGAAGCTCGTGACGGCGGCCGGCGAGGAGGCCCAGCGGGCCGATGCCGAGCGGGCCGACGAGGAGAGCCGGGCGGAGCTGGAGCGGCTGCGGGCGGAACTGGCGCAGGCGCGGGACGCGACCCGGACCGAGACCGAGCGGCTGCGCGCCGATCTGGAGGCCGCCAGGAAAGAAGCGGAATCGCTTCATCGCAAGCTGCGCGCGGCCGTCAGTGACGTCCGGCGCGGCGAGGCGGCCCTGCGCAAGGTGCACGCCGAGACGGAGATCCTGCGCGCCGAGGGGCAGACGCAGCTGTCCGCCGCGGAGAGCGAGGCGCGGCGGCTGAAGGCGCGGCTCACCGAGGCGGAGGCCTCCCTGGAGGCCACGCGCAGGGCGGCGCGCGAGGGGCGCAGTGTCGAGGACATGCGCGTGCGCCTGCTGTTGGACACCGTACTGGAAGCGGCCCAAGGGCTGCGCAGGGAGCTGGCGTTGCCGCCGGTGTCCGTGCGGCCCGCGGAGACCGTGGACGCGGTCGAACCGGGACGAATGACCCCGAAGGACATCGCCGCGCGGGCGCTGTCCGAGCACGACCCCGCGATTCTCGACCAGCTGCTCGCCCTGCCCCAGGCGCACTTGGTCGTCGACGGCTACAACGTCACCAAGACCGGCTATCCGCAGATGCCGCTGGAGAAGCAGCGCCTGCGGCTGCTCGGTCAGCTCTCGCAGCTCGCCGCGCAGACCGGCGCCGAGGTGACGTGTGTCTTCGACGGGGCCGAGCTGGCCGCGCCGGTGCTGCTCGCGCCGCCGCGCGGGGTCCGCGTGCTGTTCTCCAAGCCAGGTGTCACGGCCGACGAGTTGATCCGCCAGCTGGTGCGCGCCGAGCCGCCGGGCCGGCCCGTCATCGTCGCCTCCACCGACCGTGAGGTGGCCGACGGGGTCGCCAAGGCGGGGGCCCGGCCGATCGCTTCGGCGATGCTCCTGAAGCGGCTGATCTGAGCGCCTGTCCGGCGCCTGTCCCGAAGGTCAAGCTTGCAGGTTTAACGCCCGAATTGGCGTAATCATCACGCAACGTAGCGTCAATCGACCATGACTGCATGTGAGTTGAGTGCAAAGAATGCACTCTGTGACAAACATTTTTCACGTGAGGATTTGAACTGATCACAAGAAGGTCACTAGGGTCTGGGCTCGAACCTCCGAACGGGTGATCACTCTGAAGAAGGAGCCCGCGTCCGTGGCGTCCCATCGTCGACCCAAGCAGCCGAGTCGGGCACGTGTGACCGTGCTCACCACCGCAGCTGCTGCCGCCGTTGCCATCAGCGCCCAGGCCGCGAACGCCGCGCCGAGTGAGAAGCCCACGAAGAACGAGGTCAAGGAAAAGGTCGACAAGCTCTACGAGCAGGCCGAGCAGGCCACCGAGAAGTACACGGGCGCCAAGGAGAAGCAGGAGAAGCTCCAGAAGGAGATCTCCACCATCCAGGACAACGTCGCCCGCGGCCAGGAGGAGCTCAACGAGCTCCGCTCGTCCATAGGCCTGGCGGCCGCCGCGCAGTACCGCACCGGCTCCATCGACTCCTCCCTCCAGCTCTTCCTCTCGTCGAACCCGGACGACTACCTGGACAAGGCGTCCACCGCCGACCAGTTGAGCGCCCAGCAGGTCGAGGCGCTGAAGAAGATCCAGGAGAAGCAGCGCGAACTCGCCCAGGAGCGCGCCGAGGCCTCCGACAAGCTCAAGGACCTCGCCTCCACCCGCACCGAACTGGGCAAGAAGAAGCAGGAAGTCCAGAGCAAGCTCGCCGAGGCACAGAAGCTGCTCAACACCCTGACGGCCGCGGAGCGTTCGGCGCTCGCCGACGCCGACGCGCGGGCCAGCCGCAGCTCCAGCGAGCGGGTGGACCTCGGCAACAGCACCTCCGCCAACAGCCGGGCCGCCGCGGCCTTCGCCGCCGCCCAGTCCAAGCTCGGCACCCCGTACGTCTACGGCGCCTCCGGCCCCTCGTCCTTCGACTGCTCGGGCCTGACCTCCTGGGCCTACGCCCAGGCCGGCGTCGGCATCCCGCGCACCTCGCAGGCCCAGGCCAACGCCGGTACCCGGATCTACAACCAGAGCGACCTGCGCGTCGGCGACCTGGTCATCTTCTACGGCGACCAGCACCACGTCGGCCTCTACGCCGGCAACGGCCAGGTGATCCACGCCCCGCGCACCGGCACCGTGGTCCGATACGAGTCGATCGGCAACATGCCGTTCCAGTTCGGCGTCCGGATCTGATCCGGTTCGGCGTCCGGTCGTGACCGGAAGCGATCGACCGTAAGGCCGCGACGCCGCACCGCCCGAACGGGCGAATTACGACAACTCCAGCTGACCCCGCGCCCCGCCCATGACCTGCGTCTTGGGCGGGGCGTCACGTTGTGTGGCCGCGGAGGTCTTTGGTGGGCCCCCGGTAGCGGGGCTACTGTCTGCCGCGTTTCCTCGTCCGTAAGCGGAAGGAGTGCGGCTTCCCGTGGGGTCCCATCGCCGACTTGCATCGCCGTCCGGGTTCAACCGGGGCGCCGGCACCGCCCTGTGCGCGTTGTCCGCCGCGGCCGCCGCCCTCGGCGCCGTACCGGCGAGCGCCGCTCCGCACACCGACACCAAGGCCGAGGTGGACCGCCTCTACGAGCAGGCGGAGGAAGCCACCGAGGCCTTCAACAAGGCCGACGAGACCTCCGACACGCTGCGCCGCGAGGTGGCCGACTCCCAGGACCGCATCGCCCGCCAGCAGCAGCGCATCAACTCCATGCGGGAGACGCTCGGTTCGCTGGCCGGCGCCCAGTACCGGTCCGGCGGCGTCGACCCGTCCCTCGCGCTGCTCTTCTCCGACGACCCGGACGACTACCTCGACAAGGCCTCCGTCCTGGACCGGATCACCGTCCACCAGACCGGCGAACTCAGGGAACTCGAGTCCGCCATGCGCGAACTCGCCCAGGAGCGCTCGGAGGCGACCCAGAAGCTCGCCGAGCTGGAGAAGAGCCGCAAGGCCGTCGCCACCCACAAGAAGACGGTCGAGAAGAAGCTCGCCAAGGCCCGGCAGCTGCTCAACTCCCTGCCGTCCACGGAACGCGCCGCCTACGACCGCGCCTCCCGCTCCGGCCGCGTGGAGATCCCCGACCTCGGCGACGCGGCCCCCTCCTCGGCACGCGCGGCAGCCGCCGTGGCCGCCGCCCGCACCGCGCTGGGCAAGCCCTACGTATGGGGCTCCAGCGGCCCCTCCGGCTTCGACTGCTCGGGCCTGATGCAGTGGTCGTACGCGCAGGCCGGCGTCCATCTCCCACGCACCTCGCAGGCCCAGCGCTACGCCGGCCGCCAGGTCCCGCTCTCCCAGGCGCAGCCCGGCGACCTGG
Organism: Streptomyces sp. NPDC088794; assembly: GCF_044750545.1. Classification (NCBI taxonomy): domain Bacteria; kingdom Bacillati; phylum Actinomycetota; class Actinomycetes; order Kitasatosporales; family Streptomycetaceae; genus Streptomyces; species Streptomyces sp. NPDC088794. The sequence continues at coordinate 264,437 of NZ_JBIVKB010000017.1, read as the reverse complement.
TCACCTACCGGTCCGACGCCAGCCATGTCGCGATGTACATGGGCAACGGCCAGGTGATCCACGCGCCCTACCCCGGCGCGCCGGTGCGCTACGACCCGGTCGGCATGATGCCCGTCTCGTCGGTCACGAGGGTCTGACCACACCCGGCGCCGCGGCCGTACGATCGTAAAGTGGCTGGTCGAGGGCGGGCGTCGGGATCCGGAGCGGTGGCGCTCGTTCTGCTGCTCGTCTGCCTGGTGGGCTGCGGTGGCAAGCCCGCCGCCACCACCGACCGCAAGGACCTCCAGCGGGTCCTGGACCGGCGCGCGAGTGCCGTCATGGAGCGCGACCGCACGGCCTTCCTGAAGACGGGCGCGCTCAGCTGGTTCGAGAACCTGCGCGGGGTGCCGCTGGCGAGCTGGTCCTACCGCGTCACCGCCCTGCACCGCTCGGGCGACACCGCCACCGCCGACGTCGATCTGCGCTACCAGGTCCAGGGCTACGACAAGGCCCCCGTCACCGCCGGCCGCACCCTGACCCTCAGCCGGGAGCAGGACGGGCAGTGGTACGTGGACGCCGAGGCGCCCGCCGAGAAGTCCGCGCAGCAGCTGTGGGACCAGGGCGAGGTGGCGGTCGTGCGCGGGGCGCACAGCCTCGTCCTGGGGGTCGGACAGACCAGCGAGGCGCTGCACCGGTACGCGGACCTCGCCGATCGCGCCGTACCGGCCGTGACGGGGGCGTGGGGCCCGGACTGGGCCGGACACGTCGTCGTGCTCGTACCGAAGTCGCTGGACGGCATGGCGGGGCTGCTGGGCTCGCCCGCCTCCTCCTACCGGGGGATCGCGGCGGTCACCACCGGCGAGGTGGGCGGCGCGCCGAACGCGCCCGCGGACCGGGTCATCGTCAACCCGGACGCGTACGCCGTCCTCGGCGCCCTCGGCAAGCAGGTCGTGCTCACCCACGAGACCACCCATGTGGCCACCCGCGCCCACACGGGTGCGGCCACCCCGCTATGGCTGTCCGAGGGGTACGCGGACTGGGTCGGCTACCGGGGCACCGGCCGCACCCCGGAGCAGGCCGCGCCGGAGCTGGCGCGCGCGGTGGCCGACGAGGCGGTGCCCGAGGCGCTGCCGACCGACCGGGACTTCGGCTTCAGCGGCGACGCGACCAAGCTCGCGCAGGCCTACGAGGGCGGCTGGCTGGCCTGCCGGATGATCGCCGGGGAGTGGGGCGAGCCGAAGCTGGGGGAGTTCTACCGGGCCGTGGGCGACCACAAGGCGCGGGCGGGGTCGGTCGAGGGGGCGCTGAAGAAGGTGCTGGGGACCACGCTGGAGGAGTTCACGGACGCGTGGCGGGCGTACCTTCGGGATCAACTCGGCTGACGGGACCGGGCAGTGGGGCCGGCTCCTCGCGGGGGACCGTGGCCCGCCACAGGGCGCGGGCCGCGAGGATCGTGGCCAGGACCAGGAGGCCGTTGCGGGCCGCGAGGAGGGTGATGCCCGTGGGGGTGCTCTGGACCACGTCGGAGAACCAGATCGGGAACTCCAGGACCGTCACGAAGCTCGCCAGCAGGACCAGGACCGCGGGCGTCCCCATCCGGCTGCCGCGGAAGCAGACGCTGACCGCAGCGAGGCCGATCAGCCAGACCATGTACTGGGGGCTGATCACCCGGCTCGTGACGGTGAACATCAGCACGGCGACGAAGGCCGCGTCCGCCACCGTGGCCGCCTCGAAGCGGGTGGCCGTCAGGCGCCACAGCAGCAGCCAGCCGAAGATCATGCCGGTGAGCAGGAGGGCGGTCGTGCTGACCGCCTGCACATACGGGCCGACGAACTCCACCGAGCCGTAGTTGAGCAGCACCTGGCCGCTCCAGCCGTGGTGGCGGGCGACGTGGAAGACCAGCGAGCCCAGCGACTCCACCTCGGTGCCGCGGTCGCGCTGGAAAGTGAGGAAGGCGAACGGGCCGGGCATCGCCACCGCGAACAGCGCCGCGATCGCCGCGATCGTGCCCACGGCCCAGGCCCACACCCCGCGCCTGCGGACGGCGACCAGGAGCAGCAGCGGCCACACCTTCAGCATCGCCCCGAAGCCCACCAACGCGCCCATCACGCGCGGGCGCCGGGTGCCCGCCAGCACCGCGGCGACCGCGACGGCGGTGACCATCACGTCGTAGCGGGAGTAGACGGTCGGGCCGAGCAGCGGTACGCCCACCACCCACACCCAGGCACCGCGCAGCGACTTGCCGGGGCGCAGGCCCGCGTACAGCAGCAGGGCGAAGGCGGCCAGGTCGGCGACGAAGGCGAGCACGAAGAACGCGTGCGCGTAGCCGAGGAAGGGCAGCAGCACGGGCGAGAGGATCGGGAGCGCGGCGGCGGGCGGGTACTGCCAGGTCACGTCGTCCAGCGGGAAGGTGCCCGTGCGCAGCACGTCGTACCAGCCCTGGTAGATGACGGACACGTCGCTGGTGACGTCCGGGCCGGGGAAGACGTAGACCTTGAACACGAAGAGGAGCAGCAGCAGCCTGGTCAGGGCCCAGATCCCCAGCAGCCCCACCAGGGACCGCCTCGCGCCCGTCGTCTTCACGTGATCCCCTGCCGTCCGCTGCCCGCATTGAGGGGAACATGATGGCCCGCTCTTCTGTGAGCGTGCCACAAGCACGGCCGCGCCCGGCCGGGGGCGGGCGGTTCGGTAGGGTCTGCGGCGATGCACAAGACCTTGATCGTGACCAACGACTTCCCGCCCCGGCCCGGCGGCATCCAGGCGTTCCTGCACAACATGGCGCTACGACTGGACCCGGAGCGCGTGATCGTCTACGCCTCGACCTGGAAGCGCGGCCGGGAGGGCGTGGAGGCGACCGCCGCCTTCGACGCCGAGCAGCCCTTCACCGTCGTGCGGGACCGTACGACGATGCTGCTGCCGACGCCGGGGGCGACCCGGCGGGCGGTCGGGCTGCTGCGGGAACACGGGTGCACGTCGGTGTGGTTCGGGGCGGCGGCGCCGCTCGGGCTGATGGCGCCGGCGCTGCGCAGGGCGGGCGCCGAGCGGCTGGTGGCCACCACGCACGGGCACGAGGCCGGGTGGGCGCAACTGCCGGCGGCGCGTCAACTGCTGCGCCGGATCGGGGAGTCGACGGACACGATCACCTTCCTCGGCGAGTACACGCGCTCGCGCATCGCGACCGCGCTGACCCCCGAGGCCGCCGCGCGGATGGTCCAACTCCCGCCGGGCGTCGACGAGAAGACCTTCCACCCCGGCTCGGGCGGCGCCGAGGTGCGGGCCCGGCTCGGGCTGACCGAGCGGCCGGTGGTCGTGTGCGTCTCGCGCCTTGTGCCGCGCAAGGGGCAGGACACGCTGATCCGCGCCCTGCCGAGGATCCTGGCCGCCGAGCCGGACACCGTCCTGCTGATCGTCGGCGGCGGCCCGTACGAGAAGGACCTGCGCACGCTGGCCCGTGAGACCGGCGTCGCCGACTCGGTGCGCTTCACGGGCGCGGTCCCCTGGTCCGAACTGCCCGCCCACTACGGCGCCGGCGACGTCTTCGCCATGCCCTGCCGGACCCGGCGCGGCGGCCTCGACGTCGAGGGGCTCGGCATCGTCTACCTGGAGGCCTCGGCGACGGGACTGCCGGTCGTGGCCGGCGACTCGGGCGGCGCCCCGGACGCGGTGCTCGACGGGGAGACCGGCTGGGTGGTGCGGGGCGACTCCGTCGAGGAGGCGGCGGAACGGATCGTCGCGCTGCTGGGCGACGCGGAGTTGCGCCGCAGGATGGGGGAGCGGGGGCGCCGGTGGGTCGAGGAGAAGTGGCGCTGGGATCTCCTCGCCGAGAAGCTGAAGACGCTTCTTTAGGGGCGCGAGGAACTGCGCGACAAGCCACAAACGACCCGCAGCCGCCCGACCACGCGCCCGGCACCCCGGATGGCGCCCCCCCCAAACCGGCGGAGCCCCACGCTACTTCTGGTAGATGGCCTCGATCTGGTCCGCGTAGTCCTTCGCGACCACATTGCGCTTGAGCTTCAGGGACGGCGTCAGATGGCCCGACTCCTCCGAGAACTGGGAGGAGAGAATGCGGAACTTGCGCACTGATTCCGCCTTGGACACCGCGGCGTTCCCGTCGTCGACCGCGTCCTGGATCGCCGCGACCAGATCGGGGTCGTCGTGCAGCGACGCCGCGGTGGAACCCGCCGGCTTGCCGTGCTCGGCCGCCCAGCGGTCCAGGAACTCGTCGTCGATCGTGATCAGCGCGCCCACGAAGGGCCGCCCGTCGCCGACCACCATGCACTCCGCGACCAGCGCGTGCGCGCGGATCCGGTCCTCGATCACGGCCGGGGCGACGTTCTTGCCGCCCGCGGTGACGATGATCTCCTTCTTGCGGCCGGTGATCCTGAGGTAGCCGTCCTCGTCGAGCGTGCCGATGTCGCCCGTGTGGAACCAGCCGTCGGTCAGCGCCTCCGCGGTCGCGCCCGGGTTGTTCCAGTAGCCCGAGAACAGGTGCTCGCCGTGCAGCAGCACCTCGCCGTCGTCCGCGATCCTGATCACCGAGCCGGGCAGCGGCTGGCCGACCGTGCCGATCTTCGTACGGTCCCAGGGGTTGAAGGCGGTGGCCGCGCAGGACTCGGTCAGGCCGTAGCCCTCCAGGACCGTGAAGCCGATGCCGCGGAAGAAGTGCCCGAGCCGCTCGCCCAGCGGGGCGCCGCCGGAGATGGCGTACTCGCCCCGGCCGCCGAGGACCGCGCGCAGCTTGCTGTAGACGAGCTTGTCGAAGGTCTTGTGCTTGATCTTCAGACCGAGCGACGGGCCCGACGGCGTGTCCAGCGCCTTGCTGTACGCGATCGCGGTGTCCGCCGCCTTGTCGAAGATCTTGCCCTTGCCGTCCGCCTGCGCCTTGGCGCGGGCCGAGTTGTAGACCTTCTCGAAGACGCGCGGGACGCCCAGGATCAGCGTCGGGCGGAACGAGGCGAGCTCGTCGGTGAGGTTCTTGATGTCCGGGACGTTGCCCAGCTTGATCGGCGCCATCATCGGCGCGATCTGCACCAGCCGGCCGAAGACGTGCGCCAGCGGCAGGAAGAGCAGGACGGAACACTCGCCCGTGCGGAACAGCGGACGCAGCCGCTCCACGATGTTCCCGCACTCGGCGAAGAAGCTGCGGTGGGTCAGCACACAGCCCTTGGGGCGGCCCGTGGTGCCCGAGGTGTAGACGATGGTCGCCGGGTCGTCGGCCTTCGCCAGCGAGCCGCGCTCCTCGACCGTCGCGTCGCTGACGTCCTTGCCGAGCCGGCCCAGCTCCTCGATCGCGCCGGCCTCGATCTGCCAGACCTGCTTGAGCGCGGGCAGCCGGTCACGGACCGACTCCACGGCGGCCGCGTGGCCGTCCAGCTCCACGACACAGGCGGTCGCGCCCGAGTCGGACAGGATCCACTCCACCTGTTCCGGCGAACTGGTCTCGTACACCGGCACGGTGACCGCGCCCGCGCTCCAGATCGCGAAGTCCAACAGCGTCCACTCGTAGCGGGTGCGGGACATCAGGCCGACCCGGTCGCCCGGCTGCACGCCCGAGGCGATGAGCCCCTTGGCGGCCGCGTGTACCTCGGCCGCGAAGGCCGTCGCCGACACGTCCTGCCAGACGCCGCCGACCTTGCGGGCGATCACCGCGACATCGGGATGCTGCGCGGCGTTTCTCCGGACGATGTCGGTGAGATTGCCGTCCGCAGGGACCTCGTACAAAGCCGGAAGGCTGAACTCGCGCAAGACTGCTGCTCCTCATAGGGCGCCGGCGCCACGACGTTGTGCGATGCGACGGTGCGGTCCAAGACTGGACTGCCCGGACGTTACCCGCCGGTATGGCTGCTGCGACAGGGGGTCGGGGGGAGATGTTCGCCGTGTCACACAGATTGGTGTTCCAGTCCGTACGGTAGTCCACCCGCAAACTGACTGGCCAGTAACCGCAAGGCCCGTCGCCACTGTTCACGTTCACCGCACACGCTTACCCTTGATCGTCATGGCACCCACACCAGCCGGTAACAGCAGGACACGCGTTCATGTGGTCAGTGACGTGCACGGCAACGCCCGTGACCTGGCCAGAGCCGGCGAGGGTGCCGACGCGCTGATCTGTCTGGGCGACCTCGTCCTCTTCCTCGACTACGCCGACCACTCGCGCGGCATCTTCCCCGACCTGTTCGGCGAGGAGAACGCCGACCGCCTCGTCGAGCTGCGCACCGCCCGCCGCTTCGAGGAGGCCCGCGCGCTCGGCGCCCAACTGTGGAGCGGCATCGGCACCGACCGGCGGACGGCGATCGAGAAAGCGGTGCGCAAGCAGTACGCCGAGATGTTCGCCGCGTTCCCCACACCGACGTACGCCACCTACGGCAATGTCGACATGCCGCCGCTGTGGGCGGAGTACGCCGGGCCCGGCACCACCGTGCTCGACGGCGAGCGGGTCGAGATCGGCGGACGGACCTTCGGCTTCGTCGGCGGCGGCCTGCGCACGCCCATGAGCACCCCCTACGAGATCAGCGACGAGGAGTACGCGGCGAAGATCGAGGCCGTGGGCGAGGTCGACGTGCTGTGCACGCACATCCCGCCGGAGGTCCCGGAGCTGGTCTACGACACCGTCGCGCGCCGTTTCGAACGCGGCAGCCGGGCGCTGCTGGACGCGATCCGCCGTACCCGGCCCCGGTATTCGCTGTTCGGCCATGTCCACCAGCCGTTGGTGCGGCGGATGCGGGTGGGGGCGACCGAGTGCGTGAACGTCGGGCACTTCGCCGGGAGCGGGAAGCCCTGGGTACTGGAGTGGTGAGAGACCGCAGGTAGGGGGTGAAGTGGGGCGGCCGACCGCACGGTAGCCTTCACGCTGCACGCACAGCCGCATGACGACGCCCTGCCGGTCCGCATCTGGAGGAGCCACAGCGATGGCGGAACACACCAGTTCGAGCATCACGATCGAGGCGGCACCGGCCGATGTCATGGAGGTGATCTCCGACTTCGCCCGCTATCCCGACTGGACCGGCGAGGTGAAGGAGGCGGAGGTCCTCGCGACGGACGGTCAGGGGCGGGCCGAGCAGGTACGGCTCGTCATGGACGCGGGGGCCATCAAGGACGACCAGACGCTGGCGTACACGTGGACCGGGGCGAACGAGGTCTCCTGGACGCTGGTCAAGTCCCAGATGCTGCGGTCGCTCGACGGGTCGTACATCTTGAAGGCGGCGGGTGACGGTTCGACGCAGGTCACGTATCTGCTGACGGTCGACGTCAAGATTCCGATGCTGGGGATGATCAAGCGCAAGGCCGAGAAGGTCATCATCGACCGGGCGCTGGCCGGACTCAAGAAGCGGGTCGAGTCAGGGGAGAAGTAGGGAGAGGCGGAGGGTCTCGCCGCAGGGCCCCCCGGCCGGTCTCCGTTACCGTTCACCATCATGCGTACCCTCCTGATCACCGGCCCTGGCGGCAGCGGACGTACGACTGTCGCCGCTGCCACCGCGCTCCGCGCCTCCCGTGAGGGCGTTCGCACCCTTGTCCTCAGCGCCGACCGGACCGACACCCTCGGTGCTGTCCTCGGCACGGCGACGGGACCGGTTCCGACCACCGTCGCCCCGGACCTCACCGCCTGGCGGCCCGACGCCACCGCCCGTTTCCGGGACGACCTCGGGGCCTTCCAGGAACGTGCCGCGAACGTTCTCGATCTGCTCGGGGCCTCGCGGCTGGAGGCGGAGGAGGTCACGCCGCTTCCCGGGGCCGAGGAACTCACCCTGCTGCGCGCGCTGCGCGATGCCGCGCTCGCCGAGACGCACGACCTGCTGGTCGTCGACCTTCCGGCCGCCCCACAGGCCCTCGCGCTGCTCGCCCTGCCGGAGGAACTGCGGCGTTATCTGCGGCGCCTGCTGCCGGCCGAGCGACAGGCGGCCCGTGCGCTGCGGCCCGTGCTGGGGCGGCTGGCCGGGGTGCCGATGCCCTCGGAGTGGCTGTACGAGACCGCCGGGCGCTGGGATCTGGAGCTCGGTGCCGTCGAGGCGGTGCTCGCCGACCGGGACACCGTCGTACGGGTGGTCGCGGAACCCGGGCCCGCCGGCGCGGATGCCGTGCGTGACACCGTTCTCGCCCTTGCGCTGCGCGGGCTGCGGCCCGATGTGCTGGTCGCCAACCGGGTGCTGCCCGAGGCGGTCGCGGACGCGTTGCCGGGTCTGGTCGTCCAGCAGCGCAAGGTGCTGGAGGAGTGGCAGGAGTCGTACGAGGTGCGGGCCGTCCGGCAGTTGGGGCACGACCCGCGGGGTGCGGACGATCTCGTCGCGCTCGCCGTTCCCGGCGTCGGCGACAGCGTCTCCGCCGTCGAGTGGCCCGTCGAGGACCGGCTCGCCGACGACGGTGTCCTCGTCTGGCATCTGCCGCTGCCCGGCGCGATACGCGATGAACTCGACCTCATCCGGCGCGGTGACGAACTCGTCGTCGCCGCGGGCAGCTTCCGCCGGATCGTGCCGCTGCCCTCGGCCCTGCGCCGGTGCACCGTCGACGGGGCGTCGCTGCGCGAGGGGGAACTGCGGATCCGGTTCGCGCCGGACCGCAATCTGTGGCCCGAGAGGCCGTGAACGACTTACGCCCGTTCGGGTAACGTCGTAGAGACGAACCGTAGTCAGGAGTCCGTCATGAGCGAAGAGCTCCCTCCGTCCCAGGCCGGTACGGAGGACGCCGTGGACGAGGTGAGGGCCACCGACGCCGACGCGTGGGCGACCGCCTGCGCCGAGGATCTCGCCGCGGAGAAGGCCCGCCGCCGCGTCCAGTACGGCCAGCCGCCGGTCTCGGCCGCCGAGGAACTGCGCAAGCTCGTCGACGCCGTCGGCGACAAGCTGTCGTCGCTCAACTCACCGTTGCTCGGCGCGGTCGCCGGACCGGCCGCCCAGCAGGTGGTGAAGCAGGTCGTCCAGCAGGCGAAGGCCGCGGTCGAGCCGGTCATCGAACGCAACCCGGACGTCTTCGGCCACCTCGCCGCCGCGGGCAACGAACTCCTCGCCGCCTACCGCTCCGCGGTCCAGGCCCAGGAACAGCGCTGGACCGCCCGCACGACCGACCTCCACAAGGACCTCGACGAGCAGCGCGACGAACGTGACGAGGAACGGGGCGAAGACGGGGACGGTACCGGCCCCGGCCAGCGCATCGACCTAGACTGATTGCCCCCTCAGGTACGGTGGCCCATAGCGGGGCTCGACCGAAACTGAGGGATTCATGGGACTCACCATCGGCGTCGATATCGGCGGCACGAAGATCGCGGCCGGCGTGGTCGATGAGGAAGGCAACATCCTCTCGACGCACAAGGTGCCGACCCCGAGTACGCCCGAGGGCATCGTGGACGCCATCGCCTCCGCGGTGGAGGGCGCTCGGGCCGGGCACGAGATCGTCGGCGTGGGTATCGGTGCGGCCGGTTACGTGAACAGGCAGCGCTCCACCGTCTACTTCGCGCCGAACATCGACTGGCGCCAGGAGCCGCTGAAGGAGAAGGTCGAGGGCCGCGTCGGCCTTCCCGTCGTGGTCGAGAACGACGCCAACGCGGCCGCGTGGGGCGAGTACAAGTTCGGTGCTGGCAAGGGCCACCGCAACGTCATCTGCATCACGCTGGGCACCGGCCTCGGCGGCGGCATCATCATCGGCAACAAGCTGCGCCGCGGACACTTCGGTGTGGCCGCCGAGTTCGGCCACATCCGGATGGTGCCGGACGGACTGCTGTGCGGCTGCGGCTCGCAGGGCTGCTGGGAGCAGTACGCCTCCGGCCGCGCCCTCGTCAGATACGCCAAGCAGCGCGCCAACGCCACCCCCGAGAACGCCGAGATCCTGCTCGGCCTCGGTGACGGCAACCCCGACAGCATCGAGGGCAAGCACATCTCGATGGCCGCCCGGCAGGGCGACCCGGTCGCCGTCGACTCCTACCGTGAGCTCGCCCGCTGGGCCGGCGCCGGTCTCGCCGACCTCGCCTCGCTCTTCGACCCCTCCGCCTTCATCGTCGGCGGCGGCCTCTCCGACGAGGGCGAACTCGTCCTCGACCCGATCCGCAAGTCGTACAAGCGCTGGCTGGTGGGCGGCAACTGGCGCCCGGTCGCCGACGTGATCGCGGCCCAGCTCGGCAACAAGGCGGGCCTCGTCGGTGCCGCGGACCTCGCCCGGGAGCCCGACCCGATCATGTGACGCCGGTCCGGTGACATCGCTGTCCGCACGGCCGCGCCCGCCGAGCCCGTACCCCGGGACGGCGGGCTTCGTCGTATGTTGGCGACCATGGCGATTTCGACCCCGCTGCTGCCCAACTCCCGGACCGAATCGGACGGTTCCGCCGTCATCCGGGTCCTCAGCTACAACATCCGCTCGATGCGCGACGACACCGCGGCCCTGGCCCGGGTGATCGGCGCCTGCGCCCCGGACCTGGTGCTGGTCCAGGAGGCCCCCCGCTTCTTCCGCTGGCGCAAGAAGCTGGCCCGGCTCGCGGCCGCCTCCGGGCAGGTGGTCCTCACCGGCGGGGGCACCGCCGCGGGACCGGCGATCCTGTGCAACCTCCGTGCCACCGTCGAGCGCACCGAGGACGTCCTGCTGCCGCTCACCCCCGGCCAGCACCGGCGCGGGTTCGCCACCGCCGTCGTCCGCTTCGGCGGCGCGCGGCTGGGCGTACTGAGCTGTCACCTCTCCCTGCAGAAGGAGGAGCGGCGCGAGCAGAGCGGCCTGCTCCTGGACCGGCTCGCCGGGCTCGGCACGGACCACGCGATCGCGGGCGGCGACCTGAACGAACGCCCGGGCGGTCCCGCCTTCCAGCGGTTGGCCGAGGGGCTCCAGGACTGCCGGACCACCGTCCCCTGGGGCGGCGAGTACACGTTCAACCCCGTCACCCCCTTCCAGCGGATCGACGCGATCTTCGCCACGAAGGGTGTGGAGGTGCTGGGTTGTGGGGTTCCGCTCGGCCAGCCGGGGGTGACCGAGACAGACCTGAGGGCGGCCACGGACCATCTGCCGGTCCTGGCCGCCCTCCGGATCCCCGCGAGCTAGTTGTTCCGAAGAATTCCCTCGACGTGGTCGTCAGGGGAATCCCGGTGGGTCCCCGCGAGCTAGACGACCGCGCCGCGCCCCGGGTCCCCCTCGTCCTCGTCGTCCGTCTTCATCCGCATCACCAGCGTGGCGAACCCGCCGAGGAAGCCGCCGATGCCGACCGTGGTCAGCCACCAGGTCATCTCCCAGCCGAGCAGGACCGCGAGCAGGAGGAGCAGCGGGCCGCCGATCACCCCGAGCCAGGCGAACTTGGCGGTCACGTCGGCGGCGGGCAGGGGCGGCGGCTCCGGCGGGACGAAGTGGCCCTCGTCGTCCTCGTCGAAGTCCGACTCGGCCGGCTCGGGCGCCGGGTAGTCGCGCGGGCCGACGCCGGGGGCGAAGGAGACGGAGCCGCCGAGGGGCTCGGCCGGCTTCTTCTCCTCCTCCTGCTTCTCCTTCGACTGCTTCGAACTGGGCTCGGCCGACGGGGCGTCATTGGTCTCCGGCTCCAACAGGGCCAGATCCTCGATGGACTTGAAGGGTTTGGCGCCCGGTGGGTCCTTGGGCTCTTCGCCGTACCCCTCGACGATCGCCGCCCACGCGGCCGCCTCGTCGAACGGGACGCCCTGCTCTTCGGGTTCGCGGTCCTCGCGATCCGAGTCGTGCTCAGCCACCTGCGGCCGTCCCTTCCTTGCCGACACTGGGTGCGAGCCGGCCGATGAACGCGAGGCTCTCCTCGAAGATCCGGTCCGCGTCGTGGTCCAACGTCGCGACGTGGTAGCTCTGTTCCAGCAGGATCTCCGTCACGTCCTGTGAGGAGACGCGGCCGAGGATCCGGGCCGAGTCGGCCGGCGGCACCACATGGTCCTGCGGGCTGCGCAGCAGCAACAGCGGCTGGGTGACCTGCGGCAGCTCGCGGTCGACCTGCCGGAAGAGGTTCCGCAGGGCGTACGCGGCGTGCAGCGGCACCCGGTCGTAGCCCAGCTCCTCGCCGCCCTCCTTCGCGATGTCGCTGGCGATGCCCTTCGTCGACGGCACGAGATGGCGGACCACCGGAAGGGCGTGGGCCGCGGCGCCGTGCATCTTGTTCGCCGGGTTGACGACGATCACGCCGCTGATCGCGTCACCGTGCTTGGCCGCGAGGCGCAGCGCGAGGGTGCCGCCCATGGACAGGCCGGCCACGAACACCTCGGCGCAGCGCTCGCGCAGGGCCCGCAGCTCGCGGTCCACCTCCGCGTACCAGTCCTGCCAGCCGGTGAGCTGCATGTCCTCCCAGCGGGTGCCGTGGCCGGGCAGCAGCGGCAGCGAGACCGTGAGGCCGTGCGCGGCGAGGTGCTGTGCCCAGGGGCGCAGCGACTGGGGGGAACCGGTGAAGCCGTGGCAGAGCAGGACCCCTGCCTCTCCGCCCTCGTGGCGGTACGGCTCGGCTCCAGGAAGGACCGGCACCTTCGGTCTCCTGTTCATGAGAGTGGCGGTTCATGCAAGTGGCGGTTCGTCGAAGGGACGTGAAGTCCAGGTGATTCACCGTACGCGACCGCACTGACACCGACCAGGGTCGTCGGCTCCTTTGGCGGCAGGCCGCGTTAAGGTCTGATCTACAGACACAGGAGGCAGTCGGTTGTTGTACGGCACGATGAAGGTCGCCATCGGGGGGCCGCTGAAGGTCGCCTTCAGACCCTGGGTGGAAGGCATGGAGAACATTCCGGCCGAGGGCCCCGCGATCCTGGCGAGCAACCACCTGTCCTTCTCCGACTCGTTCTTCCTGCCCGCGGTCCTGGACCGCAAGGTGACCTTCATCGCGAAGGCCGAGTACTTCACCACCCCTGGCGTCAAGGGCCGGCTGACGGCCGCGTTCTTCAAGGGGGTCGGCCAGCTCCCGGTGGACCGTTCGGGCGCGCGCGGCGCGGGTGAGGCGGCGATCCAGAGCGGTCTGGACGTGCTGGCGCGCGGTGAGCTGTTCGGGATCTATCCGGAGGGCACGCGCTCGCCCGACGGCCGCCTCTACCGCGGCAAGCCCGGTGGCCTCGCGCGCGTGGCGCTCGCCTCCGGCGCGCCGGTGATCCCGGTCGCGATGATCGACACCGAGAAGATCCAGCCGCCGGGCAAGGTCATGCCCAAGCTGATGCGCCCGGGCATCCGCATCGGCAAGCCCCTCGACTTCAGCCGCTACCAGGGCATGGAGCACGACCGCTTCGTCCTGCGCGCCGTGACCGACGAGGTCATGTACGAGATCATGAAGCTCTCCGGTCAGGAGTACGTCGACATCTACGCGACGGCCGCGAAGCGCCGCCTCGCGGAGGCGACGAAGGCCGGCAAGGAAGCGGAGAAGGCCGCAAAGGCGGCCCTGGCCCAGGCCGAGAAACAGAAGGCGGCAGCGACCAAGGCGGAATCGGACGCGACGGCGGCGGCGAGTACGGCGGCAGCGGCTGTGACGCGAGCCGACACTGTGGCACCGGACGAGGCCGACTCGGACAACTCCGTCGCGAGTGCGGCAGCGGGCGAGCCGGCAGCAGCCGAGACCGGGGCGGACGCGTTCGCAGCCGATACCGGCGCAGCGGCGGAGGATTCGGCGCGAGCTGATACGACGGCGGTGGGCAAGCCGGCAGCAGGTACGGCCCAAGCGGGCACGGCGGCAGCGGGCGAGGCCCAGGCGGGCAAGCCCGCAACGCACGCGGACGGGTCGGCAGCAGCGGCAGAGGCTTCGGCACAGGCCGACGCTGCGGCAGCGGACGAGACCGAGGCGAGTAAGCCCGCAGAAGCCACGGCGCAGGCGGGCGAGTCTCCAGCGGGTACCGCCCAGGTGGGCACGGCAACGGTGGGCGGGCTGGCAGAGGGTTCGGCGCGAGCCGACGCCGAGGCAGCGGACGAGGCCGAGGCGGGTAAGTCCGCAGCGGGCACGGCGGCAGCGGACAGGTCGGCAGAGGGTTCGGCGCGAGCCGACACCGCGGCAGCGGGCAAGGCCCAGGCTGGTCAGTCCGGCGCGGGCACCGCGCAAGCAGGCGAGCTCTCGGCTGATGACGCGGCAGCCGGCACGGCGCACGCTGGCACGGCCGCAGTGGACCAGTCGGCAGCGGACACAGCGGCACCGGCGGCCGCGCGTGAGCTGTCGACGGACGCGCCCGCACCGAGCGAGCCGTCGACGGACACACCGGCAGCCTCCAAGTCGTCAACGGACACGCCCGCAGCCCCCGAGCCGTCGGCAGACGCGCCCGCAGCCCCCGAGCCGTCGGCGGACGCACCCGTACCCTCCGAGCCGTCGGCAGACGCGCCCGCAGACCCCAAGCCGGAGGCAGGCGCACCCCTGCCCCCCAAACCGTCGGCAGACAAACCCGCGGTGGCCGATCGGCGGAAGTCCGGGTCCTGAGGGCTCGGACACGGCAGGCTGGGGGCGTGTGGGCGGTTGCGCAAGGGCGTGTGGGAGTGCGTGGAGGGGGACGGGGCATGGCCAGGCGTGAGCAAGTGATGAGGATGTCGGTCGAGCAGCCGCTGTGGCGTGCGCTGACCGCCTACCGGGTGCTCACGATGCTGTACGCGGTCGGCCTGTTCGCCACCGCCTATGACGAGTACGACCGGCCCGGGATCGCCATCGCGTACTTCGTCGTCCTGTTCGTCTGGACTCTCGCCACGCTGCCCCGGGTCCAGAACGCGGTCGCCTGTACCAAGCGCTTCCTCGCCGTCGACCTCTCCATCGCGCTCATCGGCATCCTGCTCACCCCGCTCGTCGCCGACGACCACCACGTCAGCAGCGGTGGCCCCACCCTGCCGTCGATATGGACCGCCGGCTCGGTGCTCGCGTTCGCCATCAAAGGCGGCTGGCGCTGGGCCGCCTTCGCCTCCACGCCCGTCGCCGCCGCCAACCTGATCGAGCGCGGCTCCCCGGCCCGCGACACCGTCCACAACGTGATCCTCGTCTGGGTCGCCTCCATCGCCATCGGCTACGTCGTCGAGGTCGCTCGCGCCTCCGAGCGCACCCTCGCCCGCGCCCTGGAGATCGAGGCCGCCACCCGCGAGCGCGAGCGGCTCGCCCGGGACATCCACGACGGCGTGCTCCAGGTGCTGGCCATGGTGCAGCGGCGCAGTCTGAGCCTGGGCGGCGAGGCGGCCGAGCTGGGCCGGATGGCCGGCGAGCAGGAGGTCGCGCTGCGCATGCTGGTCTCCGGCGGCCTCGTACCCGTATCGCATGCTTCGGAGGACGCGGCCCAGGGAGCGGTCGTGCGAGCCGTCGAGGCGCCCGAGGAGGAGGACGACGGGCCCGTCGACCTGCGTACCCTGCTCGCCCCCTACGCCGCCGCGAAGGTCGGCTTCGCCGAGCCCGGCGCGCCCGTGCTGCTGCCCGCGCCGGCCGCCAGGGAGCTGGCCGCGGCCGTCGGGGCCGCCCTGGACAACGTCCACCGGCACGCCGGCGAGGACGCGCGCGCGTGGATCCTGGTCGAGGACGAACCCGCCGAGGTCGTGGTGACCGTACGGGACGACGGACCCGGCATCCCCGAGGGCCGGCTCGCCCAGGCCGAGGGGGAGGGCCGGCTGGGAGTCGCCCTCTCGATCCGCGGCCGGCTGCGCGAACTCGGCGGCAGCGCCGAACTGATCTCGGTGCCCGGCCAGGGCACGGAGGTCGAGCTGAAGGTGCCGAAGGAGCGGAAGAACGACCGTGCGAACGACGGGAAGGCGGAGCGGCGATGAGTGAGCAGGGCCCGATCAGGGTCATGGTGGTCGACGACCACCCGATGTGGCGCGACGCCGTCGCCCGCGACCTGGCCGCGTCCGGCTTCGAAGTGGTCGCCACCGCGGGCGACGGCGACCAGGCCGTACGCCGTGCCAAGGCCGTCGGCCCCGACGTCCTCGTCCTCGACCTCAACCTGCCGCTCAAGCCCGGCGTCCAGGTCTGCAAGGAACTCGTCGGCCACAACCCCGCCCTGCGCGTCCTCGTCCTGTCCGCGAGCGGCGAGCACGCCGACGTCCTGGAGGCCGTGAAGTCCGGCGCGACCGGCTACCTCCTCAAGTCCGCGTCCACGGAGGAGCTGTTGGACGCCGTGCGTCGCACGGCGGTCGGCGACCCGGTGTTCACCCCCGGGCTCGCCGGACTGGTCCTCGGCGAGTACCGCCGCCTCGCCTCCGACCCGGCGCCCGCCGCGGGCAGCGACCAGCCCAAGGCCCCGCAGCTCACCGACCGCGAGACCGAGGTGCTGCGCCTGGTCGCCAAGGGCCTGAGCTACAAGCAGATCGCGGAACGCCTGGTCATCTCCCACCGCACGGTCCAGAACCACGTACAGAACACCCTCGGCAAGCTCCAGCTGCACAACCGGGTCGAGCTGGTCCGGTACGCCATCGAGCGCGGTCTGGACGACGAGTAGCGGCACCCGCGGCCGTCGTCGAGCGGTCGAACAGACCGACGCTTCAGTGGAATTGACCTTCCCACCCATCCCGCTGTGACCTGGATCACCATTAGCGTGGCTGTCACAGGAAACTGCGGCGAAGGGAATCTTCCATGCGCGTCGGAGTACTGACCGGAGGCGGCGACTGCCCCGGGCTCAACGCCGTCATCCGGGGCATCGTCCGCAAGGGCGTGCAGGAGTACGGCTATGACTTCGTCGGCTTCCGGGACGGCTGGCGCGGTCCACTGGAGAACGACAGCGTGCGTCTCGACATCCCCGCCGTGCGCGGCATCCTGCCCCGCGGCGGCACCATCCTCGGCTCCTCCCGCACCAACCCGCTGAAGCAGGAGGACGGCATCCGCCGGGTCCAGGAGAACCTGGCCGAGCAGGAGGTCGAGGCGCTCATCGTGATCGGCGGCGAGGACACCCTCGGCGTCGCCGCGAAACTGTCCGACGACCACGGCGTGCCCTGTGTGGGCGTACCCAAGACCATCGACAACGACCTCTCCGCCACCGACTACACCTTCGGCTTCGACACCGCGGTCGGCATCGCCACCGAGGCCATCGACCGCCTGCACACCACCGCCGAGTCCCATATGCGCGTTTTGGTCTGCGAGGTGATGGGCCGCCACGCGGGCTGGATAGCGATCCACTCCGGCCTGGCCGGCGGTGCCAACGTCATCCTCATCCCGGAACAGCGCTTCGACGTCGACCAGGTGTGCGCCTGGATCACCTCCCGCTTCCAGGCCACGTACGCCCCGATCGTGGTCGTCGCCGAGGGCGCGATGCCCAAGGACGGCGACATGGTGCTCAAGGACGGGACGCTGGACTCCTTCGGGCACGTCCGGCTCTCCGGGGTCGGCGAGTGGCTGGCCAAGGAGATCGAGAAGCGCACCGGCCACGAGGCCCGCACCACCGTCCTCGGGCACATCCAGCGCGGCGGCACGCCCAGCGCCTTCGACCGCTGGCTCGCCACCCGCTTCGGCCTGCACGCCATCGACGCCGTCCACGACGGCGACTTCGGCAAGATGGTCGCCCTGCGCGGCACGGACATCGTCCGCGTCCCGATCGCGGAGGCCACGGCCAAGCTGAAGACGGTGGATCCGGCGCTGTACGAGGAGGTGGGGGTCTTCTTCGGCTGACCTCTTCCTCCGGCGGGCTCCCTGTGGGCTTCCGACCGGCTCCCGCTGACCGGCACGGGTGGGTTATGGGCCATATATTCGAAATATTCGGAATGTCGTGCCCATAACCCACCGGAACGGGAGCGGTCGTGGAGGTCCTTGCCTTCGGTGTCCAGGCCGACGAGCGGCCGCTGATCGAGAGCGCGTTCGCCGGTCACCAGGAGGTCCGCTGTCTGAGCGTCTTCCTCGACGAGGACACCGCCCCGATCGCCACGGGCCACGAGATCATCTCCACCAGCGTCAACGCCGACCTGAACCCCCGTGTCCTGGAAACCCTCGCGGCCGGCGGTACCCGGATGATCGCCCAGCGCTCCACCGGCTTCAACAACATCGACCTGGACGTCGCCGAACGCCTCGGCATCACGGTCGCCCGCGTCTCGTACTACTCGCCGTACTCCGTCGCCGAGTTCGCCTGGGCCCTCGCCATGGCCGTCAACCGCCGGATCGTCCGGGCCGCCACGCGCACGCGTGACTTCGACTTCCGGCTGGACGGGCTGATGGGCCGGGACATGCACGGCCGGACCGCCGGCGTCCTCGGCACCGGCAAGATCGGCGAGGCGTTCGCCCGGATCGCCCACGGCTTCGGCATGGACCTGCTCGGCTGGGACGTCGCCGAGAACCCGGAGTGCGTTCGGCTCGGCATGAAGTACGTCCCCAAGGAGCGACTGCTCGCCGAGTCCGACCTGATCACCCTGCACGTCCCGCTCCTGCCGGAGACCCAGCGGCTCATCGACGCCGACGCCCTGAAGGCGATGAAGGACGACGCGATCCTCATCAACTCCAGCCGCGGCGGCCTGATCGACACCGCGGCCCTCGTCGCCGAACTGCGCGAGGGCCGCTTCACGGGCGTAGGACTCGACGTCTACGAGGCGGAGGCGGGCCTGTTCTTCCTCGACCGGTCCCTGGAGGCCGTCGACGACGACACCCTGGTCCGCCTGGTCACCTTCCCGAACGTCCTGGTCACCTCCCACCAGGCGTACTACACCGAGGACGCCGTCGGTCAGATCATCGAGGCCACCGTCCGCAACGTCCTCGACTACACGGCCGGCCGCCGCTCCGAGAACGTCCTCGTGCCGCGCAGCTGACCGATCAACTCCCGCACCACCGCAGCCCCGTTGAGCGTCAGCACCGACTCAGGATGGAACTGCACACCTGCGAAACCAGGGGCCCGCAGCGCGTGCACCTCACCGTTGGCGGCCCGGCTCACCTCGATCCCGTGCGCGGCGAGCTCGGTCAGCTCCTCGTCGTCGCAGCGCGCCACGAAGCTGTTGTAGAAGCCGACGGTCTCGCTCCGTCCGAACAGGTCGATCGCTGTCTGCGCGCCCTGGTACGGGACTTCCTTCCGTACGATCTCCAGGCCCAGCTCGGCCGCGATCAGCTCGTGCCCGAGGCAGACGCCGAGCACGCCGTGCCGGTGGTCCCGCAGGACCCGGGCGGTCAGCTCGCGCAGGAACCGCATCTTGGGGTCGGCCGTGTCGGAGGGGTCGCCGGGACCGGGGCCGAGGACGACCGGACCCTCGTGCGCGAGCACCGCCTCCCGCAGTCCCGGCTCGTCGTACCGCCGGACGGTGACGTCGAGGCCGCCGGAGCGCAGCACGTGCGCGAGCATCGCCGTGAAGGTGTCCTCGCCGTCGACGACCAGGGCGTGTCCCGCCAGGGCGTCCGTCCGCTCCTGCATCCGCAGCCAGAACGGCGCGAGGGAGGCCCGGCGCCCGTCGAGCGCGGCACGCACGCGTGGATCCTCGGCGAGACTCACGCGCGCGTGCTCCTCGCGCGGCCGTGCCGGACGTACGCCCAGGGCCGCCAGCACCCCCGCCGCCTTCGCGTGGGTCTCCGCGACCTCGCTCGCCGGGTCCGAACCGCGCACGAGGGTCGCGCCGACCGGGACGCGCAGGCGTCCGTCGGCGGAGATGTCGGCCGTGCGGATGAGGATGGGCGAGTCGAGGGTCTGGGCCCCGCCGGAGTCCCGGCCGAGCAGGGCCAGCGCGCCGGCGTAGTAGCCGCGCCCCCCGACCTCGTGCCGTTCGATGACCCGGCAGGCGTTCTGCACCGGCGACCCGGTGACGGTCGCCGCGAACATGGTCTCCTTCAGCACCTCCCGCGCGTCCAGGGACGACTTGCCGCGCAACTCGTACTCCGTGTGCGCGAGATGGGCCATCTCCTTCAGCCGCGGTCCGATCACGACCCCGCCCATGTCGCCGACGGTGCACATCATCTTGAGCTCCTCGTCGACGACCATCGACAGCTCCTCGATCTCCTTGCCGTCGGCGAGGAAGCCGAGCAGGTGCTCGGGGGTGGGTCCTTCGGCGGGATAGCGGTAGGTGCCGCTGATCGGGTTCATCACGACCGTGCCGCCGGACATCCGCACATGCACCTCGGGGCTCGCGCCGACCAGCGTGCGGTCCCCGGTGTGCACGACGAACGTCCAGTACGCGCCCCGCTCGCCCTCGAGGAGCCGCCGGAACAGCGCGAGCGCGTCGGCCCGGCCGAACCCCGGGATCACGCCCTCGTACGTCCGCCGGATCACGAAGTTCGCGCCCTCGCCGCTGCCGATCTCCTCGTGCAGCACACGCCCGACGATCCCGGCGTACTCCTCGTCGGCCACGTCGAAGCCGCCGTCCTCGACGCGGACGTCGTGCGCCGGGAGCCGGGTCAGGGCGTCGGCGAGCGGGATCCCGTACGACTCCTCGGGGGTCAGGACCGCCAGGGGTGTGCCGTCGTCGCGGACGTCGAAGCCGCGTTCCCGGATCTGGCGGAACGGGATCAGGGCGAGGCCCTCGTCGGGGAGGTCGGCGAGGCGTTCGTACGTGGCGACCGGGCCGAGGAACACCTCCACGGTGTTCTCGTCGTGGCCCGGTGTGCGGCGGCGCAGCAGGGCGAACGGGCGGTCGTCGTGCAGCAGTCGGGTCAGGTCCATGGTTCCTCTGCCATCTGTCGGTGAGGAACGACCCCGGAAACGCCGAAGGCCGCCCTCGGGCGGCCTTCGCGAAGTCTTGCGTACGCGCAGTCAGTGGGCCGCCGGATGAGCGGTCCACCACCAGTTCTGGATCGAGTGCGCGAGCATGCGCGGAACCCTACACCACCCCACCACCTTCACAGGAGCCACTCAGCCCGTTCATTGACGTGCTCATGATCTGCGGTGACGCTGGAGGCTCACCGTGTGAAGGGGGACACATGAATCGCTTCCGCATGTCATGCGTCACTGCGGTCGTCATGGCCATGGGGTTATCAGGCATCCAACCGGCCCTCGCCCAGGCCGCGTCCACGCCCGTGAAAGCCGTCTCGGTCGCCGACGCCGAGAAGTCCGTGACCAGCATCGACCGCACCGAACAGCGGGCCGGCGCCCCGCTCGACACCAGACCGGTCGACGCCCAGGGCAGACCCCTCGCCGCCGCCGAGCCCGCGCGTGTCGTCTGGCCCGAGCCCGGCGCGGAGACCGTCCCGGTGAGGACCGAGCCGGTCCGCGCCGCCGACACCGCCGTCTCGGTCACCGCGCCCCGCACCCGCTCCGCCGCCCCCGACACGGTCGACGTCCGGGCGTACGACAACACCAAGGCCCGCCAACTCGGCGGCCACGCAACGGCGTTCACCCTCAAGGCGGCCGAGCCGACCGACCGGGTCGGCGTCCGCGTCGACACCACCGGCTTCCGTCAGGCCTTCGGCGCCGACTTCGAGACCCGGCTGCGACTGGTCGCCAAGCCCGCGTGCGCGCTGACCACGCCCCGGGCCGCAGGGTGCGAGCGGAGCGCGCCGGTCAAGAGCCGGATCGACCTGACCACCCACACCCTCTCCGCCGAGGTGGCCGCCGACCCGGACACGGTCTTCGTGGTCGCCGCCGCCCCGAACGGCGAGACGGGTTCGGCCACCGCGACCACCCTCTCCTCGTCCAGCAAGTGGCAGGTCGGCCTCAACTCCGGTGACTTCTCCTGGTCGTTGCCGCTGCCGCAGGTCCCCGCGATCGCGGGCGACGCACCCGACATCAACCTCGGCTACTCCTCGCAGGCCGTCGACGGCATGGTCGCCGCCGAGAACAACCAGCCCTCCTGGGTGGGCCAGGGCTGGGACCTCGCCCTGCCCTACATCGAGCGCCGCTACAACGGCTGCGCCGACGACGGCGGTGACACCGGCGACCTGTGCTGGGCGGGCGACGAGTACCGCATCTCCCTCCAGGGCACCTCGTCCTCGCTGGTCAAGGACACGGCCGCGGGCGGCGACAGCTGGCGCGCGCAGGAGGACCCGGGCTGGCGGATCCAGCACAGGACCGGTGCCGAGAACGGCGACAACGACGGCGAGTACTGGGTGGTGACCACCCCGCAGGGCACCCGGTACACCTTCGGCCGAGGCAAGCAGGCCACCACCGGCACCGCCACCGACTCCGTCTACACCGTCCCGGTCTTCGGCGACGACGAGGGCGAGCCCTGCCACAAGGGTGATGTCGAGGACTCGTACTGCACACAGGCCTGGCGCTGGAACCTCGACGGTGTCGTGGACGCGCACGGCAACTCCAACACGTACTTCTACACACAGGAGTCCAACCGGTACGCCCGCAACGGCGACCCGGACAAGTCGACTTCGTACGTCCGCGGCGGTCACCTCAAGGACATCGTCTACTCGCAGCGCTCCGGCGCCGAGGACCAACAGGCCCCCGCCCGGCTGCACTTCACCACCGGCCTGCGCTGTGTCGAGGCCGCCGACGGCAGCGGCGACTGCCCTGCCTTCGACGCCGACCACGCGAGCTCGTATCCCGACGCTCCCCTCGACTCCCTGTGCGCGAGCGGTGATTGCACGGGCGAGGAGCAGAAGTCGCCGACGTTCTTCACCGACAGCCTGCTGCGCGGCGTCACCGCCCAGCGGTCGAACGCCGACGGCGGCTGGACGGACGTGGACCGGCTCGACTTCACCTACGACTATCCCGAGCCCTCCGACGGCACCAGCGCCATGCTGTGGCTGGCCAAGGTTCAGCAGACCGGTCTCGCCGGGGACGGCGAACTCAAGCTGCCCGCCGTGGAGTTCACCGGCAAGGAGTACGCCAACCGCGCCGACGCCGACCCGGCGGCGGGCGCCCCCGTGATGCGCAAGCTGCGCATCACGCAGTTCGTCGACGAACTGGGCCGGCAGGTCGACGTCACCTACGGACAGCCCGACCCGTGCCCGGTCGACGACCTGCCCGAGGGCCGCTACGACTCCAACACCCAGGACTGCTTCCCGGGTTGGCGCGCCAACGGCGAGTCCTCCGGCTTCGGCGTCTGGCACAAGTACCTCACCACCAAGGTCACCGTCCGTGACAACGGCGGCGGTTCACCCCCGCAGACCACCGAGTACCGCTACCGGGGCACCCCCGCCTGGCACCACGACGACGACCCGGTCACCAAGGCCGAGCGCCGCTCCTGGAGCGACTGGCGCGGCTACGGCAGCGTCGACGTCGCCAAGATGACCGACCCCGGCTACCGGGGCGAGAGCTCCAGCCGCGCCGCCCAGATCACCCGCACCCTGCACTTCCGGGGGATGGACGGCGACTCCAAGGCCGACGGCTCGACCAAGTCCGTCGAGGTCACCGACTCGCAGGGCACCGTGCTGAAGGACCTGCCGTATCTACGGGGCAAGGAGCGCGAGAGCCGGCAGTTCCAGGTGGACGGCTCCGGCGCCATCGCCTACGAGCTCGGCGGCACCCTGCACGGCTACACCTCCGCGCACACCACCCCGGCCAAGGAGGGCGAGACCGACCCTGAGAAGGACGCCCACTTCGTCGTGGAGAACGACGCGGTGACCCGCGAGACGGTCACCGCCGACGCGGGCCAGCGCTCCACCCGTACGACGAGTCTGAGGACCACGTACGACACCTACGGCCAGGCCACCGAGGTGGTCGACACGGCCGGGGACGACGTGCGGTGCACGAAGACGTCGTACGACCGCTCGGCCGCCACCCTCGACGGCTGGATGCTCGCCTTCCCCTACCGCGTCCGCGCCTACTCGGGCACCTGCGCGGAGCCGAAGGCGCTGATCAACGGCAAGGACCAGTACTACGACGGCTCCGGCGAACTCGGCGGGGCGGTCACCGAGGGCGACCTGACCCGGTCGGTCGCCGCGGTCACCGCGAGCGGGCCCGACGCGGTCGGCGACACGTCCGCCACCTCGGCGACCTTCGACGCCTACGGGCGCACGCTCACCGAGACCGACGGGCGCGGGAACACCGACCGCACCGTCTACGCCCCGGCCACCGGCCGCCCGGCCACGGTCACCGAGACCAACGCGCTCGGCCAGGCCGAGACGACCACCCTCGACGCCGACCGCCAACTCCCGGTCGCCGTCAAGGACTCCAACGGCAACACCCAGACCAACGCCTACGACCAGCTCGGCCGGCTCGTCTCCGTGCACGAGGCCGACCAGGCCGCCGACGACCCGCCCGCGCAGACCTTCGCGTACGCCCTGGACCAGGAACACCGACGGCCACCGCTGGTGACGACCCGTCAACTCCAGTCCGGGAACACCTACTTGACCAACTGGAAGTACCTGGACTCGCTCGGCCGCGACCGGCAGAGCCAGGAGGTCTCGCCCGCCTCCACCGACGACGACAGGAAGACCGTCGTCATCGACACCCGGTACGACGACATCGGCGACATCGCGGCCGAGTCGCTCCCGGTGGTCGCCGCGGGCGCGCCGGGCGACGCGCTGCTCACCGTCCCCGCCGACCAGGTCGACGAGACCCGGCGCACGTACGACTCGATGAGCCGGGTCATCCGCTCCGCGCGCTACGGCGACGGGCGGGAGCTGTGGGCGACCAGCGTCGTCTACTACGGCGACCACGTCCGCTCCACCCCGCCCGCCGGCGGCACCGTCACCACCGTGTGGACCGACGCCCGCAGCCGGCAGATCCGCCAGCAGGAGGGCGCCGACCCCAAGCAGACGACCACCTACACCTACACCCCGGCCGACCAGGTCGCCACGGTCACCGACCCCGCGGGACACACCTCGTCCAGCACCTACGACCTGCTCGGCCGCCGGGTCTCCGGCGACGACGCCGACGCGGGCAAGTCCCGTACCGCGTACGACGCCAACGGCAACGCCACCGCGGTCTGGGACGCCGAGGCGCTCGCCGCCGGCGGCGCCACCCCGACCCTGTCCACCGACTACGACGCCCTCGACCGCCCGGTCGCCCGCTGGGACGGTGCCTCCGGCTCCGGCGAGAAGACCGCCACCTGGAGCTACGACTCCACCGGCATCGCCAACGGCGTCGGCCAGCCCGCCTCGATGACCACCCACCGCGACGGCGAGGACTACACGATCGCCGTCGACGGCTACGACGAGCGGGGCCGCGCCACCGGCCGCACCTGGACCTTCCCGGCCGGCCTCGGCGGCGCCCTGCACAAGTCGTCGTACAGCGTCGACTACGGCTACGACGACGCCGACCACACCGTCAGCGTCGAGTACGAGAACGCGGTCATCGGCGCCCCGAAGGAGAAGATCACCACCGGCTACGACGCCCTCGGCAACCCGGACACCCTCACCGGCGTCCAGACCGACCCGCTGACCGGCAAGGACGTCACCGTCCCGTACGTCTCGGGCACCGGCTTCGCCGCCGACGGCAAGCTGGCCTCCCGCGACTACGCCAACCCGCACCACGACCTGCGGCGCGCGTACGCCTACGAGAGCGACACCCAGCGCCTGTCCCGCGTCCAGACCCTGACCACCGGACTCACCGGCGACCAGGAGGCGCGGCAGGACGACACCTACGCCTGGGACCAGGCCGGCAACCTCACCTCGGTCACCGACACCACCGGCCACAAGGACGTCGCCACCTGCTACGGCTACGACGACCTGGCCCGCCTCGGGCACGCCTGGACGACGTACGAGACCGACTGCTCGGACGCCGACTCCAAGCTCACCCACGACGGCCCGGCCGGCTTCAACCAGTCCTGGACCTACACCGCCGACGGCAACATCGCCTCGCAGCGCAGCCTCCTGGACACCGACACCTACGAGTACGACGACCCCGACCACCCGCACGCGGTGACCAGCCAGGGCGCGAGCCACTACGCGTACGACGAGAACGGCGCCCTCAAGAAGAAGACCGAGGGCCTGGTCCCGACGTCGTACGAGTGGAACGCGAACCAGGAACTCACCCAGGTCACCAAGGCCCTCCTGGAGAAGACCGACTTCGTCTACGCCCCCGACGGCACCCGCATGGCACGGATCGCACCCGGCGGTGTCGCCACCCTCTACATCGAGGGCCAGGAGATCACCGTCGTCCTCGGCATCGGCAAGGGCACCCGCCTCTACACGGAGGACGGCATCACCGTCGCCGTCCGCCAGCCGACCGGACTGCTGACCTGGCAGCTCAACGACATCCAGGGCTCGGCCCAGGTCTCGGTCCTCGCGGGCACCTCGCTCGCGACCAGGACGTACTACAACCCGTACGGCGAGATCCGCGCCGGCTCCGCGCCACCACCGTCCGACCACGGCTTCCTCGGCAAGGTCAAGGACCCCACGACCGGCCTCAACGCCCTGGGCGCCCGCTACTACGACGCCGACCTCGGCCGCTTCATCTCCACCGACCCGGCCGTGGACAGCTCCTCCACCCAGTCCCTCAACCCCTACGCCTACGGCAGCAACAACCCGATCGTCTATATCGACCCGACCGGCCTGTGGTCCCTGTCCGGCGTCTGGAACTCCGTCAAGGAAGGTGCCTCCGCGGCCTGGGACTGGGCCAAGGAGAACAAGGGCCTGATCGCGGACGTCGCCGTCGGCATCGGCGTCGGCATCGCGGTCGGCGCGCTCTGCTCGACCGGCGTGGGCTGTCTGCTGGTCGCCGGAGCCGTGGCCGGGGCCGCGGGCGCCGCCGCCGGATACGGGGTCGACGTCGCCGAGGGCAAGACCGACTTCTCGCTCGGCGGGTTCGCCACCCGGGTCGGTGTCGGTGCCGCCGCGGGTGTCCTGGGCGGGGCCATCGGCAAGGGCGTCGCGGCCGTCGCGCCGAAGGTCGTGGGCGCCATCGCCAAGACGGCCGTCGGCAAGGCCGTCGCGTCCGGCAGCTCCAAGGCCGCCTCCGCCATCACCGGCAAGGCCGCCACCGCCGGACGGGCCATCGCCAACTCCCGGGCCGGCAGCAGGGTCGCCGAGCTGGGCAAGGCGGCGGCCGACGGGATCAAGTCGCTGGCCGGACGCGGCGCGCCCAAGGGCAATGTCGTCGACATCCCGCTCACCAAGGCGACCACCCAGGCCGAGATCGACGCCATCCACGAGTACGCCAAGCGCACCAACGAATGGCTGGCCAAGAACGGTCCCAAGGTCATCCAGCCGACCAAGGGCACCCCGCTCGGGGCCTCCTCCAGAGCGGCCGCCCGCGCCGAGCGCCTGCGCGCCGCCCGCGCCGGCAGCCCGTACACCGGCCAGGCCGGACACGTGCCCGACTCGGCGGTCTCCGGCACCGGCCAACCGCCCGCCGGCTGGCTCGACATGCCGGGCAAGTCCAACAGCATCGCGGGTGGTGTACTGGGCCCCCGGGTCGGAGTACTGCTCCGAGGATTCACGGTCAACGGAGGACCGCCACTGTGATGCCGCACGCCGAGGAACTCCCGTCGCTCGCCGACCACGTCGGGCCCCGGCCCGACCGGTCGGCGGCGACGGGCACGCCCGCCGAGCACTTCCCCGCCGCCCACCGTGAACTCCTGCTCCGGCTCAACGGGTTCACCGTGCACCACGGCGCCTTCCGCCTCCTCGGCATCGGCCGCGAGGAGCCCGCGCTCGACCTCGCGGTATGGAACGCGCCCGAGACCTGGCGGTTCGCCTGGGACGACCGGCTCGACCCGTTCGTGATCTTCGGGGAGACCGCCTTCGGCGACTCCTACGCCTACCGCCGTCTCCCCGGCGGCGGCCTGGCCCCCGAGGTCCACTTCCTGGAGGGCGTCCTGCTGCGCCCCGAGATCATCGCCCCGAGCTTCGAGGCGTTCCTCGCCGACGAACTGCTGCGCAACGCCAAGGAGCCCTACGACGACCTCGTCGTCGAGGCGGTCGACCATCTCGGCCCGATCGCGCCGGGCAGCCACTGGGTCTACGTCCCCTCCGTCGCCCTCGGCGGCGAGGAGGACGTGGAGAACATCTCGGTGCTCCCGGCGACGGTCGCCATGACCTTCGCCGGCGACATCGCCACCGCCATGGAGAGCGGCGAGCGGGCGGCCACCGGAGTGGAGCCGTACACGGACGAACAGGGGCGTCCCAGGCTCCGGGTGCGCTTCGAGGAGTGATCCGCGAAGTGAGGGAAGAAGCGAGGGAAGAAGCGAGGGAAGAAGCGAGGTGACGGACGAGCGGAACATGTCTCAATTGATGAGCAGGGGAAGGGGCGCCCGACACGACCGCGTAATGTTTACGACGTGACCGTGAACGCTAAGACCAGCGCGAGCGCTGGCAACACCTGGCGAGATCTGCCCGCGGCGCAGCAGCCCGAGTACCCCGACACCGAGGCTCTGCGCGCAGTGATCGCGGACCTCGAGTCGTATCCGCCGCTCGTCTTCGCGGGCGAGTGCGATCAGCTGCGCGCCCGGTTGGCTGCCGTCGCCAAGGGAGAGGCGTTCCTCCTCCAGGGCGGCGACTGCGCCGAGGCCTTCGACGCGGTGTCCGCCGACCACATCCGCAACAAACTCAAGACCCTGCTCCAGATGGGCGCCGTGCTGACGTACGCCGCCTCGGTGCCGGTGGTCAAGGTCGGGCGCATCGCCGGCCAGTACTCCAAGCCGCGCTCCAAGGGCACCGAGACCCGTAACGGCGTGACGCTGCCCACGTACCGCGGTGACTCGGTCAACGGCTTCGCCTTCGACGAGAAGTCCCGCATCCCGGACCCCGAGCGCCTGAAGCGGATGTACAACGCCTCCGCCTCGACGCTCAACCTGGTCCGCGCGTTCACCACCGGCGGCTACGCGGACCTGCGCCAGGTGCACGCCTGGAACCAGGACTTCGTGAAGTCCTCTCCGTCCGGGCAGCGCTACGAGCAGCTCGCGCGCGAGATCGACAGCGCGCTGAACTTCATGCGGGCCTGCGGCACGGACCCGGAGGAGTTCAAGACCGTCGAGTTCTACTCCTCGCACGAGGCGCTGCTGCTCGACTACGAGTCCGCCCTGACCAGGGTCGACTCCCGCACCGGGCAGCTGTACGACGTCTCCGGCCACATGGTGTGGGTCGGTGAGCGCACCCGTCAGCTGGACGGCGCGCACATCGAGTTCGCCTCGCGGATCCGCAACCCGATCGGCATCAAGCTGGGCCCGACGACGACGGCCGAGGACGCGCTGCAGTACATCGAGCGCCTCGACCCGGACCGGGAGCCCGGCCGGCTCACCTTCATCGTGAGGATGGGCGCGGACAAGGTCCGCGACAAGCTGCCCGAGCTGGTCGAGAAGGTCACCGCGTCCGGCGCGACCGTCGCCTGGATCACCGACCCGATGCACGGCAACACGTACGAGGCGGCCTCCGGTCACAAGACCCGCCGCTTCGACGACGTGCTCGACGAGGTGAAGGGCTTCTTCGAGGTCCACAAGGGCCTCGGCACCCACCCGGGCGGCATCCACGTCGAGCTCACCGGTGACGACGTCACCGAGTGCGTGGGCGGCGGCGACGAGATCTTCGTCGACGACCTCCACCAGCGCTACGAGACGGCCTGCGACCCCCGGCTCAACCGCAGCCAGTCGCTTGACCTGGCCTTCCTCGTCGCCGAGATGTACAGGGACCAGTAGCCGTTTCGCCTGTTACAGCAGTGTGCCGTGGGGCGGGGATCACATACGATCCCCGCCCCACGGCACTTTTGCGGCACTCGCGCGGCGGGTAAGGTTAGGTTAGCCTCACCGATTGTCGGGATGGCACGACTCCTTCGATCCCCGCCCGGGAGGTGACCCGCGTGTACGTCTGCAACTGCTTCGGTGTGACCGAGGCGCAGGTCGCGAAGCACGCGGAGGGCGGTGCCTGCACCCCCCGGCAGATAGCGTCGGCCTGCAAGGCGGGCACCGACTGCGGGTCGTGCGTACGCCGCATCCAGGCACTGCTGGGTCGGGGCGCCTGTCCGCGCCGCGAGCCGGCCGACCAGGGCGAGCCGATGCTCACCGGACTGGCCGCGACGGCGTTGGCCGCGCGGGCCGAGCTGGAGGACGCGGCCTAGGTCCGCAGGGCGCGGCCCGGGTCCGGGCGGGTCTCAGCTGGGCTGCTCGATCTGCTGCGCGATGTAGAGCGCCTCACCGAGCTGCTCGATCAGCTGGAGCTGGGTGTCGAGGTAGTCGATGTGGTGCTCCTCGTCCTCGAGGATGTCCTCGAAGATGTTCGCGGACGTGATGTCGCCCTTCGTGCGCATCACCTCGATCCCGCGCTTGAGGCGGTCGATCGCCTCGACCTCCACCTGCCGGTCCGCCTGGAACATCTCGGTGACCGTCTGACCGACCCGGACGTGGAACAGCCGCTGGTAGTTCGGCAGACCGTCGAGCATCAGGATGCGCTCGGTGATCTTGTCCGCGTGCTTCATCTCGTCGATGGACTCTTCACGCGTGTACTTGGCGAGCTTGGTCCAGCCGTTGTTGTCCTGGATGCGGTAGTGCAGCCAGTACTGGTTGATCGCGGTCAGCTCACCGGTGAGCTGCTCGTTCAGGAACTCGAGGACCTCGGGGTCGCCCTGCATCGCAGAGGCTCCTTCCAAAACAAGGGGAAGTGGCGGGTTGCGCCGCATCCTTGCACCGCGCACGGAAGATCGTCCAGTAAGTCTTCACTTAGTAAGTAAGGGCATGCTTAGTCCGATTTCGGGCGGATTGAGCGGATGCTGGTCCGATGCACCGTCTCCGGTCTGTCAGGATGGAGGGCATGGGTCAGTCGGTGCAGCGGGGAAGTGGCGAAGCGGCCTACTCCGAGCTCCCACCGGGTCAGCGACTGCAACGCGGCTGGCCGGTCACCCATTACGGCCCGGTCCCCAAGTTCCGGCCCGAGCGCTGGGAGTTCCGGGTCTTCGGCGCCACCGCGGACGGCGAGAAGCGCTGCTGGAACCACGAGGAGTTCTCCGCGCTGCCGTACGACACCGTCGTGGGCGACCTGCACTGCGTCACGAAGTTCAGCATGCTCGGCGCCGAGTGGGGCGGCATTCCCGCCCGGGCGATCCTGGAGATCGCCCCGCCCGCGCCGACGGTCACCCATGTGATGGTCTGGGCGGAGTACGGCTTCAGCTCCAACCTCCGCCTCGCGGACTTCGCCGCCGAGAGCACGATCTTCGCCACCCACAAGGACGGCGAGCTGCTGACCGCGGAGCACGGCTTCCCGCTGCGGCTGGTCGTCCCCCATCTGTACGCATGGAAGGGGCCCAAATGGGTCCGCGGCGTGGAGTACATGACCGCCGACCGCCGGGGCTTCTGGGAGGAACGCGGCTACCACAACATCGGCGACCCGTGGCGGGAGCAGCGGTACTCCTACCAGGAGGAGCCGGAGGACGGCCCGGAGGTCTGACGCCCGGCGTCCTCGACGTGGTCAGTGGTGGTACTGGTGCACCACCGCGTGGCCCTTGCCCCGGCCGATCATCCACTTGTTGACCGGCACGGTGACCACGAAGGCGATCACCAGGGACAGTGCCAGCGAGACCCAGAACAGCGCGTCGGCCAGCTCCGCGTCCATCGCGTCCGGCCACAGCACGATCACGCCGTTGTCGATCAGCTCCATGACGGCGATGGACAGGGTGTCGGCGGCCAGTGCCACCCGGAACGCGGCACGGAGGCCGAGGCCCGCCTTCAGCACTCCGCGCAGGGTGAGCGAGTAGCCGAAGAAGAACGCCAGGACGATCGCGAGGACGGTGGTCGGCAGGTTGCCCCAGCCGAACGCCGTGCCGATGACCATGCCGAGCACCTCGCCGATGGCGCAGCCGGTGAGGCAGTGGAGGGTGGCCTGGACGGCGGTCTGCCAACTGGCGGCGCCGGTCTGCTGGTGCTGATGCCCGTGTTCGTGCTGGTCGTGGCCGTGGTGCTCGTCGTGGTGCTGGTCGTGGTGTGCGTGCGCCTCGTGATCCATGGGTGCCCCCAATGCCAGGTAGCGGTTCCTGCCTCACGCAGGAACCGTATACCCCCAGGGGGTATTCCCCAACAGGCTGCGCCGATTACGCGTCCCGGAGTTTCTTCAGCCGCTCCACGTCCGCCGCGTGCCCCTCCTTGCCGCCGGGCGTCTCGATGACCAGCGGGACACCCTCGGTCGCGGGGTGGGTCATCAGTGCCCGGAACGGGTCCTCGCCGATGTGGCCGGAGCCGATGTTCTCGTGCCGGTCCTTGTGCGCGCCCACGACGTCCTTGGAGTCGTTGGCGTGGATGAGCTTGAGCCGGCCCTCACCGACGGAGTCCACCAGCAGATCGAGGGTCTGGTGCATACCGCTCGGCCCCGTCAGGTCGTGCCCGGCCGCGAAGATGTGGCACGTGTCCAGGCAGACGCCCAGCTTCGGATGGGCGTCCAGCGCCTCGAAGTACGGCCCGAAGTCCCAGGTCCGCGAGCACAGCGAGAAACCCTGCCCGGCCGTCGACTCCAGCAGCAGGAACGGGTCGTCGTCGTGGGTGAGTTCGTCGAGCAGCGGCAGCATGTGCTCGCGCACCTGCCGCAGGGCCACGGACCGCTCCCGGCCGCCGGTCGCGCTGCCCGTGTGCACGACCACGCCGAGCGCCCCGATCTCCCGCCCGCGCCGCAGCGAGTGCCGCAGCGACTCCACCGACTTCTCGACGGTGGCCTCGGTGTGCGAGCCGAAGTTGATCAGATACGGGGCATGGACGTACGCCGGGATCGACTCGGCCTCGCAGGCCGCGCGGAACTCCTCGTCCTGGCGCGGGCTGCCGGCCGGAGTGGCCCAGCCGCGCGGGTTGGCGACGAAGACCTGCACGGTCTCGGCCTGCAACTCACGGGCGTAGGACAGCCCCACGGAGTTCAGACCGCCGGCCACGGGCACATGACCGCCGACGGGGTTGCGGGAGGGGAACGGGCTCTTCACCGGTCCAGGGTGTCATGCGGTACGACCCGTTCCGGCACCGCGTCCTGGGGCGGGCGGCCCTTGTCCGGCGCCGGGCCGCCCGCGACGGTCAGCGGATCTCGATGGTGATCGTCGACCCCTTGGGCGCCGTCTCCCCGCCCTCCACGGACTGGCTCTTGACGGTGTCGCCGAACAGGCCGAGCAGTCCGCGGTCCTCGTCGACCTGGAACCCGGCGTCCTCCAGAGCCTGCTTCGCGTCGTCGACGCTGTCACCGGTGACGTCCGGGACCTCGACCTGCTCCGGGCCCTTGGAGATCGTCAGCGTCACCGTGTCGCCCTCGCCGGCCTGGCTGTCGGCCTCCGGCGTCTGCGCGGCGACCTGGCCCTTGTCGTACTCGGAGTTGACCTGCTCGGCGGCGACCTTCACCTTCAGGCCCGCGTCCTCCAGGTCGGCCTTCGCGTCCTCCAGGTCCTCGCCGGTGACGTCCGGGACGTCCACCGCGCTGCCCTTGCTGACGGTCAGCGCGATCGCCGAGCCGGCGTGCCGCTCGGTGCCCTCCGCCGGGTCCGTGGAGATCACGAAGCCCTTGGGGACGTCGTCGTCGAACTCCCGGGTGACCATGCCCGGTTCGAGGCCGTCCGTCTTCAGCAGGGCCTTCGCCTTGGCGAGGACGAAGCCCTTCAGCGCGGGCACCGGCACGATCTCCGGGCCGTCGGAGACGGTCAGGGACACCGAGGCGTTGTCGCGGATCCGGGTGCCGGGCACGGGGTCCGTGCTGATGACCCTGCCGCGCTTCACCGTGTCGCTGTAGGCGTGCTTGACCGACCCGAGGTCCAGGCCGGCGTCGTCCAGCTGCTTGCTCGCCTGGGCCTGCGTCTTCGCCAGCACCGCCGGGACCTTGGTGAACTGGCCGGAGTTGATGTACCAGACGCCCGCGCCGACGCCGAGCACCAGCAGGACCGCGACGACGAGCGCGAGCGGCCCGCGCCGGACTCCGCCGCCCGTGCGCCGCCGGGGCGGCAGCGGCGGGGGAGAGGCCAGCACGCTGGTGCGGTGCACGTCCCGCTGATCCTCGTCCTCGTTGACCGGCAGCAGGCGCGGCACGGTCAGCGAGCGCGGGATGACGCTCGTACGGTCCTCGGCGATGCCCCGGTCCGCCGCGAGCGCCTGCGGCGGGATCGCGTCGAGCTGGTCCTCGCGGAGCGCGGCGCGCGTCTCGCGGGCGTGCGCGAGCAGCGCCACCGCGTCGTAGGGGCGCAGTTCGGGGGTGCGGGCGGTGGCCGAGGCGACCAGCTCGTCCAGCTCGTACGCCAGACCCGGCACGACGGCCGAGGGCGGCGGGACGTCCTCGTGGATGTGCTTGTAGAGGACGGTGGCGGGGGAGTCGCCGTAGTGCGGGCGCTCGCCGGTCAGCATCTCGTACAGGACGACACCGCACGCGTACACGTCGACCCGGGGGTCGGCGGTACCGCGCTCGATCTGTTCCGGCGCGAGGTAGGAGACGGTGCCGAGGACGGCGCCGGTGGTGCTGGTGACCGTGTCCACGGAACGGACGAGCCCGAAGTCGGCGACCTTGACCCGGCCGTCGTCCCCTATGAGCACGTTCTCCGGCTTCATGTCGCGGTGCACGAACCCCGCGCGGTGCGCGGCGCCGAGCGCGGCCAGGACCGGCTCCAGGATGTCCAGGGCGGCGCGCGGCTGCAGCGCCCCGCGCTCGCGCAGCACGTCGCGCAGGGTGCAGCCGGCGACGTACTCCATGGCGAGATAGACGTACGACCCGTCGGCGCCCTGGTCGAAGACCTGCACCACGTTCGGGTGGGCCAGCCGGGCGACCGACTTGGCCTCCCGGATGAACCGGTCGACGAAGGAGACGTCGGCGGCGAGCGCGGGGTGCATCACCTTCAGCGCGAGCACGCGGTCGAGGCGGGTGTCCACGGCCCGGTAGACCGTGGCCATCCCGCCGACCGCGATCCGCGCGTCCACGCGGTAGCGCCCGTCGAGCACCTGCCCGACCAGAGGGTCCTGAAGGGTCGTATCCACGCAGGTGAGTGTACGAGCCGGGACCGACAGGCCTCTCGGTTCGGGCGATTTCGGGGCGTGACTGCAGCCGAGCTGTGACGGACGGCGCACCGAATTCCGGCCATGGTCGAACGTGCGTTCAGAACGCGGGCCGCTCCGGATCCAGCCGCGCAAGCCCCTCCGTGGGGGACGAGGCGTCCGCGAAATGCCGCCGGGGAATGCGCCCCGCGAGCCGGGCCAGCCGCCCCGCCTCCACCGCGTGCCGCATCGCCTCGGCCATCAGCTGCGGCTCCTGCGCCCGCGTCACCGCCGAGGCGAGCATCACACCCGCGCACCCCAGCTCCATCGCGAGCGCCGCATCCGAGGCGGTGCCGGCGCCCGCGTCCAGGATCACCGGCACGCGCGCGTGCTCGACGATCAGCTGAAAGTTGTGCGGGTTGCGGATGCCGAGCCCGGAGCCGATGGGCGAGCCGAGCGGCATGACCGCCGCGCAGCCGACGTCCTCCAGCTTGCGGGCGAGCACCGGGTCGTCGTTCGTGTAGGGCAGCACCGTGAAGCCGTCGTCGACCAGGGTCTCGGCCGCGTCGAGCAGCTCGATCGGGTCGGGCAGCAGAGTGCGCTCGTCGGCGATGACCTCGAGTTTGACCAGGTCGGTGCCGAGCGCCTCGCGCGCGAGGCGGGCGGTGAGGACGGCCTCGCCGGCGGTGAAGCAGCCGGCCGTGTTGGGCAGCACCCGGATGCCGAGCCGGTCCAGGACGGACAGCACCGAACCGTGCACCGAGGGGTCCACACGGCGCATCGCGACCGTCGTCAGCTCCGTCCCGGACGCCACCAGCGACCGCTCCAGGACGTCCAGGCTCGGGGCGCCACCGGTGCCCATGATCAGGCGGGACGTGAAGGACGTACCGCCGATGACGAAGGGGTCGTCGGCCATGGGTCAGCCTCCTTGGACGGCGGTGAGGACCTCGACGCGGTCCCCCTCGGCGAGGGACGTCGAGGACCACTGCCCGCGCGGGACGACGGTTTCGTTCAGGGCGGCGGCCACTCCCGAAGGGGCCGGGGTGAGGGCGCGTACGACGGTGTCGAGAGCCGTGCCGGGAGCGAACTCCCGGGGCTCCCCGTTGACGGAGATGTTCATACGGGCTGCTCCAGGAGCGCGAAACGCTTCGGGGTGAAGGGGCGGGCCTCGTCCGGGAGTTCACCGGTGGCGAGGGCGTGCGCCAGGGCGTCGCCGGTGACCGGGGTCAGCAGCACGCCGTTGCGGTAGTGCCCGGTGGCCAGCAGCAGCCCGGCAAGGGCGGTCGGGCCGAGCAGCGGGGCGTTGTCGGGGGAGCCGGGGCGCAGCCCCGCGCGGGTCTCCGTCAGCGGCAGCTCGGTGATGCC
Organism: Streptomyces sp. NPDC088794; assembly: GCF_044750545.1. Taxonomy (NCBI): domain Bacteria; kingdom Bacillati; phylum Actinomycetota; class Actinomycetes; order Kitasatosporales; family Streptomycetaceae; genus Streptomyces; species Streptomyces sp. NPDC088794. Next base: position 228,560 of record NZ_JBIVKB010000017.1, on the reverse strand, counting down.
GGGGACCAGCTCGTGCGCGTCCCGCAGCAGCTCGTACACCCCGCCCGCGGTGACCGTGGTGTCCCAGCCCAGCTCCTCGCTGGTGGCGCCGACGACCAGCTCGCCGTTCTCGCGCGGCACCAGGTAGACCTGGCTGCCGCGGACCATCGCGCGGACGGTACGGCTCAGGAAGGGCGCGTAGCGCTGCGGCACGGTGAGCCGCAGCACCTGGCCCTTCACCGGCCGCACCGGCGGCAGCACCTCGTCCGGCACCCCCGCGAGCCGCCCGCTGAGGCTGCCGGCGGCCAGCACGACCTGGTCCGCGTCCAGTTCGGTGCCGTCCGCGGTGGTGACCCCGGCGGCCCGGTCCCGGACGACCCGGAGGCGCTCGGTCCAGGTGCGGTGGAAGGTCACCCCGGCCCGCTCGCAGGCAGTCACCAGCGCGCGTGCCAGGCGGCGCGGGTCGATCTGGTGGTCGCCGTCGACGCGGAGACCGCCGCGCACGCCCGGCGCGAGCATCGGCTCCAGGCGCCGGCAGTCCCGCCCGGACAGCCACTCCGACTCCAGGCCCGACTGCCGTTGCAGTGCGTGCAGTTCGCGCAGGTGGGCGCGGTCGTCGGCGTCCAGCGCGACGGCGAGCGTGCCACAGCGGCGGTAGCCGAGGTCCTGGCCGGTGAGGTCGGTCAGCTCGGCGGCGAAGTCGGGGTAGCGGCGCGCCGAGGCGAGGTTCAGGCCGAGCAGGGTCTGCTCGCCGTAGTGCAGCTCCGTGACGGCGGCCAGCATGCCGGCGGCCACCTGGGCGGCCCCGCCGCCCGGTTCGGGATCCACGACGGCCGTCGCGAAGCCGCGCTGCGCGGCCCGCCACGCCGTGACCAGGCCGATGATTCCGCCCCCGATGACGAGGACGTCTGACGTACGTGACGACATGGGCGTCCAGCCCCTCCCTTCGCCGGCATGACCCGGATCAGGTTCGTACGGTCGGAGGCCGCCAGCCTCCCTCTCAGCCCGGTGCGTCCGGGCTCCCGCGAGTGCTTGTACGTTGGCCAGCCTAGCCCTTGATTCCGCGCCTCTGTAAGGGAGCCTTCCGCCATGGCCCGCTCGCTGGACGGCCTCGTCCTCGCCCCCGTCGCCGACCAGGCCGCAGGTCAGGTGGGTACCCGCACCCGGTTCGCCTACCACGAGAAGGACGGCGAGATCTGGGCCGAGTACGCGGGCGGCGACGTCGCGCGCGGACACCTCGTGGGCACTCGGGCAGGTGACCGGCTGGACTTCCGGTATGTGCAGTTGAGGACCGACGGGACGACGGCCTCGGGGCACTGCGTGTCGACCGTCGTGGAGCTGCCGGACGGGCGCGTGCGCCTTGAGGAGACCTGGGAATGGGAGTCGGCGGCCGGCACCGGGACGAGCGTTGTGGAGCAGGTCACTGAACACGACCACTGACTGACGATTTGTCAGGTGTCTATGGTGATCAGGTGAGCGAGCAGACGCGGGACGAGAACACGGCACCGAAGCGGCGCGTGGTCGTCGTCGGCGCGGGCATGGCCGGGGTGCAGACCGCGGTCGCCCTCAGGGAACAGGGCTTCACCGGCGATGTCACCCTCCTCGGCGCCGAACCCCATCAGCCCTACGACCGGCCACCGCTGTCCAAGGCCGTCCTGCTGGGCAAGGCCGAGGGCTCCGCCTTCGACGTCGACTTCGAGGCGCTCGGCATCGAACTGCGCCTGGGCCGCGAGGTGCTGGGCGTCCGCCCCGCCGACCGGGAACTCGACACCGAGGCCGGCCCGGTCCCGTACGACGTCCTGGTCCTGGCCACCGGCGCCGAACCGATCCGGCTGCCCGGCACCGACGGCGTGCCCGGCGTGCATCTGCTGCGCACCCTGGACGACGCCGAGCGGCTGCGCCCGGTGCTCGCCCGGCAGCACGACATCGTGGTCGTCGGCGCGGGCTGGATCGGCGCGGAGTTCGCCACCGCCGCGCGCGAGGCGGGCTGCGCGGTGACCGTCGTCGAGGCCGCCGACCGGCCGCTCGCGGGCGCGCTGCCCGCCGAGGTCGCCGCGCCGATGGCCGCCTGGTACGCCGACGCGGGCGTCACGCTGCGTACGCACGCACGCGTGGAGCGCGTCGAGCCCGGCGAAGTGGTCCTCTCCGACGGCTCCCGGCTGCCCGCCGGCGCGGTCGTCGTCGGCATCGGCGCCCGCCCCGCCACCGGCTGGCTCACCGGCTCCGGCATCGCCCTCGGCGCCCACCGCGAGATCCTCGCCGACGACCGGCTGCGCACCTCGACACCGGACGTCTACGCGGTCGGCGACTGCGCGTCCTTCCCCTCGGGGCGGTACGGCGAGCGCCTGCTGGTCCACCACTGGGACAACGCCCTCCAGGGCCCGCGCACGGTCGCCGCGAACATCGTGGGCGAGGCGCCCGTGGTCTACGACCCCGTCCCGTACTTCTGGTCGGAGCAGTTCGGCCGCTTCGTGCAGTACGCCGGCCACCACCCGTCGGCCGACACGCTGCTGTGGCGCGGCGACCCGTCAGGACCCGCCTGGTCGGTGTGCTGGCTGCGCGAGAACCGCCTGGTCGCCCTGCTCGCGGTGGGCCGGCCGCGGGACCTGGCGCAGGGGCGGCGGCTGATCGAGGCGGGGGCCGTCATGGACCCGGAGCTGCTCGCGGACGCGGGGCGCCCGTTGAAGGCCGCGCTGGTCTGAGACCGTGTCGGTCCGAGGTCGTGGAGGTCGTGCCGGTCCGGAGCCGCGCCGTTCTGGAGCCGGGCCGGCCCGAGGCCGTTGGAAAACCGCAGGTGGGAGGCGCCTGGCTTCCGACTGTCAGTCCGGGATGGCAGGCTTGTCGTCGTGACCGAGATTGACGCAAAGATCGATGCTCTCGTCCCCGCGTGGCTCACGCTCCCCGACATCGCCGAGCAGTTCGGCGTCGAGGTGACGCGTGTGCGGCAGCTGGTCAAGGACGGCCAGCTCATCGCCGTACGCCGTGGTGAGAACCGCGCGCTGCACGTCCCCGCCGCCTTCATCGACGAGGCCGAGCAGAAGGTCGTCAAGGGCCTGACCGGGACCTTGACGCTGCTGCGGGACGACGGCTTCACGGACGAAGAGATGCTGGAGTGGCTCTTCACGCCCGACCCGAGCCTGCCGGGTACGCCCGCGCAGGCCCTGAGCGAGAACCGCGGTACGGAGGTGAAGCGCCGCGCCCAGGCGCTCGCCGTCTGACGGGCAGTACTGATCGACGGGCCGGGGCGGGCAAGGGGCCACGGCCGTGGCCGACAGCGGCCTCGGGGCGGAGCGGCGACCTCGTCCGACGGTCGCCGCTCCGCCCCGCATGCCGCCGAACCCCCGGAGGGACCCGCACATGTCCGACACCGCACGCGCCGAACTCGCCGACGCCCGTGTCTACCTCTGCACGGACGCCCGCAAGCGCCAGGGCGATCTGCCGGAGTTCCTCGATGCCGCGCTGGCGGGCGGTGTGGACATCGTGCAGCTGCGCGACAAGGGCATGGAGGCGGCCGAGGAGCTGGAGCACCTCGCGGTCTTCGCCGAGGCCTGCGCCCGGCACGGCAGGCTCCTCGCGGTGAACGACCGCGCCGACGTCGCCCGTGCCGCCGGCGCCGACGTCCTCCACCTCGGCCAGGGCGACCTCCCGGTCCCCGCGGCCCGCGCGATCCTCGGGGACGACTTCCTCATAGGCCGCTCCACACACGCGGATGCGGAGGCCGAGGCCGCCGCCGTCCAGGAGGGCGTCGACTACTTCTGCACCGGCCCCTGCTGGCCGACCCCCACCAAGCCCGGCCGGCACGCTCCGGGCCTCGACCTGGTCCGGCACACCGCCGCCCTCGGCACCGACCGCCCGTGGTTCGCCATCGGCGGCATCGACCTCGGCAACCTCGACGAGGTGCTGGCTGCGGGCGCCCGCCGGGTGGTCGTGGTGCGGGCGATCACGGAGGCCGACGATCCCGGGGCAGCGGCGGCGGAGTTCGCGAAGCGGCTGCGGGGGGCGTGACGGCGGGCGGGTGACCGGGCGGACGGTCCGTGGGGGACGGCGAGACCCCGGCTGTTGCCCGATCGCCCACCCGACTCGCCCATCCGACGTGCCCGCCCGGCTGTCCGTTCGGTTGTCCGATGGGTGGACAACAGGCAGACAATCCGGGCAAATATCCGGCATCCGGTTGGGTGACCGCCGCCCCCTGGTTAACCTGCGGGTATGGCTCTCGGAACCGCATCCACCAGGACGGACCACGCACCCACCGTGCGCGACATCCTGGCGTCCGGCAAGACGACGTACTCGTTCGAGTTCTCGGCGCCGAAGACCCCCAAGGGGGAGCGGAACCTGTGGGGCGCGCTGCGGAGGGTCGAGGCGGTCGCCCCGGACTTCGTCTCCGTGACGTACGGCGCCGGCGGCTCCACCCGCGCGGGCACCGTCAAGGAGACCCAGCAGATCGAGGCCGACACCACGCTGACCCCGGTCGCCCACCTCACCGCGGTCAACCACTCCGTCGCCGAACTGCGCAACATCATCGGCCAGTACGCCGACGCGGGGATCCGCAACATCCTCGCTGTGCGCGGCGATCCGCCCGGCGATCCGATGGCCGACTGGGTGCCGCACCCGCGGGGTCTGACCTACGCCGCCGAACTGGTGCGGCTCATCAAGGAGTCCGGCGACTTCTGCGTCGGCGTCGCCGCCTTCCCGGAGATGCACCCGCGTTCCGCCGACTGGGACAGTGATGTCGAGCACTTCGTCGACAAGTGCCGGGCTGGCGCCGACTACGCCATCACGCAGATGTTCTTCGAACCGGAGTCGTACCTGCGTCTGCGCGACCGCGTCGCCGCCGCAGGCTGCGCGACCCCCGTCATCCCCGAGGTGATGCCGGTCACCAGCGTGCGGATGCTCGAACGACTTCCGCAGCTCAGCAACGCGGCGATCCCCTCCGTCCTGAAAGAGCGGATCCTCACAGCAAAAGACGATCCGGCCGCTGTACGCTCCATTGGGATCGAATTCGCCACGGAGTTCTGCGCGCGGTTGCTGGACGAAGGCGTGCCAGGACTGCACTTCATCACGCTCAACAACTCCACGGCGTCCCTGGAAATCTACGAAAACCTGGGCCTGCACCACCCCCCGCGGGCCTAGACCGGCCGCACGGACATACGACACACTGCGTAGCGGCCACTGGGAGAGGGGCGTACATGGGCTGGACGGTCCTCTACATCGCGTTCGGCATCGTCGCGCTATGGCTGCTGGGCGAGGTGCTGCTGCAGTACAAGGCACGGTTGCGCTGGCGACTGCTCGCCTTCGTCGGCTTCCTCGGCGTCGTGCTCGGGGTGCTGATCCCCTCGGTGATCGTCATCGGACTGGGTGCCGCCGCGTTCGCGGTCGGGCAGACCTACGTCACGCTGTCGTTCCGCCGCGGCTTCGCCTCCGGCTGGGCGGTCAGCCGACCGGGCGCCGGTGACGACTCCAAGCGCCGCCGCGGCGAGCCCGACCTGGACCCGAACCTGGAGGCCGCCGACCTCCAGTCGGCCGAGGGCGGCTACGGCGACGGCGGTTACGCCGACGACCGGGCGGCCTACCGCCAGGACGCCGACGACTTCGACCGCGACGACGTCTTCGCCCCCGCCCGCTCCGCACAGCCCACGGCCGCCGAGTCGACCGCGGTCTACGAACCGCAGCCGCTGCCCGACGACACCGGTTCGTACGGCGTGTACAGCGACGCCGCGTACGCCGCCGCCAACAACAGCGACCAGTCCGGCGCGTACCCCGGCCAGGACCAGTACGCGACGGCCGCCCAGGGCGCCGAGCAGAACTACGCGTACGACTACTCCGGTTATGACCAGCAGCAGTACGGCTACGACACCACCGGGCAGCAGCAGTACGCCGCCTACTCCGACCCGTACATCGGCACCCAGGCCTACGGCGGCAACTACGACGCCGGCTACGACCAGTACGGCCAGCAGCAGGGCTACAGCCAGGACCAGTACGGCAACACCGGCTACGGCACGGACACCCCGGGCAACGGCGTGTGGGTCCCGCAGCAGCGCACCGACGAGTCCTACGGCGGCGAACTCCCGCCGGAGCAGGGGTACGGCTACCAGGACAACGGCCAGGGCCAGCACGACGGCCAGGGTCAGGGCCAGCAGCAACACGGGTACGACGAGCAGCAGTACCGTTTCTGACCTCTCGGCCACGACCGCCGTAACTCACTGAGAGTCACGGCGGTTTCTGCTGTCGTCGGCCGAGCGCGGAACTCACTGGGAGCCCCGGAACTCCGGTCCCTCCACGATCAGTCCGGCCACCAGCGCGCCCGACATGCCCGCGTGCGCGAGCCCGCCGCCCGGATGCGACCAGCCGCCGACGGTGAACAGACCGGGCAGGGCGGTGGTGTTGGCCGGGTGCAGCAACGCGCCGCCGGCCGCGGCCAGCGCGGGCGCGGGTACGCCTCCACCTGCCACGCCGGTCGCCTCCGCCAGGTGAGCGGGGGTGCGGACCTCATGCCACAGCAGGCGCTCCCGCAGCTCCGGTACGGCCCGCTCGGCGACGTCGATCAGGTGCTGGGCGTGCTGCTCGTACCCCTCGAACTCCGCCTGCGCGGCGTCGAGTTGGGCCGGCACCGCTGCCGTGAGCGTGATCGCCTCGTGCTCGGCGTCGGGGACCAGCCCAGGATCGTCGGGGCGCAGGACGGTGACCGTGGGTCTGGTGGCCGGCCCGGACGACGTGCCGGTGTTGGTGACCGCGCCGAACAGCTGGCCGAGCTCCCGCTCGCGGTCCTCCGCGTGCACGACGGTCCGATGCGCGGTCCCCTCCGGTCGCCCGCCCCGCAGCGCCAGCAGGACCGAGAGACGGCTCGGCAGCCCGCGCTGCGGCGGGACCTCGCCGTCACCCCGAACCGCCGTACCCCGCACCCGGTCCAGCACGTCGGGCGCGACCCCGGCGACCACGAAGTCGGCCTCCGCCACCGAGCCGTCCGCCAGCTCGATCCCCGCCGCCCGGCCGTCCTTCTCCAGGATCCCGGTGACCTCGGTGCCGAAGTGGAACTCGACCCGGCGGGCCAGGCACCGCTCGTACACCGCGCGCGCCAACTCCCGCAGCCCGCCCCGGACGTACCAGGTGCCGAAGGCGTGGTCCAGGTACGGCAGGACGGCCGCGCTCGCCGGGGCGACCCGCGGATCCAGGCCGTACGCGAGCGCGTGGCTCTCCAGCAGGGCGGTCAGCCGGGGGTCGCGCAGCTCCCAGGCGCCGATCTCGGCGAGGGTGGCAGCCCGCCGGGTGCGCAGCAGCCGCTTGTGCGGGACCGACGGGTAGGGCTCGCGCTCGGCCAGCACCGGCCAGTCGGACCACAGGGGCTCCTCCAGGAGGGGCCGGCGGGTGCGGTCCCAGGCCTCGCGGGCCCGCACCAGGAAGTCGCCCCAGCGGTCGCCCGCGCCCGCACCGAGCGCCTCGTCCAGGGCGGTGACCGCTCCCGCGCGCGAGGCGTTCGGCAGCGTGACCTCGGTGCCGTCCGCGAAGAGGTGCCGCGCGGACGGGTCGACCTGGACCAGCTCGACGCACGCCTCCAGCGGCTCCTTGCCGGTCTTCACGAACAGATCGCGCCAGACCGCGGGCAACGGCAGCAGACCGGGACCGGTGTCGAAGGCGAAGCCGTCCCGCTCGACGCGGCCCAGCGCTCCGCCGTACGTCTCCCCACGCTCGTACACCGCCACCCGGTGGCCCGCGACGGCCAGCCGGGCGGCGGCCGCCAGCGCGCCCATTCCGGCGCCGATCACCGTGATCCGTCCCATGCCGGCGACTTTATCGACCGCCGCTGACAATCCCGGCACGGGCCGTCGGTCCGGCGGCCGGCCCTCTGTCGGTCGGGCGGCCGGTCCACCGTCAGTCGGGCGGCCGGTCCACCCGTGAGACGAGTCTGCGTTCCTCCCGCCGTTGGGCCCGGCGGCGCAGGTAGCGGCGGATCCGGGAGATCAGGAAGATCAGCACCGTCAGTCCGGCCACCAGCAGCACGGCCGCGATGATCGCCGCCGCCTGCGGATGGAACATCGCGAACGTGACGAGCCCGCCGACCCCGAGATCCTCGGCCAGGCTCACGATCACGTTGCTGAACGGCTCCGGCGAGGTGTTGATCGCCATCCGCGTCCCGGCCTTGACCGTGTGGCTGGCCAGCGCCGTCGAACCGCCGACCAGGCCCGCCACCACATCGTTCATCGACCCGCTCTGCCCGGCGAGCAGCGCGCCCACCCAGGCACCGGCGACCGGCCGGACCACGGTGTGCACCGAGTCCCAGGCCGAGTCGAGGTAGGGGATCTTGTCGGCGACGGCCTCGATCAGGAACAGCACGCCGGCGATGACGAGGACCTCGGGGCGCTGCATCGCCTCGGGCACGTCGTCGGTCAGTCCGGTCGCACCGAACACGCCGAGCAGCAGCACCACCGCGTAGGCGTTGATGCCGCTGGCCCAGCCGCTGGTGAAGACCAGGGGAAGTACGGACACGGAGGCGATCGTAACCAGTCGGCGAACCGTCGTCCTGGGGCTGAGTGCGGATGGCTGAGTATGCGTACCTAGTGAGTGAGTTGAGTACGCGCGCGGATGGGGCCCGACCTGCGTGAACGAGAGAGTGGAGACACGGAAAGGGGATCGGCTCCGGCACCGGCGACACGGGGCGCCGGAACGGAGCCGCCCACGATCCGCTCCTTCCGCCGGCACTGTCGGCGGGAGCGAGGCACGGGGGAACCCGGGGGAACGACCGGAACGGGGTCCCAACAGGGGGAACGGGAAACACGGGGGAGCACGAGAAGGCGCCGGTTCGAGGTGGCCCGCGGGGGACGCGGCCACGGCGGACCGGCGCTTTCGTGTGTCGGGGGTCAGCCCGGGTGGCCGCTGACGCGTCCCTGGAGCAGTCGGGACATCGCCGCGTGGACGTCGTCCAGGGAGCGTTCCGGCTGGAAGGACTGCCAGTCCAGGGCGACCACCAGGACCATGCCGACCAGCGCGGCCGCGGTCAGCCGGATGTCGATCTCGTCGCTGAACTCGCCGCCCGCCACGCCGTCGCGCAGCACGTCCTCGACGACGGTGTTGACCTGCTGACGCACCACCATGAGCGTGGACTGCCAGGTCCGGTTGGTGCGCCACAGCTCCGCCACGTACAGCTGGGTGAAGGCCGGGTAGCGGGCGATGAAGCCGAGTCCCGCGCGGATCATCGCGTCCAGGGCGTCCACCTTGCTGCCGCCGTCCCGGGCCGTCTGCTCGGCGGCCTCGCGCAGGGAGGCGGTGAGCAGGCCGACGCCGTGTCGCAGCAGCTCCTCGAAGAGGACCGACTTGCTGGCGAAGTTGTAGTAGACCGTGCCCTTGGCGACCCCGGCACGCTCGGCGATCTCGTCCACCGTGGTGGCGGAGAAGCCCTGCTCGGCGATGAGCGTGACGGCCGCCTCGTAGAGCTTCTGTCGGGTGGCCTCGCGGCGGGTGCTGCCGCCCGACGGGATGCTGCTGCTTTCCATGGTCCCGATTCTCACAGGCTCAGCTCCGGGTGCAGACGGTCGAGGGTCCACACCTGGCGGCGGCGGGCCGACAGCGCGGTCAGCGCGAGGGCGCCCGCGGTGAAGGCGATGAGCACCACGCACGCGTGCCACACCGGTCCCAGGCCCCCGCCCGTGATGAGCCTCCTGAGGGCCTCGACGATGTAACTCATCGGCAGGAAGGGGTGGATCGCGTTGAAGAAGTCCGGACTGGTCTGCACGGGGTAGGTGCCGCCCGCGGACGTCAACTGCAGCATCAGGAGGGCGAGTACGAGGATCCGGCCGGCCGCGCCGAAGCGCGCGTTCAGCCACTGCACGAGCGCCGCGAAGCACGCCGTGACCAGGAACAGGAAGCCCACGGTCCCGGCCGCGCGGGCCATCTCCAGGCCGATCGCCCAGTGCAGCACGGACATCAGGGCCACCGTCTGGAGCACCCCGATCGCCACCACCGGCAGCCAGCCCGCCAGCGCGATCCGCCACGCCGAAGCACCCGCGGCCAGCGCGCGCCGGTTCATCGGCGCGATCAGCATGTAGGCCACCATCGCGCCCACCCACAGGGACAGCGGGATGAAGTACGGGGCGAAACCGGTGCCGTAGTTGGGCGCCTTGTGCATGTCCTTGGAGACCAGCTGGACCGGGTCGGCCATCACGTCGGTGCGCGCGTCGCGGTCCTGCTGGTCGTAGTCGGGGATCTGCCCGGCGCCGTCGTGCAGCCCGCCGGCGAGCTTCCCGGAGCCGTCGACGAGCTTGTACATACCGCCGTTGAGATCCTCGGCACCCGTCTTGAGCTTGCCGACGCCCGCGTCCAGGTCCGTCGCACCCGAACTGGCCGTACCGAGCCCCTTGTTCAGTTTCTCCGCGCCCGCGGCGACCTTCCCCGCGCCCTCGTTGAGCTTGTTGATCTTGGCGACGGCGCCGGCCAGATCCTCGGAGAGGTGCGGCGCCCGGTCGGCGAGCGCCTGGGCCTGCTCCTGAAGGGTGGCGAGGTTCTTGTCGAGCTTCTTCAGGTCGCCGTCCTGGTCGCCGATCAGCGTGTTCAGGTCGTCGGCGACCGTGGCCACCTGGGCGGCGGCGTCCTTGGCCTTCTTCAGGTCGGAACAGGCCGGGTCCGGGAGTACGGGGTTCACGCAGCGTGCCTTGTAGACGTCGCTCAGCGTGTCGGCGGCCGTGTGGGCGCCCTTGGCGGCGATGGGGGCCGCCTTCACCAGGGTGCCGAGGTTCGCGCGGACGGCCTTCGAGGAGTCGGCGACCAGCTGAGCGGTGTCCCCGATGGTCTTCTCGTTGTCCTTGAGGAAGGGCCCCACCTTCGCGTCGACCCCGTTGACCTTGTCGGCGAGCGTCTGCGTACCGTCCGCCACGCGCGCGGAGCCGTCCGCCAGGTCACCGGCGCCCTGGTCGAGCTTCTTCAGCCCCTTGGACAGCTTGCCGCTGCCGTCCTTGGCGTCCTTCAGCCCGTCGGCGAGGTCCTGCGAGCCTTTCTCCGCCTTCCCGATGCCACCGTTGAGCTGGGCGGCGCCGTCGGCCGCCTTCACGGTCTGGCCGTGGATGTCGGAGAACGAGATGAAGATCTTGTCCAGGAAGGACCGTGACGCCTTGGTGGACGCGGCCTGACGCACCTCGCCGAAGACCGTCCGCGAGATCTGCCCGACGATGTAGTTGTTCGCGTCGTTCGTACGCACCTGGAGCGCGCCCGTCTCGGGGGAGTCGCCCGCGCTGGAGGCGATCCGCCGGCTGAGGTCGGCCGGCATGGTCAGCGACAGGTAGTACGTCCCGTCCTCCAGGCCCGCGCGTGCCTCGTCGGCGCTCACCTCGTGCCAGTCGAAGACGTCGCTCTCGCGCAGCCCCTCGGTGATGTCGGCGCCCGCCGAGACCTTCTTCCCGTCGGCGCTCGCCCCCTTGTCGTCGTTCACCAGGGCCACGGGGATGCGGTCGAGCCGGCCGTACGGGTCCCAGAACGACCACAGGTACAGGGCGCCGTACAGCAACGGCAGCACCAGGAGCGCGACCAGGGCGGCGCGGGGCAGCTTGCCCCGGCCGAAGCGGCGCAGCTCAAGGGCGGCGAGTCTCGGCGAGCGCATCGGCCTGCTCCTCCTTCGTGGATGTCTTCGGGGACGACTTCGGGAACGCGTGCGTGGACACCATGACGGTGCCTTCGGGGGCCTCGCCGCACACGGCCAGGACGGTCGTGCCGGACGCGGCGATCGACCTCAACAGCGCCCAGATCTCGGCCCGTTCGGCGTCCGTGAGCTTGAGGTCGGTGTCGTCGACGCCGAGCAGCCGGGGCCGGCCGACCAGGGCGAGGGCCACGGACAGCCGCAGCGCCTCCAGCCGCTCCAGATCCCGTACGGCAGTCCGGGAGCCCTTGGGCAGGGCCTCCGGGTCCAGCCCGGCGGTGGCCAAGGCGCTGTCGATCCGCAGCCGCGTCTCCGTCGCCCGCTCGGCCCTGGGGCGCAGCAGCCCGCGCAGGGAGTCGCCGAACCGCCGTTGCAGCAGCGCCCGTTCGAGCAGGTGCTCGCCGACGGTCAGCGCCGGGTCGAGGTCGGTGACGCCGGGGACATGGGCGAGCCCGCTGACGTGTCGCACGGCCGCCAACTGCTTCGGCAGCCGCCACTCGCCCACGGTCGCCGAACCCTCCGTAGGCCTCATCCGCCCGGTGAGCGCGAGCAGCAGACACGTACGGCCGGAGCCGGACGGTCCCTCGATCGCGATCAGCGAGCCCGGCTCCGCGTCGAGCGAGACACCACGGAAGGCCCAGCCGCGCGGGCCCTTCAGCCCGAGACCCCGGGCCGTGACGCCGACACCGGTCACGGTTTCCCCCATTCCCTGCACCCGTCCCCATCCGTATTGCCGTACCGTTTTTGAACTGACTGGTCAGTGCAAAAACTATCCCGAACCTTAGATCGAAGCAAAAGCGCAGGTCAGATCGGATTGTCAGTGGCATACCGCACGATGGACACATACGGCCACACAGCCGTCACGCAGACGACAGGAGGTTCGTCATGGCCAGCTACCACGCAGCCGCCGCCCGTCGGCGTCGCGCCACCGGCCCTGCCCCCTCACTGACCGGACCGGCGAGCGATGTGCACCCCGTACTGCGCCGGACCACGGCCCCACCTGCCGCCCTCGACCTGCTCGCCCAGGCCCGCGCCGGACTCGACGAGGCCGCCGTCCTGGAAACGTCCAACGAGCGTTACGCCACGGCCCATCTCGCCGCCCTGCGCACCGCCGCCGCGGTGCTCGCCGCCCGCGGGCGCCCCGAGCCGACCTCCCGACGGCGGGCCCGCATACGGAGCGCCTGGGAAGTGCTCCCCGAGATCGTGCCCGAACTCTCCGAGTGGAGCGCCCTGTTCGCCTCCGGCGCCACGCGCCGCGCCCGCGCCGAGGCCGGCATCCAGGGCGCGGCCAGCCGCCGCGACGCCGACGACCTGATACGCGACGTGGCGATGTTCCTCCGTCTGGTCGAGCGCATGCTCGTCCTCCAGCCGGTCCTCCCACAGCCACGCCAGGACACCGATCACCAGGAGGCGACTTCGGACGTGAACCGCGAACGCGACTACCCGGACGCGGGATGAGGCCGGGCCTCGATGCCCCCAGGTCCGGCTCGTGAGACGGGTCGTCCGGGGACGCCGTCGGGTGACCGGGGCAGGCATGGGAGGCAATAGGGTGGAGGGCGCCTGAAGCCTCCCGCATGCCCCGGCAGGGGAGGCGTTCCGTTCGCTCCGCCGCGCAAGAGGCGGTGCCGCGCCGAGGAGTCAACTGCCGTGTCGGACCCGATGCGCCCGCCCGTCTCCCACGACCGCCCGCAAACGACGCCGCCGCGCTCCGAGCCCTCCCGTCCGCGCGCCTCCCTCCGTACCGCCGTGGTGTGGGAGGTCCTCCAGGACGCCCTCGACCGGCAGGTCAAGGCCACCGGCCGGGAGGCGCTGGACGTCCTCGACACCGGCGGCGGCAGCGGCAACTTCGCGGTGCCCGTCGCCCGCCTCGGCCACCGCGTCACCGTCGTCGACCCCAGCCCCAACGCCCTGTTCGCGCTGGAGCGCCGCGCCGCCGAGGCCGGTGTCGCCGACCGTGTCCAGGGCGTCCAGGGCGACGCCCACGGGCTCTTCGAGGTGGTCGAGCGCGGTGGCTACGACGCGGTGCTGTGCCACGGCGTCCTGGAGTACGTGGACGACCCGGCCGAGGGCGTCCGCAACGTGGTGGCCGCCCTCCGCTCCGAGGGCGTCCTCAGCCTGCTCGCCGCCGGACTCGGCGGAGCCGTGCTCGCGCGCGCCCTCGCCGGCCACTTCAACGAGGCCCGCCAGGCCCTCACCGACCCGAACGGCCGCTGGGGCACGGGTGACCCCGTTCCGCACCGCTTCACGGCCGAGCAGCTCACCGCGCTGGTCGAGGGCGCGGGCCTCACGGTCGGTGCCGTGCACGGCGTCCGGGTCTTCGCCGATCTGGTCCCCGGCGTGCTCGTGGACACCGAGCCCGGCGCCCTGGAGGCGCTGCTCAAGCTGGAGGAGGCGGCGGCCGAGCTCCCCGCCTTCCACTCGGTCGCCACCCAGCTTCACGTGCTCGGTGAGACGCGAGGGGCTGGCGAGGTCTGAGCGGCCTCCTGTGCCGCGCCGCTGATCAGGTACTTGACTGCACATGGAGTACGCCACAGGCCCCCCGATCGGGCGCTCGTCGCCGTATGATCGAGGGAGACCACCCGGCATGACGGGTCGGCCGCTGGGGAATGGAAGATTCAGCGGACCGGGACGCTCATGGCGGATTCCGGTTGGCCAATTGGCGCAGAGGGGCGGGTTTCACGGGGGCGATTCCCTGCCTATCCTGAAGGGACCCCCCGAGTCGCCCCGGCGACTGCACGATGAGGAGGACTCCGTGCCGCTCTCGGAGCACGAGCAGCGAATGCTCGAGCAGATGGAGCGAGCGCTGTACGCCGAAGATCCCAAGTTCGCGACAGCGCTTGAGGGAAGCGGGCTGCGCACGTACACCCGGCGACGGGTCTACCAGGCGGTCGCGGGCTTCCTCGTGGGTATCGCGCTCCTCATGGCTGGAATGGTCGCCAAGCAGGTCTGGCTCAGCGTGGTGGGATTCCTCGTCATGCTGGGCTGTGCGGTACTCGCCGTGACCGGCTGGCGCAAGGCCCCCAAGCCAGGTGAGCAGCCCGCCGGTGCCCCGCAGGCGCGCCGTCAGGGACGGCAGAAGCGCTCGATGATGGACAGGATCGAGCAGCGCTGGCAACGGCGCCGCGACGAACAGCAGGGCCAATAGCTCTACGAGCCGCTCTTCACCACGCGGTTGAGGGGGTGACCACCGGACGGGTGGTCACCCCCTCACGCACGCCCTGACGCCGGACGCAGCTGGAGGCGCACGGCACGGCCGGAGGCATGCGGCGGTTACCGGCAGACCGCTGCCGACACCTGTGACGCTGCCCGCGGCCCAGGGCTGCCGACAGCAGCAGACGGCCCCGGCCTCCGGAGGGGGTCCTCCGTGCAGCCGGGGCCGTATCGGGCCTCTCGGGCCGTCTCGCTCACACGGACGGCTCAGCCGCCCTGCTGTTGTCCGGACGGGCGTCGCAGCGCGGTCGCCCACCGTTCGGCCCAGCGGGCCTTGAGAGCCGTCCAGCGGTCCGAGGCGTCCCAGAGCGCCCGGACGGCCGAACGGGGCGCCACGACCGCACGCAGCCGGGTGCGCCGGCTCGCCCGGGACCGCAGGGCCACCCGCAGCTTGCGCACATCGTCGGCCAGGCCGGGCACGGCCCGCGGCTGCGGTGCGAACAGCACCTGCTCCACGGCGTGCGCCACCCGGTGCACCGACTCGGCCGGCTCCGGCTCCAGCTGCCCCAGCCGCACGATCCGCGCGGCCGCCTTGCGCGGGGTCAGCGCGTCGTCCGGCTCGATCCCGTAGTCCCAGGCGGTGTCCGTGAGCTCGCGCCAGACGGCCAGGACATGCCCGGCGGCCGCCTCGGCGGAGTACTCGGGCACGATCTCGTCCGGCAGGACCGCCACGGTGACACCGTCGGCGGTGGCCGTGCCCCCGGCTCCCGCCTTGCGCCGGCCCCGGGGCAGCCCCGGGCCGGACGAGGCGTGCTGGGCCGAGGCCAGCCGCACCTGGCGCCTTCTCAGCCGCCACAGCATGGGCAGCAGCGGTGCCACGACCGCCAACAGGCCGAGCAGCGTCCAGCTCACGATCTCGTACCAGGGCGGGCCGGCGTCGCCCGGCGTCGATGTGTCCAGCGGGAGCGCGCCCGCGCAGGCCTCCAGCTTCTTGTCCTGAGCGTCGCAGCTCGTGCTCGCCGAGGGCGCCGCCGAGGTGGACGCGCCCGCGGACGTCGAGGGCCGTGCCACATCGGGGAGCGAGCTGCCGGGCGCCTCCGTCTGGGTGTACGAGGGGGTCGTACCGCGGTTCGGGGTCGGCTCGAAGCGGGTCCAGCCCACGCCCTCGAAGTACAGCTCGGGCCAGGCGTGCGCGTCCTTCAGACCCACCGTCACCGAACCGTCCGCCTGCGGCGTTCCGGGGGCGAAGCCCACCGCGACCCGGGCCGGGATGCCCAGGCTGCGGGCCATCGCCGCCATCGCGAAGGAGAAGTGGACGCAGAAGCCCTGCTTGTCCTTCAGGAACTTGGCTATCGCGTTCGGTCCGGTGCCGACGTCCACCTGGGTGTCGTACTCGAAGCCGCCGTCGAGGGTGAAGTAGTCCTGGAGCTTGACCGCCTGCTCGTAGTGGTTCGTCGCCCCCTCGGTGACCTGACGGGCCGTCCTCGCGACCACCCCGGGCACCGAGTCCGGCACCTGGGTGTACTGGCGCTTCAGGGCGGCGGGCGGCTCCGGCGCGTCGGCGAGCTGCTCGGCCGTCGGCTGCACGTCCAGGCTCTTGACCGTGTACGTCTCTCCGCCGGTGGTCTGGCCGTGGTCGCCGACGAGCGTCATGCCCACCGGCTCGTAGCGCCAGTTGCCCGTGATGTCCACGCCGCTGGGCGGATAGGGCATCGGCAGCCAGTCCTGCTGGTACCAGCCCGCGGCCGAGACGCGGGTCTCGATCTCCGCCCGCTTCACGTCGCCGCTGAGGCCGGTCGGGGTGGGCAACTGGGCCGGTACGGAGGTGATGTGACGCTTGGCCGGCTTCCAGGTGCTGCCGTCGAAGTCGTCCAGCGACACGATCCGCAGGTACATGTCCGAGAGGTCGTCGCTGTTGGTCTTCAGGGTCAGGACCTGGCGGTCCTCGTCCACGTTCAGATTGTCGCGCAGCGAGACGAGGGGGTTGACGGCGGAGATCGTGCCCCCGCTGCCGTTGCCCGCGCCGACTCCCGTGCCCGCGCCGTCCAGCAGACCGCCGTCCATCGACGGCAGGGCGATGGGCACGACCAGGGCGAGGCCGAGCGCGACCACGCCGATGCGCCGTCCCGCGCGGACCGGCGCCACCGCGCCGGGCTCGCCGCCCGGGGTGCGTGCCGCCGCGCCGAAGACCCGGCCCCACTGGGAGAGCCGGTCTCTGCCCTCGGCGAGCAGCAGCATCAGATAGCCGGCCGCCGCGACCAGGAACCACAGCCAGTCGGCACCGCCCTCGGACAAGCCGGCGGCCACCGAGTACAGCGCGAGCAGCGGCAGGCCGGCCGGGGCCGCGCTGCGGAAGGTCACCGCGAGGGTGTCCACCGCGAGCCCGATCACCAGGACACCGCCGAGGATCATCAGCCGGATGCCGTCGGACTCCAGCGGGGCCGGGATCGCGTACCGGGAGATGTCGTCGCCGCCCTGCCGCAGCAGGTCGGCGAAGTGCTGGAAGGCCTGCGGGCCGGGCACGATCCCGAGGAGGGCCTGCTGCCGGGCGAAGATCAGGGTCAGCATCATCAGCGTGACCAGGGCCTGCGCGGCCACGGTCAGCGGCCGGGCCAGCGGCACCCGCCGGGTCGCCGCGCCCACGCCGGTCTGCACGGCCAGCAGGAACGCCACCTGGAGGATCCAGGTGGCCGGCTCGACCAGCGGCAGCAGGGCGCAGGACGCCAGCAGCGTGGCCGCCCAGGCGAACACCGCCAGTCGTGCCCGTCCGCTCATGATCCCGTCCCCTCACCGATCGTCCCGCCGGCGGCGGTCAGGCCCGTGCGCTCACGGTCCGCCTGGCGCCACAGCTCGGTCAGCGAGGCCGCCCGCGGCACCAGCACGGCCGTCCAGCCCGCCTCCCGCAGCATCCGCAGCCGGTCCCCGCTCCTGTCCAACGCCCCGGGCACATCGGTCGGTTCCCGCACCCAGGAGTCGCTGTCCAGGACGAAGGCGACCGCGCCGCCGCTGCGCTGGCGCATCTTGGCGGCCACCGCGGCCTGTTCCTCGTCGAGGTCGCCGAAGAAGGCCACCAGCAGCCCCTCGTTGCCACCGCGCAGCACGTCGTAGGCGCGGGACAGGCCCGTGCCGTCCGAGTGGTCGATCACCGCGAGCGTGTCCATCATCAGGCCGGCCGCGTCGGCCGTCTCCTGACTGGCGCCCGCGAACCCGTCGGCGCCCTCGCCGGGCACCGAATTGCCGGTGTCCGTCAACAGCCGTACGGAAAAGCCCCGTTCGAGCATGTGCACCAGCACCGACGCGGTGGCCGAGACGGCCCACTCGAAGGCCGAGTCGGGGCCCGCGCCCTCGAAGGCGAGACCCCGGGTGTCCAGCAGCACCGTGCACCGGGAGCGCTGGGGCTGCTCCTCGCGGCGCACCATCAGCTCGCCGTAACGAGCCGTCAGCCGCCAGTGGACGCGGCGCAGGTCGTCGCCGTAGCGGTACCCGCGCGGGATCACGTCGTCCTCGCCGGCCAGGGCGAGCGAGCGCTGGCGCCCCTCGCCGTACCCCTTGGACTCGCCGGTCAGCCGCACCGGCGGCAGCGCCTCCACGCGCGGGATCACCGTCAGGGTGTCGTACGTCGAGAAGGAGCGGGTCAGCTCGCACATCCCGAACGGGTCGGTCAGGCGCAGCTGGAGGGGGCCCAGCGGATAGCGGCCGCGCAGGTCGGAGCGGACCCGGTAGGACACCTCGCGGCGGCCGCCCGGCTCCACCCGGTCGAGCACGAAGCGGGGGCGCGGGCCGAGGACGTAGGGCACCCGGTCCTGGAGCATCAGCAGGCCCGTGGGCAGCCGGGAGACGTTGTCCATCCGCAGATGGACGCGGGCCTCGCTGCCGGCCGGCACGCGCGCGGGGGAGAGCCGGCGGCTGCCGGCCACCCGGTAGCGGGTGCGGTACAGGAACAGCGCGCAGACCAGGGGCAGCGCGGCGAGCAGCAGGCCCACCCGCAGCAGGTCGCTCTGGCCCAGGACGTAGGCGCAGATCGCGGCCGCGATACCGGCCGCGAGGAAGGAGCGGCCGCGGGTGGTCAGACCCGCGAGGGCCGTACGGACGCCGCCCTTCTCGTCGCGCTCGGCGTCCGGATGCCCGGTGCTCCCGGTGGACATCACAGCCTCCGTGGCGGCTGCTGGCCGTATCCGGGCGAGCCGTGACCGATGCCGTAGCCGCCCTGCTGCTGGGGCGTCGCGGGCACCGGGGTGCGCTGGAGGATCTCCTGGACCACCTGCTCCGCCGTGCGGCGGTTGAGCTGGGCCTGGGCGGTCGGCAGCAGCCGGTGGGCCAGGACGGCGACGGCGAGCGCCTGGATGTCGTCCGGCAGGGCGTACTCACGGCCGCTGAGGGCGGCGGACGCCTTCGCCGCGCGCAACAGATGCAGCGTCGCGCGCGGTGAGGCGCCGAGTCTGAGGTCGGGGTGCGTGCGCGTGGCCGAGACCAGGTCCACCGCGTACCTGCGGACCGTGTCGGCCACGTGGACACCCCGGACGGCCTCGATCAGCTTCACGATGTCGTGCGCGTGCGCCACCGGCTGGAGGTCCTCCAGCGGGGACACGCCACCGTGCACGTCGAGCATCTGCAGCTCGGCCTCCACGCTGGGGTAGCCCACCGAGACCCGGGCCATGAAGCGGTCGCGCTGCGCCTCGGGCAGCGGGTAGGTGCCCTCCATCTCGACCGGGTTCTGGGTGGCCACCACCATGAAGGGGCTGGGCAGCTCGTAGGTCGTCCCGTCGATGGTGACCTGGCGCTCCTCCATGGACTCCAGGAGCGCGGACTGCGTCTTCGGCGAGGCCCGGTTGATCTCGTCGCCGATCACGATCTGCGCGAAGATCGCGCCCGGTTTGAACTCGAAGTCCCGGCGCTGCTGATCCCAGATGGACACCCCTGTGATGTCCGAGGGGAGCAGGTCAGGGGTGAACTGGATTCGCCGTACCGAACAGTCGATGGACCGTGCCAGCGTTTTGGCCAGCATCGTCTTGCCCACGCCGGGGACATCCTCGATCAGAAGATGTCCCTCGGCGAGCAGCACGGTCAGCGAAAGCCGTACGACCTCGGGCTTGCCCTCGATCACTCCTTCCACCGAACTGCGGACACGCTCCGCAGTGGCGGTCAGATCAGTGAGGCTCGCTCGATCGTCATAGGTCGTCACCCGGCCCTCCTCGGCCCGTTCTTTCCACGGGCCGTCGCGCTGTACTGCGGACCGGCCCACCCCGAACACGGACACCGCCCGGGAAAAGTTCCCTGCGGCGTCACACCCGCATTCTTGCTGCCGTTACCGTTTCGTGTCACTCGACTGTGGACAACTGGCCGCGATATGTCGGGTTTTACCGTGCTTGGCATCCAGCATGCCTGGGATTTACGCCGGGTCGACCTCGCGCAGCAGGCCGGTCTTCACGTCGAACACGAAACCGCGCACGTCGTCGGCGTGCAGCAGGAACGGCGAGGTGCGCACGCGCTGCATGGACTGGCGTACGTCCTGGTCGACGTCCCGGAAGGACTCCACGGCCCAGGCGGGGCGCTGGCCGACCTCCAGTTCCAGCTCGGTGCGGAAGTCCTCGGTGAGGGCCTCCAGGCCGCAGCCGGTGTGGTGGATCAGGACGATGCTGCGGGTGCCGAGCTTGCGCTGGCTGATGGTGAGCGAGCGGATCACGTCGTCGGTGACCACACCGCCCGCGTTGCGGATGGTGTGGCAGTCGCCGAGCTCCAGGCCGAGCGCGGCGTGCAGGTCCAGGCGGGCGTCCATGCAGGCCACGACGGCGACGTGCAGGACGGGACGGGCGTCCATACCGGGGTCGGTGAAGGCGGCGGCGTACCGTTCGTTCGCCTCGACGAGGCGGTCGGTCACGGTACCGCCGTCGGATATGGCGCCTTCGGTTGCGGTGGCAGCGGATGCGGAAGTCGTCATATCTACGACGGTACTGGTCACAGTCGTCCCGGTCCTGTGGTGAGGAGGGAAAAAGAGCGTCATCACGTGCACTGTGTGAGGTAAGCCACACAGGTGACGGAGCGGGGTCCGTCCGGGTGGTTCATACCGGTTCGCGGCTTCGCCCGACAGCCCGGCCGTGACGCGCAGGCCGGTTGATTGACCGCGGGAGGCCGTGGACTAAAGTGACGCGAAGCGGGAGCCGAGGCGCTCCCTGCTGGACTGAAATCCCCAGGAGACCCCGGCGGCAGCGCCGGAATTCTCCCCGCGGGCGGGGACCCGGCGGTGCGGGCCGGCCGCGCCGGACCTGAGAGGGCCCCTTGAGCCAGAGTCGACATGTTCCGGTGATGCTCCAGCGGTGCCTGGACCTTCTGGCGCCCGCCCTGGAGGCGCCCGGAGCGGTGGTCGTCGACTGCACCCTGGGCCTCGGCGGCCACAGCGAGGCCCTGCTGGAGCAGTTCCCCGAGGCCCGTCTGGTCGCCCTGGACCGCGACAAGGAGGCGCTGCGCCTGTCCGGCGAGCGGCTCGCCCCCTTCGGTGACCGCGCCACCCTCGTGCACGCCGTCTACGACGAGCTGCCCGAGGTGCTCGACCGGCTCGGCATCGCGCGCGTGCAGGGCGTCCTGTTCGACCTCGGCGTCTCCTCCATGCAGCTCGACGAGGCCGACCGCGGCTTCGCCTACGCCCAGGACGCCCCGCTCGACATGCGCATGGACCAGACGACCGGCATCAGCGCCGCCGAGGTCCTCAACACCTATCCGCCGGGCGAACTCGTCCGTATCCTGCGGGCCTACGGCGAGGAGAAGCAGGCCAAGCGGATCGTGTCCGCCGTGGTGCGCGAGCGCGACAAGGAGCCGTTCAGCAACAGCGCGCGGCTGGTCGAGCTGATCCGCGACGCGCTGCCGCAGGCCGCCAAGCGCACCGGCGGCAACCCGGCCAAGCGCACCTTCCAGGCGCTGCGCATCGAGGTCAACGGCGAGCTGTCCGTGCTGGAACGGGCGATCCCGGCCGCCGTCGGCGCGCTCGCCGTGGGCGGACGGATCGCCGTCCTGTCGTACCACTCGCTGGAGGACCGCCTGGTCAAGCAGGTGTTCGCGGCCGGCGCCGCCACCACGGCGCCGCCCGGACTGCCGGTCGTCCCGGAGCAGTACCAGCCCAGGCTCAAGCTGCTCACGCGTGGTGCCGAACTTCCCACCGAGGAAGAGGTCGCCGACAACCGGCGGGCAGCGCCGGCCCGCCTGCGCGGCGCCGAGCGCATCAGGGAGGCCATCGAGTGAGCAGGAAACCCGAACTGAGGGGGCGGGCCGCGCGGCTCGCGCGGCTCTTCCCGGGCACCACGGGCCGCGGCCAGGCGGCGGCCCGCACGCCCTTCGTCCTCCTCGTCGTCCTCCTCCTCGGCGGCGGTCTGATCGGGCTCCTGGTGCTGAACTCGGCTCTCAGCGAAGGCTCGTTCAAGCTGGACGACCTCCAGAGGGACACCAAGAACCTCACGGACGAGGAACAGGCCCTCCAGCGGGACATCGACTCCTACTCCGCCCCCGACGCCCTCCAGCGCCGCGCACGCGAGCTGGGCATGGTCCCCGGCGGCGACCCCGCCTTCCTGAACCGCGACGGCACCGTCAAGGGCGTCCCCTCGGCCGCCGCCGCCCGGGAGCCCGCCGTACAGATCCCGCTGGTGCTGCGCCCGCCGGAGACCATCACGCACCCACCGGCGCCCACCACCTCCCCGGCCACGGCGGCCACCCCCTCGGCGACGCCCTCGGCAACGCCGGCCGTGCCGACCTCGACGCCGACTCCGACCACGACCCCCGGCAGGTGACGGAAGTGTCCGACAGGGAACCGCCGCGCCGACGCGTCCCCGGCCCCGCACGCTCCTCCTCCGGCCGGCCCGTCTCCGGCCAGCGGCGCCCGGGACCCGGCGCCCGCCCGACCCGGCGCCCGGCACCGGCCCGCCCGGCGGCCCCCAACGCCCTGCGCCTGGGCAGCCCCCGTCCCCGGCTGCGCATGGTCGGCCTGGCGCTGGCCCTGGTGCTGATCGCCTTCGTCGTACGACTGCTCCAGGTGCAGGCCGTCGACGCGAGCGCGTACGCCGCCAAGGCCGACCAGAACCGGTACGTCGGCCACGTACTGGCCGCCGAGCGCGGCGGGATCACCGACCGCAACGGCGTCGCCCTCGCCGCCAGCGTGGACGCCTACGACCTCACGGCCGACCCGACGATGTTCAACCGCAAGATGCTCGGCATCGACGACGGACCCGAGCAGGCGGCCGCGCTGCTCGCCCCGATCCTCGGCCAGGACCAGGCCACGCTCGTCAAGAAGCTGCGGCCCGCCAACAAGGAGAGCCGTTACGTCCTGCTGGCGCGCCGTCAGACCCCGCAGGTCTGGACGCAGATCAAGGATCTGAAGAGCGCGCTCAACGAGAAGGCGGACACCGACTCCTCCACCGTCAACGTCCTCGCCGGCGTCTTCGCCGACCCCAGCAGCAAGCGCGTGTACCCCAACGGCGACCTCGCCGCCGGGATACTGGGCTGGGTCAACGACGAGGGCAAGGGCGGCGGTGGCGTCGAGCAGCAGCTCAACAAGGTGCTCACCGGCAAGGACGGCAAGATCCGCTACGCCCAGTCCGGCGGCCGTCTGGTGCCCACCGTGGGCTCCACGGAGACGCCCGCCGTGCCCGGCAGCGACGTCGAGCTCACCATCGACCGCGACATCCAGTGGGCCGCGCAGAACGCCATCTCCAAGCAGGTCAAGGAGTCGAAGGCCGACCGCGGTTACGTGATAGTGCAGGACACCCGCACCGGCGAGGTCCTCGCGATGGCCGACTCACCCGGCTTCGACCCCAACGACCTGTCCGACGCGAACCCCGCGGCGCTCGGCAACGCGGCCCTCCAGGACGCCTACGAGCCCGGCTCCACCGCCAAGGTCATGTCGATGGCCGCCGTCCTGGAGGAGAACGTCGCCACCCCGCTGACGCACGTCGTCGTGCCCAACCGGCTGCACCGCGGCGACCGCCTCTTCAAGGACGACATCGACCACGCCACCTGGAACCTGACGCTCAACGGCGTGCTCGCCAAGTCCAGCAACATCGGCACCATCCTGGCCACCGGCCAGCTCGGCAAGACCCAGCCGCAGGCCAACCAGGTCCTCTACTCCTACCTGCGCAAGTTCGGCCTCGGCAGCTACTCCGGGCTGGACTTCCCCGGCGAGACCAAGGGCATCCTCGCCCCGCCCGACAAGTGGTCGACCTCGCAGCAGTACACGATTCCTTTCGGCCAGGGCGTGTCCCTCAACGCGATGCAGGCGGCCTCGGTCTACTCGACGATCGCCAACGGCGGTGTCCGCGTCGAACCCACGCTCGTACGCGGCGAGAAGGGTCCCGACGGACGCTTCACGCC
The DNA here is from genome assembly GCF_044750545.1 of Streptomyces sp. NPDC088794. NCBI lineage: Bacteria > Bacillati > Actinomycetota > Actinomycetes > Kitasatosporales > Streptomycetaceae > Streptomyces > Streptomyces sp. NPDC088794. The sequence goes on along the minus strand of NZ_JBIVKB010000017.1, from coordinate 204,463 downwards.
CGCCGCGAAGCCCAAGGAGACGCGGGTGGTCAGCGAGAAGACGGCGAAGACGCTCGCCAAGATGCTGGAGTCGGTCGTGGACGACCAGGAGGGCACCGGCACCAAGGCGCGCATCCCCGGCTACCGCGTCGCGGGCAAGACGGGTACGGCCAACCGTGTGGATCCGGCCACCGGCAGGTACAGCGGCTACACCTCGTCGTTCGCCGGCTTCGCGCCCGCCGACAACCCCCGGATCACCGTCTACTGCGCCATCCAGAACGCCACCAAGGGCAGCTACTTCGGCGGCCAGATCTGCGGACCCATCTACAAGGAGGTGATGGAGTTCGCGCTGAAGACCCTTCAGGTCCCGCCCACCGGGGCCAAGGCCGCGAACCTGCCCGTCAGTTTCACGCCCTGACCGACCGCCCCATGCCCTGATCAGCGCTACCAGCCAGGAACGCTCCGTGACCATGATCACCCCCGATCCCGGGGACCACGCTTCGCCCGCGCCCTCGCTTCGCTCCCGGGCGGGTGCGCCCGGTACGCTCACCGCCGTGCCACACGCTGATCAGTCCCAAACCACCCAGAAGGGCGTTTCCGTGACCTATCCGGGGCCGCCACGACCGGTCCGGGTCTCCGCCACACCCCTCGCGGAGCTCGCCGATCAGCTGACCGTCGCCACGCCGGACAGCACCGCGGAGGTCACGGGCATCACCCATGACTCGCGCGCCGTCCGCCCCGGCGACCTGTACGCCGCCCTCCCGGGCGCCCGCGCGCACGGCGCCGACTTCGTGACGCAGGCCGTCGGCCTCGGCGCGGTCGCCGTGCTCACCGATCCGACCGGCGCCGAGCGCGCCGCCGCGACCGGCCTGCCGGTCCTGGTGGTCGAGAACCCGCGCGGGCGGATGGGCGAACTGGCGGCCACGATCTACGGCCACCCCGGCCGCGACCTGCTCCAGATCGGCATCACCGGCACCTCCGGCAAGACCACCACCGCATACCTCGTCGAGGGCGGTCTGCAGACCAAGAACAACACCGGCCTCATCGGCACGGTCGAGACGCGCATCGGCGACGAGCGCATCAAGTCCGAGCGCACCACCCCCGAAGCCACCGATCTGCAGGCCCTGTTCGCGGTGATGCGCGAGCGCGGGGTCGAGGCGGTCGCCATGGAGGTCTCCAGCCACGCGCTGGTGCTCGGCCGGGTCGACGGCTGCGTCTTCGACATCGGCGTCTTCACCAACCTCAGCCCGGAACACATGGAGTTCCACTCCGACATGGAGGACTACTTCCGGGCCAAGGCACAGCTGTTCACACCGGAGCGCAGCAGGCTCGGCGTGGTCAACTTCGACGACGAGTACGGCCGTCGGCTCGCCCAGGAGGCCACCGTCCCGGTCGTCACCTACTCCGCCGAGGGCCACCCGGACGCCGACTGGCGCGCCGCGGACGTCGAGATCGGCCAACTGGACTCGACCTTCACCGTGATCGGCCCCGAGGGCGAGCGGATCCACGCCAAGGCACCGCTGCCGGGGCCCTTCAACGTGGCCAACACCCTCGCCGCGATCGTCTCGTTGGCCGCCGCCGGGCTCGACCCGCAGTCCGCCGCCGACGGCGTCGCCGCGGTGCCGGGCGTGCCGGGGCGCCTGGAGCGCGTGGACGCCGGACAGCCCTATCTCGCGGTCGTCGACTACGCCCACAAGACGGACGCCGTCGAATCGGTCCTGCGCGCCCTGCGCAAGGTCACCGAGGGCAGGCTGCACGTCGTGCTCGGCTGCGGCGGGGACCGGGACAAGACCAAACGCGAGCCGATGGGCGCCGCGGTGGCCCGGCTCGCCGACACCGCCGTACTGACCTCCGACAACCCCCGCTCCGAGGATCCCCTCGCGATCCTCGCAACCATGCTCCGGGGCGCGGCGTCCGTGCCGGTACACGAACGCGGTGAGGTCCAGGTCTTCGAGGACCGGGCCGCCGCGATCGCCGCGGCCGTCGCCCGCGCGGAACCGGGTGACACGGTGCTGGTGGCCGGAAAGGGCCACGAGCAGGGCCAGGACATCGCCGGGGTGGTCCGTCCCTTCGACGACCGCCAGGTGCTTCGAGAAGCCATCCAGAAGACCCAGGGATGAACTTGTGATCGCCCTCTCTCTCGCCGAGATCGCAGAAGTCGTCGGCGGGCGGACTCACGACATACCGGATCCGTCGGTGCAGGTGCACGGACCCGTCGTCATCGACTCCCGCAAGGTGGCGGACGGCAGTCTGTTCGCCGCCTTCGTGGGGGAGCACGTCGACGGCCACGACTACGCGGACAAGGCCGTCCACGCGGGCGCCGTCGCCGTGCTGGCGCAGCGCCCCGTCGGAGTGCCCGCGATCGTCGTCGAGGACGTCCAGACGGCCCTCGGCGCCCTCGCACGGCACGTCGTGCAACGGCTCGGCGCCACCCTCGTGGCCCTCACCGGCTCTGCGGGCAAGACCAGCACCAAGGACCTCATCGCCCAGGTGCTGGCGCGCAAGGCGCCGACCGTGTTCACGCCCGGCTCGCTCAACAACGAGATCGGACTGCCGCTGACGGCCCTGTCCGCCACCGAAAACACGAAGTTCCTCGTGCTGGAGATGGGCGCCCGCGGCATCGGACACATCCGCTACCTCACGGAGTTGACGCCTCCGAGGATCGGCCTCGTCCTGAACGTCGGCACCGCCCACATCGGCGAGTTCGGCGGGCGCGAGCAGATCGCGCAGGCGAAGGGCGAGTTGGTGGAGTCCCTGCCGGCGGACGGCACCGCGATCCTCAACGCGGACGATCCCCTCGTACGGGCCATGACGTCCCGGACGAAGGCGAAGGTGCTGCTGTTCGGGGAGGGCGACGAAGCGGACGTACGCGCCGAGAACGTGCGACTCACGGACAGCGGACAGCCCGCCTTCAGCCTTCGCACACCCTCCGGGTGCAGCGAAGTGACCATGCGCCTGTACGGTGAGCACCACGTGTCGAACGCGCTCGCCGCGGCCGCCGTCGCCCATGAGCTGGGCATGTCCGCAGCTGAGATCGCCACCGCGCTCTCCGAGGCGGGCTCCCTCTCCCGCTGGCGTATGGAGGTCACCGAGCGCCCGGACGGCGTCACCGTCGTCAACGACGCCTACAACGCCAACCCCGAGTCCATGCGAGCCGCACTGCGCGCGCTCGCGGCCATGGGGAGGGGACGGCGGACCTGGGCGGTGCTCGGCAAGATGGCCGAGCTCGGGGACGAGGCGCTCGCCGAGCACGACGCGGTCGGGCGGCTCGCCGTCCGGCTCAACGTCAGCAAGCTCGTCGCGGTCGGGGGCAGGGAAGCGTCCTGGCTCCAACTGGGCGCATATAACGAGGGTTCGTGGGGTGAGGAGTCGGTGCACGTGTCCGACGCACAGGCGGCGGTCGATCTGTTGCGCAGCGCATTGCGCCCGGGAGACGTCGTGCTCGTGAAGGCGTCCCGTTCGGTCGGCCTGGAGAGTGTCGCTCAGGCGCTCCTTGAGACCGGTGCCGAGGGTGAGGTCGCTGCCCGATGATGAAGCAGATCCTCTTCTCGGGTGTCATCGGTCTCTTCCTGACGCTGATCGGCACCCCGCTGCTGATCAAGCTCCTCGCCCGCAAGGGCTACGGCCAGTACATCCGTGACGACGGCCCGCGCGAGCACGCCAGCAAGCGCGGTACGCCGACGATGGGCGGTATCGCCTTCATCTTCGCCACGGTCGCCGCCTACTTCCTGTCCAAGGTCATCACCGGCTACGCCCCGACCTACTCGGGCCTGCTGGTGCTCGGCCTGATGTGCGGGATGGGCCTGGTCGGCTTCCTGGACGACTACATCAAGATCGTCAAGCGGCGTTCGCTGGGTCTGAGGGCCAAGGCGAAGATGGCCGGTCAGCTGATCGTCGGCATCTCTTTCGCGGTGCTCTCGCTGCAGTTCCCGGACGCCATCGGCAACACCCCGGCGTCCACCAAGCTGTCCTTCATCACGGACTTCGGCTGGACCATCGGCCCGGTCCTGTTCGTGGTCTGGGCGCTGTTCATGATCCTTGCGATGTCCAACGGCGTGAACCTGACGGACGGCCTGGACGGTCTCGCCACCGGTGCCTCCGTGCTCGTCTTCGGCGCCTACACGTTCATCGGCGTCTGGCAGTTCCAGGAGTCCTGCGCCAACGCGATGACCCTGACCAACCCCAACGCCTGCTACCAGGTACGGGATCCGCTGGATCTCGCGGTCATCGCCTCCGCGCTGATGGGTTCCTGCCTCGGCTTCCTGTGGTGGAACACCTCGCCGGCCAAGATCTTCATGGGTGACACCGGTTCACTCGCGCTCGGCGGTGTCGTCACGGGCCTCGCGATCCTGTCCCGCACGGAACTCCTCGTCGCCATCATGGGTGGCCTGTTCGTCCTGATCACCATGTCGGTGGTCATCCAGGTCGGCTCCTTCAAGCTCACCGGCAAGCGCGTCTTCCGCATGGCACCGCTCCAGCACCACTTCGAACTCAAGGGCTGGTCCGAGGTCCTGGTGGTGGTCCGCTTCTGGATCATCCAGGGCATCTGTGTGATCGTCGGCCTCGGCCTCTTCTACGCGGGATGGGCAGCGGAAAAGTGACCGACTGGCAGGGCACGCGCGTCACCGTCGCCGGACTCGGCGTCTCCGGCCTCCCGGCGGCCAGGGCGCTGCACGCGCGCGGGGCGGAGGTCACCGTCGTCAACGACGGCGACGACGCACGCGCGCGTGAGCAGGCCGCGGAGCTGGAAGCGCTCGGCATCACCGTCCGCCTCGGCGACGGCGCGTCCCTGCCCGAGGGCACCGAACTCGTCGTCACCGCGCCCGGCTGGCAGCCGGACAAGCCGCTGTTCACGGCGGCCCGCGCGGCCGGCGTCGAGATCTGGGGCGACGTCGAACTGGCCTGGCGCCTCAGGGGCCCCGATGCCGCTCCCTGGCTGGCCGTCACGGGCACCAACGGCAAGACCACCACCGTCCAGATGCTGGCGTCCATCCTGAAGGCGGCGGGCCTGCGCACGGCCGCCGTCGGCAACATCGGCGTCTCGCTCCTGGACGCGGTGCTGGGCGAGGAGACCTACGACGTCCTCGCCGTGGAGCTGTCGAGCTATCAGCTCCACTGGGCGCCCTCCCTGCGCGCCCACTCGGCCGCCGTGCTGAACCTGGCCCCCGACCACCTCGACTGGCACGGCTCCATGGAGGCGTACGCCGCCGACAAGGGCCGTATCTACGAGGGCAATCGCGTCGCCTGCGTCTACAACCTGGCCGACAAGGCCACCGAGGAACTGGTGCGCGAGGCGGACGTCGAGGAGGGGTGCCGGGCGATCGGGTTCACCCTCGGCACGCCGGGGCCGTCCCAACTCGGCGTCGTGGACGGCATCCTGGTCGACCGCGCCTTCGTGGAGAACCGGCAGAAGAACGCCCAGGAGCTCGCCGAGGCCTCCGACGTCAACCCGCCGGCCCCGCACAACATCGCCAACGCCCTTGCCGCGGCGGCCCTCGCGCGCGCGTTCGGGGTGCCCGCGACCGCCGTACGCGACGGGCTCAGGAACTTCACGCCGGACGCGCACCGCATCGCCCACGTGGCCGACGTGGACTCGGTCGCGTACATCGACGACTCCAAGGCGACCAACACGCACGCGGCGGAGGCCTCGTTGGCCGCGTACGAGTCGATCGTGTGGATCGCGGGCGGGCTCGCCAAGGGCGCGACCTTCGACGAACTGGTCGCCAAGTCGGCAAAGCGACTGCGCGGAGCCGTCCTGATCGGCCGGGACCGCGCCCTGATCCGCGAAGCCCTGGCGCGACACGCGCCGGAAGTACCCGTCGTCGACCTCGACCGGACCGACACTGGGGCGATGCTCGCGGCTGTCCAGGAGGCCCAGGCGCTCGCCCGCCCCGGCGACACGGTGCTGCTGGCCCCCGCCTGCGCCTCGATGGACATGTTCGCCAACTACAACAAGCGCGGTGACGCGTTCGCGGCGGCGGTCCGCGAACTCGGCGCGGGCGCCTGACGGCGGGTCTCGGCCTCATAGGGTGCTGCGGGACCCTTGGAGGGACGACGGGATGACGCGGATGTTGCTCGGGTTCGGTCGGCGGATGCGAGGAGCCGGTGATGTCCAGTAGCCGTACGGGCCGTCCTCCGGTCCAGCGGGCGGTCCGGCGGCCCGCCGCCTCCCGGCCGCCCCGCGACAACCCCGTGCAGCGCCTGTACGACAACGCCAGACGCGCCTGGGACCGGCCGCTGACGGCGTACTACCTGATCCTCGGTGGCAGCATGCTGATCACCGTGCTCGGTCTTGTGATGGTCTACTCGGCCTCCCAGATCACCGCGCTGCAGCTTTCGTTGCCCGGGTCGTTCTTCTTCCGCAAGCAGTTTCTCGCCGCCTGCATCGGCGGGGTGCTGCTGCTGGTGGCCTCCCGGATGCCGGTCAAACTGCACCGGGCGCTGGCCTATCCGATCCTCGCGGGCGCCGTCTTCATGATGGCGCTGGTACAGGTGCCGGGGATAGGGATGTCGGTCAACGGCAACCAGAACTGGATCTCGCTCGGCGGCTCCTTCCAGATCCAGCCCAGCGAGTTCGGCAAGCTGGCGCTGGTGCTGTGGGGCGCGGACCTGATGGCCCGCAAGCAGGACAAGGGCATGCTGATCCAGTGGAAGCACATGCTGGTGCCGCTGGTCCCGGTCGCCTTCCTGCTGCTCGGCCTGATCATGCTCGGCGGCGACATGGGTACGGCGATCATCCTGACGGCGATCCTGTTCGGCCTGCTGTGGCTGGCCGGGGCGCCCACCCGGCTCTTCGTCGGGGTGCTGTCGATCGCCCTCACCCTGGGCTTCATCCTCATCAAGACCAGCCCCAACCGCATGGCCCGGCTCTCCTGCATCGGCGCGACCGAGCCGAAGACCGGGGTCGCGGACTGCTGGCAGGCCGTGCACGGCATCTACGCGCTGGCCTCCGGCGGAATCTTCGGATCGGGGCTCGGCGCGAGTGTGGAAAAATGGGGTCAACTCCCGGAAGCGCACACGGACTTCATCTTCGCCGTCACCGGTGAGGAACTGGGTCTGGCGGGGACGCTGTCGGTGCTCGCCCTCTTCGCGGCTCTAGGCTATGCGGGTATCCGCGTGGCCGGACGCACGGAGGACCCCTTCGTCAGGTATGCCGCCGGAGGCGTGACCACCTGGATCACCGCGCAGGCGGTGATCAACATCGGTGCGGTGCTCGGCCTGCTGCCGATCGCCGGAGTCCCGCTCCCGCTGTTCTCCTACGGAGGATCCGCCCTGCTGCCGACCATGTTCGCCATCGGGCTGCTGATCGCGTTCGCGCGTGACGATCCCGCTGCGCGGGCGGCGCTTTCCATGCGGCAACCCCGCTTTGGTAGAAAGCGGGCGGGAGGCACCGTGCGGGACCGGGGGCCTCGGAGATGGAACACGATGCGACGGCGTGCCCCGGGGGCGCGTTCGTCCGGAGAGCGGTGAATTTCGGTGCATGTCGTACTCGCCGGTGGGGGGACCGCCGGCCACATCGAGCCGGCGCTCGCCCTCGCGGATGCCCTGCGCAGGCAGGACCCGACCGTGGGGATCACGGCCCTGGGCACCGAGCGCGGCCTGGAGACCACGCTCGTACCGCAGCGGGGCTACGAGCTGGCGCTGATCCCCGCCGTCCCGCTGCCCCGCAAGCCCACCCCTGAACTGATCACCGTCCCGGGCCGGCTGCGCGGCACGATCAAGGCGACCGAGCAGATCCTGGAGCGCACGAAGGCCGACGCGGTCGTCGGCTTCGGCGGTTACGTGGCCCTGCCCGGCTATCTCGCCGCCAAGCGCCTGGGCGTGCCGATCATCATCCACGAGGCCAACGCCCGCCCCGGCCTCGCCAACAAGATCGGCTCGCGCTACGCCGCGAAGGTCGCCGTCTCCACCCCGGACAGCAAGCTCCGGGACGCCCGCTACATCGGCATCCCGCTGCGCCGCACGATCGCCACCCTGGACCGGGCCGCGGCCCGCCCCGAGGCACGGCAGCTGTTCGGCCTCGACCCCAACCTGCCCACGCTGCTGGTCTCCGGCGGCTCGCAGGGCGCCCGCCGCCTCAACGAGGTGGTCCAGCAGGTCGCTCCCTGGCTCCAGCAGGCCGGCATCCAGATCCTGCACGCGGTCGGCCCGAAGAACGAACTGCCGCACGTACAGCAGATGCCGGGAATGCCCCCGTACATCCCGGTAAGTTACGTGGACCGGATGGACCTCGCGTACGCCGCGGCCGACATGATGCTCTGCCGCGCGGGCGCGATGACCGTCGCCGAACTCTCCGCCGTCGGACTGCCGGCCGCCTACGTCCCGCTGCCCATCGGCAACGGCGAACAGCGGCTGAACGCCCAGCCGGTGGTCAAGGCCGGCGGTGGACTGCTGGTCGACGACGCGGAACTGACGCCCGATTGGATCCGGGCGAACGTGCTGCCCGTGCTCGCCGACCCGCACCGGCTGTACGAGATGTCCCGCGCCGCCGCCGAGTTCGGCCGCCGGGACGCCGACGACCTGCTCGTCGGCATGGTGTACGAGGCGATCGCCGCCCACCGTGCACACCGTTAGGGATCGCACGACTGTGTAGCTGGAGGGCAGGGAGCGTGGCCGGATCGACCACCGCCGAACGCGGTGAACGCCAACAGGAGTCGTCCGGCCCGCCCCTCGTCCGAAGGCTCGGCGGCCCACGGCGAGTTCGTACGATCATCGTTCTCGCCGTCGCGCTGCTCCTTCTCTCGGCCGCGGGCGTCTGGGTGTTGTACGGATCCCACTGGCTGCGCGTTGAACGCGTATCCGTTTCCGGCACCTCGGTTCTGACGCCGGAACAGGTGCGCGAGGCCGCCGATGTGCCGGTCGGGTCACCGTTGATTTCGGTCGACACCGATGCGATCGAGTCACGTCTGCTGCGGAAATTGCCGCGAATCGGCGCGGTCGACGTGGTGCGTTCCTGGCCGCATGGAATCGGGCTGAAAGTGACCGAGCGCACGCCGGTTCTGATTGTCCAAAAGGGCCGAAACTTCATCGAAGTGGACGATGAAGGTGTCCGTTTCGCCACGGTTTCCACTGCGCCGAAAGGCGTTCCCGCACTCGAATTGAGCCTCTCCCGCACGGGTTCGTCCACGGCGAGTCTGCGGCGATTCGGCGAGGACCGGCTGGTGCGCGAGGCGGTAGCGGTGGCCGGTGCCCTTCCCGCCGCCGTCGCGCACGAGACCCGGACCGTCAAGGTGCGTTCCTATGACGAGATCTCGCTGGAGTTGAGCGGCGGCCGGACCGTGGCTTGGGGAAGTGGCGACAAGGGCGCGGCGAAGGCGCGTACGCTCACCGCTCTGATGAAAGCGGCGCCCGGTGCGCGGCACTTCGACGTCAGCGTTCCCACCGCCCCTGCGTCAGCGGGGAGTTGACGCACATCTGCGCAGGCCAGCACCCTGGCTGGGCATCGCTATGGCTGATCACATAGGGTGAAAAGAAAAACGGGAGGTTCGGCGTGTTCGTTGAACGTGCGCCACTTGTCGACTTAGTGTCCTGTTCGGAAGAGTCCAGCGAACAGTCACACTGGTAACCCTAAACTTCAACGTTAGGGTTCGGGTCGGCGATACGGACCGTCCCATTCGGCATCAGTCGTCGGATCGCATCCCCTGCGAAGCGACGACACGTAACTCGAGGCGAGAGGCCTTCGACGTGGCAGCACCGCAGAACTACCTCGCAGTCATCAAAGTCATCGGTGTCGGCGGCGGTGGTGTCAATGCCATCAACCGGATGATCGAGGTCGGTCTCAAGGGCGTCGAGTTCATCGCCATCAACACCGACGCGCAGGCGCTGTTGATGAGCGACGCCGACGTCAAGCTCGACGTCGGCCGCGAACTCACCCGCGGACTCGGCGCCGGAGCCAACCCGGCCGTCGGCCGCAAGGCCGCCGAGGACCACCGCGAGGAGATCGAGGAGGTCCTCAAGGGGGCCGACATGGTCTTCGTGACGGCCGGCGAGGGCGGCGGCACCGGCACCGGCGGCGCGCCCGTCGTGGCCAACATCGCCCGCTCCCTTGGCGCCCTCACCATCGGCGTGGTCACCCGCCCGTTCACCTTCGAGGGCCGGCGCCGTGCCAACCAGGCCGAAGACGGCATCGCCGAACTCCGCGAAGAGGTCGACACCCTCATCGTCATCCCGAACGACCGGCTGCTGTCCATCTCGGACCGCCAGGTCTCGGTGCTCGACGCCTTCAAGTCCGCCGACCAGGTCCTGCTCTCCGGTGTGCAGGGCATCACCGACCTCATCACCACGCCGGGTCTGATCAACCTCGACTTCGCCGACGTCAAGTCCGTGATGTCCGAGGCCGGTTCGGCCCTCATGGGCATCGGCTCGGCCCGCGGCGACGACCGCGCGGTGGCCGCCGCCGAGATGGCGATCTCCTCGCCGCTGCTCGAAGCCTCCATCGACGGCGCCCGGGGCGTGCTGCTCTCCATCTCCGGCGGCTCCGACCTCGGCCTGTTCGAGATCAACGAGGCCGCCCAGCTGGTCAGCGAGGCCGCCCACCCCGAGGCCAACATCATCTTCGGCGCGGTCATCGACGACGCCCTCGGCGACGAGGTCCGGGTCACGGTCATCGCGGCCGGCTTCGACGGCGGCCAGCCGCCGACCCGCCGGGACACCGTCCTCGGCTCGTCCTCGACCTCGTCCTCCTCGTCGTCGGCCCGCCGCGACGAGCCCACTCCGGTACGGCAGTCCGAGAGCCGTCCGTCCTTCGGCTCGCTCGGCAGCGTCACGCCGAAGGAGGAGCCCGAGCCGGAGCCGGTCGCCGACCTCCCGGTCGCCCCGCCGGTCCCGCCGTCGCGCTCCTACTCGGACAGTGCGGCCGAGGAGCTGGACGTACCGGACTTCCTCAAGTGATCCTTCTGACGTGATGGAACAGCGCTCGGCGACGAGCACCGTGAACGGCGCGCATTTCGCCTTCACCGACAGGTGGGGTGGGGTGAGCGCCGTTCCGTACGAGCAGCTCAACCTCGGCGGAGCGGTCGGCGACGACCCCGAAGCCGTACGCGCCAACCGGGAGTTGGCGGCCAAGTCGCTCGGCCTCGACCCGGCCCTGGTGGTCTGGATGAACCAGGTGCACGGGGCGGACGTGGCGGTGGTCGACGGACCCTGGGGTCCCGATGCCGAGATCCCCTCGGTCGACGCGATCGTCACCGCCCGCCGCGGACTCGCCCTCGCCGTGCTGACCGCGGACTGCACACCCGTTCTGCTGGCCGACCCGGTCGCCGGGATCGCCGCCGCGGCCCACGCGGGCCGGCCCGGCATGGTCGCCGGGGTGGTCCCCGCCGCCGTACGGGCCATGACCGAACTCGGCGCCGATCCCGCCCGGATCGTCGCCCGCACCGGACCCGCCGTCTGCGGCCGGTGCTATGAAGTCCCCGAGGAGATGCGCGCCGATGTCGCCGCGGTCGAACCGGCGGCGTACGCCGAGACGAGCTGGGGCACTTCCGCGGTCGACGTGACCGCCGGGGTGCACGCGCAGCTCGACCGGCTCGGGGTGCACGACCGGGAGCAGTCGCCGGTGTGCACGATCGAGTCGGGCGACCACTTCTCATATCGACGCGATCGCACCACGGGGCGACTCGCGGGATATGTCTGGCTGGACTGATGGGACATGACGGACCGTAAGCACGAACTCGCCGGGAACCTGGCGAAGGTGGAGGAACGTATCGTCGCCGCGTGTGCCGCGGCGGGGCGCAAGCGGGAGGAGGTGACCCTGGTCGTGGTCACCAAGACCTACCCGGCGAGCGATGTGCGGATCCTCTCCGAACTGGGCGTACGGCACGTGGCGGAGAACCGCGACCAGGACGCGGCACCCAAGGCCGCCGAGTCCGCGGACCTTCCGCTTACCTGGCACTTCGTGGGGCAGTTGCAGACCAACAAGGTGCGTTCCGTGCTCGGTTACGCCGATGTCGTGCAGTCCGTCGACCGCGCGCGGCTCGTCGGCGCGCTGTCGAAGGAGGCGGTGCGGCGGGAGCGCGAACTGGGCTGTCTGATCCAGGTCGCGCTCGACGCGGACGAAGGGGGTCGCGGACAGCGCGGGGGTGTCGGGCCCGACGGGATCGAGGAGTTGGGCGAAATCGTCTCGCGATCGGAAGGGCTGCGGCTGGACGGTCTGATGACCGTCGCGCCGTTGACCGGCCCCTACGCGGGACGCGAACAGGCGGCGTTCGAGCGGTTGATGGATTTGTCGACCGCGCTGCGCCGGAGCCATCCGGCTGCGAACATGGTCTCGGCAGGAATGAGTGCGGACCTCGAAGAGGCCGTGGCGGCCGGAGCGACACATGTGCGCGTCGGTACGGCGGTACTCGGAGTCCGTGCTGGGCTCGGGTAACGTCGCCAGGAAGTCGGACCACAGCAGAAAATATGGTCATTACCGCCGAAGGGCGGGCGTAACGACCTCGTGGATCGCGGGCACTTGGCAGTCGTCAGCCGATCCACCACAGAGCGGAGGACTCAGAGCATGGCCGGCGCGATGCGCAAGATGGCGGTCTACCTCGGCCTCGTGGAGGACGATGGGTACGACGGCCGGGGCTTCGACCCCGATGACGACTTCGAACCCGAACTCGACCCAGAGCCCGAGCGGGACCATCGACGGCACGAGCCGTCCCACCAGTCGCACGTCGCACATCAGTCCCAACGGGACGAAGAGGTACGAATCGTGCAACCGCCCTCGCCTCGCGAGCCGGTGGCGCGTTCCGCTTCGCTACCCGCGGAATCCGGGCGTCCGGCGCGCATCGCGCCCGTGGCGTCCATCACACAAGAGCGCGCCAGCCTGGAGAAGAACGCACCGGTGATCATGCCCAAGGTCGTGTCGGAACGAGAGCCTTACCGGATCACCACGCTTCACCCGCGGACCTACAACGAGGCCCGTACCATCGGGGAACACTTCCGTGAGGGCACCCCGGTGATCATGAATCTGACTGAGATGGACGACACAGACGCGAAGCGACTTGTCGACTTTGCGGCCGGTCTGGTGTTTGGTCTTCACGGCAGCATCGAGCGGGTGACGCAGAAGGTGTTCCTGTTGTCGCCTGCTAACGTCGATGTCACGGCGGAGGACAAGGCTCGCATCGCAGAGGGCGGGTTCTTCAACCAGAGCTGAGACACACCACCGGAAAAAGCAGTAAGCAGTACGTGCAGCACGGAAACAGGGGAGAGGGAAGCGCGGGTCATGAGCGTGGTTCTGGATGTCGTCTACATCGCTCTGATGTGCTTCCTCATCGTGCTCATCTTCCGGTTGGTCATGGACTACGTCTTCCAGTTCGCCCGCTCATGGCAACCCGGCAAGGCGATGGTGGTCGTTCTGGAGGCCACCTACACTGTCACTGATCCACCGCTCAAGCTTCTGCGGCGGTTCATTCCGCCGCTGCGTCTCGGGGGCGTGGCGCTCGACCTGTCCTTCTTCGTACTGATGATCATCGTCTACATCCTGATCTCGATCGTGAGTCGGCTGTGATCGATGTGACCTACCGTCTTGCCGAATGCCGACGACTACGTTGAGGTGAAGAGATGCCGTTGACCCCCGAGGACGTGCGGAACAAGCAGTTCACGACCGTCCGCCTCCGAGAAGGCTATGACGAGGACGAGGTCGATGCCTTCCTCGACGAGGTCGAAGCCGAACTGACCCGCCTGCTACGCGAGAACGAGGACCTGCGCGCCAAGCTGGCCGCCGCCACGCGCGCTGCTGCCCAGAACCAGCAGAACATGCGCAAGCCCCCGGAGGGTCCCGGCGGTCCGCAGGACCAGGGCATGCAGCAGGGAATGCCGCAGCAGGGCATGCCCCCGCAGGGGATGCCCCAACAGGGCATGCCTCAGCAGGGCATGCGAGGCCCGGGCGGCCCGGTGCCGGCCGGCATATCGGGCCCGCCGCAGCAGCAGATGGGCGGCCCCATGGGCGGTCCGCCCCAGCTGCCGAGCGGTGCGCCGCAGCTGCCCCCGGGTCCCGGTGGACAGGGCGGCCCGCAGGGTCCCGGTCCGATGGGACAGGGCCCCATGGGTCAGGGTCCGATGGGCCAAGGCCCCATGGGCCAGGGCACGATGGGCGGCCAGCCCATGCAGCAGCAGATGGGCGGCCCGATGGGTGGCCCCATGGGCGGTCCAATGGGTGGTCCCGGTCAGGGCGGTCCCATGGGTGGCCCGATGGGCGGCCCCGGTCAGGGTCCCGGTGGCGACAGCGCCGCCCGCGTTCTCTCTCTGGCCCAGCAGACCGCCGACCAGGCGATCGCCGAGGCCCGTTCCGAGGCCAACAAGATCGTGGGTGAGGCGCGTTCGCGTGCCGAGGGTCTCGAGCGTGACGCCCGTGCCAAGGCCGACGCCCTGGAGCGGGACGCGCAGGAGAAGCACCGCGTCGCGATGGGCTCCCTGGAGTCCGCCCGCGCCACGCTGGAGCGCAAGGTCGAGGATCTGCGCGGCTTCGAGCGCGAGTACCGCACGCGGCTGAAGTCCTACCTGGAGTCCCAGCTGCGTCAGTTGGAGACCCAGGCCGACGACTCCCTCGCCCCGCCGCGCACCCCGGCCACGGCCTCCCTGCCGCCGTCCCCGGCGCCTTCGATGGCCCCGGCCGGCGCGAGCGCCCCGTCCTACGGCGGCAACCAGGGCATGGGCCCCGGCCCCGCCGGTCCGTCCTACGGCGGCCAGCAGCAGATGTCCCCGGCGATGACCCAGCCGATGGCGCCGGTCCGCCCGCAGGGCCCCGGTCCGATGGGCCAGGCACCTTCGCCGATGCGCGGCTTCCTGATCGACGAGGACGACAACTGACCGGCCATGGCCAGTAGTACGCCGTAGTCGGCGGCAGCGTTCAACAGGGCGGGGCCCCGGATTTCGATCCGGGGCCCCGCCCTGTTGTGCGTGTGCGGCGGAGGCGGGCGGTGTCGTGTCCAAGGGCGACCGTGCCCACCTGAAGGAGCGCGGGGAACTGCGCGAACAGCCCCCACGCTCCTGCGGCCGCCGACGGCGAGGTGGTTACGCCTTGCGCAGGCGGAACACCAGAGACAGTCCCTCGTCGGTGAACGGCTCGCCGTACGCCTCGTCGGCCTCGCCCTGAGCGAAGTCGGTGGCGAGGACCTCGTCGGCGATCAGGGCCGCGTGCTCGGACAGGGCCGCGATCACGGCGGGGTCGGTCGACGTCCAGCGCAGGGCGATCCGGTCCGCCACGTCCAGGCCGCTGTTCTTGCGGGCCTCCTGGATCAGGCGGATCGCGTCACGGGCGAGGCCCGCCTGGCGCAGCTCCTCGGTGATCTCCAGGTCCAGGGCGACCGTGGCGCCCGAGTCGGAGGCCACCGACCAGCCCTCGCGCGGGGTCTCCGTGATGATGACCTCGTCCGGGGCGAGGGTGACGGTCTCGCCGTCCACCTCCACGGACGCCGTGCCCTCGCGCAGCGCCAGGGACAGCGCGGCCGCGTCCGCGTTCGCGACGGCCTTGGCGACGTCCTGGACGCGCTTGCCGAACCGCTTGCCCAGGGCGCGGAAGTTGGCCTTCGCGGTCGTGTCGACCAGGGAGCCGCCGACCTCGCTGAGGGACGCGAGCGAGCTCACGTTCAGCTCCTCGGTGATCTGCGCGTGCAGTTCGCGGTCGAGGGCGTCGAAGCCGGTCGCGGCCACCAGCGCGCGGGACAGCGGCTGGCGGGTCTTCACGCCCGACTCCGCGCGCGTGGCGCGGCCCAGCTCGACGAGCCGGCGCACCAGGACCATCTGCCGCGACAGCTCCGGGTCGATCGCGGAGAGGTCCGCCTGCGGCCAGTTGGTCAGGTGGACGGACTCCGGGGCGCCCGGCGTGACCGGCACCACCAGGTCCTGCCAGACCCGCTCGGTGATGAACGGGGTCAGCGGGGCCATCAGTTGGGTGACCGTGCCGACGACCTCGTGCAGGGTGCGCAGCGCGGCCTTGTCGCCCTGCCAGAAGCGGCGACGGGAGCGGCGGACGTACCAGTTGGACAGGTCGTCGACGAACGCCGACAGGAGGCGGCCGGCGCGCTGGGTGTCGTAGGACTCCAGAGCCTGGGTCACCTGGTCGGTGAGCGCGTGGAGTTCGGACAGCAGCCAGCGGTCCAGGACCGGGCGGTCGGCGGGGGCCGGGTCGGCCTCGCTGGGTGCCCAGCCGGCCGTGCGGGCGTACAGGGCCTGGAAGGCGACCGTGTTCCAGTACGTCAGGAGCGTCTTGCGGACGACCTCCTGGATGGTGCCGTGACCCACGCGGCGTGCCGCCCAGGGCGAGCCGCCGGCCGCCATGAACCAGCGCACCGCGTCGGCGCCGTGCTGGTCCATCAGCGGGATCGGTTCCAGGGTGTTGCCCAGGTGCTTGGACATCTTGCGGCCGTCCTCGGCGAGGATGTGGCCGAGACAGACCACGTTCTCGTACGAGGACTTGTCGAAGACCAGGGTGCCGATCGCCATCAGCGTGTAGAACCAGCCGCGGGTCTGGTCGATGGCCTCGGAGATGAACTGCGCCGGGTAGCGCGACTCGAACAGGTCCTTGTTCTTGTACGGGTAGCCCCACTGCGCGAACGGCATCGAACCCGAGTCGTACCAGGCGTCGATGACCTCCGGCACGCGCACGGCCGACTTGGCGCACTTGGGGCAGGCGAAGGTGACCTCGTCGATGAACGGGCGGTGCGGGTCCAGCTCCGACTGGTCGGTGCCAGTCAGCTCGGTGAGCTCCGCGCGGGAGCCGACGACCGTGAGGTGGTTGTCCTCGCAGCGCCAGATCGGCAGCGGGGTGCCCCAGTAGCGGTTGCGGGACAGCGCCCAGTCGATGTTGTTGTTCAGCCAGTCGCCGTACCGGCCGTGCTTGACGGTCTCCGGGAACCAGTTGGTGTTCTCGTTCTCCTGGAGGAGGCGGTCCTTGACGGCCGTGGTGCGGATGTACCAGGACGGCTGCGCGTAGTAGATGAGCGCGGTGTGGCAGCGCCAGCAGTGCGGGTAACTGTGCTCGTACGGCAGGTGCTTGAACAGCAGCCCGCGGTCCTTGAGGTCTTCCGTGAGCTTTTCGTCCGCCTTCTTGAAGAAGACACCGCCGACCAGCGGGACGTCCTCGGCGAAGGTGCCGTTCGGCCGGATCGGGTTCACCACCGGGAGGCCGTAGGCGCGGCAGACCTTGAGGTCCTCCTCACCGAAAGCGGGGGACTGGTGGACCAGACCCGTACCGTCCTCGGTCGTCACGTACTCGGCGTTGACCACGTAGTGGGCGGGCTCGGGGAACTCCACCAGGTCGAACGGACGTTGATACGTCCAGCGCTCCATCTCGGCGCCGGTGAAGGTCTCACCGGTCAGTTCCCAGCCCTCGCCGAGGGCCTTCTCGACGAGCTGGGTGGCGACGACGAGCCGCTCCTCGCCGTCGGTCGCGACGACGTAGGTGACGTCGGGGTGGGCGGCGACCGCGGTGTTGGAGACCAGCGTCCAGGGGGTCGTCGTCCACACCAGGAGCGCGGCGCGGCCGGCCAGCGGACCGGAGGTGAGCGGGAAACGGACGTAGACCGACGGATCCACGATCGTCTCGTAGCCCTGCGCCAGTTCGTGGTCCGACAGACCCGTCTCGTCGCGCGGGCACCACGGGGCGACGCGGTAGTCCTGGACCAGCAGGCCCTTGTCGAAGATCTGCTTCAGCGACCACCAGACCGACTCGATGTACTCGGGGTCCATCGTGCGGTACGGGTCGTCGAGGTCGGTCCAGTAGCCCATGCGGGTCGTGAGCTCGGCGAAGGCGTCCGTGTGCCGGGTCACCGACTCGCGGCACTTGTCGTTGAACGCGGCGATGCCGTACGTCTCGATGTCCTGCTTGCCGCTGAAGCCGAGTTCCTTCTCGACGGCCAGCTCGACCGGGAGGCCGTGGCAGTCCCAGCCGGCCTTGCGGGCCACGTGGTAGCCGCGCATGGTGCGGAAGCGGGGGAAGACGTCCTTGAAGACGCGTGCCTCGATGTGGTGGGCGCCCGGCATGCCGTTGGCGGTGGGCGGGCCCTCGTAGAACACCCACTCGGGGCGGCCCTCGGACTGCTCCAGGGTCTTGGCGAAGATCTTCTGCTCGCGCCAGAAATCGAGCACGGCGTGCTCGAGTGCGGGCAGGTCGACCTGGGCGGGCACCTGGCGGTACGTCGGCGTTGTCATCAGCGAGCTTCCTCCGGCGGACTTTCCGTTCCGTCCGGAGGGACGAGAGCTGTCTTCGTACGCCGTCCTCGGCGCGCTCCCGCGGTACCACCCTCCTTGGTCCCCCGGCGCACCCTGCGCTTCGGCGGACCCCCTCATTGGGGTCGCGATGCCGGTTCTACTGGCCCCTCACGGGCGTTCCTCCGGCGGCTCCGGGGTGATCTTCACGTCGCGCTCGCCCCCGGGCTTCCACCGACCCCGGGTCGCTCTGGGCTGCGTACGTCGCTACTCGTCCCCATCCACGCTTCTCGCTGCGCCCAGTGTACGGCGCCGCACGGACACCGGCCGACCGGATTTCGCGGTCCGGCGGCGGGGGTGCCGCGAGCCCGGGGAACGCCCTGGTGTGACCCGAATGGAGCGGTGCGTGTGTTCGCATCCTGGGATGTGCGATCGGGCGGATTACCCCGTGGGGAGCTGGGCACAACGCTTGAAGGCTTGCGGAGCGGCACGCGCGAGCCGGGCGAATCGGGCGGTGCGTCCCGTTGCCGCGGGGCTGAAGTCGATTTATCGTCCCAGCACGATTCGCGTGCAAGATCACAATATGTGAAGGGGCCGCGGCCATGGTGGCGAAGAAGACCGCCGTACAGCAGTCGGCGTCGGGCAGGTCCACGCATGTCTCCGGTGGCGCGGCCAAGGATGTGAGCGGCAAGAAGAGCACGGCCAAGAAGAGCACGGCCAGGAAGGCGGCCAAGGGGGAGGGGCCGGAGAGACCCGGGGCGTCGGCCGGGGCTTCGAGCAGGGCGGACGCGGAAACGGATGCGGTAGCGGACGCGGCGGTCGGCAGGAAGACGGTGGCCAAGAAGGCCGTCCCGAAGAAGACCGTCGTGAAGAAGGCCGTCACCAAGAAAGCGGTGGCCAAGAAAGCGGTGGCCAAGAAGGGCGTGGCGAAGACCTCGGGGACGAAAGCCGCGGCGACGAAGAGCGCGGCCACCAAGGCGGTGGCTGCCAAGAAGACCGTCACCGAGAAATCGGCCACCAAGAAGGCAGCCGCGAAGAAGACGGTCACCAAGAAGGCGGCCGTGAAGAAGACGGCAGGCAAGGCGCCGGCCGCGAAGAAGGCGGTCGCCACCGAACCGGCGGCCACCAGGGCCGACGGCACGCAGTCCGCAGGTGCGAAGCGCAAGAGCACGGTGAGCAAGAGCACGGCCAAGAAGGTGGGCGCGGCGCGGGCCGCGAAGGAGACGGGAGCCACGACGGTGGTTGCGAAGAAGACCCCTGGCACGGCCACGGCGGCGAAGACCGCCGTCCCCAAGGCACGCCTCGCCGCGGCGGCGGAGCCGGGCGAACTGGCGGTGCGTCCCGGAGAGGACCCCTGGACGCCGGAGGAGGTCGAGGAGGCCCGCACCGAGCTGCTGTCCGAGGCGGAGCGGCTGCGCGAGGAGATCTCCTCCAGCGAGCGGGCCCTCGCCGGTCTGATGCGGGACTCCGGGGACGGCGCCGGCGACGACCAGGCGGACACCGGCACCAAGAACATCACGCGCGAGAGCGAGATGGCGCTGGCCGCCAACGCGCGCGAGATGTTGATCCAGACCGATCACGCCCTGGAGAAGCTCGACGCGGGCACCTACGGCCTGTGCGAGAACTGCGGCAACCCCATCGGCAAGGCGAGGATGCAGGCGTTCCCGCGGGCCACCCTGTGCGTGGAGTGCAAGCAGAAGCAGGAACGCCGGTACTGAGGGTCCCGGGAGGCGTGTCGTACCCTCTCCTCAGTCAGGTACCTAGGTTGAGGGACTCACGTGGCAGAGGCGGAGCGCATCATCGGTACGCCGGATACCCCAGAGGCGGCGGGGGCCGAACCGGAGCAGCCGGACCAGCCGGGACAGAGCGAGGCCACGCGACCCAGGGGCAAGCGCCGTATCGCCGTGCTGTTCGCGGTCGCCACCTTCGCGTACCTGCTGGACCTGGGCAGCAAGCTGCTGGTGGTCGCCAAGCTGGAGCACCACGCGCCGATCGAGATCATCGGGGACTGGCTGAAGTTCGAGGCGATCCGCAACGCGGGCGCGGCCTTCGGCTTCGGTGAGGCCTTCACCGTGATCTTCACGGTGATCGCGGCGGCCGTGATCGTGGTGATCGCCCGGCTCGCCCGCAAGCTCTACAGCCTGCCCTGGGCGATCGCGCTTGGCCTGCTGCTCGGCGGCGCGCTCGGCAACCTCACCGACCGCATCTTCCGCTCGCCGGGCATCTTCGAGGGCGCGGTCGTCGACTTCATCGCCCCCAAGGGCTTCGCCGTCTTCAACCTGGCCGACTCGGCGATCGTGTGCGGCGGCATCCTGATCGTGCTGCTGTCGTTCAAGGGCCTCGACCCGGACGGGACCGTCCACAAGGGCTGAGGGGGGCGGGGGCCGAGGGGCCTTGTGGACGGGGCTGTCGGTGCTGTCCGGCATACTCGACGGGTGAGCACCGTTCCCGATATCCGTACCCTGCCCGTGCCCGACGGCCTGGAGGGCGAGCGTGTCGACGCCGCCATCTCCCGCATGTTCGGCTTCTCCCGTACGAAGGCCGCCGAGCTGGCCGCGGCGGGGAAGGTCACGGTCGACGGCTCGGTGGTCGGGAAGTCCGAGCGGGTGCACGGCGGGGCCTGGCTCGAGGTCGAGATGCCGCAGGCGCCCGCGCCGGTGCAGATCGTCGCCGAGCCGGTCGAGGGCATGGAGATCGTGTACGACGACGACGACGTCGTCGTGATCGACAAGCCGGTCGGTGTCGCCGCGCATCCGTCGCCCGGCTGGACCGGGACGACGGTCATCGGCGGTCTCGCCGCGGCCGGTTACCGGATCTCCACCTCCGGTGCCGCCGAGCGCCAGGGCATCGTGCACCGCCTCGACGTGGGCACCTCCGGCCTGATGGCGGTCGCCAAGTCGGAGCGCGCGTACACCTCGCTCAAGCGCCAGTTCAAGGAGCGCACGGTCGACAAGCGCTACCACACGCTCGTGCAGGGCCACCCGGACCCGACCAGCGGCACCATCGACGCCCCCATCGGCCGGCACCCGAACCACGACTACAAGTGGGCGGTCACCGCCGAGGGCAAGCCGTCCGTCACGCACTACGACCTCATCGAGGCGTTCCGCGCGGCCTCCCTCCTCGACGTGAAGCTGGAGACCGGCCGCACCCACCAGATCCGCGTCCACATGGCCGCCCACCGCCACCCGTGCGTCGGCGACCTCACGTACGGCGCCGACCCGACGCTCGCCAAGCGGCTCGGCCTGACCCGCCAGTGGCTGCACGCGGTGCGCCTCGGCTTCGAGCACCCCGGGGACGGCGAGTGGGTGGAGTTCGCCAGCGACTACCCGGACGACCTCCAGCAGGCGCTGGACAAGGTCCGCGAGGAGACGTACGGATGAGCACGCGCGCGTACGAGGTGCGGGTCGCCGAGGACCCCGCCGACCGGGAGGCGTGCTTCCGGGTCCGCAAGGACGTCTTCGTCGGCGAGCAGGGCGTGCCCGAGGACCTGGAGTACGACGAGTACGACGCCGTGGCCGTGCATGTGCTGGCCGTGCGCGAGGACGGGGTGCCGCTCGGGACCGGGCGGCTGCTCCACGGCGAGCGGGCCGCGGCGAAGACCGGCGGGGACCTCTCGCTCGGGTCCCTGGGGCGGCTCGCGGTGACCAAGGACGCGCGCGGTCTCGGCGTCGGGATCGCGCTGGTGCGGGCCATCGAGGACGCGGCACGCGCGCGGGGGCTCGCGGCCGTGGACCTGCACGCGCAGACGCACGCGCTGGGTTTCTACGAGCGGTTGGGGTACGAGGCGTACGGGCCGGAGTACCCGGAGGCGGGCATCCCGCACCGGGCGATGCGGCGCGCTCTGTAGCGCGGGGCGGCGAGCGGGGCGGGGTCCGAACGCGCGTCAGGGTTCCTGATGTCCGCGTGACGAACCCGTCAGGGCGCCGAACGCGCTGGTGAGGTCGGTGGCGTGGCACGCTTGGGGCCTGCTGTCCGTCCGTCCACCTGTTCCTACCTGTTCGGAGCGCTGACCGTGGATCAGTTGGCCCTGCTGTTCGTGCTGTTGCTCGGGGCCCTGGTGAGCGTCCCGGTGGGGGACCGGTTCGGGTTGCCGGCGCCGGTGCTGATGACCCTGTTCGGGATCGTGCTCGCGATCGCCGACTTCGTCCCGAACGTGAACATCCCGCCCGAGCTGATCCTGCCCGGACTGCTGCCGCCCCTGCTGTACGCGGCCGTACGGCGCACCTCCTGGCGGCAGTTCACGGCCAACATCCGGCCGATCTTCCTGCTGGCGGTCGCCCTGGTGTTCGTCACCACCGCGGTCGTCGCCGCCGTGGCGAGCGCGATCGTGCCCGGGCTGCCGATCGCCGCCGCCGTGGCCCTGGGCGCGCTGGTCGCCCCGCCCGACCCGGTCGCCGCCACCGCCGTGGCCGGTCAACTCGGGCTGCCCCGGCGCCTGGTGTCGATCCTGGAGGGCGAGGGCCTCTTCAACGACGTGACGGCGATCGTGCTCTACCACGTGGCCATCGCCGCCGCCGTGAGCGGCAGCTTCTCGCCCTGGCGGGCCGGTCTCGACCTCGTCCTGTCCGCGGTGGTGGCCCTTGCCGTCGGCCTCGTGCTCGGCTGGGGCGCGAACAAGCTGATGGACCTGCTGGACGACCCGACCCTGCAGATCGGGATGACCCTGCTCGTCCCGTACGCCTCCTACGTGCTCGCGGAGGAGCTGCACGGCTCCGGAGTGCTCGCGGTGCTCACCACCGCGCTGTTCCTCGCCGAGTACGCGACCGACGCCGACGACGTGATGACCCGGCTCGCCGGGCACACCTTCTGGAACGTCGTCGACACGCTCGTCACGGGCGTCGCGTTCGGGCTGATCGGCCTCGAACTGCACAACGCGATCCGGACCGCGTCCGGGCGGTGGGGCGAGATGCTCGGCTGGGCCGCGGCGATCGTCGGCGTGGTGGTGCTGGTGCGGCTGGCCTGGCTGCTGCCGGCGACCTGGCTCACCAAACGGCTGCACGCCAGACGCGACCAGGACGAGGACATCCCGACGAGCTGGCGGGAGACCGTCGTCATGTGGTGGTCGGGGATGCGGGGCGTGGCCTCGGTCGCGCTGGCGCTGGCGATCCCGCTCAAGACCGACGACGGCTCACCCTTCCCGGACCGCGACGAGATGGTGTTCATCGCGTTCGGCGTGATCATGGTCACCCTGGTGCTCCAGGGTCTGACCCTGCCCTGGCTCGTGAAGCGGCTGGGGGTGAAGGCCGACACCGAACGGGAGCAGGAGTTCGAGCGAGCCCTCGCCATCCGCGCGGCCAAGGCGGCCAAGGCACGGCTGAAGGAGATCGAGAAGGACGAGGAGCTGCCGGAGGAACTGTCCGAGCAGATGCTGCGGCGGGCCTTCGAGATCGGCGTGCGGATCAGCCCCGACATGGGGGACGAGGAGCGGCGGGAGGCGCACGAGCAGCGGGTGCGCCGGCTGAAGCGCGCGCGGCGCATCCAGGGCGAGATGCTGAGCGCCGCCCGCCACGAGGTGCTCGCGGCGCGCAGCGAGCCGGGCGCGGACCCGGAGATCGTCGACCGGGTGCTGCGCCATCTCGACGTACGCAGCCTGCGCTGACCTTCACAACTCCCGTCCGTACGCCGACCTTCGCCGTTCCGTGCCGACGGCGCCCGGTGGTTCGTACGATCGGATCATGACGCGCAATGTGGTGATCAGCGGCGGAGGTACGGGAATCGGGCTCGCGGCGGCGCGGGCGTTCGCGGCGGACGGGGATCAGGTGCTGCTGCTCGGGCGGCGGGCCGAGGTGCTGGAGAAGGCCGGGGTGCCGGGGGCGCTGGCCTTCGCGGCCGATCTCGCGGAGCCGGCCGAGGTGCGGCGGGTCGCCGCCTTCGTGGAGCGGGAGTTGGGGACTGTGGACGTACTGATCCACAGTGCCGGCGGCACCGGGCAGTTGGAGCCGCCCGTCGACAGCGAGGATCCGCTCGACCGGGTCGCGCACAACTGGACCGTCAACTTCCGGATCAACACCCTGACTGCGGCCCTGCTCACCGAGGCCCTCAAGGACCGGCTCGCCTCACCGGGCGGACGGGTGCTGTTCGTCAGCTCCATCGCCGCCTACCGCGGGTCCGGCAGCGGGGCCTACGCGGGGGCCAAGGCCGCGCTGCATCCGTACGCCCATGACCTGGCCCGGGAGCTCGGGCCGCGCGGGATCACCGCGAACGTGGTCGCGCCCGGCTACATCGAGGACACCGAGTTCTTCGGGGCGCAGATCGACCCTGCCCGGCGCGAGCGGCTCATCGGGGACACCGTGAACAAGCGGGCCGGTACGCCGGGCGATGTCGCGGTGACCCTGCACTGGCTCGCCTCGACGGCCGCCGGGCACGTCACCTCGCAGGTCGTCCAGGTCAACGGCGGGGCCGAGCGCGGGCAGTGAGCCTCAGCCGCGGCCCGTGCGCGGCGGTTCATGGGCGCGGCGGGTGGCCGCGACGCCCTCGGCGCCGTCGCGGGCCCCGTCGCCGGAACCGTTCGGGGAAGCGGCGCTGCCCGGCGGCAGGGCCGCGTCCGCCGTGTTGACGCGGGGCAGCGCGTAGGGGTGCTGCTCGCCCAGCCAGCGGATCATCTGCTCGCGGACCGTGACCCGTACCGTCCAGATGTCGTCGGCGTCCTTGGCGGTCACCAGGGCCCGTACCTGAAGGGTGTTCGGGGTGGCGTCGGTGACGGCGACGCCGTAGTCGCGGCCGTCCCAGGCGGCGCACTCGCGCAGGATGTCCCGCAGCTTCTCCCGCATCAGCTCCACCGGCGCCGAGTGGTCGAGGTGCCAGTAGACGATGCCGGTCATCTGGGTGCCGCCGCGCGACCAGTTCTCGAACGGCTTCGAGGTGAAGTACGAGACCGGCATGGTGATCCGGCGCTCGTCCCAGGTCCGCACGGCCAGGAACGTCAGCGTGATCTCCTCGACCGTGCCCCACTCGCCGTCCACGACGACCGTGTCGCCGATGCGGACCATGTCGCCGAAGGCGATCTGCAGCCCGGCGAAGAGATTGGCGAGCGTGGACTGGGCGGCGACACCGGCGACGATGCCGAGGATGCCGGCCGAGGCCAGCAGCGAGGCGCCGGCCGCGCGCATCGCCGGGAACGTCAGCAGCATCGCGGCCACCGCCACCACGCCGACGACCGCGGCCACCACCCGCGTGATCAACGTCACCTGGGTCCGCACCCGCCGGACCCGGGCCGGATCGCGGTGCACGCGTGCGTACCGCGCGTACGACGACTCCACGACCGCCGCCGCGATCCGGACCATCAGCCACGCCGTGGCACCGATCAGCACCAGGGTCAGCGTCTGGCCGATGCCGGCCCGGTGCTCCTTCAGCAGCCGCGCCTGGTCGTAGGAGCCTCTGAGCAGCGCGGCGCACAGCACGAGCTGGTAGGGCACCCGGCCGCGGCGCAGCAGGCCCCACAGCGAGGTGTGTTCATACCGTTCGTCGGCCTTGCGCAGCAGCAGGTCGGTGACCCAGCCGATGAGCAGGGTCAGCACGACCGAGCCGCCGATCACGATCAACGGACGCAGTACGTTCTCCATGCCTGAGAACGTAACCGGCTGCGGGCGGCTGACACCATGACCCCATGAACATCGTGCTCTTTCACTCGACCTACGGGCTCAGACCTGCCGTGCGCGCGGCGGCCGACCGGCTGCGGGCGGCGGGCCACGTGGTGTGGACGCCGGACCTCTTCGGCGAACGTACATTCGAAACCGTCGAGGAGGGCATGGCCTTCAACGACGGGATCGGCAAGGACGAGTTGCTCAAGCGGGCCGTGCTGGCCGCCGCGCCCTACTCCGAGCGGGGGCTGGTGTACGCCGGGTTCTCGCTGGGCGCCTCCATCGCGCAGACCCTCGCGCTCGGCGACGAGAAGGCGCGCGGGCTGCTGCTTCTGCACGGCACCTCCGACCTCGCGCCGGGCGTCACCGTCGACGGCCTGCCGGTCCAGCTGCACGTGGCCGAGCCCGACCCGTTCGAGACGGACGACTGGCTGAGCGCCTGGTACCTCCAGATGGGCCGCGCGGGCGCCGACGTGGAGATCTACCGGTACGCCGGGGCCGGCCACCTCTACACCGACCCCGACCTGCCGGACTACGACGAGGAGGCCGCCGAGGCCACCTGGCGGGTGGCTCTCGGCTTCCTCGACAGCCTGTGACCTAGACGGGGTCGTACGTCCGCTCGACCTTCTGCGTGCCGCTGCGCGTGCGGTACGAGCGGGCCCAGGACGCGGTCGCCGTCGTGGTGGTGCGGTCGGACAGGACGTAGTAGTCCATCTGCGCGCGGTCGGCGGTGATGTCCAGGACGCCGTAGCCGTGGCGGTCGGTGTCGACCCAGTGGACGTGCCGGTTGGCCAGCTGGATGACCGGCGCGGCGAGCGCGGAGACCGTGCCCTCGGGGACCTTCACCAGGTCGTCGAGGTTGTCGGAGGTCACCGAGGTGACCACGAACTCGGTGGCGGCGGAGGCGGACAGCGGGTAGGTGCCGGCGTTGACCGGCACGTCGTTGGCCCACGCCATGTGGATGTCACCGGTCAGGAAGACGGTGTTGCGGATCGCGTTGGTGCGCAGGTGGGCGAGGAGTTCGCGCCGGTCGTCGGTGTAGCCGTCCCACTGGTCGGTGTTGAGGGCGATGCCCTCCTGCGGGAGGCCGAGCAGCTTGGCGAGCGGTTTGAGCAGGTCGGCGGAGAGCGAGCCGATGGCGAACGGCGAGATCATCACCGAGTTGCCGACCAGCCGCCAGGTGGTGTCGGAGGCCTTCAACCCGGCCTTCAGCCAGTCGAGTTGGGCCCGGCCCGTGATCGTCCGGTCCGGGTCGTCCACCGCCCCGCTGGCCGTGGCCGCCTGCTGCGAGCGGAACGAGCGCAGGTCGAGCAGCGAGAGGTCGGCGAGCCTGCCGAAGCGCAGCCGGCGGTAGGTGGTGCCGGCGATCGCCGGGCGGACCGGCATCCACTCGAAGTAGGCCTGCTTGGCGGCCGCCTGCCGGGCCGACCAGGTGCCCTCGGCGCCCTCGGTGTGGTTCTCCGCGCCGCCCGACCAGGCGTCGTTGGCGAACTCGTGGTCGTCCCAGATCGCGATGACCGGCGCCTTGGCGTGCAGGGCCTGGAGATCCGGGTCGGTCTTGTACTTGCCGTGCCGGGTGCGGTAGTCGGCGAGCGTGATGATCTCGTTCGCCGGCGCGTGCGGCCGCACGACGGTGCCGCGGGTCCCGTACTCCCCGCTCTTGTACTCGTAGATGTAGTCCCCGAGGTGCAGCCAGGCGTCCAGGTCACCACGGGCCGCGAGATGGCGGTACGAGGAGAAGTAGCCGGCCTCCCAGTTGGCGCAGGAGACCACGCCGAAGCGCAGGCCGGACACGCTCGCGTCGGCCGCGGGCGCGGTGCGGGCGCGGGCGACGGGGGAGTCGGTGCCGCCGGCCGAGAAGCGGAACCAGTAGTCGGTGGCCGGCGCGAGACCGCGGATGTCCGCCTTGACGGTGTGGTCGGAGGCGGCGGTCGCGGTGAGGGAGCCCTTGGCGACGACGTTCGTCAGCGCCTTGTCGGTGGCGACGGTCCAGCCGACCTCGGTGTCCGGGCCGAGCCCGGAGCCGGGGGTGGCCTCGGCGGTCGGCGTCACGCGGGTCCACAGGAGGATGCCGTCGGGCAGCGGGTCGCCGGAGGCCAGACCGTGCAGGAAGGCGGGGGCCTCGGTGGCCGCGCGGGCCGGGAGGGCGGCGGCGAGCGGGCCGGCCAGGACGGCGGTGGCGGCCGCGGCCTTGACCACCGAACGGCGGCGCGGGGAGCGCCAGTCGGGGCGCTCGGCGGGTGAGGCTGCGGGATCGGATGATCTGTATCGACTGGTCACGGGCGATCAGGTTACTGACCGGTACGAAGAAGAGCGGGCGAACCGTCAAAAGTTCGCCCGCTCTTCGACTGAAAGTCGGTTCGGTATCAGCCCTTCAGGGCCGCCGTGATCGCGGTGTTGAAGTCCGCCACCGTCATCGGCGCGTTGCCCTGGCCGTCGGAGCCGGTCAGGGCCTTGCCGTCCATCTTCAGGGTCGGGGTGCCCTGGATGCCGTCCTTGTCGAAGATCTTCGACTCCTCGATCGCCCAGCGGTCGTAGGTGCCGTCCTTCACGGCCTTCTGGAAGGCCGCGTTGCCCTTCAGGGCGGAGACCGTGTCGGCGATCTTGATCAGATAGG
Organism: Streptomyces sp. NPDC088794; assembly: GCF_044750545.1. Lineage (NCBI taxonomy): Bacteria > Bacillati > Actinomycetota > Actinomycetes > Kitasatosporales > Streptomycetaceae > Streptomyces > Streptomyces sp. NPDC088794. Next base: position 176,155 of record NZ_JBIVKB010000017.1, on the reverse strand, counting down.
CGTCGTCCTTGAACTTGTCCGTGGTCTCCTCGGGGTGCCACTTCGTGGAGTACATCGCGGTCTTGTACTCCTCGAACGCCTCGGGGCTGACGTTCAGCGCCGCGCCCAGGGCGCTGAGCGCGTTCTTGGAGCCCTCGCCGCCCAGGTTGCCGTCGAGGAACGTGGCCCCGACGTACTGGATCTTGAACTTGCCGGCGTCCAGGTCCTTCTTGACGGTCGGGCCGACGGTCTGCTCGAACTGGGCGCAGACCGGGCAGCGCGGGTCCTCGTACATGACCAGGGTCTTCTTGGCGGTGGACTTGCCGAGGGTGACGACCGTGCCGTTCGTGCCCGTGGTGTTGGCCGGCTTGACGAGCTTGTCGTCCTTCGCCGCCTCCCAGTAGCCGGGCTTGTTGCCCTGCACGACCGCGTAGCTGATGCCGCCGGCTATCGCGAGGACGCCGACGATGGAGCAGGCCACGATGACCTGCCGCTTGATCTTGGCGCGCTTGGCCTGGCGCTCGCGTTCCTGCCGCAGCCGCTCGCGGGCCTGCGACTTCGCTGCGGCGCTGTTGCGCTTGCTCATGGTGATGTTCTCCGTCTGGGGAGGCGCACACGTCGTGTGCGGAATACGTCATGGGGACGGGTGGTGCTCAGATGCTGTGCGTGCCGAACCGGCGACTCAGGCGACAGCGACCGAGCACGGCGGTCCACGCCGTCCCAGGGAGTGCACGAGGATCCGGTCGAGTGCGGAGGCCGTACGGCGTACGGGGGGCCGCGGCAGGCGGGTGCGCGGGGTCCGGCGCACGGTGACCGCGGCGACCGCCAGCAGCAGCGGGCGGAACGTCGTCGCGGCGACCGCCGCCAGCAGCTGGTCCAGCGCCCGCTCGCCGCGGCGCAGCCAGGCCGCCGCGAGCATCCCGACGCCGATGTGCGCGCCCAGCAGCAGCCAGGCGGTGGCGGGGTCGGCGTGCGCGAGCAGCGACGTGACATGGCCGGGGTCGGCGCCGGTCACGCGGGCCAGCGGGGCGCCGACCTGGGTGTTGTTGCCGCAGAGCAGGTCCCAGCCGACGGAGCGCAGGGGGCCGGCGACCGGGCCGCCCGCGGGGCCGTAGCAGACGTGCTGACCGGTGGTGAACACCGTGTCGGCGGCCAGCTCCAGCGGGATCAGCAGGGCGGCGATGCCGGCGAAGCCGCGCTCCCGGCCGGCCAGCGCGTAGGCGACCGCGAACACGGCGACGGCGACCGCGGCCACCGTGTTCAGCGGCAGCGGGACCCGCGACAGCAGCACGTGCGACGCGGTGCTGAGCGTCACGACGAAGGCCGTGAACAGCGCCGCGCGAACGGCTCGTGGCTGGGTCCCGGATATGTCCATAGCGGAGAGAGTGTGTCACGTGGCCGGGTAAGGGACCCCTAAAAGATCCCTGTGAGACCACGGACCGTTAGAGACCCGGAATCCGCCCGTTGCGGAACAGGTCCACGAAGATCTGGTGGTCGTAGCGCGCGCGTGCGCCGTAGTCGTGCGCGAAGGACGTCAGCATGTCCGAGAAGCCGTCCTCGTCGGCCGCGATCGCCGCGTCGATGGCACGCTCCGTGGAGAACGGCACCAGCGACTCGCCCGAGGTGTCGTCCGCCGCCGCGTGCATGGTGGCCGTGGCCCGGCCGAGGTCGGCGACGACGGCCGCGACCTCCTCCGGGTCGTCGATGTCGCTCCAGTCCAGATCGACCGCGTACGGCGACACCTCGGCGACCAGCTGGCCCGCGCCGCCCAGCTCGGTCCAGCCCAGCCACGGGTCCGCGTGCGCCTGGAGGGCGCGCTGGGAGATCACCGTGCGGTGGCCCTCGTGCTGGAAGTAGTCCCGGATCGCCGGGTCGGTGATGTGCCGGGAGACGGCGGGGGTCTGGGCCTGCTTGATGTAGATCACCACATCGTTCTCCAGGGCGTCGCTGTGGCCCTCCAGAAGGATGTTGTACGACGGCAGCCCGGCCGACCCGATGCCGATGCCGCGCCGGCCGACCACGTCCTTGACCCGGTAGGAGTCCGGGCGGGTCAGGGAGGTCTCCGGCAGGGTCTCCAGGTAGCCGTCGAAGGCCGCGAGGACCTTGTAACGGGTGGCAGCGTCCAGCTCGATGGAGCCGCCGCCGGGCGCGAAGCGGCGCTCGAAGTCACGGATCTCCGTCATCGAGTCCAGCAGCTCGAAGCGGGTCAGCGAGCGGGCGGTACGCAGCGCGCCCAGCAGCGGGCCGTCGGCGGTGTCCAGCGTGAACGGCGGCACCTCGTCGCTCTTGGCGCCGGTCGCCAGCGCGTGGATGCGCTCGCGGTACGCGCCCGCGTACACCTCGACCAGCTCGGTGATCTGCTCGTCGCTGAGCGCCTTCGCGTACCCGATCAGCGCGACGGAGGCGGAGAAGCGCTTGAGGTCCCAGGTGAAGGGGCCGACGTAGGCCTCGTCGAAGTCGTTGACGTTGAAGACCAGGCGGCCGTTGGAGTCCATGTACGTGCCGAAGTTCTCCGCGTGCAGGTCGCCGTGGATCCACACGCGCGTGGTGCGCTCGTCCAGGTACGGTCCGCCCCGCCGGTCGCTGTCCACGTCGTGGTAGAAGAGGGCCGCCGTGCCCCGGTAGAAGGCGAAGGCGGAGGCCGCCATCTTGCGGAACTTCACGCGGAACGCGGCCGGGTCGGCGGCCAGGAGCTCGCCGAAGGCGGTGTCGAAGACGGCGAGGATCTCCTCGCCGCGCTGCTCGTCGTTGAGCTGGGGGACCGACATCGCTGGGTGCCTCCTGGTGCATGGATGTGTACGACAGCGTTTCTGTCGTTTCCAACGGGCGACGGGCCGCGGAAGTGCCCGCGACCCTCGCTGTGAAGGTACGCGGGGCAGGGCCGCGAGTGTCAGTGCCGAGGCATAGGATCCGATGTTGTCCCCCGGACTGTCCGCAGCCTGTCGCCCAGTGCCCACCCGTCACCCGACCACCGCCCCTCAACGAGGCGCTACGCGCCGCAGCACTGCCCCATGGAGGCCACGCCGTGTCAAAGCCGCCGTTCACGCACCTGCACGTCCACACCCAGTACTCGCTGCTGGACGGTGCCGCGCGGCTGAAGGACATGTTCGACGCGTGCAACGAGATGGGCATGACGCACATCGCGATGAGCGACCACGGCAACCTGCACGGGGCGTACGACTTCTTCCACACGGCGAAGAAGGCCGGGGTCACGCCGATCATCGGCATCGAGGCGTACGTCGCCCCCGAGTCGCGGCGCAACAAGCGCAAGATCCAGTGGGGCCAGCCGCACCAGAAGCGCGACGACGTGTCCGGTTCGGGTGGTTACACGCACAAGACGATCTGGGCGGCCAACTCGACGGGCCTGCACAACCTCTTCCGGCTCTCCTCGGACGCGTACGCCGAGGGCTGGCTGCAGAAGTGGCCCCGGATGGACAAGGAGACCATCTCCCAGTGGTCCGAGGGGCTCATCGCCTCCACCGGCTGCCCCTCCGGGGAACTCCAGACCCGGCTCCGCCTCGGTCAGTACGACGAGGCCCTGAAGGCGGCGGCCGAGTACCAGGACATCTTCGGCAAGGACCGCTACTTCCTGGAGCTGATGGACCACGGCATCGACATCGAGCACCGGGTCCGCGACGGCCTGTTGGACATTGGCAAGAAGCTCGGCATCCCCCCGCTGGTCACCAACGACTCGCACTACACGTACGCGCACGAGGCGACCGCCCACGACGCCCTGCTGTGCATCCAGACCGGCAAGAACCTCTCCGACCCCGATCGCTTCAAGTTCGACGGCACCGGCTACCACCTCAAGACCACCGACGAGATGTACGCCATCGACTCCTCGGACGCGTGGCAGGAGGGCTGCCGCAACACCCTCCTGGTCGCCGAACAGGTCGACACCTCCGGCATGTTCGAGGCCAAGAACCTCATGCCGAAGTTCGACATCCCCGAGGGCTACACCGAGGTCACCTGGTTCAAGGAGGAGGTCCGGCTCGGCATGGACCGCCGTTTCAACGGCAACGTCCCCGAGGACCGGCAGAAGCAGGTCGAGTACGAGATGGACGTCATCATCCAGATGGGGTTCCCGGGGTACTTCCTCGTCGTCGCCGACTTCATCATGTGGGCCAAGAAGCAGGGCATCGCGGTCGGTCCTGGCCGAGGCTCGGCGGCCGGTTCGATCGTCGCGTACGCCCTGGGCATCACCGACCTCGACCCGATCCCGCACGGCCTGATCTTCGAGCGGTTCCTCAACCCCGAGCGCGTCTCCATGCCCGACGTCGACATCGACTTCGACGAGCGCAGGCGCGTCGAAGTGATCAGGTACGTGACGGAGAAGTACGGCGCCGACAAGGTCGCCATGATCGGCACGTACGGCAAGATCAAGGCGAAGAACGCCATCAAGGACTCCGCGCGCGTGCTGGGTTACCCGTACGCGATGGGCGACCGCCTCACCAAGGCGATGCCCGCCGACGTCCTCGGCAAGGGCATCGACCTCAACGGCATCACCGACCCCTCGCACCCGCGCTACAGCGAGGCCGGCGAGATCCGCGCGATGTACGAGAACGAGCCGGACGTCAAGAAGGTCATCGACACCGCCAAGGGCGTCGAGGGCCTGGTCCGGCAGATGGGCGTGCACGCCGCCGGCGTCATCATGTCCAGCGAGCCCATCGTCGACCACGCCCCCGTGTGGGTGCGGCACACCGACGGCGTCACCATCACGCAGTGGGACTACCCGCAGTGCGAGTCGCTCGGCCTGCTGAAGATGGACTTCCTGGGCCTGCGCAACCTGACGATCATGGACGACGCCGTCAAGATGGTGAAGTCCAACAAGGGCATCGACCTCGACCTGCTGGCCCTGCCGCTCGACGACCCCAAGACCTTCGAACTCCTCCAGCGCGGTGAGACGTTGGGCGTCTTCCAGTTCGACGGCGGCCCGATGCGCTCGCTGCTGCGTCTGATGAAGCCCGACAACTTCGAGGACATCTCCGCCGTCTCCGCGCTCTACCGTCCCGGCCCGATGGGCATGGACTCGCACACGAACTACGCCCTGCGCAAGAACAAGCTCCAGGAGATCACCCCGATCCACAAGGAGCTCGAAGAGCCCCTCGAAGAGGTCCTCGCGGTCACCTACGGCCTGATCGTGTACCAGGAGCAGGTGCAGAAGGCGGCCCAGATCATCGCCGGGTACTCGCTCGGCGAGGCCGACATCCTGCGCCGCGTGATGGGCAAGAAGAAGCCCGACGAACTGGCGAAGAACTTCGTCCTGTTCCAGAAGGGCGCCCGCGACAAGGGCTTCAGCGACGAGGCGATCCAGGCCCTGTGGGACGTCCTGGTCCCCTTCGCCGGCTACGCGTTCAACAAGGCGCACTCCGCCGCGTACGGACTGGTCTCGTACTGGACCGCGTACCTCAAGGCCAACTACCCGGCCGAGTACATGGCCGGACTGCTCACCTCGGTCAAGGACGACAAGGACAAGTCCGCGATCTACCTGAACGAGTGCCGGCGCATGAAGATCAAGGTGCTCCCGCCGAACGTCAACGAGTCGGTGCACAACTTCGCCGCGCAGGGCGACGACGTGATCCTCTTCGGCCTCGAGGCCGTGCGCAACGTCGGTACGAACGTGGTCGAGTCGATCATCAGGAGCCGCAAGGCCAAGGGCAAGTACGGCTCCTTCCCCGACTACCTCGACAAGGTCGAGGCGGTCGCGTGCAACAAGCGGACCACGGAGTCGCTGATCAAGGCCGGCGCCTTCGACACCATGGGGCACACCCGCAAGGGCCTCACCGCGCACTTCGACTCGATGATCGACAACGTGGTCGCGGTCAAGCGCAAGGAGGCCGAGGGCCAGTTCGACCTCTTCGGGGGCGGCGAGGAGAGCAGCGAGCCGGGCTTCGGGCTCGACGTGGAGTTCACCACCGACGAGTGGGAGAAGGGCTATCTGCTCGCCCAGGAGCGGGAGATGCTCGGCCTGTACGTCTCCGACCACCCGCTCTTCGGCCTGGAGCACGTGCTGTCCGACAAGGCCGACGCGGGCATCGCCCAGCTCACCGGCGGTGAGCACGCGGACGGCGCGGTCGTCACCATCGGCGGCATCATCTCGGGCCTCCAGCGCAAGATGACCAAGCAGGGCAACGCCTGGGCGATCGCCACGGTCGAGGACCTCGCCGGCTCCATCGAGTGCATGTTCTTCCCGGCGACCTACCAGCTGGTGTCGACCCAGCTCGTCGAGGACGCGGTCGTGTTCGTCAAGGGCCGCCTCGACAAGCGCGAGGACGTGCCGCGTCTGGTCGCGATGGAGCTCCAGGTCCCCGACCTGTCGAACGCGGGCACCAACGCGCCGGTGATCCTCACCATCCCGGCCACCCGGGTCACCCCGCCGATGGTCAGCCGCCTCGGCGAGATCCTCAGCCACCACAGGGGCGACAGCGAGGTCCGGATCAAGCTCCAGGGCCCGACGAAGACGACGGTGCTGCGCCTGGACCGGCACCGGGTCAAGCCCGACCCGGCGCTCTTCGGCGACCTGAAGGTGCTGCTCGGACCGTCCTGCCTGGCAGGCTGAGTCCACCGCGGCACGTGACCACGCGCGAGGGGCGCACCCGGTACCGGGTGCGCCCCTTCGTCATGCCCGCACTGCTGATGTCAGTTGTGACCGAAGCGCTTCTGCCGGCCCTTGCGCGCGACGTCCGCGGGCGTCACCTGGGATATACGCTGCTCGGCCTGTGCCTCCATCGAGGAGCGTTCGGCCTGCTGCTGACCGCGCTCCGCCTGCGGCTGCTTACGGTCCTGTTTCTTGTTCTTGGCCATGGTGATCTACCTCCTGAGGGGGATCTGGGGGCCAGAGTCGGGACCAGATTCACATAGTCTGAAAAAGAACGCATTTCGGATAATTACCGTCTGTGACATGGGGCAACGCCACGCCGAAGATCGAGTTCGGGCCGTTAACCTCCGCGCTGTCGGGCAGACTCGAAGGAAGCCCGAAGCAAACCTCCCGGAAAGAGGGTGGATCGCGTGGACCGCTGCATCGTCCTGGTGGACGCCGGGTATCTGCTGGGGGCCGCCGCGAGTCTGCTCGCCGGGGAACCCTCACGCTCCCGCATCACCGTCGACCACGCCGCCCTCATCCAGGGGCTGCGCGAGCGCGCCGAGTCCGACACCGAGCGCCCGCTGCTGCGCATCTACTGGTTCGACGGCGCCCCCGACCGCGTGCCCCAGCCCGAGCACCGCAGACTGCGCGTGATGCCCCGCGTCACCGTCCGGCTCGGCGCCCTGACCCGCAGCGACGGCCGCTGGGCACAGAAGGGCGTGGACGCCGCGATGCACGCCGAGCTGACCGAGCTGGCCCGCAACCGCGCCTGCTCCGACGTCGTCCTGGTCACCGGCGACGGCGATCTGCTGCCGGGCATGATGGCCGCCAAGGAGCACGGGGTCGCCGTACACCTGTGGGCCGTGCAGGCCGCCGACGGCGACTACAACCAGTCCGAGGACCTGGTCGCGGAGGCCGACGAGCGGCGCGTGCTCGACCGGGCGTGGATCGTCAAGGCCGTACGGGCCAAGGACCTCGGCGGGGTGTGCGCGCCGCCGCCGGTGCCGCGGCCCGAGATCGCCGCGATCCTGTCCGCGCCGCTGCCGGACGCCCCGCTCGCGCCGGCCGGCGAGCGGCCCGAGGAGGAGGCCGAGCACGCCCCGGCCGCGGCCGACTCGGAGAACGGTGCGCAGGAGCGGGTGCCCGCGCCCAAGGGCGTGCCCACCCCCAAGGACCTCGCCGCGCTGCGCGCCCCCGGTGCCCAGCCCGACCGGCATCCGGCGAGCGCGACCCTGCGCTGGTCCTCCGACAAGGGCTGGGTCGACCGGCCCGTCGCCGAGGCGCCCGACGCGGCCTCGATGCCCACGCTGGCCCAGCTGACCACGGCGGAGCAGCGGTGGGCCGACCGGGAGGAGGACATCACCGCGGTCGGCGGCGACCCCTACGAGGTCGGACAGGTGTTCGCCCGGCGGTGGATGGGCCGCCTCGGCGAACAGGTCCAGCTGCAGAAGCTGTCCGGGATGTACCCGCGCGTCCCGCACCGGATCGACGGTGAGCTGCTGCGCTACGCGGCCCGGTTCGGCCTGCTCGCGCACAAGGACGACCAGATCGACGAGCACGACCGGTACGCCATCCGGGCCGGGTTCTGGCGGGAGATCGACGTCCGCACGGCGGCCGAGCACGCCCCCGCGGGTGAGTAGTTCCTTACCGGTGGATTTGCCGTTGTGGGCCAACCCGGGAGCGGGCGGGGCTCGTCGACCCCGTACTCTCGTCCTTTGTGAGTACGCGCGCGGCACAGGCACATCGGCACGGTGGCGATGTCGTGTGCGCGGTGCGCGGACTGACCAAGACCTATCCGGCGGTACGGGGACGGCGCGGCACGCCCGCGACACCCGCGGTACGGGCCACCGACGACGTACGCCTCGACATCCGCGGCGGTGAGATCTTCGGGCTGCTCGGGCCGAACGGGGCCGGCAAGACCACCCTCGTACGGCAGCTGACCGGGCTGATGCGGCCCGACGCGGGCCGCGTCGAGATCCTCGGGCACGACATCGTGCGGCACCCGGAGCGGGCCGCGCGGATCCTCGCCTACCTCGGCCAGGAGTCGACCGCCCTGGACGAGCTGACGGTGTCCCTCGCCGCCGAGACCACCGGACGGCTGCGCGGCCTGGAAGCGCGTGACGCGCGGGCCGAGCGGGACGACGTACTCGACGAACTGGGGCTCACCGCGCTCGCCGGGCGCCCCTTGAAGAAGCTCTCCGGCGGGCAGCGCAGGCTCGCGTGTCTGGCCGCCGCGCTGGTGGGGGAGCGGCCGCTGCTGGTGCTCGACGAACCGACCACCGGGATGGATCCGGTGGCCCGGCGGGCCGTGTGGGCGGCCGTCGACCGGCGGCGGGCCGAGCGCGGCACGACCGTCCTGCTCGTCACCCACAACGTCATCGAGGCCGAGACCGTCCTGGACCGGGTCGCCGTCCTCGACCAGGGCCGGGTCATCGCCTGCGACACCCCGACCGGGCTCAAGGAGCAGGTCGCCGGGGAGGTCCGGGTCGACCTGGTGTGGCGCGAGAAGGCGCCGCTGCACGTCCCCGAGGTCGCCGCGCTGCGCGAGCGGGCCGTCGAGTCCGGCCGCCGCTGGACACTGCGGCTGGCCCCGGAGGAGGCGCGTACCGTCGTCGCCACGGTCACCGGCGGCAGCGCGTTCGCCGCACTGGACGACTTCACCCTGACCACGCCGTCCCTGGAGGACGTGTACCTGGCGCTGGGCGGCGCCGCGCGGCAGGGGTTGGTGAAGGCGTGAGCGCGCGAGCCGCCGTATCCGTATGGAACGGGGACAGGGCGGGCGAGCCTCGCGCAACGGGCTCTCGGGCCGCAACGGACGCTGAGCAGAAAACGGACGCTGAGCAGAAGGGGAGCCGCGCGACGTGAGTGTCGTACCCGCCGAAGTCCTGCCGGGCAGTGCCCTGGCCGTCGAGGAGGCCGCCCCCGTGGGCGCGGCCGAGCTCGCGCCGCGGGCACGCCTGTGGCCGTCCCTGTGCGCGATCTACCGGGCGCAGCTGTCGCGGGCGCGGGTCGCGCGGATCCCCCTGCTGTTCGTGGCGACCTTCCAGTCGATCGGGATCATGATCCTGATGCGCGGGGTCGTGGACGGCGGCGGTGAGGCCGAGTCGGTGGTGGCCGGATCCTCCGTGCTCGTCGTGGCGTTCGTCGCGCTGAACCTGCTCGCCCAGTACTTCGGGCAGCTGCGGGCCAGCGGCGGGCTCGACCACTACGCCACGCTGCCGGTGCCGCCGGCCGCCGTGGTGCTCGGGGCGGCCGGGGCGTACGCCTCCTTCACCGTGCCGGGGACCGTGGTGACCGCGGTCTTCGGCTGCGTGCTGTTCGGGCTGCCGCTGACGCATCTGTGGGTGCTGGTCGCGGTGATCCCGCTGGCCGGGGCCGCGCTCGCCGGGCTCGGGGCCGCGCTCGGACTGCTCGCGCCGCGGCCCGAACTGGCCACGCTGCTCGGGCAGTTGGGCATGTCCGCGGCGCTGCTGCTCGGGGTGCTGCCGGCCGACCGGATGCCCGACGCGGTGCGCTTCACGCGGGACCTGCTGCCGTCCACGTACGGCGTCGAGGCCTTCGCACGTACCTTCGGGCCGCATCCCGACTGGGCCTTCGTCCTCGGTGACCTGGCCGTCTGCGGAGTCGTCGGGGTCATCTCGCTCGCCGTCGCCACCTGGGCGTACCGCCGGGCGGCCGTCCGGTGACGCGCCGCACAGACGCGCCTGGCACGATGTCAGGGTGACCGCACCGTTGACTCCGCCTCCGCCGCCGCACGAACACTCCTCGCACGACGCGTGGCAGCCTCCGGGGGCCGCGCCGGGTGGCGATCCCGGTGCCGGGTATGCGGCTTCCGCGCCGCGTGACTCCCTCTGGGACGGCGCCTACGGGCAGGACGGGCCGGGGATGAAGGCCGAGCTGCGGGAGGCCGGCATCGTCGCCGTGGCGGTCGCGCTCTCGGGTGTGCTGCTGGGGGTGCTGTGGTGGTGGCTGGCGCCGCATGTGCCGCTCGTGGGGGACGTGGTCGAGAAGAGCTGGGTCGTCTATCTCGCGGACAGCGAGGGGGAGCAGGCGATCGGGGTCGACGGGACGTTCGCGTTGCTCGCGTTGGCGTTCGGGGTCGTGAGTGCGGTGGTGGTGTTCGCGTGGCGGCGGCGTGGGGGTGTGCCGTTGGTCGTGGCGGTGGGGGTCGGGGGACTGCTCGGGGCGTTGCTCGCCTGGCGGGTGGGGGTGTGGCTCGGGCCCACGGACGATGTGATCGCGCACGCGAAGGATGTGGGCAAGGGGGTCACGTTCTCGGCGCCGTTGAAGTTGGGGGCGAAGGGGGCGTTGCTGGCGTGGCCGTTCGCGGGGTTGCTCGTCCACCTGGGGCTGACGGCGTTGTTCGGGCCGCGGGATCCTGAGTTGTATCAGGCGGGGGCTGTGCCGAAGGACGGGTACGGGGCGCCGCTGTCGTAGGCGGTTTTTCTCGCCCCCGCCGCCCCTACCCGTCCCATCCTGGGGCTCCGCCCCAGACCCCGCTCCTCAAACGCCGGAGGGGCTGAGTTTTCGCCGACCTGGGCTGGAATCTTTCAGCCCGTCCGGCGTTTGAGGACGAGGCCGTTCAGGCCGAAGCGGGGGTCTGGGGGCGGCAGCCCCCGGAGATGGGGCGAGAGAGGCCCGTTATGCCGGGCGGTGGCCGTGGTTGGCCTTTCTGGTGCGCCACTTGCGTTTGCGGGTTTTCTTCGACATGGCTGTTGGGTTTAACCGAGGAACGGCCCCGCGTCGAGGGGTCAGGCGCGACCGATCGGCGCCAGTACCGCGGCGGTCAGAGTCGCGAGGGACTCCGGCGAGAGTTCCACCTCCAGGCCCCGGCGGCCCGCCGAGACGCAGATCGTGGGGTGGGACGACGCCGACTCGTCCAGCACCGTGGGGAGCTTCTTGCGCTGGCCGAGCGGGGAGATGCCACCGCGGACGTAGCCGGTCGTTCGTTCCGCCAGCGTCGGGTCCGCCATCGCCGCCCGCTTGCCGCCCACCGCGGCCGCCAGCGCCTTCAGGTCCAACGTGCCCGCCACCGGGACCACCGCCACCGTCAGCGTGCCGTCCACGTCCGCGACGAGCGTCTTGAAGACCCGGTCCGGGGACACGCCCATCGCCTCGGCCGCCTCCTCGCCGTAGGACGGGTGGGAGGGGTCGTGGTCGTAGGAGTGGATCGTGTGCGACACCCCCGCGGACGTCAGGGCCACCGTCGCCGGTGTGCCGCCCGCGGAGGGCTGGTGCTTCTTGGACTTCTTCGCCATGGGTGCCGTGCCTCAGTTCAGGCTCGTCGGGCTGCGCGTCAGTTCCGACGCCGGTAGGGACGGCAGGTTACGGATGATCGCCGTCTCGGTGCGAAGGAGTTTCAGTTCCTCGCGGAGGCGGGAGGCGATGTCCGGGGCCTGCAGCAGACGTTGCTTCGTCGGCGTGTCGAGCATGATCGCGGCAGCCACGAGGTACGAGACCACGGACGGGTCGTCGGGGAGGTCAGCGCCCGTCGACAGCGAGCGCTCCCGCGCCCCTGCCAGCCGCTTCTGGTACTGGCGGAACGCCCGCAGCACCCCCTCGGCCAGCGCCCCGGCCTCCTCGCCCTGCTCCTCCGGCAGCTCCTCGACCTCGGCCGTCAGGAACGGGCCCGACGCGTCGACCGACACCAGCCGCGCCCTGGCCGTGCCCGTGGCGAGCACCTCGAAGGTGCCGTCCGCGCGCTCCCGGATCGTCGCCGCGTCGGCGATGCAGCCCGTGCCGTGGAAGGACTTGAGTGGGTCGGGACCGAAGCCGGCCGCAGGTCCCACATCGCGCGGCGCGGTCGGGTCGGGCATGCCGGGCGCGGTCGGGGCCACCTCGTGGCCGTCACGGATCGCCACGACGGCGAACCGGCGCGGTTCGTCCTCGGGGGTCTTGAGCAGTTCGCGCATCATGGCGCGATAGCGCTCCTCGAAAATGTTCAGAGGCAGCACCAGCCCCGGGAACAACACCGAGTTCAGGGGGAAGAGCGGGAGCTGGACGGTGGTCACGGCGCAGAAGCCTAATGGTCTCCGGAGCGGGCGCGTCCGCCCCGCTCACTCCGTGGATGCCGGGGCGGCGACGACAGCACCGCCGAACGGATCTCGTCGCGGGTCCTCAGGAACAGCGCGAGCGGGTCGTCCGACTGCCGGTCCCACGGGAAGGACGTGGCGTACGGGCCGATCAGCCGCAGCTGCGCGTAGGCGTCGTCCCAGCGCTCCAGGCGTACGAGGACGTACATCAGTTTGTTGCGCAGCTCGGCCGGCCAGGGGCGGGCCGCGGGGAAGCGGGCGGAGAGCGCGATCGCCCGGTCGGCCGCCGCGTCCAGCCGGTGCCGGGGCACCTCGGGGCCGCAGTCGTCGGTGAGGTAGGCCAGGACCGCGCGGGCCGGCAGCCCCTGGACCAGCGAGTCCGCGGGCGCGTCCTGCGCGGCCCGGTCGGCGAAGTCCAGGCACTCGCGGTGCGAGCCGTGCCAGAAGGCGGCGAGGTAGTTCAGGGCGGCCACATGGCAGCCGTAGTGGTGCGGGGCGCGGCGGACCGCGGCCTCCCACAGCTCCTCGAAGTACTTGTGCCCGGCGTTCGCCCCGCGCGCGTGGTCCAGCGCGATCCGCCACGGCACCGGGTCGCGGTCGTCGCCGCGCGCCGCGGCCGTGATCAGTGGGCTCACCTCGCGCAGCAGCTCCGCGCGCGCCGGGGAGGGCCAGGCCCGGTCGACGGCGAGTTGGGCCGCGACCACGCGCGCGTCGGGGTCCTGCGGAGCGGCCTCGTACCACTGCTCGAACCACTCCGCGCGTGAGCACGCGAAGGCCGCGAGCCGGCGTACGCAGCGGTCGCGGCCCTCCCAGTCGGCGCCCCGGCGGGTGGCGGCGAGCAGATCGGCCGCCGGCCGGTGCTCGCCACGGGCCGCCGCGACCAGCACGGCGCCGAGACCGTCGTCGGGCACGTCGAGCAGCACCTCGTCGTCGGCCGGGAGGCCGGGGGAGAGGCGCGGCTCGGCCCGGGGTGTGCGGGCCGCGCGGCTGAAGGGGTGCAGCAGAGCCATGGTGTCGACCATTGAAGGACCGCAGGTCAGCCCGGCGCCAGATGGAGCGGGCAACTCATCGAAAGTTGTACGCGCCTAGGTCAAGGGAAGGTAAAAGGTGATGACTGTTCAACAACCGTTCGGTCGGGGCAGGCGCGAGATCTGGAGGTCATGTGCGTTCGGTGCGCATTCCGTGTGCACCCCTTGCGTGCCCGGAGACGACCCCGACGGCCGCCCCGACGACAGGCCCTAGTTCCGCCGCAGCAGCCGGGTCGCGCCCGCCGCCACCGTCGTCGCCAGGATCCAGCCCAGGATGATCATCGTGGCCGCCAGCCACTGCCAGCCGCCCCTCAGCTGCCAGACGCCGACCTGACCGAGGTCGATCACCGGGAGCAGCAGGTCGAGGGCGAACAGGGCCGGGTTCCACGCCGGATGGCCCCCGGCCTGCACCGGCGGATGGCTCGCGTGCGCGAACGCCACCGAGCCCGCGGCCCACAGCACCGCCATCCACACCGCGGCCCGTCCCGGCCGGTACCCGTAGGCCACCGCCCAGTCCTGCACGTACCCCCAGAGCTTGGCCGCCGGCGGCAGCGTCTCGCGGCGCCGGCGCTGCTTGGCGAGCAGTACCTCGCGCGCGTCCTCGTCCTCGCCGCCGGCCCGCAGCACGGCGGCCAGCCGCTCGTACGGCTCCGGGTTGTACTCGGCGGTCGCCGCGGCCACCCAGCCCAGCCGCTCCTCCAGCGGGAACCGGCCGGTCGGCACCAGGTTCTCGTAGGCGAAACCGCCCATGTGCAGGTTGCCGGGCGTCGGCCAGGCGCTGGAGCGGTCGACCAGGTTGATCACCTTCGCGCCCGACAGCACGACCGCCCCGCGCTGCGGCCGCTCGCCCAGGAAGCGCAGCTCGGGCGTCTGCACCCGGCGCAGCGACAGTTCCTGGTCGTCGGTGAAGGTGAACCGGGCCCGTTCCAGGTCGACCGAGTCCCCGAACCGTCCGTCGTCCAGACGCACCCCGCCCTGGCACTCGAACCGCTGTATGCGGGTGCCGCGCGCGGGCGTCGAGCCGCTCAGCGCGGGACTGCCGACGCCCGCCGGGGTCAGGTACAGGGTCCGGCCCACGGTCAGCTGGGGCGCGTTCAGCGCGAGCCGGGTGTACGGGTTGGCGAGGCGCGCCCCGCGCAGGCTCAGCGAGACACCGACCTTGGCGCTGCGCAGGCTCAGCTCGCCGTGCGACTCCAGGAGCTCGGCCTGGAGGTCCTGGCCCACGGTCATGCCGTCGGCGGCGATCGAACGGCCGCTGCGGTCGCGGTAGACGATCGCCTGGTTGAGCAGCAGATCGGTGCCGATGTGCGCGTCGGTCAGCCGTACGCCGTTGTGGAACCGGCAGCGGGGCAGATGCAGGTCACCCTCCGTGTGCACCCGGGCCGCCTCCAGGCGGGGCACCGAGCAGTCCACCATCCGCATGGTCTGGAACCGCGCCTCGGGCAGCAGCACCTCCCGCTCGAAACGGCAGCCGCGCAGCTCCACGTACGGCGTCACGGTGCCGCCCGCGAGGTCCAGCACCCCGCTGATCTGCACCCCGCGCAGCTTCAGCGACGCCACCCGGCCGGAGAGCGCGGGCGGGCCGTCCAGCAGCAGCCAGCACACGATCCGCGCGCGTACCGTGCGCTCGGGACCCCAGGGATGCCCGCCGTGCGGATCGTCGACGACGGTGTCCCCGCTGCTCAGGTCGTACACGCTGCCGTTGCGGAAGGCCTGCCACATGCCGGCCTCGGCGGCGGTCAGATCGTCCGGCAGATCCCCCGCGCGGATGCCGGCACCCTCGGTCACTGCGTTTCCTTCCTCCCCGTCCACCTACGGGTTTCGCACAGCTGGTGATGCCCGCTGAGTAACGCCCGGAACACTAGACGCGACGACGATCTTCCGGGTTCCGGCCACGTTCTGTATCAGCCATTGATACGCGCGGACGACGGCCGATCGCCGTCTGAGAGAATTGGCCCCGTGATCTCCCGAATCGATCTGCGCGGTGACGCCCTCCCGCAAGGGCCCGCCCTGCGCGACCTGCTGCCCCGAGCCGACTTCGACGTCTCGGCCGCCCTGGAGAAGGTGCGGCCGATCTGCGAGGCCGTGCATCATCGGGGCGACGCGGCGCTGATCGACTTCGCCGAGAAGTTCGACGGGGTGCGGCTGGAATCCGTACGGGTCCCGGTCGAGGCGCTGAGTGAGGCTCTGGAGCAGCTCGATCCGGCCGTGCGCGCGGCCCTGGAGGAGTCCATCCGGCGCGCCCGTCTCGTCCACCGCGAGCAGCGTCGTATGACGCACACGACCCAGGTCGTGCCGGGCGGTTCCGTCACCGAGAAGTGGGTGCCGGTCGACCGGGTGGGGCTCTACGCGCCCGGCGGGCGGTCCGTGTATCCGTCGACCGTGGTCATGAACGTGGTCCCGGCCCAGGAGGCGGGCGTCGAGTCGATCGCCCTCGCCTCCCCGGCGCAGGCCGATTTCGGCGGTCTGCCGCACCCGACGATCCTCGCGGCCTGTGCGCTGCTCGGCGTCGACGAGGTGTACGCGGCGGGCGGCGCGACCGCCGTCGCGATGTTCGCGTACGGCACGGAGTCCTGCGCTCCCACGAACATGGTGATGGGCCCCGGCAACATCTGGGTCGCCGCCGCCAAGCGCTACTTCGCGGGCAAGATCGGCATCGACACGGAGGCCGGTCCCACCGAGATCGCGATCCTCGCCGACGAGACCGCCGACCCGGTGCACGTCGCCTCCGACCTGATCAGTCAGGCCGAGCACGACCCGCTCGCGGCCGCCGTCCTGGTCACGGACTCCGTGACGCTCGCGGACGCGGTCGAGAAGGAGCTGGAGCCGCAGGTCGCGGCCACCAAGCACATCGAGGACCGGATCGTCCCCGCGCTGCGGGGCAGGCAGTCCGCGATCGTCCTCGTCGACGGCGTCGACGAGGGGCTGCGGGTGGTCGACGCGTACGGCGCCGAGCACCTGGAGATCCAGACGGCGGACGCGGCGGCGGTGGCCGACCGGGTCAGGAACGCCGGCGCGATCTTCGTCGGACCCTGGGCGCCGGTCTCCCTCGGGGACTACGCGGCCGGCTCCAACCACGTGCTGCCGACCGGGGGTTGTGCCTGCCACTCCTCCGGCCTGTCGGTGCAGTCCTTCCTCCGGGGCATCCACATCGTCGACTACACGAAGGACGCGCTGGCCGACGTGGCGCATCACGTGGTCACGCTGGCGGAGGCGGAGGACCTGCCCGCGCACGGAGCGGCGATCAAGGCAAGGTTCGGTTGGAAGGTGCCCGGCAAGTGAGCTTCGGAATCGACGATCTGCCCGTACGGGACGAGCTGCGCGGCAAGTCCCCTTACGGCGCGCCCCAGTTGGACGTGCCCGTACGGCTGAACACCAACGAGAACCCCTACCCGCTGCCCGAGGCACTGGTCGAGCGCATCGCCGAGCGCGTCCGCGAGGCCGCCCGCGACCTCAACCGCTACCCGGACCGGGACGCGGTCGAGCTGCGCACCCAGCTCGCCAAGTACCTGACGGACACGGCGGGTCACGCGGTCGGCCGGGCCAACGTCTGGGCCGCCAACGGCTCCAACGAGGTCATCCAGCAGCTGCTCCAGACCTTCGGCGGGCCCGGCCGCACGGCGATCGGCTTCGAACCGTCGTACTCGATGCACGCGCTCATCGCGCGCGGCACGGGCACGGGCTGGATCTCCGGCCCGCGCAACGCCGACTTCACGATCGATCTCGCCGCCGCCGAGCGGTGGATCGCCGAGAACAAGCCCGACGTTGTGTTCATCACCACCCCCAACAACCCCACGGGCAACGCCGTTCCGCCCGAGACGGTCCTCGCGCTGTACGAGGCCGCGCAGGCCGCCAAGCCGTCCATGGTGATCGTCGACGAGGCGTACATCGAGTTCAGCCACGGCGACTCGCTGCTGCCGCTGCTCGAAGGTCGGCCGAATCTCGTCGTCTCGCGGACGATGTCGAAGGCGTTCGGGGCGGCGGGCCTGCGGCTCGGCTATCTCGCCGCGCACCCGGCCGTCGTCGACGCCGTGCAGCTCGTACGGCTGCCCTACCACCTGTCGGCTGTCACCCAGGCGACCGCGCTGGCCGCCCTGGAGCACACCGACACACTGCTCGGGTACGTGGAGCAGCTGAAGGGCGAACGGGACCGGCTGGTGGGCGAGTTGCGGGCCATCGGCTACGAAGTGGTCGAATCGGACGCCAACTTCGTGCAGTTCGGGCGGTTCGCGGATTCCCACACCGCCTGGCAGGCGATCCTCGACCGGGGTGTCCTGGTCCGGGACAACGGCATCCCGGGGTGGCTGCGGGTCAGCGCCGGAACCCCGGAGGAGAACGACGCGTTCCTCGACGCGGTCCGTGAACTGAAGAAGGAGCAGAGCGCATGAACCGCGTAGGACGTGTGGAGCGGGTGACCAAGGAGACCTCGGTCGTCGTCGAGATCGATCTCGACGGAGCCGGCAAGGTCGACGTGTCGACAGGGGTCGGCTTCTACGACCACATGCTCGACCAGCTCGGCCGGCACGGTCTGTTCGACCTCACGGTGAAGACCGAGGGCGACCTGCACATCGACTCGCACCACACCATCGAGGACACCGCCCTCGCCCTCGGCGCCGCCTTCAAGCAGGCGCTCGGCGACAAGGTCGGGATCTACCGCTTCGGGAACTGCACGGTTCCCCTGGACGAGTCGCTGGCCCAGGTGACCGTCGACCTCTCCGGCCGCCCCTACCTCGTGCACACCGAGCCCGAGAAGATGGCGCCGATGATCGGCGAGTACGACACGACGATGACCCGGCACATCCTGGAGTCCTTCGTCGCCCAGGCCCAGATCGCACTGCACGTGCACGTGCCGTACGGGCGCAACGCGCACCACATCGTGGAGTGCCAGTTCAAGGCGCTGGCCCGGGCCCTGCGCTACGCCTCCGAGCGCGACCCGCGCGCGGCCGGCATCCTCCCCTCCACGAAGGGCGCGCTGTGACCGGCCTGTCGACCATCCTGATCGTCGTCGGCCTCTTCCTGGTCGGCGGCATCATCTCCTTCGTCAAGCAGGAGATGCCCAAGAGCCTGATCGTGCTGCTGTCGATCGCCGCCGCGATGTGCCTGGTGGCGGGTGTGGTCCGGCTGGAGGTGTGGAATTGAGCGCGGCCAGGAAGGTCGTCGTCTTCGACTACGGCTTCGGGAACGTCCGTTCCGCGGAACGTGCCCTCGCGCGCGTGGGTGCCGAGGTCGAGATAACGGGCGACTTCGACAAGGCCATGAACGCGGACGGTCTGCTGGTGCCGGGCGTCGGCGCCTTCGCCGCCTGTATGCGCGGTCTCAAGGACGCGCGCGGTGACTGGATCGTCGGCCGCAGGCTGGCCGGCGGGCGCCCGGTGCTGGGCATCTGCGTCGGCATGCAGATCCTGTTCGCGCGGGGCATCGAGCACGGCGTGGAGACCGAGGGCCTCGACGAGTGGCCCGGCACGGTCGGACCGCTGCAGGCCGACATCGTGCCCCACATGGGCTGGAACACCGTCGAGGCACCGGCCGACTCCCAGCTCTTCGCAGGACTGGACACGGACGCGCGCTTCTACTTCGTGCACTCCTACGCCGTCCACGACTGGTCCCTCGAAGTCCACAACGGCCTGCTGCGCGCACCCAAGGTGGCCTGGTCGACGCACGGCAAGCCCTTCGTGGCCGCCGTGGAGAACGGCGCCCTGTGGGCCACCCAGTTCCACCCCGAGAAGTCCGGCGACGCCGGCGCACAGCTGCTCACCAACTGGATCGGAACCCTCTAGACCATGGCCAAGCTCGAACTCCTCCCCGCCGTCGACGTCCGTGACGGTCAGGCCGTCCGCCTCGTGCACGGCGAGTCCGGCACGGAGACCTCGTACGGCTCCCCGCTGGAGGCCGCCCTCGCCTGGCAGCGGTCGGGCGCCGAGTGGCTGCACCTGGTCGACCTGGACGCCGCGTTCGGGACCGGCGACAACCGCGCGCTGATCGCCGAGGTCACCGGCGCCATGGACATCAAGGTGGAACTGTCCGGCGGCATCCGCGACGACGACACCCTCGCCGCGGCCCTCGCCACCGGCTGCACCCGGGTGAACCTCGGCACGGCCGCCCTGGAGACCCCCGAGTGGGTCGCCAAGGTCATCGCCGAGCACGGCGACAAGATCGCGGTCGGTCTCGACGTACGCGGAACGACCCTGCGCGGCCGCGGCTGGACCCGCGACGGCGGCGACCTCTACGAGACGCTGGAGCGCCTCAACAAGGAAGGCTGCGCACGGTACGTCGTCACCGACATCGCCAAGGACGGCACCCTCCAGGGCCCCAACCTGGAGCTGCTGCGCAACGTGTGCGCGGCCACCGACCGCCCGGTCGTGGCGTCCGGCGGCGTGTCCTCGCTCGACGACCTGCGCGCCATCTCCGAGCTGGTACCCCTCGGTGTCGAGGGCTCCATCGTCGGGAAGGCCCTGTACGCGAAGGCGTTCACCCTGGAAGAGGCCTTGGAGGCGGTAGCCAAGTGAGCGGTGTACGACGCGTGTCGAGCGGAGCGCCCTGGGAGGAGCAGTTCGGCTACTCCCGCGCGGTGGAACTGCCGAACGGACTGGTGCTGGTCGCCGGCTGCACGTCGATAGTGGACGGTGAGATCGCCGGGGGCGGTCCCTACGAGCAGACGATCAACGCGTTCAAGGTGGCGGTCGCGGCGCTCGAACAGCTGGGTCTGGGCCGGGACGACGTGGTGCGTACGCGCATGTACATCACGCATGCCCGGGACGTGGACGACGTCGGGCGCGCGCACAAGGAGCTGTTCGACACGGTCCGGCCCGCCGCGTCCATGATCATCGTCTCCGGCTTCGTGGACCCCAGCCTGGTCGTCGAGGTCGAGGTGGAGGCGTACCGAGGGGAGTCCTCCGCATGACCCTCGCGGTACGCGTCATCCCCTGCCTGGACGTCGACAACGGCCGGGTCGTCAAGGGCGTCAACTTCCAGAACCTGCGCGACGCGGGCGACCCCGTCGAGATGGCCAAGGTCTACGACGCCGAGGGCGCCGACGAGCTGACCTTCCTGGACATCACCGCGTCCTCGGGCAACCGCGAGACCACCTACGACGTGGTGCGCCGCACCGCCGAGCAGGTGTTCATCCCGCTCACGGTCGGCGGCGGTGTCCGCACCGCCGAGGACGTGGACAAGCTGCTGCGGGCCGGCGCCGACAAGGTGGGCGTCAACACGGCGGCGATCGCGCGCCCCGAGCTGATCCAGGAGATCGCCGAGCGCTTCGGCAGCCAGGTGCTGGTCCTCTCGGTGGACGCGCGGCGCACCGAGAGCGGGTCCTTCGAGGTCACCACGCACGGCGGCCGCAAGGGCACCGGCATCGACGCGGTCGAGTGGGCGCACCGGGCCGCCGAGCTGGGCGCGGGTGAGATCCTGCTCAACTCGATGGACGCGGACGGCACCAAGGACGGCTACGACATCGAGATGATCGAGGCCGTCCGCAAGCACGTCACGGTCCCGCTGATCGCCTCCGGCGGCGCGGGCCGGCTCACCGACTTCCCGCCGGCCATCGGCGCGGGCGCGGACGCCGTGCTCGCCGCGTCCGTCTTCCACTTCGGGGATCTGCGGATCGGGGAAGTGAAGCGGGCGCTCAGGGACGCGGGGCATCCCGTTCGCTAGCTGAAGAGGGGCGCCCTTCCAAAGAAGAGCGCCCTTCCAAAGCAGAGCGCCCTTCCGGATGCCTGGGATGCCTCAGATGCCGAGCTGCTTGGCCTCCTGGAGCTTGGCGATCGCGTTCTCGTCGCCGTCCAGCTCCACCTTGGCCACGTTCTGCCGGCCGTGGACGAACAGCAGCAGCTCCGAGGGCTCACCCGTCACCGTCACGACCGGTGCGCCCTTGTGGGCGACCGCGGTCTGGCCGTCGGGACGGCGCAGCACCAGGCCGGTGGGCGCGCCGCGGCCCATCAGCCGGGCCATGCGCTCCAGGCGGGACCACAGGGCGTCCTGGAACACCGGGTCCAGCTCGCGGGGCGTCCACTCCGGCTGCGCACGCCGTACGTCCTCCGTGTGGACGTAGAACTCGACCGTGTTGGACGCCTCGTCGAGCTGCTTGAGCTGGAACGGAGAGAAGCGCGGCGGGCCCGTACGGATGAGCTGGATCAGCTCCTCGTACGGCTTCGCCGCGAACTCCGCCATCACCCGGTCCAGACGTGGCGCGAGCTGCTTGATCATGATGCCGCCGGCCGCGTCGGCGCGGCGCTCGCGCACCACCACGTGCGCGGCGAGGTCCCGGGCCTGCCAGCCCTCGCAGAGGGTCGGGGCGTCAGGGCCCGCGGTTTCCAAGAGATCGGCGAGCAGAAGCCGTTCGCGCTTGGCAAAGGTCGACATGCTGCCAGCGTACGACCGTCCACCAAGTCCGCACAGTGGACACCGTCCCGTCACTGTCAGTGCCGCGCGGCACAATGGCACCCATGACCAGCAAGCCCCAGTCCAGCGGTCTCGACCCCGAGATCGCCGCCCGCCTCAAGCGCAGCCCCGACGGGCTCGTGCCCGCCATCGCCCAGCAGTACGACACCGGAGAGGTGCTGATGCTGGGCTGGATGGACGACGAGGCGCTGCACCGCACCCTGACCACCGGACGCTGCACGTACTGGTCGCGCAGCCGCCGGGAGTACTGGGTCAAGGGCGACACCTCGGGGCACGTCCAGCACGTCAGGTCCGTCGCCCTGGACTGCGACGCGGACACGGTCCTCGTGAAGGTCGACCAGGTCGGCGCCGCCTGCCACACCGGCGCGCGCACCTGCTTCGACGCGGACGTGCTTCTCAAGGACGGTGCCGAAGTGCTTCTCAGGGACGGCTCCGAAGCGCTCCTCAAGGACGGCTCCGATTCCGGCTCCGCCGTCCCGAATCAGTAGGGTCAGCCGCCATGGACCTCGAGACCTTCCGCAAGCTGGCCACCGACCGTCGGGTCATCCCGGTCACCCGCAAGCTCCTCGCCGACGGCGACACCCCGGTCGCGCTCTACCGCAAGCTCGCCGCCGAGCGCCCCGGCACCTTCCTGCTGGAGTCCGCGGAGAACGGCCGCACAGCTTTCCAATGGTCTCGGTACTCCTTCGTGGGAGTCCGCAGCGCCGCCACGCTCACGGCCCGCGACGGCCAGGCGCACTGGCTCGGCACCCCGCCCGTCGGCGTCCCGGTCGACGGTGACCCGCTGGCCGCCCTGCGCGCCACCATCGAGGCCCTGCACACGCCCCACCAGGAGGGCCTGCCGCCCTTCACCGGCGGCATGGTCGGCTATCTGGGCTACGACATCGTGCGTCGCCTGGAGAAGATCGGCCCCGGCGAGCGCGACGACCTCAGGCTCCCCGAGCTGACCATGCTCCTGACCAGCGACCTCGCCGTCATGGACCACTGGGAGGGCTCGGTCCTGCTGATCGCCAACGCGATCAACCACAACGACCTCGACACGGGCGTCGACGAGGCCCACGCGGACGCGGTCGCCCGCCTCGACGCCATGGAGGCCGACCTCTCGCGCGCGGTGGCCCAGCCGCCGGCCGCACTCCCGCCCTCCGAACTGCCCGAGTACACCGCGCTGTGGGGCGGCCCCGACTTCCGGGCCGCCGTCGAGGACGTCAAGGAGCGCATCCGGGCCGGCGAGGCCTTCCAGGTCGTCCCCTCGCAGCGCTTCGAAACGCCGTGCACGGCAAGCGCGTTGGACGTCTACCGGGTCCTGCGGGCGACCAATCCGTCGCCGTACATGTACCTCTTCCGCTTCGAGGGCTTCGACGTGGTCGGCTCCAGCCCGGAGGCGCTGGTGAAGGTCGAGGACGGGCGGGCCATGGTCCACCCCATCGCCGGCACCCGCCCGCGCGGGGCCACCCCGCAGGAGGACCAGGCCCTCGCCGACGAGCTGCTCGCCGACCCCAAGGAGCGCGCCGAGCACCTCATGCTGGTCGATCTGGGCCGCAACGACCTGGGGCGGGTCTGCGAGCCGGGCTCGGTCGAGGTCGTCGACTTCATGTCCATCGAGCGCTATTCGCACGTGATGCACATCGTCTCCACGGTGACCGGCCGGGTGGCCGCGGGCCGCACCGCCTACGACGTCCTGACGGCCTGCTTCCCGGCCGGCACCCTCTCCGGCGCGCCCAAGCCCCGGGCGATGCAGATCATCGACGAACTGGAGCCGTCCAGGCGGGGGTTGTACGGCGGCTGCGTCGGCTACCTCGACTTCGCGGGCGACTCCGACACCGCCATCGCCATCCGCACGGCCCTGCTGCGCGACGGCACGGCGTACGTCCAGGCGGGCGCCGGCATCGTCGCCGACTCCGATCCGGTCGCCGAGGACGAGGAGTGCCGCAACAAGGCGGCGGCGGTCCTGCGCGCCGTCCACACGGCGAACCGGCTGGGCAGTTAAGGCCGCAAACCGGACTCTTTCCGGGCAGTGGGGCGCGTATCACGTGAGCCCCGGGTGACGGTTCGCCCGGGGTTCAGGCAATAGTGGGGTACGTGACTGCTGTTCCTCACCCCCGATCCGAAGCCGCGGGACCCGCTCGGGCCGCCCGCCGGAGTCTTGCCGTGGCCCTGACGTCCGGCGCGCTCGGCGCGGCCGTGGCGCTGTTGTCGACGCGCCAACGCTGGTCGGAGGGCACCGCGACGGTGGCCGGCGGCGCGTTTCCGCTGACCGCCAGGGGAAGTGACGTCACGGGTGTGCCCGCGGCGCTGGCGATAGTCGGCCTTGCCGCGCTGGTCGCCGTCTTCGCTGTTCGCAAGGCGGGGCGGTTGCTGGTCTCGGTGCTGCTCGCGCTCTCGGGCGCCGGCACGGTTGCCGCTGCGCTGCTTGGCGTGTCGGACAGCTCTGCGTTGGACGAGCAGGCGGCGAAGGCGGCGGGCGACACGTCGGCGACTGTTGATGCGCTCTCGCATACCGCTTGGCCGTACGTTGCCGCTGTTGGCGGCGGGTTGCTTCTGCTGGCCGGGTTGCTCGCGATTCGGTACGGGCGGTTGTGGCCTGCGATGTCCGGTCGGTACGAGCGCAACGGTGCTCCGAGGGTTCGCCGTAGGGCTGCGCCGGTGGATCCGGATCGGCCGGAGGAGATCTGGAAGGCGTTGGATCGGGGCGAGGATCCCACCGGGGCGTAGTCGCTCTGGGGGAGGGTGCCGGGTGCGCGAGTGTCGGTTGGTCGTGGCTGGTCGCGCAGTTCCCCGCGCCCCTGAAGGGGCGCTTGACGTGACCCCGGGATAGCTTGCACCCGCGTATGCGGAACAATGAGTGCTGAGCGTTTGGCTCGGAGACGTACACGACGTACACACAGCAACGAGGAGCAAGTCATGGCGGGCAGCAGCCACGGTCACACCCCGGCCGCCTGGACCGGTGTCACGATCGCCTTCATCGGGTTCTGCGTTTCGGGTGTCTTTATGGTGATGGCTGAGCCCGCGGGCTTCTGGGCCGGCATGGTCGTCGTGGTCCTCGGCGGGGTCGTCGGCCTCATCATGCGCGGGATGGGCCTCGGCCAGTCGAAGGAGGACCCGCACGCGGAGGCGCGGGCCGCCGCCGCTGCCGCGAGCAACCCGGTGGGCGTCAAGAGCTGACGCGCACACGGCTTTCGTGAGGGGCGATCCGGTGCCGGGTCGCCCCTCACTCGTGTCGCATCCGTGTGCGAGGGGGCAGAATGCGAGACGTGAACGCCGACAGCCAGAGGGTGACGCCGTCCGACTCCGGGTCGGCACTGGGACGGATCGCGGTCCCCGCGGGGATCCTCGCCGCGGTCGTCGGGGCCTTCGCCTACGTGGGCACCGTGGACCCGAACGAACCCGGCCACTACCCGGCCTGCCCCCTGTACAGCCTCACCGGCATCTACTGTCCCGGCTGCGGCGGCCTGCGCAGCGCGCACGCCTTCGCGCACGGGGACTTCCTGGCGGCGCTCCAGGACAACGCGCTGGCCGTGGTCGCCTATCTGGGCTTCGCCGTGGTGTGGACCGTATGGGTGGTGCGCGCGGCGCGCGGACGGCCGCTGCGGATCGATCTCGGGCCGGTGCACCTGTGGTCGCTGGGGGCATTGCTGCTGGTCTTCACGGTTGTCCGGAACCTGCCCCTCGGTGGCTGGCTGCACCCTTGATCAATTACCGAATGTCCAGGTAGTGGGACCGGCGTCAACCGGATGTGAGGCCTACGCCCCGCTCCGGATACCATCGACGTGACCACCGGTTTTATCTCCGGGTCAACCGCTTCAACAGTCAACCGTCTGGAAGGGGGCCGCTCGCGTGAGTGTGCTCGACGAGATCATCGACGGAGTCCGTGCCGACCTCGCGGAACGGCAGGCGCGCGTCAGCCTCGACGAGCTCAAGGAACGCGCGGCGAAGGCTCCCGCGGCCAAGGACGGACTGGCCGCGCTCAAGGGCGACGGCGTCAAGGTCATCTGTGAGGTCAAGCGCTCCAGCCCCTCCAAGGGCGCGCTGGCCGCGATCGCCGACCCGGCCGGACTCGCCGCGGACTACGAGGCGGGCGGCGCGGCCGTCATCTCCGTGCTGACCGAGCAGCGCCGCTTCGGCGGCTCGCTGGCCGACCTGGAGGCCGTCCGCGCCCGCGTGGACATCCCGGTCCTGCGCAAGGACTTCATCGTCACGTCGTACCAGCTGTGGGAGGCCCGCGCGTACGGCGCCGACCTCGCGCTGCTGATCGTGGCCGCCCTGGAGCAGCCGGCCCTGGAGTCGCTGATCGAGCGGGCCGTCTCCATCGGTCTGACCCCGATCGTCGAGGTGCACGACGAGGACGAGGTCGAGCGGGCGGTGGACGCGGGCGCCAAGATCATCGGCGTCAACGCGCGCAACCTGAAGACCCTGGAGGTCGACCGCGGCACCTTCGAGCGCCTCGCGCCCGAGATCCCCGCCGGCCTCGTCAAGATCGCCGAGTCCGGCGTCCGCGGCCCGCACGACCTCATCGCCTACGCCAACGCCGGCGCCGACGCGGTCCTGGTCGGCGAGTCCCTGGTGACGGGCAAGGACCCGAAGACCGCGGTCGCGGACCTGGTGGCCGCGGGCGAACACCCCGCACTCCGCCACGGCCGCAGCTGATCTCCGGCTAGAGTTACCCCCGATGACGCTCACCCTGACCCCCATGGACCGGCACGCCCGCCTCGCGCGCGGCTGCCGCCCTCGGGGCTGCCGCGCCCCGGCGCGCAGGATCCACGGCCGCAGGGTCCGTTACGTCATCGGAGACGAACCTGGGCAGGTAAACGGCCGCCGATGGCAGCGCGCCCCTTAGGGGCGCGGGGATTGCGCGACCAGCCACAGCGGTCCCGCAGCCATCTGAACAACCCCCGCCCCCACGGCGATCAGTGTCTTTTTCCGCACTCACCGTGAGGTTTCCGCATGCCCAGCGAGTTCTTCATTCCCGACCCCGAGGGTCACATCCCCAGCGCCGAGGGCTACTTCGGCGCGTTCGGCGGCAAGTTCATCCCGGAGGCCCTCGTCGCCGCCGTGGACGAGGTCGCCGTCGAGTACGAAAAGGCCAAGCACGACGAGGAGTTCGCCCGCGAACTGGACGACCTCCTGGTCAACTACACCGGCAGGCCCAGCGCGCTGACCGAGGTATCCCGTTTCGCCGCGGAAGCGGGCGGTGCCCGCGTATTCCTCAAGCGCGAGGACCTCAACCACACCGGCTCGCACAAGATCAACAACGTCCTCGGCCAGGCCCTGCTCACCAAGCGCATGGGCAAGACCAGGGTCATCGCGGAGACCGGCGCCGGCCAGCACGGCGTGGCGACCGCGACGGCCTGCGCGCTGTTCGGCCTCGAATGCACCATCTACATGGGCGAGATCGACACCCAGCGCCAGGCCCTGAACGTGGCCCGCATGCGCATGCTCGGCGCCGAGGTCGTCGCCGTGAAGTCCGGCAGCCGCACGCTGAAGGACGCGATCAACGAGGCCTTCCGCGACTGGGTCGCCAACGTCGACCACACGCACTACCTGTTCGGTACGGTCGCCGGCCCGCACCCCTTCCCGGCCATGGTCCGCGACTTCCACCGCGTGATCGGCGTCGAGACCCGCCGGCAGATCCTGGAGCGCGCCGGACGCCTCCCCGACGCGGCCATCGCCTGTGTCGGCGGCGGCTCCAACGCCATCGGCCTGTTCCACGCCTTCATCCCGGACGCCGGCGTACGCCTCATCGGCTGCGAGCCAGCAGGGCACGGTGTGGAGACCGGCGAGCACGCGGCGACCCTCACCGCGGGCGAGCCCGGCATCCTGCACGGCTCCCGCTCCTACGTCCTCCAGGACGAGGAGGGCCAGATCACCGAGCCGTACTCCATCTCGGCCGGTCTGGACTACCCGGGCATCGGCCCCGAGCACTCCTACCTCAAGGACAGCGGCCGCGGCGAGTACCGCGCGGTCACCGACGACGCGGCGATGCAGGCCCTGCGCCTGCTGTCCCGCACCGAGGGCATCATCCCGGCCATCGAGAGCGCCCACGCGCTGGCCGGCGCCCTGGAGGTCGGCCGCGAGCTGGGCAAGGACGGGCTGATCGTCATCAACCTGTCCGGCCGCGGCGACAAGGACATGGACACGGCCGCACGCTACTTCGGCCTGTACGACACCGACGCCGAGGTCGCGGCCGACGCCGCCGCCACCGCCGAGATCGAGGGGGACGCCAAGTGAGCGGGAACATTCAGCTGCTGTCCGACACCCTCGCCGGTGCCAAGGCCGAAGGCCGCTCCGCGCTCATCGCCTACCTCCCGGCCGGGTTCCCGACCGTGGACGGCGGCATCGAGGCGATCAAGGCCGCCTTCGACGGTGGCGCGGACGTCGTCGAGGTGGGGCTGCCGCACAGCGACCCCGTCCTCGACGGGCCCGTCATCCAGACCGCCGACGACATCGCCCTGCGCGGCGGAGTCAAGATCGCGGACGTCATGCGTACGGTCCGCGAGGCGCACGCGGCGAGCGGGAAGCCCGTACTCGTCATGACGTACTGGAACCCCATCGACCGCTACGGCGTCGAGCGCTTCACCGCCGAGCTCGCCGAGGCCGGCGGGGCGGGCTGCATCCTGCCCGACCTGCCGGTGCAGGAGGCGGGGCTGTGGAGGGAGCACGCCGAGAAGCACGGGCTCGCCACGGTCTTCGTGGTCGCGCCCAGCAGCAAGGACGAACGGCTCGCCCGGATCACCGCGGCGGGCAGCGGCTTCGTCTACGCCGCCTCGCTGATGGGCGTCACCGGTACCCGCGCCTCCGTGGGCGCGCAGGCCCAGGACCTGGTGGCACGCACCCGCGCCACCGGCACCGACCTGCCCGTCTGCGTCGGGCTCGGGGTCTCCGACGCCAAGCAGGCCGCCGAGGTGGCCGGCTTCGCCGACGGTGTGATCGTCGGCTCGGCCTTCGTCAAGCGCATGCTGGACGCGCCGGACGACGCGGCCGGCGTCGAGGCGGTCCGCGCGCTCGCCGGTGAACTGGCCAAGGGCGTACGCGGACAGGCGTAGGCCGAACGGAGGCAGGAAGGCGTGGACACGCGCGCCTGAGAGCTCGTAACAGAACAGCCAGTCACTCGAACGGGTGGAGCTGGGACCGGGGAGGCGCGCTGCGCCTCCCCGGTTCGTTCTGGGGGTGTGAGTGAGAAGAACCGTGACGGAAAGCGCACCGCTCGCGAGCGGCTGGCGGTCGAGCGTGAGAAGCAGAAGGCCGGGGAGCGGCGACGGCGGACGCTGATCGTGGGCGCGAGCGTCGTCTGCGTCCTGGGTCTTGCGGCGGTGATCGGCGTGGTCGCCGCCAACTCGGGCAAGGACGACGGCAGCAAGTCCGCGGGACCGGTCGTGGCACCCTCCGGGGCGCAGGGCAAGGACAGCCTCGCGATCCCGGTCGGCAAGGACGGGGCGAAGACGACCCTCACGGTCTGGGAGGACTTCCGCTGCCCGGCCTGCAAGGCCTTCGAGTCGGCGTACCGCTCGACGCTGCACGAGCTGACGGACTCCGGCCAGCTGCGGGTCGAGTACCACCTGGTCACGATCATCGACGGCAACCTCGGCGGCACCGGCTCGCGCAACGCGGCCAACGCGGCGGCCTGCGCCCAGGACGCCGGAAAGTTCCGCGACTACCACGACACGCTGTACGAGAACCAGCCGACGGAGACCGACGACGCCTACGCCAAGAACAGCAAGCTGATCGAGCTGGCGGGCAAGGTCGACGGACTCGACACGGCGACGTTCCGTACATGTGTCGAGGAGGGTACGCACAACAGCTGGGTCGCGAAGTCCGCGCAGGCCTTCTCCACCGGCGGCTTCAGCGGCACGCCGACGGTCCTGCTGAACGGCAAGAACATCTACGCGGACCAGTCGATGACTCCCGCGAAGCTGAAGCAGCAGGTGCAGGAGGCGAACAAGGGGTGAGCGATCAGGGGTGGACGATTCTCACCACCCTGTTATGGACCCGTTGCCGGGCCGCCCGTCATGCGCCCGGTCCGGCACGGTAGCGTCGACCCTGCCATGGAACTTGCCTACATTCCCAGCCCGTCGCGCTCGGTGGTGCACCTCTTCGGTGTCATTCCGCTGCGCGGCTACGCGTTCTGCATCATCATCGGCGTCTTCGTCGCGGTCTGGCTCGGCAACAAGCGCTGGATCGCCCGCGGCGGCCGGGCCGGCACGGTGGCCGACATCGCGGTCTGGGCCGTGCCGTTCGGCCTGGTCGGCGGTCGCCTCTACCACGTGATCACGGACTACGAGCTGTACTTCAGCGAGGGCCGTGACTGGGTGGACGCCTTCAAGGTGTGGGAGGGCGGCCTCGGTATCTGGGGCGCGATCGCCCTCGGCGCGGTGGGCGCCTGGATCGGCTGCCGGCGCCGGGGCATCCCGCTGCCGGCGTGGGCCGACGCCCTCGCACCCGGCATCGCCCTCGCACAGGCGATCGGCCGCTGGGGCAACTGGTTCAACCAGGAGCTCTACGGCAAGGCGACGGATCTGCCCTGGGCCGTGAAGATCACGTCCTCGACGGACGGGCGGGTGCCCGGCACCTACCAGCCGACCTTCCTCTACGAGTCCCTGTGGTGCGTCGGCGTCGCCTTCCTGGTCATCTGGGCCGACCGGCGCTTCAAGCTCGGCCACGGGCGGGCCTTCGCGCTGTACGTCGCCTCGTACTGTGTGGGCCGGGCCTGGATCGAGTACCTGCGCGTCGACGACGCCCACCACATCCTGGGTCTGCGGCTGAACGACTGGACCGCGATGGTCGTCTTCCTGCTGGCGGTCACGTACTTCGTGATCTCGGCGAAGAAGCGGCCGGGACGCGAGGAGGTCGTGGAGCCGGGCGCCGCGGAGGACGGCGAGGCCGACGGCGACGGGGACGAGAAGAAGCAGACTGACGTCTCCGCCAAGGCGGACGCCGGTGACAAGGAGGCGTCCTCGGAGGCGAAGGAAGCCGCCGAGGACGACACCACCGGTGAGAAGAGCGCGGCCGACGAGGACTCGGCCGACGAAGACGTGAAGGACGAGGCCGAGTCGGCCAAGAAGGGCTGACCGGCCCGCTTTTCCGACTCTCAGCGGCGGCGGGCGAGTGACAGGGTACGGTGCGCCGCTGTCACCACCGCCGCGTCGATGAACCTCCCGTCCGGCAGCGCCTGGGCGCCCTGTTCCCTCGTCGCCGCCTTCACGACCGTCTCCGCTTCCTCGATCTCCCGTTTCGTGGGCAGGTAGGCCCGTTCGATGATCGGGAGTTGACGGGGATGGATGGCGGCCCGGCCCAGGAGACCCAAGGTGCGGCCGTGCGCGCAGGACGCGGCCAGGCCCTCCAGGTCACGGATGTCCGGATGGACCGACTGCGGCGGCGGGGGCAGGGCCGCCGCCCGTGCGGCCACCACGACCCGGGACCGGCACCAGTCCAGCCCCGCGTCCTCGCGTACGCCCAGGTCGGCCCGTAGATCCGCCTCGCCCAGCGCGATACCGCGCAGCGCGGGGTGGGCGGTGGCGATGGCGTGGGCGTGTTCGATGCCGAGGGCCGATTCCAGGAGGGCGTGGAGCGCGGGCGCGTCTCCCTCGACAGGGGCGGCGGGGGCCGTGGCCTCCGCGACGGCGATCACCTGTGTCGCGGACGTCACCTTCGGGAGGCGGAGACCGGAGAGACCGGGGAGGGCGGCCAGTACGGCGAGGTCCTGGACCGCGAGCGGGCCGTCGAGGGCGTTCACGCGGACGTGGACGGGGACGGGCTGGGGTGCGGTGAGGAGTTCGGCGGTGGCCGCGCGGGCGTACTCCTTGCGGTCCGGGGCGACCGCGTCCTCCAGGTCGACCACCACCACATCGGCGCCGGACGCGAGCGCCTTGGCCACTACGTGCGGGCGGTCGCCGGGGGCGTAGAGCCAGGTCAGTGGAATCGGGGGCAGGGGGGTCGTGCTCGTCGCGGTTGCGTTCAGCGGGGTTGTGTTCATACGGCGCCCGCCGCGCGCAGGGTGGCCAGTTCGGCCGGGGTCAGGCCCAGGTCGGTCAGGACCTCGTCGGTGTCCGCGCCGTGCGGGCGGCCCGCCCAGCGGATCGCGCCGGGGGTGGCGGAGAGGCGGAAGAGGACGTTCTGCATGCGCAGGGGGCCCAGTTCGGGGTCCTCGACGGTGGTGATCGTGTCGAGGGCCGCGTACTGCGGGTCCTCCATCACATCCCGTACGTCCTGGATCGGGGCGACCGCGGCCTCAGCCTTCTCGAAGGCCGCGAGCACCTCGTCGCGAGGGCGCTCGGCGATCCAGCCGCCGACGGCCTCGTCGAGCAGGTCGGCGTGGCGGGCCCGTCCCTCGCCCGTCGCGAACCACGGTGCGTCGATCAGCTCCGGGCGTCCCACGAGGCGCAGCACCCGTTCGGCGATCGACTGGGCGGAGGTCGAGACGGCGACCCAACTGCCGTCGGCGGTGCGGTAGGTGCCGCGCGGGGCGTTGTTGACGGACCGGTTGCCGGTACGGGGCTGGACGTGGCCGAGCTGGTCGTACCAGAGGGGCTGGGGGCCGAGCACGGTGAGGATCGGCTCGATGATCGCCATGTCGACGACCTGGCCCTCGCCGGTGCGGTCGCGGGCGGCGAGGGCGGTCATCACGGCGTACGCCGTCGCCAGGCCCGCGATCGAGTCGGCCAGGCCGAACGGCGGGAGGGTCGGGGGCGCGTCCGGTTCGCCGGTGATCGCGGCGAAGCCGCTGAGCGCCTCGGCGAGAGTGCCGAAGCCGGGGCGGTGCGCGTACGGGCCGAACTGCCCGAAGCCGGTGACCCGGGCGAGGACCAACCCGGGGTTGGCGGCGGAGAGTTCGGCCCACCCGAGGTCCCATTTCTCCAGGGTGCCGGGGCGGAAGTTCTCGATGATCACGTCGGCGGTGGCGGCGAGGCGCAGGAGGGTGTCCCGGCCGCCGGGCTTGGACAGGTCCAGGGTGATCGTGCGCTTGTTGCGGCCCAGCAGCTTCCACCACAGGCCGACGCCGTCCTTGGACGGGCCGTGGCCGCGCGAGGGGTCGGGTTTCGTCGGGTGCTCGATCTTGACGACCTCGGCGCCGAAGTCGCCGAGCAGGGTGGCGGCGAGGGGTCCGGCGAAGAGGGTGGCGAGGTCGAGGACGCGCAGGCCGGACAGCGGGGAAGAGGCCGGGCCGAGGGGTGTGGTCGTGGTGGCGGGGGTGGTCCTGGTGGGTTCGGTGTTCATGAGGCGTACTCCGTCTCGATCTCGGAGCGGTACGGCATCGACGCCGACGCGCCGGGCCGTTGCACCGACAACGCGGCTGCCGCCGCTGCCCACTTGAGTGCCTCGCGGATCGGGCGCTCCTCGGCGAGGGCCACCGCGAGGGCGCCCACGAAGGTGTCGCCGGCGCCGGTCGAGTCGATGGCGGTCACTTCGGGCGCGGGGACGGCGAGGGGTTCGGCGCCGCGGGTGACGTAGAGGCAGCCGGCCGGGCCGAGGGTGACGACGGCCGCCGGCACGCTGTCGAGCAGGGCGGTGGCCGCGGCGATCGGGTCGGCGAGGCCGGTGAGGGTGGTCGCCTCGTGCTCGTTGGGGACCAACAGGTCGACGGCGCCGAGGAGTTCGGGTGGGAGCGGTTGGGCGGGGGCGGGGGTGAGGATCGTGCGGACGCCGTGGGCGCGGGCCGCCTGCGCGCCCGCGATCACCGCCGCGAGGGGGATCTCCAACTGGAGGAGCAGGGCGTCGGCGGAGGCGATGAGGGCCTCGTCGCCTGGCGCCAGGTGGTCGACGGTGCCGTTGGCGCCGGGGATGACCACGATCGCGTTGCCGCCGTCGTCGTCCACGACGATGTGGGCGGTGCCGGAGGGGGTGTCGATCGTGCGGAGGAGGTCGGTGTCGACGCCGGAGTGTTCGAGGGCGGCACGGAGTTGGGGGCCGTAGACGTCGTTGCCGACGGCGCCGATCATCGTCACCGTGGCGCCGGCGCGGGCGGCGGCGATCGCCTGGTTGGCGCCCTTGCCGCCGGTGATCGTACGGAACTCCCGTCCCGTCACGGTCTCTCCGCGCTCCGGCGCCCTGTCGACGTACGCGACCAGGTCCATGTTCGTGCTGCCCAGTACGACGATGTGGGTCATGGGCGGGAAGCCTCCCGGTGGGTGAGGTGAGCCAGGGTGTCGAAGCCGGTGCCGTCGAAGTCGCCGACGGAGGTGGCGAGTCGGTTCTTCAGCGGGGCCGTCCAGTGGTCGGGGAGGGCGGTGGGGGTACCGGCGAGGAGTCCGGCGATGCTGCCCGCGGTGGCGCCGTTGGAGTCGGTGTCCCAACCGCCGCCCACCGCGCGGGAGACGGAGCCGGTGAAGTCGCCGTTCGCGTGGGTGAGGGCGGCGGTGATCAGGGCGGTGTTGGGGATGGCGTGGACCCAGTGGTGGGTGGGGGCGTAGGTGGCGTGGAGTTCGTCGACGACGGTGTCGAAGTCCTGGTGTTTCCGGGCGAGTCGGATCGCGTGGTGGATGGCTTCGGCGAGGCGGGAGCGGGGTGGGACCACCGTGAGGCCGGTGCGGAGGCAGGTGTGGATGTCGTGGGTGCCGGTGGTCGCCTGGGCGATGGTGGCCGCGATGAACATCGCCGCGTAGACGCCGTTGGCGGTGTGGGTGAGGGTGGCGTCGCGGTGGGCCTGCTCGGCCGCGGCGGCGGGGGCGGCGGGGTTGGTCCAGCCGTGGACGTCGGCGCGGATCAGGGCGCCGATCCATTCTCGGAAGGGGTTGCGGTGGCGGGCTGTCTGTGGGGGTTCGATGCCGGTGAGGAGGTTGCGGTAGGCGATGCGTTCCGCGGTGAAGGTGCGGCCGGCCGGGAGTTCGTCGAGCCAGAGGGTGGCCAGGTCGGTGGGGGTGAAGTGTCTGCCGTGGCGTTGTAGCAACAGGAGGTTCAGGAGGGGGTAGTTGAGGTCGTCGTCCTCTGGCATGCCGTCGATGTTCTCGGCGAGGGAGGTGGGGGCGGAGCGGCGGTTCCAGGGGTGGGTGGAGAGGAGTTCGGCGGGGACGCCTTTTGCTGTGAAGTAGGTGTTCAGGGGCCAGTTGTTGGTGGATCTGGCCAGTTGGCGGATGGCTTCGAGGGGGAGTTTCTCCACTGGTTTGCCCAGGAGGCAGCCGACTGCTCTGCCCAGCCAGGCTGCTTCCAGGCCGGCCTGGGTGAGGGGTGCTGTGGAGGTGGGTGTCGCTTGCCCGCGCTTGCGGGGTGCCGCTGCGCCCACCCGTGCCGCCCCAGCGGCACGACTGCCCGCAGCTGGGGCGGGAGGGGGGCAGGTGGGGCCGCCAGCTTGGGCTGGGTGGGGCAAGTCTGGGCCGCTGGCTTGGGCTGGATAGGGCCAGTGGGGACAGCTCGCTTTGATTCTTGCTAGGTCTGTTGGTTCGTGCTCGGTCAACTTGCTTGGTAGGTCTGCTAGTTCGTCCAGTAGGTCTTCTGCCAGTTGGCGTAGGTAGCGGGAGGTCGGGTCGGGGGACGCGCCTGCTCTGTGAGGGGCCTCGTGGCCTCCCGCCGTTCGCCAGCGGGTTGCGATGGTTGTGGGTTCTCGGCCGTCCAGGATTGCCTGGTGGAGTTCGTGGCCGATCAGGTCTTCTGGTTGGACCCAGGTCAGTCGGAGCATCTGGGGCCTGCGATCTGCGTGAACGCGGCCTCGTGGGCTCGGCGTCGGTGGACGTCTCCTTCGAAGATCTCGCGCGCTACGGCGGTGAGGGTCGTCGCCGGTTCCCAGAGGTCCAGGCGGCTGGCCTCCGCGATTGTCTTGGACCAGTCCTGTGGGACCGGTGAACCCAACGCGCCGGCCATCGCGCCCGCCATCGTCGCGATCGAGTCGCAGTCCCGGCCGTAGTTCACCGAACCCAGCACCGCGTGGCGGAAGTCGCCGCCGGAGACCACCAACATGCCGAGAGCGATGGGGAGTTCCTCGATCGCCCTGGTGCGGGAGGGGCGCCGGGCGTCCAGGGAGGGGGAGCGGTAGTCGGGGCCCACCGTGTCGTACGGCGCCACCGCCTCCCGTAGGGGAATCAGCGCCGATTCGAAGTCCGAGTAGTGCGTGGCTGCTTCGCAGACCTGCTCGATTGCCGTGCGGGTGCCGTCCTTCGCCACGGTGAGGCAGGCCGCGACCACCGAGTCGGGGGTCGCGCCCGGTACGCAGGCCGCCGCCACCGCCGCGGCGAAGACCGCTGCCGCCTCGCGGCCGTACGAGGACTGGTGGGCCGCCGCGATGTCCAGGGCTTCGGTGTATGCGCCCCTCGGGTTGGCCGCGTTGACCAGGCCCACCGGGGCCATGTACATCGCCGCACCGCAGTTGACGATGTTGCCCACGCCGGCCTCGCGCGGGTCCACGTGGCCGTAGTGGAGGCGGGCCACCAGCCACTTCTCCGCGAGGAAGATGCGGTGGAGGGGGAGGGCCTCCGCCTCCAACTCCGGGATCCAGCGCGGGTTCGTCGTCAGGTCGGGGACCAGGTGGTCGGCGATCGCGTACGCGTCCAGGTGGTCGCGGACCTTCGCGTAGACGCGGATCAGCGCGTGCGTCATCAAGGTGTCGTCGGTGACGTGGCCGTCGCCCTTGTGGTACGGCGCGATCGGGCGGGCCGTGCGCCAGTCGTCGCCGTTCCAGGGGCCGACGATGCCGTGGACGCGGCCGCCGTGGCGTTCGAGGATCTGGTCGGGGGAGTAGCCCTCGACCGGGCCGCCGAGGGCGTCGCCGACCGCCGCGCCCACCAGGGCTCCGGTGATGCGGTCCTCAAGGGTGGTTTCTTGTTGTGTGGGTTGTTTGAGAGGCATGCACCGAATCATGCTCCTGGCGGGGCCGGTTGTGCGGCTTCCAGGAGTCCGGCGAGTTCCACCAGGTCGGTGCCGGTGAGGCGGGGGAGTGCGCAGCCGGAGAGAGTGCGGCAGGCGTCCCGCCAGGTGGCGGGGATGGCGTCGCCGCCGCTCAGTGCGCCGGTGAGGGCGCCGACCAGGGCGGGGGCGGAGTCGGCCACGCGGGAGAGGCAGGCCGCGGCGGGGACCGCCTCGGCGATACGGCCCTGTGCGGCGGTTGCGAGGGCGAGGGCGACCGAGACGGTTTCGGCGGCGGCGATGCCGTAGCTGTAGACGTGGTCGACGATTTGGTGCTCCAGGAGGGGGATCAGGGCGAAGGCGGATTCGGTGGTTGCGGCCAGGTGGAGGGCGTGGCGGGCGTTGCGGCCGATCTCTGTGGATGCGGGGAGTTCGGTGAGGGCCGCGGATACGCAGGTGTCCACGTCGGCTCCCGTCAGGGCGAGGGATACCGCCGCGGCCATCGCCCTTGCTCCGTGTACGCCGTCGCCGTCCTGGGTGTAGCGGGCGTCGAACTCGGCCAGGGCGGCGGCGCGTTCGGGGTCGCCGGGGTGGGCTAGCGCGAGGACGCAGGCTCTTACGCAGGCCGCGTCGTCGAAGTAGTGGGGGTTGTCGTGGCCGGTGGCGGGTGGGCGTAGGCCGGCTGCGAGGTTTCCTAGGCCGGCTCGGACGGAGATGCGGGCGCGGAGGGGGAGTACGGCGGATTCGACTTCCGGGGCGCGGTTTGCTGCGGCGGCTACTTCTGCGGCGAGGGCGTTCCAGGTGAGGTCGATGGCGGCTCTTGTGCGGCGGTCTCTTGAGAGGTCGCCGAGGGCGGTGTCGTCGCCGGCCTTCAGTAGGGCTTCTGCGGCGAAGGCTGCCCATTCCGCGTCGTCCGAGGGGCCGAGTTTGAGGGGCTCGGGGGGTTGGTTCAGCGCGATGGGGACGGGGAGGGTTGTGGTTGCGTTCTGTTCGGCGAAGGTGTCGAGTTCGCGGGTCAGGCGGCGGGTCCATTGGGGCATGCGGGTTGCTCGGTGTCTTGCTGCGGGCCATCCTGCGGCGTCGCCTGCGGCCAGGCCGAGGAGGAGGCCGAGGGTTGTCGCTTTGCGGGCCTCGGCTTCGCCTTCGGCCCGGTTGTTCCCACCCGCACCACCCGTACAACTTTCCTTGTCGGGTGCCGGTGGCCCTTGTGGGGCGATCCCACCATCGGCGACCTCCGGTCCGATCGGCTCCGCCGCGGACGTCGGTTCGCTGGTGGTGGGCGTGATCGTGGATGTCGGCTCGCTGGCGGTCGGTGTGCTCCTGGGCGTCGGCTCAATGGTGGTCGGCGTGCTCCTGGGCGTCGGCTCGTCAATAGGCGTCATGGTCGTAGGGGCGCTCGTGCCCATTCCCTCGGACCACGGTCCCGGTGGTCTCATCGCGTCGCCCCCGATCCGTCGGCCGTCGGCTCGGTGGCCTCGTATTCCCTGGGCATCGCCCGGGTCAGCAGGTCCGCCACCTCCAGGACGTGGTGGCCGGACATCGCCGGTAGGCAGCTTCCGCGGGCTGGGCCGATTCGTGTTGCCCACTCCTCCGGGATCGACGACACCCCCCGCGTCGCTCCCGCCAGCGCGCCCGCCACCGCCGCTGTCGTGTCCGCGTCGCGGCCCATGTTGACCGCCGTGAGGACCGCTTCCGCGAAGTCGCCGTCCGCCGCCGCGTACGCGCCGAAGGCCAGGGCGACCGCCTCGGGGGCCAGGTCGGTCCAGGGGTAGCCGCCGATGACGACCGCGGAGCGGACGGCGCGTTCGCCTCGGTGGGCCACTGCCACCGCTCGGCGCAGGGAGCGGGCCGTCCAGGAGTCGTCCGGGATCACCGCCAGGGCCGAGGCCACCACCGCGATCGTGGGGGCGCCCGCCATCGCCGCCGCGACGCCTGCCGCTACCGCCTGGCCGCCGTAGATGCCCTCGCCGTCGTGGCTCACCGAGCCGTCGATCGCTACCAGGCGGGCTGCTTCCGCCGGGCGGCCCGCCGCGAAGACGCCGAAGGGGGCCGCGCGCATCGCCAGGCCGTCGCTCCAGGCATGGCGGTGTTGCGCGGAGATGGGGGCCGCCAGGCCTCGGCGGAGGTTCTCCAGGGTGCCGCGTTCGCTGAAACCCGCGCCCCTGAACGGGCCCTCGTCCCGGTCCGCGATCCACTCGTGCCAGGCCGCCTCCACGTGGGAGGGGGAGAGGGCCGAGCCGTGGCGGGCCAGCAGTAGGCCCGAGAAGATCGCATACTCCGTGTCGTCCGTGCCCGCCGGTTCCTCGGCCACGTAGCCCGTGATGCGGCCCCAGCGGGCCCGGATCTCGGAGGGCTTCATGTTCTCGGCGGGGGCCCCGAGGGCGTCACCGACGGCCAGGCCGAGCAGGGCGCCGCGGGCCCGCTCGCGGAGTTCGGGGGCGTTCCCGGGGGCCGGGGCCGAGGGGATGCAGGCGATCGATGTCATGGACGGCCTCTCCGGGCGGGGGTCCGCACAGGGCGCGGCACCTTTGCGGATGTGTCCCACCATCGGCGGTTGACCAGAGCGTCCGGAGGTCTCATGTCACCCGGTCGACATCTGGGCGGGGCCCCGCACGGGTGAGCGGGAAGCGGTAAAGCCGCAGGTTAGCGCAGCCTTTCCTTGCTGGTGGGCGGGAATGGGCGTGTGTATCTTTGGCGTTGTTCAAGAGTGGAACGTGTCTAAAGTTAGCTTTGGCTTAGCTTGCTGGGGAGATTCGCGCATGGCCATCATCGAGACCGAGGCCGCCCTTCATGAGGCGCACCGTGACAACCACACGCACCGGGATGTGACGGGAGGGTGGCTGCGGCCCGCCGTGTTCGGGGCCATGGACGGGCTGGTGTCCAACCTCGCGTTGATGACCGGTGTCGCCGGTGGGTCCGTCGGGCATCAGGCGATCGTCCTCACGGGGCTGGCAGGGCTTGCCGCCGGCGCCTTCTCCATGGCCGCCGGGGAGTACACGTCCGTGGCGTCCCAACGCGAGCTTGTCGAGGCCGAGTTGGACGTGGAGCGCAGGGAGCTGCGGAAGCATCCGCAGGATGAGGAGGCCGAGTTGGCCGCCCTGTACGAGGCGCGAGGGGTCGACTCCCACCTTGCGCGGGAGGTGGCGCGGCAGCTCTCTCGTGATCCCGAGCTTGCTCTTGAGATCCATGCTCGCGAGGAGCTCGGCATCGACCCGGGGGATCTGCCCTCGCCTGCGGTTGCGGCCGTGTCGTCGTTCGGGGCCTTCGCGCTGGGGGCCCTGCTGCCCGTACTGCCGTATCTGCTCGGTGCGACCTCGCTGTGGCCTGCGGTGCTGCTCGCGCTGGTCGGGCTCTTCGGGTGTGGGGCCGTGGTGGCTCGGGTGACGGCCCGGAGCTGGTGGTTCAGCGGGCTTCGGCAGCTCGCTCTCGGGGGTGCCGCGGCCGGTGTGACGTACGCCCTGGGCGGGTTCTTCGGGACGGCCGTAGGATAGGGGGACCGCTAGGTATGCGGACTGACGCATAAGTAGCCGTTACTAGCTGGTTTCGAGTGCTTAACCACCGGGCATGAGCCGTAAGCGCTGCGGGCAATGAGGCCTGTCGCGCATCCGTGAGGTGGGCGACGTAGCCCTCCTCGCGCCCGGACCGACGGGCATCGATCTGTCCGCTCGGGTCCCCTACGGCTTCCGTCGCTGGGCCCGGTACCCCCACCGCGACCCCGTGACGTCCGCATGTTGGGACGTAGTATCCAGTTCCCGAGAACCGCCCCATCATGTAACCTGCACGAAATTTTGCACTCCGCAGAGGGCCAACGTCGTCCCTCGGCACTATGCATATGCCACTTGAGACGACGACGGGAGAGCCGATGCGTACGCCGCGCCAGCCGTCCCAGCATTCCGAGAATGGCCAGAACTGGTCCTTCATGGATGCTCGCCCTGCTGCGCAGGGTATGTACGACCCCCGCAACGAGCACGACGCGTGTGGCGTCGGCTTCGTGGCCACCCTCACCGGCGAGGCGTCCCACACCCTGGTCGAGCAGGCCCTGACGGTCCTGCGCAACCTCGAGCACCGCGGCGCCACCGGCTCCGAGCCCGACTCCGGCGACGGCGCCGGCATCCTGTCCCAGGTCCCCGACGCGTTCTTCCGCGAGGTGGCCGGATTCGAGCTGCCCGAGGCGGGCGGCTACGCGGTCGGCATCGCCTTCCTGCCGGAGGCCGGCCTCCAGGACGCCGTCTCGCGGATCGAGACGATCGCGGCCGAGGAAGGCCTCACCGTGCTCGGCTGGCGCGATGTGCCGGTCGCTCCCGAACTGCTCGGTGCCACCGCCCGTTCGACGATGCCCGCCTTCCGGCAGATCTTCGTCACCGACGGCGCGTCGAAGGACATCGTCCTGGACCGCCGGGCCTTCGTGCTGCGCAAGCGCGCCGAGCACGAGGTCGGGGTCTACTTCCCCTCGCTGTCCGCGCGGACCATCGTCTACAAGGGCATGCTGACCACCGGCCAGCTGGAGCCCTTCTTCCCGGACCTGTCCGACCGCCGCTTCGCCTCCGCGATCGCGCTCGTGCACTCCCGCTTCTCCACGAACACCTTCCCGTCGTGGCCGCTGGCCCACCCGTACCGCTTCGTGGCGCACAACGGTGAGATCAACACCGTCAAGGGCAACCGCAACTGGATGGCGGCCCGCGAGTCGCAGATCGCCTCGGATCTCTTCGGCGACAAGGGACTCGAGCGCGTCTTCCCGATCTGTACGCCGGACGCCTCCGACTCGGCGTCCTTCGACGAGGTGCTCGAACTCCTGCACCTGGGCGGCCGTTCACTGCCGCACTCGGTGCTGATGATGATCCCGGAGGCGTGGGAGAACCACGACTCCATGGACCCGGCCCGCCGCGCCTTCTACACCTTCCACTCCACGATGATGGAGCC
Source organism: Streptomyces sp. NPDC088794 (assembly GCF_044750545.1). Classification (NCBI taxonomy): domain Bacteria; kingdom Bacillati; phylum Actinomycetota; class Actinomycetes; order Kitasatosporales; family Streptomycetaceae; genus Streptomyces; species Streptomyces sp. NPDC088794. The sequence goes on along the minus strand of NZ_JBIVKB010000017.1, from coordinate 134,450 downwards.
CTGGGACGGCCCGGCCTGCGTCACCTTCACCGACGGCAAGCAGGTCGGCGCGGTCCTCGACCGCAACGGCCTTCGCCCCGGCCGCTACTGGGTCACCGACGACGGTCTGGTCGTCCTCGGCTCCGAGGTCGGCGTCCTGGACATCGACCCGGCCAAGGTCGTCCGCAAGGGCCGCCTCCAGCCCGGCCGCATGTTCCTCGTCGACACCGTCGAGCACCGCATCATCGAGGACGACGAGATCAAGGCGGAGCTCGCCGCCGAGAAGCCGTACGCCGAGTGGATCGAGGCCGGCGAGATCGAGCTGGGCGACCTGCCCGAGCGCGAGCACATCGTCCACACCCACGCCTCCGTCACCCGCCGCCAGCAGACCTTCGGTTACACCGAGGAGGAGCTGCGCGTCATCATCGCGCCGATGGCCAAGGCCGGTGCCGAGCCGATCGGTTCGATGGGTACGGACTCGCCGATCGCCGCGCTGAGCGAGCGCCCGCGGCTGCTGTTCGACTACTTCACCCAGCTGTTCGCTCAGGTCACCAACCCGCCGCTGGACGCCATCCGCGAGGAGCTCGTGACCTCGCTGCGTTCCTCCCTCGGGCCCGCGAGCAACCTCCTGGAGCCGACGGCCGCTTCGTGCCGCAGTGTCACCCTGCCCTTCCCGGTGATCGACAACGACGAGCTGGCCAAGCTCATCCACGTCAACGCCGACGGCGACATGCCCGGCTTCAAGGCCGCGACCCTCTCCGGTCTCTACCGGGTCTCCGGCGGCGGCGACTCCCTCGCCGCGCGCATCGAGGAGATCTGCGCCGAGGCCGACGCGGCCATCGAGAACGGCGCCCGGCTGATCGTCCTGTCGGACCGCCACTCCGACGCCGAGCACGCGCCGATCCCCTCGCTGCTGCTCACCGCGGCCGTCCACCACCACCTCATCCGCACCAAGCAGCGCACCCAGGTGGGCCTGCTGGTCGAGGCCGGTGACGTCCGCGAGGTCCACCACGTGGCCCTGCTGATCGGCTTCGGCGCCGCCGCGGTCAACCCGTACCTGGCGATGGAGTCCGTCGAGGACCTGGTCCGCGCGGGTACCTTCCTGCCCGGCATCGAGCCCGAGCAGGCCATCCGCAACCTGATCTACGCGCTCGGCAAGGGCGTCCTGAAGGTCATGTCCAAGATGGGCATCTCGACCGTCGCCTCCTACCGCGGCGCCCAGGTCTTCGAGGCCGTCGGTCTCGACCGGGGCTTCGTGGAGACGTACTTCAGCGGCACCGCCACCAAGATCGGCGGCGTCGGCATCGACGTCATCGCCAAGGAGGTCGCCGCCCGGCACGCGAAGGCGTACCCGGCGAGCGGCATCGCGCCCGCGCACCGCGCCCTCGACATAGGCGGCGAGTACCAGTGGCGCCGCGAGGGCGAGCCGCACCTGTTCGACCCGGAGACGGTCTTCCGCCTCCAGCACTCCACGCGTGCCAACCGCTACGACATCTTCAAGAAGTACACGGACCGCGTGAACGAGCAGTCCGAGCGCCTGATGACGCTGCGCGGTCTGTTCGGCTTCAAGAGCGGCCGCGAGCCGATCTCCGTCGACGAGGTCGAGCCGGTCTCCGAGATCGTCAAGCGCTTCTCCACCGGCGCCATGTCCTACGGCTCCATCTCGCGCGAGGCGCACGAGACGCTGGCCATCGCCATGAACCAGCTGGGCGGTAAGTCCAACACCGGTGAGGGCGGCGAGGACGCGGACCGGCTCTACGACCCGGCCCGGCGCAGCGCCATCAAGCAGGTCGCCTCCGGCCGCTTCGGTGTCACCTCCGAGTACCTGGTCAACGCGGACGACATCCAGATCAAGATGGCGCAGGGCGCCAAGCCCGGCGAGGGCGGCCAGCTGCCCGGCCACAAGGTCTACCCGTGGGTTGCCAAGACCCGGCACTCGACGCCGGGTGTGGGCCTCATCTCGCCGCCGCCGCACCACGACATCTACTCCATCGAGGACCTCGCCCAGCTGATCCACGACCTGAAGAACGCGAACCCGCAGGCGCGGATCCACGTGAAGCTGGTCTCCGAGGTCGGTGTCGGCACGGTCGCCGCGGGTGTCTCCAAGGCGCACGCGGACGTCGTCCTCATCTCCGGGCACGACGGCGGTACGGGTGCCTCGCCCCTGACCTCGCTCAAGCACGCCGGTGGACCTTGGGAGTTGGGGCTCGCCGAGACCCAGCAGACCCTGCTGCTCAACGGACTTCGCGACCGGATCGTCGTCCAGACCGACGGCCAGCTGAAGACCGGCCGTGACGTCGTCATCGCCGCGCTGCTCGGCGCCGAGGAGTTCGGTTTCGCGACCGCGCCGCTCGTCGTCTCCGGCTGCGTCATGATGCGCGTCTGCCACCTCGACACCTGCCCGGTCGGCATCGCCACCCAGAACCCGGTGCTGCGCGACCGGTTCGCCGGCAAGGCCGAGTACATCGTGAACTTCTTCAAGTTCATCGCCGAGGAGGTCCGCGAGATCCTCGCGGAGCTGGGCTTCCGCACCATCGAGGAGGCCGTCGGCCAGGCCGGCACGCTCGACGTCGAGCGCGCCGTGAACCACTGGAAGGCGCAGGGCCTGGACCTGGCCCCCCTCTTCTACGTGCCCGAGATGCCCGAGGGTGCCGCGCTGCACCAGGTCATCCAGCAGGACCACGGCCTGGAGAAGGCGCTCGACAACGAGCTGATCAAGCTCGCCGCCGACGCCCTGGCCGCGTCCAGCGCCACCGACGCCCAGCCGGTGCGCGCGCAGGTCGCGATCCGCAACATCAACCGCACGGTCGGCACGATGCTCGGCCACGAGGTGACGAAGAAGTTCGGCGGGGCAGGGCTGCCCGAGGACACCATCGACATCACCTTCACCGGCTCGGCGGGCCAGTCCTTCGGCGCCTTCCTGCCGCGCGGTGTCACGCTGCGCCTGGAGGGCGACGCCAACGACTACGTCGGCAAGGGCCTCTCCGGCGGCCGGGTCGTCGTCCGTCCGGACCGGGGGGCCGACCACCTCGCCGAGTTCTCGACGATCGCGGGCAACACCATCGCGTACGGCGCGACCGGCGGCGAGCTGTTCCTGCGCGGTCGTACCGGCGAGCGGTTCTGTGTCCGCAACTCCGGTGCCACGGTGGTCTCCGAGGGCGTGGGCGACCACGGCTGCGAGTACATGACCGGCGGTCACGCGGTGGTCCTCGGCGAGACGGGCCGCAACTTCGCGGCCGGCATGTCCGGTGGCATCGCGTACGTCATCGACCTGAACCGCGACAACGTCAACGTCGGCAACCTGGGCGCGATCCAGGAGCTGGACGACGCGGACAGGCAGTGGCTGCACGACGTGGTGCGCCGTCACCAGGAGGAGACCGCGTCGACGGTCGCCGAGAAGCTGCTGGCCGAGTGGGACACCGCGGTCGAGCGCTTCACCAAGATCATCCCCAGTACGTACAAGGCAGTGCTCGCCGCCAAGGACGCCGCCGAGCAGGCGGGACTCTCCGAGTCCGAGATCACCGAGAAGATGATGGAGGCGGCGATCAATGGCTGACCCGAAGGGCTTCCTGAACCACGGGCGCGAGGTCGCCAAGTCCCGTCCCGTCGACGTACGGCTGAAGGACTGGAACGAGGTCTACGTCCCCGGCTCCTTGCTGCCGATCATCAGCAAGCAGGCCGGCCGGTGCATGGACTGCGGCATCCCGTTCTGCCACAACGGCTGTCCGCTGGGGAACCTCATCCCCGAGTGGAACGACTACGCCTACCGCGAGGACTGGTCGGCCGCGCAGGAGCGCCTGCACGCGACGAACAACTTCCCCGAGTTCACGGGCCGGTTGTGCCCGGCTCCGTGCGAGTCGGCGTGTGTGCTCGGCATCAACCAGCCGGCCGTCACCATCAAGAACGTCGAGGTCTCGATCATCGACAAGGCGTGGGAGACCGGTGACGTCGCCCCGCAGATCCCCGAGCGGCTGTCCGGCAAGACCGTCGCCGTCATCGGCTCGGGCCCGGCCGGCCTCGCCGCCGCCCAACAGCTCACGCGGGCCGGCCACACGGTCGCCGTCTACGAGCGCGCGGACCGCATCGGGGGGCTTCTCCGGTACGGCATCCCCGAGTTCAAGATGGAGAAGCGGCACATCAACCGCCGTATCGAGCAGATGCGCGCGGAGGGCACCCGCTTCCGGACCGGCATCGAGATCGGCGTCGACCTCAAGGCGACCGACCTGAAGAAGCGCTACGACGCCGTCGTCATCGCCGCCGGCGCCACCACCGCCCGTGATCTCCCGGTCCCGGGGCGGGAGTTGACCGGCGTCCACCAGGCGATGGAGTACCTGCCGCTGTCGAACAAGGTCCAGGAGGGCGACTACGTCACCTCCCCGATCTCGGCCGAGGGCAAGCACGTCGTGGTCATCGGCGGCGGCGACACCGGCGCCGACTGCGTGGGCACCGCCCACCGTCAAGGCGCCGCCTCCGTCACGCAGTTGGAGATCATGCCCCGCCCGGGCGACGAGCGGAACCCGGTCTCCCAGCCGTGGCCGACCTTCCCGATGCTCTACAAGGTGACGTCCGCGCACGAGGAGGGCGGCGAGCGGGTCTACTCCGTCTCGACCACCCACTTCGAGGGCGACGAGGACGGCAACGTCCAGTGGCTGCACCTCACCGAGGTCGAGTTCGTCGAGGGCAGGCTGACCCCGAAGCCGGGCACCGAGCGCAAGATCCCCGCCCAACTGGTCACCCTCGCCATGGGGTTCACCGGCACCGACCGGGACAACGGCCTGGTCGACCAGTTCGGCCTGGACCTCGACGAGCGCGGTAACATCGCCCGCGACGCCGACTTCCAGACCAATGTGCCCGGCGTCTTCGTCGCCGGTGACGCCGGCCGCGGCCAGTCGCTCATCGTGTGGGCGATCGCCGAGGGCCGCTCGGCCGCCCGCGGCTGCGACCGGTTCCTGGCCGGCGCGAGCGACCTGCCGGCGCCGATCCGCCCGACGGACCGGTCGTTGATGGTCTGACGGTTCATCAAGAAACGTCCGTACAAAGGCGTACGGAGCACTGACGGCGTCTGCCCGACAAGTCCCCGACCGGACCCAAGGGCAGGCGCCGCCGCGTTGTCCCGCCGCAGCGCCGACCGCGCGCCCGTCAGGGCACCTTGTACGTCTCCCCGTACACCTGCCACGTCAGCGGGGTCTTCAGGGCCAGGTTGCCGTCGTACAGGAACCGCCGCTGCTCCGTGTCGACGCGGGAGGTGTCGAGGCCGGGGCTCTTGGCCTTCATGGCGGCGCGGCGGATGTCCAGGAAGATGTCCAGGTACGCCCTCTCCGAGCCGCCCTGGGCGGGGGTGTCCGCCTCGCGGATCGCGCGCTCGCGCAGGCCGTGGAAGCTGGTCGCGTCGTCGCCCGGGCCGTGGAAGACCATGGCGTCGTAGTAGATGAACTGGCCCAGGGTGCCCAGGCCGTCGAGCTTGGCCTCGCGGACCGCCGGGTCGAAGTAGACGCGGTCGCGCTCCTCGTCCTGGGCCGCGCGGAAGGCGGGCAGCTTCGCCTCGGCCTTCCAGGCGGCGGTGAAACCGGGGTCCAGGCCCTCGTGCGAGTCCGTGCCGTCGACCTTGCGCAGGGCGGGGAGGTAGCCGGCCAGGCCGTTGCCCGGATGGGTCTTCGTGTAGCGCTGGACCAGGGTGAGCAGGTCGTGGGTGCCGGTGCAGAAGCCGACGAGGCCGGCCGTGTAGCCCTGGCCGTCGCCGATGTCCTCGATGTAGCCGTAGGCGCTGCGCCAGTCGAGGGTCGAGTTCTCGGCGCTCGCCACCAGCTGCTGGGCCAGCTCCTTCTTCGCGGGCGCGGCGAGCCCCGGGGGCAGGCCGGCGAGCGCCCTGTCGTCCTGCGAGGCGGCGGCGGAGGGGTTCTTCGACGCGCCGTCGGAGGTGCCGGAGGTGTCCCCGGGCAGGAAGTAGAACCCCGCCGCGAGGGCCACGGGGACCGCCGCGAACAGGAGGAAACCGGCACGTCTCATGACGCACAGATTAGGCCAAGGTATGTGAGCCACTCGCGCCCAGGTCGCTCACACGGTCAGTTCCGCGACCCTCGCCAGCGACAGGACCACCAGCAGTGTGAGCAGTGCCACGCACGCGCCCGCCTGGACGAAGGGGCGGCGCCGGTCGCGTGGGGCGTAGGCGAAGGCGACCGTGACCAGGCTGCCGGCCAGCAGACCGCCGAGGTGGCCCTGCCAGGAGGTGAGGCCGGCGGAGATCAGCAGCCACAGCAGCAGGCCGGCCATGAAGCGGTTGACGCTCGCCATGTCGGCGCCCAGCCGGCGGGCCATGACGTAGTAGGCGGCGCCGAGCCCGAAGATCGCGCCGGACGCGCCGAGGGTGGGGGTGTCCGGGGCGATCAGCAGCACCAGGACCGAGCCGCCGAGGGCGGACAGGAGATAGAGGGCGAGGTAGCGGACCCGGCCGAGCTGGGCCTCGACGACCCGCCCGATGTTCCACAGCGACACCATGTTCATCACGATGTGCAGGATCCCGAACGACCCACCGGTGGGCGGCAGATGGAGGAATGCGCCGGTGAGCAGCCGGTACCACTCGCCGTCCACGACACCCTCGGCGTGGAAGGTGCCGGGGTACACCGCCTGCCACACGTAGTGGCCGCCGTCGGGCCCGACCAGACCCCGGCCCAGCATCTCGAACCGGTCCACGACCGCGGGCCGCGCCACCTCGGCCACGTAGGCGAGCACATTGAGCGCGATCAGTACGTACGTCACCAGCGGCACCGTCGAGATCCGGCCACCGAACGCCGTCCGCGGCTCACGCACCGACCGCGCGCCCTCGCGTACGCACTCCACGCACTGGTGGCCGACGGCGGCCTCCCGCATGCAGTCCGGGCAGATGTGCCGCTCGCAGCGGGTGCACCGGACGTGGGACTCCACCTTGGGATGGCGATAGCAGGTGGTGACGGCGGACTCGGAATCCACGGCCGGCTCCTCGGACAGGGGTTGGACGGAGGGTGGGGAAGGGGGTGGGACGGAAGGGTGGGGCGGAAGAGCGAGCCGGTTGGGGCGGCGGCGAACAAAATATCGAACGCCGGGGGTGATCAGGAAAACGGGTCGGCCGGCCGGACGGGCCGCACGCACCGTTGGCTAAGTCCCCCGCCCGTGCAACCCTGATGTCGATCCGACGGGGAGGCTGCTGCATGGACGGGGCGCGATCGGTCAACGGGGCTGCGGAGACGGGTGGTTCGGCCCGTCGAAGCGCGGCCGGGAAGGGCGAGAAGCTCGCCGACTGGGCCGACGGACGGCTCGGGCTCTACGGCCTGGCCAAGGCCAACATGCGCAAGGTCTTCCCGGACCACTGGTCCTTCATGCTCGGCGAGATCTGCCTCTACAGCTTCATCATCCTGATCCTGACCGGCATCTATCTCACCCTGTTCTTCGAGCCCAGCGGCGTCGAGGTCGTCTACCACGGCTCGTACGAGCCCCTCAACGGCGTCGTCATGACCCGGGCCTACGAGTCCTCGCTCGACATCAGCTTCGATGTGCGCGGCGGGCTGCTGATCCGGCAGATCCACCACTGGGCGGCCGTGGTCTTCATCGCCGGCATGCTCATCCACATGATGCGGGTGTTCTTCACCGGCGCCTACCGCAAGCCGCGCGAGGTCAACTGGATCTTCGGCTGGACCCTGTTGATGCTCGGCATCATCACCGGCCTGACCGGCTACTCGCTCCCGGACGACCTGCTGTCCGGCACCGGCATCCGCTTCGCCGACGGTGCGATCCTGTCGATCCCGATCGTCGGCACGTATCTGTCGATGTTCCTGTTCGGCGGCGAGTTCCCGGGGCACGACATCATCTCGCGGCTCTTCCCGGTCCATGTCCTGCTGCTGCCCGGGATCATGCTGGGCCTGGTGGTCGCCCATCTGATCCTGGTCTTCTACCACAAGCACACCCAGTACCCGGGGCCGGGACGCGACCAGAAGTCGGTCGTCGGCATGCCGTTCCTGCCGGTCTACATGGCGAAGGCGGGCGGCTTCTTCTTCCTCGTCTTCGGCGTCCTGACGATCATGGGCGGCATCGCCAGCATCAACCCCGTCTGGGCCTTCGGCCCCTACCGGCCCGACCTGGTGACGACCGGTGCCCAGCCCGACTGGTATCTCGGCTTCTCCGAGGGGCTGATCCGGGTGATGCCGGGATGGGAGATCAGCGCCTGGGGCCACACTCTCGTGCCGGGCGTCCTGATCCCCTTCTCGCTCTTCCCGCTGATCCTGCTCGCCCTCGGCGTCTACCCGTTCGTCGAGGCGTGGATCACCGGCGACAAACGCGAGCACCACATCCTGGACCGGCCGCGCAACGCGCCCGTGCGCACCGGCCTGGGCGTCGCCTGGCTCAGCCTGTACGGGGTGCTGCTGATCGGCGGCGGCAACGACATCGTGGCCACGCATCTGCACCTGTCCATCAACGCGATCACCTGGTTCGTGCGGATCGGCTTCTTCGTGGTGCCGGTGCTGGCCTTCCTGATCACCAAGCGGTTCTGCATGGGGCTGCAACGGCGCGACCGGGACAAGGTGCTGCACGGCCGGGAGACCGGGGTCATCCGGCGGCTGCCGCACGGGGAGTTCGTCGAGGTGCACGAGCAACTCCCGCAGGACCAGCTGCACACCCTCACCCAGCACGAGCAGGACCCGGCCTACGAGATCGGCCCGATGGTCGACGCCAACGGTGTACGGCGACAGGTCACCGTCTCGCAGCGGGTACGGGCCCAGCTCGCCCGGGCGATGTTCGGGCCCGAGTCACGGATCCCGAAGCCGACGCCGGAGGAGTACAAGGAACTCACCAGCGGCGACCACCACCACTGAGGATTCACCAGCGGCGACCGCCGCCGCTGAGCACCGTCTCCCGGCACTCGGTGGGGCCGCCCCAAGCGGTGCGCAGCGCTCGGGCCTTGGTGAGCCAGAGGGAGAGGTCGTACTCCGCGGTGTAGCCGATCGCGCCGTGCAGTTGCAGTGCCGTACGGGCGGTCGTGTACGCCGCCTCGCAGGCCGCGACCTTGGCGGCGGCCACGTCGGCCGGGTCCAGGGTGAGCGCGGCGCCGAACACCAGGGGGCGCGCGAACTCCAACGCGATCTTGGCGTCGGCCAGTTGGTGCTTGACCGCCTGGAACGACCCGATGAGGACGCCGAACTGGAGCCGCTGCTTGACGTAGGCGACGGTCCGGTCGAGCAGGGCGAGTCCGACCCCGAGGGCCTGGGCGGCGGTGGCGAGCCGGGCCCAGGTGAGGGCCTCGCCGAAGTGCGCCTCCGCGCGCAGGAGTTCACCGCCGGTGGCGGGCAGGGTCAGCCGCCGTGCCGGGTCCAGCGAGGCGCGTACGGGGCCGTGGCCGGGGGCCAGGCGCAACTCGCCGTCGGTCAGGGTGAACAGCGCGGTCGCCGCATCCCCGTCCAGCGCGTACCCGCCCGCCGTGGCGAGGGTGGCCACGGTCTCGCCCGAGGCCAGCGCCGGCAGGTACCGCTTCGCGGGGCCCGGTTCGGTCAGCAGGGCCGCCGCCGTCACCGTCTCCACCAGCGGCCCGGGCACCGCGTGCCGCCCCAACTCGACGAAGGCAACGGCCAGTTCGACAGGTCGCGGCCCCAGACCCTCGTACGCCTCCGGCACCGCCAGCGCGAACACGCCCGCCCCGGCGATACGGCCCCACAGGTCGAAGCCGCGCGTGTGGTCGCCGGCGCTCCAGGACCGGATCGCCGACGGGGTGTCCGCGGACGCCAGCATCGAGTCCAGGGAGGCCGCGAACGCGCGCTGTTCCGTGTCGAGCAGGAAGCGCATCAGCGGCGTCCCTTCGGCAGGCCGAGCAGGCGCTCGGCGATGATGTCGCGCTGGATCTCGTTCGTGCCCGCGTAGATGGGTCCCGCGAGGGAGAAAACGTACCCCTCGGCCCACTCGTTTTCCGTCAACTCGCCCTGCTCGCACAGGAGATCGAGTGCCGTCTCGTGCAGCGCGATGTCGTACTCCGACCAGAAGACCTTGTTCAGACTGGACTCCGGGCCGAGGGACTCGCCGTCCAGGAAGCGGGAGGCGTGGGCGTAGGTGAACAGGCGGTAGGCGCGGGCGCCGATCACCGCGTCGGCCACCCGGTCGCGCATCGCCTCCGGGGCGCCCTGCGCCTGCCACAGCCGGTGCAGCCGTCCCGCGCCGGCCAGGAAGCGGCCGGGGGAGCGCAGCATCAGCCCCCGCTCGTTGCCCGCCGTCGACATGGCGATCCGCCAGCCCGCGCCCGGCTCGCCGATCACGTCCTCGTCCGGCACGAACACCTCGTCCAGGAACAGCTCCGCGAACGCCGGCTTCCCGTCCAGGCGCCCGATCGGACGGACCGTGACGCCGGGTGCGCGCAGGTCGAACATCAGGTAGGTCAGGCCCTGGTGCGGCTTCGGGGTGTCCGGGTCGCTGCGGAACAGGCCGAACGCGCGGTCGGCGAACGCGGCCCGCGAGGACCACGTCTTCTGCCCGCTCAGCAGCCAACCCCCGTCCGTGCGCACGGCCTTGGACCGCAGGGAGGCCAGATCGGACCCGGCCTCGGGCTCCGACCAGGCCTGCGCCCAGACGGTCTCGCCGGTGGCCATGGACGGCAGCACGCGCGCCCGCTGCTTCGCCGTGCCGTGGTCGAAGAGGGTGGGCGCGAGCAGACTGATCCCGTTCTGCCCGACCCGGCCCGGCGCGCCCGCCGCCCAGTACTCCTCCTCGAAGACCAGCCAGGAGATCAGGTCGACGCCCCGGCCGCCGTACTCCACCGGCCAGTTGACGACCGACCAGCGGTCCGCGGCCAGTTCGGCCTCCCACGCGCGGTGCGCGGCGAAGCCCGCCTCGGTCTCCAGGGACGGCAGAGCGGTGCGCGGCACATGGTCCGCGAGCCACGCCCGGGTCTCGGCGCGGAAGGCGTCCTCGTCCTGCGTGAAGGCGAGATCCATGGGCTGCCATCCTTCCCTAACAAGTGTTTGGTAGGTTAGCGTGGCCCTATGACAGGCGTCGAGAGTCCCGCGTACGAGCCGGGACACGGGCTGCTGGCGGGGCGGTCCGCGGTCGTCACGGCCGCCGCCGGAGCCGGCATCGGGGGCGCCACCGCCCGACGGTTCCTGGAGGAGGGCGCGCGCGTGCTGATCAGCGACGCGCATGTGCGCCGGCTCAAGGAGCACGAGGCCGAGCTGGCCGGGGAGTTCGGGGCGGACGCGGTCACCGCACTGCCGTGCGACGTGACCGACGAGGGGCAGGTCACGGCCCTGTTCGAGACGGCCGTACGCGCGCACGGGCGGCTGGACGTCGTCGTCAACAACGCGGGTCTGGGCGGGACTTCGGACCTCGTCGACATGACCGACGAGCAGTGGGGCCGGGTCCTGGACGTCACCCTCAACGGCACCTTCCGCTGCACCCGGGCGGCCCTGCGGCTGATGCGCGAGGCCGGCGCCGGGGTCATCGTCAACAACGCCTCCGTGGTGGGCTGGCGCGCCCAGGCAGGCCAGGCGCACTACGCGGCGGCCAAGGCGGGCGTGATGGCGCTGACCCGCTGTGCGGCGATCGAGGCCGCGGCGTACGGGGTGCGGGTGAACGCGGTCTCGCCGAGCCTGGCCATGCACGCGCACCTGGCGAAGGTGACGACGCCCGAGCTGCTGGAAGAGCTCACCGCGCGCGAGGCGTTCGGGCGGTACGCGGAGCCCTGGGAGGTGGCCAACGTGATCGTGTTCCTCGCCTCCGGCTATTCCTCGTACATGACCGGCGAGATCGTCTCCGTCAGCAGCCAGCATGCGTAGCGGCATGAGGGGCCGGGGCTGTGGCACGACAATGGTCGCGTGCCGACCAAGAAGAAGCCCCAGGTGACCGCCGCTCCCGCGCGCCGCCGCGAACTCCTCGACACCGCCGCCGAGGTCTTCGCCGAGCAGGGCTACAACGCCACCACCGTACGCAAGATCGCGGACCACGCGGGCATGCTCGCGGGCAGTCTCTACTACCACTTCGACTCCAAGGAATCGATGCTGGAGGAGATCCTGCGGACCTTCCTCGACGAGCTCTGGAGCGGCTACGACGCCGTCCTGGACGCCGAGTCGGGGCCCCGCGAGACGCTCGCGGCCCTGGTCACCGAGTCGTTCCGGGAGATCGACCGGCACCGCGCCGCCGTCGCGATCTACCAGAAGGAGAGCAAGCAGCTCGTCGCGCAGGAGCGGTTCGCGTTCCTCGCCGAGTCGCAGCGCAAGTTCGAGAAGGCGTGGCTGTCCACGCTGGAGAGAGGGGTCGCCGCTCAGGTGTTCCGGGCCGACCTCGACGTCCGGCTCACCTACCGGTTCGTGCGCGACACGGTGTGGGTGGCCGCGTCCTGGTACCGGCCCGGCGGACAGCACAGCCCGGAGGAGATCGCCCGGCAGTACCTGTCGATGGTGCTGGACGGGATCGCCGTACGCACATAGCTCGTCACGCGCACCACTCGTAGCACTCACAACTCAAGGGCGAGTCTGGGGAGTTGGCATGGCCGAGGCCTACATCGTCGAAGCGGTCCGGACGCCCGTCGGGCGGCGCAAGGGAGGGCTGAGCGGAGTCCACCCGGCCGACCTCGGGGCGCATGTGCTCAAGGAGTTGGTCGCGCGGTCGGGTGTCGATCCGGCCGCCGTCGAGGACGTCGTCTTCGGGTGCCTGGACGCGGTGGGGCCGCAGGCCGGGGACATCGCGCGGACCGCCTGGCTGGCGGCCGGGCTCCCCGAGGAGGTGCCGGGTGTCACGATCGACCGGCAGTGCGGATCCTCGCAGCAGGCCGTGCACTTCGCGGCGCAGGGCGTGCTGTCCGGCACCCAGGACCTGGTGGTCGCGGGCGGTGTGCAGAACATGTCGCAGATACCGATCGCCTTCGCGACCCGGCAGGCCGCCGAACCCCTCGGCTTCACCCAGGGCCCCTTCGCGGGCAGCGAGGGCTGGCGCGCGCGGTACGGGGAGCGGCCGGTGAACCAGTTCGCCGGCGCCGAGATGATCGCCGCGAAGTGGGGGATCAGCCGGGAGGACCAGGAGGAGTTCGCGCTCCGCTCGCACCGGCGCGCGCTGTCGGCCATCGACGAGGGCCGCTTCGAGCGGGAGACCGTCGCCTACGGCCATGTCACCGTCGACGAGGGCCCGCGCCGGGACACCTCCCTGGAGAAGATGGCCGGACTCAAGCCGGTCCTCGACGGCGGCACCATCACCGCCGCCTGCTCCTCGCAGGTCTCCGACGGGGCGGCGGCGATGCTCCTCGCCTCGGAGCGGGCGGTACGGGAACACGGACTGACCCCGCGTGCGCGCGTCCACCATCTCTCCGTGCGCGGCGAGGACCCGATCCGCATGCTCTCCGCGCCCATCCCCGCCACCGCCCATGCCCTCAAGAAGACCGGCATGACCATCGACGCCATCGACCTCGTGGAGATCAACGAGGCGTTCGCGCCAGTGGTGTTGGCCTGGCTGAAGGAGACGGGCGCCGATCCCGACCGGGTCAACGTCAACGGCGGCGCGATCGCCCTCGGTCACCCGCTCGGCGCGACCGGCGTCAAGCTGATGACGACCCTGCTGCACGAACTGGAGCGCACGGGCGGTCGGTTCGGCCTGCAGACCATGTGCGAGGGCGGGGGACAGGCCAACGTGACGATCATCGAACGGCTCTGAGCCGTTCCGTCACCTCGTCCGCCTCCTTCATGATCCGGTCCACCAGCTCCGCGCACGTGGGCAGGTCCCCGATCACCCCGGCGACCTGCCCGGACGCCATCACCCCGAGGTCCGTACGGCCGTCCACCATCGCCGACTTGAGCAGCATCGGGGTGTTCGCGGCGAGCAGCACCTGGCTCCAGGTCAGCTCCTTGCCGTGCTTCATGGCGAGTCCGTCGCGCACCAGTTGCCGCCAGGTGAGCCCCGACAGCTTCCGGAACCCGGCCGCCCGACGGACGGCGTGCGACAGGGCTCGCGCGCGGCCCGAGTTCTCCAGGGAGTCCACCAACTCCGTGCGCAGCATGCGGTGCGGCAGGCCGTCCACCGCCGTGGTGACGGTGACGTCCTTCACCGTCGCCGCCAGATACCGGGCCTTCACCGCGTCCGGCACGGTCGAGTCCGAGGTCAGCAGGAACCGCGTGCCCATGGCGACCCCGGCCGCCCCGTAGGCCAGCGCGGCGACCAGACCGCGCCCGTCGAAGAACCCGCCCGCCGCCACCACCGGGATGTCCACCGCGTCCACAACTTGCGGCAACAGCACGGTCGTCGCCACCTCGCCGGTGTGCCCGCCGCCTTCACCGCCCTGCACGATCACGGCGTCCGCGCCCCAGGCCGCGACCTTCTCGGCGTGCTGCCGGGCCCCGATCGAGGGGATCACGACCACGCCCGCCGCCTTCAACTCGGCGATCAGCTCGGGGGAGGGCGCGAGGGCGAAGGACGCGACCCGGACGCCCTCCTCGATCATGATCCGCACCCGGTCGCCCGCGTCCGACGCGTCGGCCCGCAGATTGACCCCGAAGGGCGCGTCCGTACGGGACTTGACCTCCCGGACCGCCTCGCGCAGCCGGTCCGTGGTCATGGTCGCGGAGGCGAGGATGCCGAGCGCGCCCGCGTTCGCCGTCGCCGAGACCAGCCGTGGGCCCGCCACCCAGCCCATCCCGGTCTGCACGATCGGATGCCGGACCCCGACGAGCCGGGTGAACGCGGTCTCCCTCACGAACCGACCTCCCTGGCCCGGGAGCCGGCCGGGTCGATGTCCTCGCGGATCAACCGCAGCTCCTCGGCGGTGGGTTCACGGGTCGCCGGGACCTCGTCCGGGAGGGTCAGTTCGAAGCCGGTCGCCTCCCTGACCTGCTCCACCGTGACGCCCGGGTGCAGGGCGGCGAGTCGCATCGAGTGGTCCGGAGTGGCGAAGTCGAAGACGCCCAAGTCGCTGACGACACGAGGGATACGGTGGTGGCGCGCGCCGTCCGCATGGTCGTAACCGACTCCGCAGACCATGTCGACCTTCTCCACGAAGACCCGCCGGGAGTGCTTCGGGATCCAGTAACTGGTCGGGTTGTTCAGGGTGTTGATCGGCGCTCCGCGCACCCCGAGCAGCTGCCGCTTCGGCCGCTCCCAGTCGCCGATGCACGAGATGTTCTGGTTGCCGAACCGGTCGATCTGGCTCGCGCCCATCATCACGTGCCGCCGGCCGCTCGCGACCATGGTCAGGTGCTGCCGGTACGGCAGCCAGCCCTCGGGCGTCCCGTCCGGGCGGACGATCGTCGCCTCGCCGTCGGTCAGCAGCAGATCGGGCGAGAAGGTGAGCCGGGCCAACCGCGCCCCCACGGACGGGATCAGGCCCATCGGGCTGGCCAGGATCTCCCCTCCGTCGCGCCAGGCCTCGGCGCAGGCGATCACGCAGTACTCGGCGCGGGTGGGCGGGGGCAGCTGGGTGCGGATGACGGTCATGAGCCGGTCCCCTCGGGCGAGGTCTCGGGCGAGGTCTCGGGCGAGGCGAGGTACCGCTCGGCGAACTCCGGCCAGGGCGTGGTCGCGTACTCGCGTTGTGCGGCCTCGTCCCGGCCGTAGTCGGGAGCGCAGGAGGTGAAGTGCGCGCCGCCGGGGGCCTCGACCACGCCGGTGACGGTGTGCCGTTTGATCAGCAGCGACTGGGGCGGTGCCTCCTTCGTCAACTCGGCTGTGTCGACGACCCGTTCGCACGACAGGTACGCCGCGTCCGCCGCTTCGCAGAACAGGTCGTCGAAGTACGGGTCCGGGCCCAGGTACTGCCCGTTGCCCAGCCGGTCGGCGCGGTTGACGTGCACCAGGGCGGCGTCCAGGCGCAGGGCGGGCATCGCCACGAACGTCTCACCGTCCTCGTACGGTGAAGTCACCGTCCGCAGGCCGGGGTTGACCCGCATCACGTCCGAGCCGAGACCGGCCCGCACCGGCAGGAACGGCAGCCGGTTCGCCGCCGCGTGCAGGCCCCACATGAACATCGCCTCGTCGACCTCCGTCAGCTCGAAGGCGCCACGCTCGCGTGCCGCGCGGTAATTGGGCTCCAGCGGGATCGAGTCGAGGGTGACGAAGGCGGCGACCAGCTTGCGGATCCGGCCCGCCGCCGCGAGCATGCCGACGTCCGGGCCGCCGTACGAGACGACGGTGAGGTCGGTGATCTCCGAGCGGAGCAACGCCCGTACCAGGGCCATCGGTTTGCGGCGGGAACCCCAGCCGCCGATGCCGAGGGTCATGCCGCTCTCCAGGCGGGAGACAGCCTCCTCGGCGGTCATCGTCTTGTCGCTCACGCCTACGCCCCCTCTTTCTGCGCCCCGAATGTGTCGCGGACCCGGTCCGCCACCCCGACCGCGCTCGCCTCGAAGGTGAAGCCCTGCTCGAAGCGGTAGCTGCGGCGCACGTCGACCGGGTCGATACCGTTGATGGCGGCCTTGGCCAGGCGCAGCAGCTCCCCGTCCTTGGCGGCGATCTCCCGCGCCAACTCCAGTGCCGCATCCAGGAGTTCGGCGCGCGGCACGACCCGCCACACCGAGCCGTGCGCGTGCAGCTCGGCCGCGGTCGCCGTGCGCGAGGTGTAGTACAGGGCGCGCATCAGGTGCTGCGGGACCAGCCGGGACAGATGCGTCGCCGCGCCCAGGGCGCCACGGTCCAGCTCCGGCAGCCCGAAGGTGGCGTCCTCGCTCGCCACGATCACGTCCGCGTTGCCGACCAGACCGATCCCGCCGCCCAGACAGAAGCCGTGCACCGCCGCGATGACCGGCACCTCGCACTCGTACACGGCCGCGAAGGCCTCGAAACAGCCGCGGTTGGCGCCGACCAGCGCGCTCGGCCCCTTCGCCTGCAACTCCTTGATGTCCACACCCGCGTTGAAGCCCCGGCCCTCGGCGGTGAGCAGCACGCAGCGCGTACGTGGGTCACGTCCTGCCGCGCGCACGGCCTCGGCGAGGGCGAACCAGCCCTGCACCGGCAGCGCGTTCACCGGTGGGAAGTCGACCGTGACGATCGCGATGCCGTCTTTTTCGGGCCCCTTTTCCGGGGACGAGGTGGAGACACCCATGCGCGCATCAGCTACCTTTCCACCAAACGTTTGTTAGGTGGAGGGTAGCGGCGATGGATCTGAACGGGAAGGTCGCCGTCGTCACAGGCGGCACCCGAGGTGTCGGGGCCGGGATCGCGCGGGCCTTCGTCGAGGCCGGCGCCGAAGTGGTGGTCTGTGCGCGCAGACCGCCCGAACAGCCCCTCAAGGGAACGGAGTTCGTCCCCCTCGACCTGCGGGACCCGGACGCCGTACGGGAGTTCTTCGCCGGCCTGCCCCGGCTCGACGCGCTCGTCAACAACGCGGGCGGCGCACCCTACCGGCCGCTCGACCAGGCCCCGGTGGAGTGGCACGCGCGCGTGATCGAGCTCAACCTCACCACCGCGCTGGGCGCTTCGCTCGCCGCGTACGAGCAGTTGCGGCGGGCGCGCGGTGCCGTCGTGATGATCGGCAGCGTCAGCGGCGGCCGGCCCTCGCCCGGCTCGGCGGCGTACGGCGCGGCCAAGGCCGGTCTGGAGAGCCTCGCCCGCTCGATGGCCGTGGAGTGGGCGCCGGAGGTGCGCGTCAACACCCTCGTCGTCGGCATGGTCCGCACCGAGCTGTCCCATCTGCACTACGGAGGCGAGGACGGCATCGAGGCGGTCTCCCGCACGGTGCCGCTCGGCCGGCTCGCCGTGCCCTCCGACATCGGCGCGGCGGCCGTCTTCCTCGCCTCCGACGCGGCCGCGTACATCAGCGGGGCGAGCCTGCTGGTGCACGGGGGCGGGGAGGCGCCGGCCTTTCTGGACGCGGCCACCGCCAACAAAGAGACCTCGGTCCCGATGAAGCAGGCGTCAACTCCCCAGAAGGAGGCGTGAGATGAGCGGAATCTGTCACGGCCGGGTCGTCGTCGTCACCGGTGCCGGGCGCGGGCTCGGCCGGGCCCACGCGCTCGCCTTCGCGGCCGAGGGGGCACGGATCGTCGTAAATGACCTGGGAGTCGGTCTGGACGGGTCACCGGGCGCGGACAGTCCGGCCGCGCAGGTCGTGGCCGAGATCCGCGCGGCCGGCGGCGAGGCGATCGCCCACGGCGGTGACATCGCCACCACGGAAGGCGCGTCCTCCCTGGTCGCCGCCGCCCTGGAGGCGTACGGCCGGCTCGACACCCTCGTCAACAACGCGGGCTTCCTGCGCGACCGGATGCTCGTCAACCTCGACGAGGACGACTGGGACGACGTCGTACGCGTCCATCTCAAGGGGCACTTCCTCCCGCTCAAGCACGCCGCCGCGCACTGGCGGGCCGAGGCCAAGGCGGGCCGGGCGCCGACCGCGCGGATCGTCAACACCAGTAGCGGAGCAGGGCTGTTGGGGTCGGTCGGGCAGGGGAACTACAGCGCCGCCAAGGCCGGCATCGTCGGGCTGACCCTCGTCGCCGCCGCCGAACTCGCCCGCTACGGCGTCCAGGTCAACGCCATCGCCCCCGCGGCGCGCACCCGCATGACGGAACGCACCTTCGCCGAGACCATGGCCGCCCCCGACGCCGGTTTCGACGCGATGGCCCCCGAGAACGTCTCCCCGCTCGTCATCTGGCTCGGCTCGGCCGCGAGTGCCGGGGTGACCGGCCGGGTCTTCGAGACGGAGGGCGGCCGGATCACGGTCATGGAGGGCTGGCGGTCGGGGCCGAGCGCGGACAAGGGGGCGCGATGGAGCCCGGCGGAGGCGGGGGAGACGGCGCTGAAGCTCCTGGCGGAGGCGGGGGTGCCGGGGGCGGTGTACGGAGCGTAGGGGGCCGCCGAGGAGGGCCGGCTGCGGAGTCCTGCCTAGGTGTCGCACTCCAGCACCGTCCGGCACAGCCCGCACCGGGCCCTGACCCGCCCCTTCACCGGC
Source organism: Streptomyces sp. NPDC088794 (assembly GCF_044750545.1). Classification (NCBI taxonomy): domain Bacteria; kingdom Bacillati; phylum Actinomycetota; class Actinomycetes; order Kitasatosporales; family Streptomycetaceae; genus Streptomyces; species Streptomyces sp. NPDC088794. The sequence goes on along the minus strand of NZ_JBIVKB010000017.1, from coordinate 115,600 downwards.
ACCCTGATCCGCTGATGGCAGGTCGGGCACGGGAACGACACCCGGAGCGGCCCGTGGCCGTCGGACGTGCCGTCCGGCGTGAAGGAGTACGAGACCGCCGAACCCGCGGAGCCCGACGCGGAGCCCGATGCCGGGCCGGTGTGGTGGACCTGGGCATGCCGCCGGTCGCGCGCGTACCGGCGCCGCCCCGCCCACCCCGCCGCCGTCAGCGGGGGCTGCTGTTCGTCGTTGCGGGCCTTGGTCATGCCGCGGGTGTAGGCCTCGTAGGCCTGGGGGCTGGTGAACCAGATCGACGGGTCCTCTCCGAAGACCAGGGCGCGCTTCGCGAGGACGTAGCCGAACTCCTCCGGCGTGAGGTAGCCGAGCTTCTGCGAGGAGGCCGCGTCCTCCCGGTACGCGTCCAGCAGCAGCCAGCCGGCGCCGAGATACGTCGTCGCCGTGTCCGTGAGGATCTCGTTGTCCCGGGTGCCGGGGAAGGAGAGGTCGAGGCGGTGCAGGTAGACGTGCATGACCTCGTGGGCGAGGGCCGCGCCGATGTCCCGGCGGTGGGTGCGGAACCGGTCGTTCAGCTCGATGAAGTACTCGGGTCCCGCGGCGAGTTCGACGTTCGCGGCATGGGTCATCTCGCGGAAGCCGACGATCATCCGGGCGTCGGGCAGGCGGTAGTGCCGGACCAGTTCGCGGGCCACGCGCTGGGCGCCCAGATGCAGGTCGTCGGTGTCGGCGAAGGCCACGTCGGCGGGGAGCACGCTGGTCGAGAAGGTCTGGACGGTGTCGTACGACAGGCGCTTGTAGAGCGCGGTGACAGCGGCGCGCACCGTCTCCAGGTGCGGGTAGCCGTGCTCGACCGGACCGTCGTTCGCCACGTCCGACCCCCTTCAGACGCCCTGAACCCGATTCCACTCTACGGGGAGGCGAACCGAATCCCCGTGGGCGGCTTCCGCGGCCCGGACGGACGGGCCCCCTTTGTCGACCCCCCTTGTCAAAGGGCCTGTTCGATCTTCATAATGCGGGCCGCCCAACTTGCCACGAAAGGATCCACGTTGACCTCCACCCCGCCCAGGAGAACCCGCTCGGCCCTGAGGCTCAGAGCCGCGGCCGTCGGTGTCGTCGCCCTCGCCGCGGCCGGCCTCCAGCCCGTGAGTGCGCAGGCCGCGCCCTCGCCCGTCGTCGGAGGAACGCCCGCCGGGTCGAGCGAGTTCCCGTTCATGGTCCACCTCTCCATGGGCTGCGGCGGAGCGCTCTACAAGAAGGACGTCGTGCTGACGGCCGCCCACTGCGTGGCGGGTTCCGGGACCAACACCGGCATCACCGCCACCGCCGGGGTCGCCGACCTCACCTCCGCCGCCGCGATCAAGGTGAAGTCCACCAAGGTCAAGCAGGCCACCGGCTACAACGGCGTCGGCCGGGACTGGGCGCTGATCAAGCTGGCCCGCCCGATCGACCTGCCCACCCTGAAGATCGCCACCGACACGCGGTACAACCGCGGTGTCTTCACCATCGCGGGCTGGGGTGACACCAAGGAGAACGCCAACACCGGCTCGACCAAGCTCCTCAAGGCGAACGTCCCCTACGTCCCGGACTCGCAGTGCAAGTGGTACTACGGGAACGAACTGGTGCCCAAGCAGGAGCTGTGCGCCGGTTACCCCCAGGGCGGCGTCGACACCTGCCAGGGCGACTCCGGCGGACCCATGTTCCGCAGGGACGCGGCCGACAAGTGGGTCCAGGTCGGCATCGTCAGCTGGGGCGACGGCTGCGCCCGCCCCGGAGTGGCCGGCGTGTACACGCAGGTCAGCACCTTCGCGGCCGACATAGCGAAGGCGGCGAACGCCCTCTAGGGCCTTTGAGGGGCCTTTAGGGGCTTTCGGGGGCGACTGCGGGAGCCGCCGCCTCCTGGACGGGCCGCAGTCGAATCCCCTCCGGCGCCGCCTCCTCCGTCTCCAGCACCCACACCTCGTTGACGCCCTCCCGCAGCACGGGCCCGGGCACGTACAGCGAGTGCTGGGGGCCGACGGACCAGTAGCGGCCCAGGCAGAATCCGTTGATCCACGCGAACCCCCGGGTCCAGCCCGGCAGTTCGAGCCGGGCGTCCCCGGCGCCCCGCACCTCGACGGTGCCCCGGTACAACCCCGGGGCACCGTCCCCCGGCAGCTCCCCGAAGGGCACCGGCCCGACGTCCTCCAGCGCGTCCAGGCGCAGCCCACGCGCGCGTACGTCGTGCAGGAACTGCCGTTCGTGCAGCAGCCCCCCGGTGATGCCCTTGGGTTCCCCGGAGCGCGGCCCGTAGTTGACCCGCCCCAGGGACTCCACCCACAGCTCCACGCGCGCGTGCCCGGCGACGGGCTCCTTCAGCCGCTCGTCGCCCTCGGCCAGCACCCCGGCCCGCTCCCCGTCGACGTACACCACCGCCAGATCGCGCAGCCCGCGCGCGGTCAGCGGGTACGGCTGCCGAGGCCCCGGCACGGTCACCGAGTACCGCACGAGCCCCCGGTCCACGCCCAGCTCCTCGAAGGTCGGCGGGACGGGCGCGGCGACCTCGGGGCCGCCGAGCGTGTCCAGTACGACGTCCAGGGGCGCCCAGCCGGTCAGCCGCGCGTCGGTGTCCGCGGCCAGCCCCGGAGGCGCCGGCGGGGGCTCGGGCAGCGGCCCGTCGGCGTACTCGGCGAGCACCTCCCTGAAGCGCCGGAACTTCTCCGTGGGCCTGCCGTACTCGTCGATCGGCGCGTCGTAGTCGTAGGACGTCACGTCGGGCTCCAGCGGGCCCTCGTGCAGGGCGCCGCCGCCGCGGTTGGCGCCCGCCCAGCCGCCGAAGCTGGTGCCGCCGTGCGCCATGTAGAGGTTGACCGAGGCACCGCACTCCAGGATCTCGCGCAGGGCCTCCGCCGCGTCGCCGGCGTCCCGCACGACATGCTCGCCGCCCCAGTGGTCGAACCAGCCGCACCAGAACTCCATGCACATCAACGGCCCTTCGGGACGGTGCTCGCGCAGCGTCTCGAACGCCTCGCGCGCGTGGGAGCCGAAATTGACCGTGGCGAGGACACCGGGGAGCGAGCCGCCGGTGAGCATGTGGTCCTCCGGGCCGTCCGAGGTGAACAGCGGGACCGTGATGCCGCTCGCCCGCACCAGCTCGGCCAGCCGCTCCAGATAGGCCGCGTCGGAGCCGTAGCTCCCGTACTCGTTCTCGACCTGCACCATGATCACCGGGCCGCCCCGGTCGATCTGCCGGTCGGCGATCCCGGGCAGCAGCGCCCCGAACCAGCGCTCCACATGCGCCAGGAACCGCTCGTCACGCGTGCGTGCGCTTGCCCCCAGCTCGCCCGTCACCCAGTGCGGAAGGCCGCCGTTCTCCCACTCGGCGCAGATGTAGGGCCCCGGGCGCACGATCGCCCACAGCCCCGCCTCCCGGGCCGCGTCCAGGAAGCGGCCGAGGGCCTCTACGTCCTTGGGGCGACCGGGACCTGGCTCGTGCAGGTTCCACGGCACGTACGTCTCCACGCAGTTCAGGCCCATCGCCCGCAGCATCGCCAGCCGGTGGCCCCACTGCGCCTCGTGCACCCGGAAGTAGTGCAGCGCGCCGGACAGCAGCCGCACCGGCCGCCCGTCCAGCAGGAAATCCGTGTCCCCCACCGTGAACTCGCTCATGCGCCCAGCCTCACCCCTGGCGGCGATCACCGTCCATGGACAAAGATCGCCGCTACTTGGACTGCTCGGACCGGAGAGGGCCGCCGCGATGTACCACACCTGGATGCGGTTCTTCACGCCCGGACCGGCCCATCACCGGCTCGGCCTGGTCTGCCTCGGCGTCGGCCTCCAGTACGGCGCCCTGCCCACCGTCGGCCCCCGCACCCTCGACCACCACGTGGCCGTCGTCGTCAACGCGGGCACCGGCTGGTACCTGAGCCCCGACGGCCGCCGTACGATCGTCACCGCGCCCGCCCTGCTGTGGCTCACCCCGGGCGTCCCGCACCACTACGCGCCCGACGACGGGACCGGCTGGGACGAGGGCTTCGTCGACTTCACCGGGCCCGCGACCGCCACGTACACCGAACTCGGCTACATCGAACCGGACCGGCCCGTGGTGCCCCTCTCGGACGCCACGGGCGCGCGTGCCGTCATCGGCCGCATGGCGCGCGCCGCGCGCCGCGACAACCCCCTCCTGGAGGTGGAGACCGGCGCCGCCGTGCACGAACTCCTCGTCGCCCTGCGCCGGGCCCGCGCCGACCTCGCCCCCTCCGGCGAGGCCGTCCTCAAGGCCCTCGCCCGCGACGCGTGTCTGCCGCTGTCGGTCGCCGACCACGCGGCCAAGCACGGCATGACCCCGGCCGAACTGCGCACCGCCGTCCGCCGCGGCGCGGGGTGCAGCCCCAAGGACTACCTGCTCGGCATCCGCCTGGCCCGCGCCAAGGAGCTGCTCGCCACCACCGGACTGCCCGTCGCGGCCGTCGCCCGCCGGGTCGGCTACGACGACCCCGCCTACTTCTCCCGCCTGTTCACCCGCCGCGTCGGCATGGCTCCGGTCCGCTTCCGCGCCCAGCAGTTCCGGGCCGTCCCCGGCGGCTGGAGCAACCAGGTGCCGGACCCCGCCGATCCGCCGGTGATCGGGCGGAACCGGTGAACCCAGGTCACGTAGGGTGGACGCCCATGACCACCAGCAACACCGGTACCGGTGACGTCGACCCCGCCGTCCGCGAGGAGCTCGCCCGGCTGCGCGACAGCATCGACAACATCGACGCGGCCGTCGTCCACATGCTCGCCGAGCGCTTCAAGTGCACCCAGCAGGTCGGCGTCCTCAAGGCCGCGCACCAACTGCCGCCCGCCGACCCGGCCCGCGAGGCCCGCCAGATCGAGCGCCTTCGCACGCTGGCCGAAAGCGCCAAGCTGGACCCGGCGTTCGCTGAGAAGTTCCTCAATTTCATCATCGGCGAGGTGATCCGCCACCACGAGCGCATCGCCGAGGACGTCGTGAACGGCTCCCCGCGCGCGGGGAACTGACCTCGGACGATGTCCGGAGGATGCCTGGGGGGCCGTGACAGACGGGCCCGGGCGGTGCATGCTGCTGTGCACTCCTTGTCAGCCGACGGACACACCCCGTCAGCGACCCGCACCTAAACTGGTGGACCACGCGGGAGGGACACCGGGCCATGCCGTCGGACGCAAAGATCCTCATCGTCGACGACCACGAGGACACGCTGTACGCGCTGGAGAGCGCCCTGGCACCGCTGGGCTACCGGCTCGGCCGCGCCACCAGCGGCGACGAGGCGCTCAAGCAGGTCCTGCGCGGACAGGTCGGCCTCCTGCTGCTCGACGTCCGCATGCCCGGCGTCAGCGGCCTGGACGTGGTGCGCTACCTGCGCCGCCTGGAACAGACCCAGCACATTCCGGTCATCCTGCTCACCGGCTTCGGCGCCGACCACGAACTGACCGCCACCGCCTTCGCCCTGGGCGTCGCCGACCTCGTCATGAAACCCGTCGACCCCTGGTCCCTGCGCACCAAGGTCCGCTACCTGTACGACACCCACCAGCGCCACCTCGCCCTGGAGAACGAGGTCCGCGAACTGCGCGCCCTGGTCAAGGACCACGATCCCGACCCCGCCACCGCACGCCCCGCCCGCCCCCACCCCGACCCGCACGTCCCGCCGCAGCGCGACGGCGAGCAGCAGCCGACGGCACAGGAACGGACATAGCGGGGCGCGAATCGGCGTACCGGACGTAGGACGCGTACCGGCCCTCCTCTGTGCCTTGTCGGTGCCATCAGGCAGCATGTCCTGCATGTCCGTACTCACGCGCGACGAAGCGCAGACCCGTGCCAGGCTCCTCGACGTCCAGCGGTACACGATCGACCTCGATCTGACCGTCGGCGACGAGCACTTCGACTCCCGGACCGTCATCCACTTCACGGCCCGCGCGGACGCGGACACCTTCGTCGAGCTCAAGCCGGCCGAACTGCGCACGGTCGTCCTCGACGGACAGCCCCTCGACCCGGGGACACTGGCGGAGAACCGGCTCCCGCTGAGCAGCCTCACCGAGGGCGAGCACGAGCTGGTCATCGACGCCGTCATGAGCTACTCGCGCACCGGCGAGGGCATGCACCGCTTCACCGACCCCACCGACGGCGAGACCTACCTCTACACCCAGCTGTTCATGGAGGACGTCCAGCGCGTCTTCGCCGCCTTCGACCAGCCCGACCTCAAGGCCGTCTTCGAGCTGACCGTCAAGGCCCCCGAGGGCTGGACCGTGCTGGCCAACGGCATCGCCGAGGACCTCGGAGAGGGCCGCTGGCAGGCCGCCCCCACCCCGCCGATCTCCACCTACCTCGTCGCCGTCGCGGCCGGCCCCTGGCACTCCGTGCGCACCGAACACCGCGGCCTGCCCTTCGGCATCCACTGCCGCCGCTCGCTCGCGCCGTACCTCGACGTGGACGCCGACGAACTGTTCGAGATCACCCGGCAGTGCTACGACCGCTACCACGAGAAGTTCGAGGAGCCCTACCCCTTCGACTCCTACGACCAGGCGTTCGTCCCCGAGTTCAACGCCGGCGCCATGGAGAACCCCGGACTGGTCACCTTCCGGGACGAGTTCGTCTACCGCTCCGCCGTCACCGACACCGAGCGGCAGACCCGCGCCATGGTCATCGCGCACGAGATGGCCCACATGTGGTTCGGCGACCTCGTCACGCTGCGCTGGTGGGACGACATCTGGCTGAACGAGTCCTTCGCCGAGTACATGGGCTACCAGACCCTCACCGAGGCGACCCGCTTCTCCGACACCTGGACCGACTTCGGGGTCGCCCGCAAGTCCTGGGGCTACGACGCCGACCAGCGCCCGTCCACCCACCCCGTCGCCCCCGAGGCCGTCGACGACACGGCCGCCGCCCTCCTCAACTTCGACGGCATCTCCTACGCCAAGGGCGCCTCCGCACTGCGCCAACTCGTCGCCTGGCTCGGCGAGAAGGACTTCCTGGCCGGCATCAACACCCACTTCGCCCGCCACCGGTTCGGCAACGCCACCCTCGCCGACTTCATCGACTCCCTCGCCTCCGCGACCGAACGTGACGTGCACGCTTGGGCCGACGCCTGGCTGCGCACCACCGGCGTCGACACCCTCACCCCGGTCGTGGCCCCCGGCGACGACGGCACCTGCGCCCTCACCGTCGAGCACGCCGGCAGCCGCCCGCACCGCATCGCCGTCGGCCTCTACGACCAGGACCCCGCCGACGAGGCCCGTCGGCTCGTCCTGCGCGAGCGCCTCGACCTCGACATCCCGCAGTCCGCCCCGCTGCCCCTGGGCAAGCGGCCCGCGCTGCTCCTGCTCAACGACAGCGACCTGACCTACGCCAAGGTCCGCTTCGACCCCGAGTCCTTCCAGGCGGTCCGCTCCGGCCTCTCCGGACTGCCCGACCCGCTCACCCGCGCGGTCGTGTGGAACGCGCTGCGGGACTCGGTCCGAGACGGCCAACTCCCCGCCACCGCCTACCTGGACGCGGCCCGCGCCCACCTCCCGCGCGAGACCGACCTCGCCCTCGTCCAGGGCGTCCTCGCCTTCGCCTCCGCCCAGGTCACCGACCGGTACATCACCGCGGAGGCCCGCCCGGTCGCCCTCGCCACCCTCACCGACCTGTGCCGCGACCTGATCCGCCGCACCGAGGACGGCGACAACGCCGGCCTGCGGCTGATCGCGGTCCGCCACTTCATCGACGTAGCGGCCCAACCCGAGACCATCGCCGCCTGGTTGGCCGAGGGCACGGTGCCCGGCGGCCCGGACCTGGATCCCGAGCTGCGCTGGCGGGTCCTGGGCCGGCTCGCCGTCCTCGGTGCCACCGACGAGGCCGCCATCGCCGCCGAACTCGACCGCGACCCCTCCGCCACCGGCCAGGAGGGCGCCGCCCGCTGCCGCGCGGCCCTGCCCGACCCCGAGGCCAAGCGCCGCGCCTGGGACGCGATGTTCGCGGGCGACGACCTCTCCAACTACCTCTTCACGGCCACCGCCCAGGGCTTCTGGCAGCCCGAACAGGCGGACCTCGTACGGGAGTACGTCCCGCGCTACTACGAGGACGCCGTCGCCGTGGCCGCCCGCCGGGGCCCCGCGATCGCCGTCGCCGTCGGCCGCTGGGCCTTCCCCGGGTACGCCGTCGACACGGAGAACCTCCGGTTGGGCGAGGAGTGCCTGCGCGACGCCGACCTGACCCCGGCCCTGCGCCGCCGGCTGGTCGACGAACTCGACGACCTGGCGCGGGCGTTGCGGGTGCGGGAGGTCTAGGGCCTGTCCGGCGGACAGGCCCTGGCCGCCGGTACACGAGAAATGGGCAGTGGGGTGGGCCGGGGCAGGAATCGGCCCACCCCGACACGTTTTCCCCGTACGGAAGTACCTTCTTTCGGGTTTGAATCGTTGAACTTTTCGGGCGCGCCATCGCATCCGCGTACAAGCTGGAACTCCCTCTGTCCGGCGCCCCGGAGGTCACCTCATGAGCACGCCGCCTCTCGCCTCAGGTCCCGAAGGCCCCCGCGCCCTGCGGCCTCTGCTGGACACCGTGCTCGACGCGCTGCGGGAGGGCACGCGCGCGAGGGGCGGGCCGCTGCCCTCGGGCGGCCCGGACGCGGTCGCCGCGCGGGTGCGGGAGGTGGTGGGGGACGTACTGCCGGACGACGGCGATCCGGACGCCCTGCACGCGCTCGTGCGGTTGCTCGCCGAAGGGGCCGCCGACCCGGCCGACCCGCTGTGCGCGGGGCATCTGCACTGCCCGCCGCTGGCCGTCGCCACCGCCGCCGACCTGGCCGCGAGCATCCTCAACCCGTCCCTCGACTCCTGGGACCAGGCCCCGGCCGCCGCCGAGTTGGAGGCCCAGGTCGCCCGGGAGCTGGCCCTGGAAGCCGGCGCCGCCGACGCCCTCGTCACGACCGGCGGCACCGAGTCCAACCAACTCGCCCTGCTGCTCGCCCGCGAGACCCAGGGCGCCGACGTCCGGCTGGTGTGCGGTGCCAACGCCCATCACTCGCTGGCCCGCGCCGCCTGGCTGCTCGGACTGCCCGAACCGGTGATCGTGCCCACCCCCGCCGGCACCCTCGACCCCGCCGCCCTCGACGCGGCCCTCACCGCCCTGTCGGGCCCCTGCCTGGTCGCCGCCACCGCCGGCACCACCGACGCCGGGCTCATCGACCCGCTGCCCGAGATCTCCGGCCTCTGCTCGGCCCACCGCGCCCGCCTGCACATCGATGCCGCCTACGGGGGCGGCCTGCTCTTCAGCGACCGCCACCGCGACAAGCTCGCCGGTCTGGAGCGCGCCCACACCATCACCCTCGACCTGCACAAACTCGGCTGGCAGCCGGTCGCCGCCGGGCTCCTCGCGGTACGCCACCCCCGCGACCTCGCCGCCCTGAACCAGCGCGCCGACTACCTCAACGCCGACGACGACACCGAGGCGGGCCTGCCCGACCTCCTCGGACGCTCCCTGCGCACCACCCGCCGCCCCGACATCCTCAAGATCGCCGTCACCCTCAAGACCCTCGGCCGCAGCGGCCTCGGCGCGCTCGTCGACCAAGTGTGCGACCGCGCCCGCGAGTTCGCCGCCCTCGTCCGCGACCACCCCGGCTTCGAGCTCCACGACCGGCCCACCATCAGCACGGTCCTGTTCCGGCCGGGCGGGGCCACCGACGACGCCGTGGCCGCCGTACGCAGGCGCCTCCTCACCGACGGCCGCGCGGTCCTCGGCCGCGCGCGCACGGCCGACCGCCTCTGGCTCAAGGCGACCTTCCTCAACCCGGCCACCCGGTCCGCCGACCTGGCCGCGCTCCTCAAGGTCGTCGAAGAACTCGTAGAGACACCCGCGGAAGGAAACACCCCCCGATGAGCACCACCCCCAACCCCCCGCACCCCGAACCCGACGCGCCCCGTGACCTCGTCGGTATCGGCATCGGACCCTTCAACCTCTCCCTCGCCGCGCTCGCCCATCCGCTCACCGAGCTCGACATCGCCTTCTACGAGCAGCGGCCCGCCTTCGGGTGGCACTCCGGCCTCCTCATCGACGGGGCCCGGATCCAAGTCCCGTTCCTCGCCGACCTGGTGAGCCTCGCCGACCCCGCCAGCCCCTGGTCGTTCCTCAACCACCTCAAGAGCCGCGACCGGCTCTTCCCGTTCTACTTCTCCGAGCGCTTCCACATCCAGCGCGCCGAGTACGACGCCTACTGCCGCTGGGTCGCCGAGAGCCTGCCCGGACTGCACTTCGGTCACCAGGTCGACGCCGTCCGCTGGAACCCCGAACGCGACGTGTTCGAGGTCGACTTCACCCAGCTCGACGCCGACGGCGAGGCCGAGGCGCTCGGGCGGACGTACGCGAAGAACATCGTGCTCGGCGTGGGCACCGAGCCGTACGTCCCCGAGCCGCTGAAGCCGCTCGTCGAGGCGCCCGCCGTGCCCGTCGTGCACGCCGCCGACTATCTCGCCCACCGCGAGACGGTGCTGGCCGCCGAACACGTCACCGTCGTCGGCTCGGGACAGTCCGGCGCCGAGGTCTTCCTCGACCTGCTGCGCGCCCGCCCGGCCGGCCGCGAGGGACTGCACTGGATCGGCCGCACCGAGGCCTTCGCGCCCATGGAGTACTCCAAGCTCGGCCTGGAACACTTCACGCCCGACTACACCCGCTACTTCCAGGCCCTGCCCGAGGGCGTCCGCGACCGGCTCGGCACCACCCAGTGGCAGCTCCACAAGGGCATCGACAACGACACCATCGCCGCCATCCACGAGGAGCTCTACCGCCGTACCCTGCACGGCGGTTGGCCCGACGCCGTGCTCACCCCGGGCGTCCGCGTCCGCACCGCGGGCCGGATCGGCGCCACCAAGGTCGAACTCCACCTGGAACACATCCAGCAGAACACCCGCTCCCGCCTCACCACCGACGTCGTGGTCCTCGCCACCGGCTACCGGGAACGCCCCCTGGACCGGATCCTCGCCGGCATCGACCCCTATCTGCGCCGCGACAGCCGCGAACGCCCGCGGGTCGACGAGCAGTTCAGGCTGGTGACCGATCCCGCCGTCACCGGCTCGGTGTACGTCCAGAACGCCGAACGCCACACCCACGGCGTCGGCACCCCCGACCTCGGCCTCGCCGCCTGGCGCAGCGCGACCATCCTCAACTCCCTTGCCGGGAAGGAGACCTACTCCCTGCCGACCCGTACGGCCTTCACCACCTTCGGTCTCGACCAGCGCCAACCGCACATCCCGCAGGCCCGCCAGGCCCAGGTCCTCACCCCGCTCGTCGAGGGGACGTGACACCGACGGCGCGGTGACACCCGCGCGAAACGGCACCGACGAAAGGCCGCAAAAGGTCAACGGGGGAAGAACCCGTCCGGCGGGGGCGTTGGGGCCCGCCATGACCTCGACCTGGATCGCCGCGCACCGCTCCGCCGTCATCGACCCGTACGAGGCCTTCGCCCTCTTCGAGATCCGCGGCTTCACCGACCGGACCGTCCGCCAGTCCCTGCGCCTGGCCGGCGGCGGCGAGGCGCTGCGCGTCCGGTTCAGCAACCGCTACGGCAAGGAGCCCCTGCACGTCGGCGGCGCCCACCTCGCCGTCCGCACCCGGGGCAGCCGGATCGACCCCACCAGCGACACACCCCTGCGCTTCGCGGGCGCCGAGGACGCCACGATCCCGGTCGGCGAGGAACTCGTCAGCGATCCGGTCGAGTTGCCCGTCAGCGCGGGGGAGGAGCTCACCGTCAGCCTCTACCTGCCCGGTGACACAGGTCCGAGCACGTACTCCGCGATCCCGTACGACATCGGCCACGCCGTCCCCGGTGACCGGCTCTCCGCCGAAGTCCTGGAGGACGCCGAGGAGTTGTCCACCGGCCACTACCTCACCGGCGTGGACGTCCTGGCCCCCGCCGGCACCCGGATCGCCGTCGCGTTCGGCGACTCCTGGATCGAGGGCGCGGCCATCACCCCCGGCACCGACAACAGCTTCCCCGCCCAGCTCGGACGCCGGCTCACCCGCGGCTGGATCGTCAACCAGGGCATCTCCGCCAACCGTCTGCTCACCGACGGGGTCGGCGACCACCTGCTGTCCCGCGTCGACCGTGACGTCCTCGCCGTGCCCGGCGTCAGCCACGTCCTGATCCACATCGGCCTCAACGACCTGGGCCTGCCCGGCACCCTCGCCTACCCCGAACCCGCCGCCCGGCCCACCTCGGCCGACCTGATCGCGGGCCTCCGTATGCTCGCCGCCCGGCTGCACACCGCCGGACTCACCGTCATCGGCAGCACGTTGGGCCCCTACGCGGGCACCACCTATCCCGGCTACGACAGCGAGAGCGGCCAGGTCGCACGCCGTGAGGTCAACGCCTGGCTGCTCGGCGACGACCATCCCTTCGACGGTGTCGTCGACGTGGCCGCCGCCGTCGCCGACCCGGACCAACAGGACCGTATCCGCGCGGAGTTCGACTCCGGTGACGGCGTGCACGTCAACGACGCGGGCGCGAAGGCCATCGCGGACGCCGTCGACATCACGCTGCTGGACCTCTAGAAGGCCGCTGAGCCGCCGGACGGCCGCCGGCCCTCGGAAGGACCGGCGTCGACGCCAACCCTCCTTTTCCGACGCATGGGTTGACGGGGGTATTGGTCTAGGCCTTAATGGCTCACAGTCCGTTCACATGAACAGAGGTTGTTCAGACTCGTGAACTGGGCGTGACTTCCTCTACCCCCACCAGCGCCGCGTGCGCCGCATCTTGGAGGACTCATGCGTCGAAACAGCCGATACGCGCTGGCCGTTGCCGCTGCCACAGGTGCGACGGTGGCCGGCCTGCTCGCCCCCTCGGCGTCCGCCGCCACGACGGCGGCGAACCCCGGCCCCGGCTTCCCCGCCCGGTACTCCGCGCCCTACGCGGAGACCTGGAACTCGCCTTCCGCCCTGGCCAACGCGCGCAACGCCACCGGGCAGAAGTACTTCACCCTCGCCTTCGTCATCGCCGGCAGCGGCTGTAACGCGACGTTCAACGGCGACACGGCCATCAACAACGCCTCCTGGACCTCCGCCATCAACTCGCTGCGCGCGGCGGGCGGGGACGTCATCGCGTCCTTCGGCGGCGCCTCCGGCACGGAACTGGGTCTGGCCTGCACCTCGGTCTCGACCCTCAAGGCCCAGTACAAGAAGGTCATCGACACGCTCAACCTCACCCGTGTCGACCTCGACATCGAGGGCTCGACCCTCAACAACACGGCCGCCAACGACCGGCGCAACAAGGCCCTGGCGCAGTTGCAGAGCGAGTACGCGGCGGCGGGGCGCAAGCTCGACGTCCAGTACACCCTGCCGGTCAACCCGACCGGCCTGGAGCAGAACTCGATCAACCTGCTCAACAACGCCAAGAGCAACGCCCTGACCGTCAACCTGGTCAACATCATGACCATGGACTACGGGCCGGCCATGGACATGGGCAAGGCGGCCACCGACGCGGCGACCGCCCTGCACGACCAGCTGGGCCGGATCTGGACGACCAAGACCTCCGCGCAGCTGTGGGCCATGGAGGGCAACACCCCCATGATCGGGGTCAACGACACCCAGGCCGAGGTGTTCACCACGGCCAACGCGACGACCCTCGCCAACTTCGCGGCCAGCAAGGGCATCCAGGAGCTCTCCTTCTGGTCGCTCGGCCGCGACAAGGCCTGCGCGACCAACGGCCAGCTCTCCGACACGTGCAGCGGCACCTCGCAGAGCGCGTACCAGTTCACCCGCACCCTGCGCTGACCCGACGGCGGTGCTTCGGACACTCCAGGTCCGAAGCACCGCCCAGCAGTTGACTGAACGTCAGAAGACCGGCGTGCCGTTCCGCGTGAGCTTCCAGTCCACCGACGCGAAGTCCGCCGGGTCCAGCTCGCCCTTCGCGGTCACCCACTCCGCGATCCGGGTGCGGATCTCCGTCGACTCCGACCACACCTCGGTCGCCGAGGCCACGTGCGGGAACGCGCCGCCGCCGTTGGCACGGTAGTTGTTCACCGCGAGCACGAACTGCTGGGTGTCGTCCAGTGCCGCCCCGTCGTACGTCAGGTTCTTGATCCGCGCACCGGCCGCCTGAGCGATGTCGATGTCGTACGTGAAGCCCGATACGTAGTCGTAGTTGTAGTCCGGGCGGTTGTTCGCGTTGGTCAGCTTCGCCGGGTCGATCACCGCGTCCGCGGCCGTCTGCACGAAGTACTCCGCCGAGTACTCCAGGTACGCCCGCACCTGCGCGCCCGTCAGCACCTTCGCGACCAGCGTGTTGTCGTACACGTACAGACCCGACAGGTCCCGGATGGTCACCTCGCCCGCCGGGATCTCCGAGGTCCGCGAGAACGGCGAGGCCTGCGCGACCACCGGCAGCGAGGCGTACGCGGTGCCCACCAGGGCCGCCTTGACGACGTCCTCCTGGACCTTGGTGATCAGGTCGATGATCGGGGCGTCCTTGTAGCGCGCCTCGACCGTCGTCAGCGTCTGCGTGGCCGTGCCGACCACCTGGTTGACGTACTCGACGACCTTCGCGTGCTCGTCCGAGAGCAGCCGGGTGATCTTCGGGTCGTCGGCGACCGTGTTGGTGTTGAGGACCTTGGAGGCGACCGACTCGACGCTCCACCGTCCCTTGGCGAAGACCAGCTCGACGTCGAACTGCGAAAGCCGCTCCGCGTACGCCAGCGGCTCCGAAAGCACCACCGTCTTACCGGTCTTGGCGTTGGTGACCTTCAACTCCGGGATCTCCACGTGCGCGTGGCCCACCAGGATCGCGTCGATGCCGGGCACCTGCTGCGCGACCAGCGCCGCCGAGTTCTCCACGTACGGCAGCTGGTCACCGTAGGACGAGGTGCCCGAGGAGCCGGAGTGCGCCGACACGATGACCACGTCCGCGCCCATCGACCGCAGCTTCGGCACCCACTTCGCGGCCTGCTCCTCAAGGCCCGGGAACGTCAACTTGCCCTGCACGTACGCCTTGTCCCAGATCGCGATGCCCGGGTTGGTCAGACCGAGCACGGCCACCTTCACCGGCGGCGCGCCCCGCACGCAGAACTTCTTGATGAAGTACGGCGGGAAGGCGGGCTTCAGCGTCTTCGCGTCCAGCGCGTTCGCCCCGAGGAGCGGGAAGCGGCACTGCTCCTCGAACTTGCGCAGCGTCTCGATGCCGTAGTTGAACTCGTGGTTGCCCAGCGCCACCGCGTCGTACCCGATCGCGTTCATCGCCTGCGCCATCGGGTGCACCGGGCCGCCCTTGGCGGTGATCGGGTCGACCTTCGCGTAGTAGTACGTCAGCGGGGTGCCCTGGATCGTGTCGCCCGCGTCCAGCAGCAGCGTGTTCTCGCGGCCCCGCTCCTTGCGGATCGCGTTCACCAGCGTCGAGATCCGGGCCAGGCCCTGTGCGTTGCCGGCCGCGTCCGTGTAGTCCGCGTCCTTGAAGTAGTCCCAGTTGAAGACATGCCCGTGCAGGTCGGTGGTGCCCAGGACGGTGAGGGAGTACCGCTTCGCCTTCGACGGCTTCTTCATCGCGCTCTCCGCTGCCTCGGCCGACGGTGTCGCCGCCGCGCCGGCCAGCGCGACCCCGGCACCTGTCACGGCGGACTTCTTGAGGAACTTCCGGCGGTTCAAGGGCATCTCTGGCTCTCCTCGGGGAATGGTCAACAACGCGCGTAGATTCTGACGCGTCCACGACCGACGGCAACAGGTCCCTGAGGTTGCGATCTGATGACCTAACCTGTGCGCTCCCGGGCCGTACCCCGCTAAGAAGTGACAGAGTTGGGCGTATGGCCACCGCTTCGAGCACCCCGTCGCCGGACACCTCCCAGCCCGCCGTGCCGTACGGCACCCCCGACGCCCCGCGCATCGCCGTCCGCGGCGAGGCCCGCCTCGAAGTCGACCCCGAGATCGCCCGCATCGGCATCGCGGTCGCCTCCCGCGGCAAGGACCGCCGAGCCGCCCTGGAGGACCTCACGCGCCGCAACGCCACCGCGCTGGAGCTGGTGAAGACGTACGGGGACGCCGTCGAGCGGCTGGAGACCGGGCACTTCTCCATCACCCCCGAGCTCACCCAGCGTGGTCGCGGCGAACGCGTGCGCACCTATCACGGCAGCGTCCACATCACCGCCGAGCTGACCGACTTCACCGCGCTCGGCGAACTCACCACCCGCCTCGCCGATCTCGACCTCACCCGCGTCGACGGCCCCTGGTGGGCCCTGCGGCCCGACTCGCCGGTCCACCGCAAGGCCCGGCAGCAGGCGGTGCGCGAAGCCGTCCAACGCGCCCGTGAATACGCCGAGGCCCTGGGCGCCGGCCTCGCCGCGCTGGTCGAGCTGGCCGACATCGGCGCCGAGAACGCCCAGCCGTATCCGCAGGCGCCCGGCCGTATGCGCAGCGCGACCATGGAGTTCGCGGCCGCCGCGGACGCCGGCGCTCCGGCCCTCGACCTGGAACCCCAGCGCCAGCACGTCTTCGCCCAGGTCAACGCCCGCTTCACCATGACACCGCCCCGGCTGTAGAAAGGCGCGGCAAGCAGAAAAATGCTCATCGGAGCACCCCTCCGCACAATTCAATACTTGTCAATAGCCCTTCACTCAAAGGTTGTTGAGTGGTCATACGCGGCCAATTCTCTACTGGCCGGTAAGGCCTAGGCTCGAATCATGCGCCGAGCAAAAATCGTCTGTACTCTGGGGCCCGCCACCGACTCGTACGACCAGATCAAGGCACTGGTCGAAGCCGGAATGGACGTCGCCCGATTCAACCTCAGCCACGGCAGCTACGCCGAGCACGAGGAGCGCTACCAGCGCGTGCGAAAGGCCTCGGACGAGACCGGCCGCAGCGTCGGGATCCTCGCCGACCTTCAAGGCCCGAAGATCCGACTCGGCCGCTTCACCGAGGGCCCGGTACTCCTTGAACGCGGAGACACCTTCACCATCACCGTCGAGGACGGCGCCGAGGGCGACCGCCACTCCTGCGGCACCACCTACGCGGGACTCGCCGACGACGTCACTCCCGGTGAGCGCGTCCTGGTCGACGACGGCAAGGTCTGCCTCGAAGTCACCACCGTCGACGGCCCCCGCGTCCACACCACCGTCGTCGAGGGCGGCATGGTCTCCGACCACAAGGGCCTCAACCTCCCCGGCGTCGCCGTGTCCGTGCCCGCCCTCTCCGACAAGGACGAGGCCGACCTCCGCTGGGCCCTGCGCATCGGCTGCGACGTCATCGCCCTCTCCTTCGTCCGCAGCGGCAAGGACATCGAGGACGTCCACCGCATCATGGACGAGGAGGGCCGCCGCCTCCCGGTGATCGCCAAGGTCGAGAAGCCGCAGGCCGTCGAGGCGATCGACGACATCGTCGCCGCGTTCGACGGCATCATGGTCGCCCGGGGCGACCTCGGCGTCGAGATGCCCCTGGAGCAGGTCCCGATCGTCCAGAAGCGCGCGATCAAGCTGGCGAAGCGCAATGCCAAGCCGGTCATCGTGGCCACCCAGATGCTCGACTCGATGATCGAGAACTCCCGCCCCACCAGGGCCGAGGCGAGCGACGTGGCGAACGCGGTGATCGACGGCGCGGACGCGGTGATGCTGTCCGGCGAGACCAGCGTCGGCAAGTACCCCGTGGCGACCGTCAGCACCATGTCCCGGATCGTCGAGGCGGCCGAGGAGGACATCCTCGCCAAGGGCCTCCCGCCGCTGACCGAGCGGAACAAGCCCCGCACCCAGGGCGGCGCGGTGGCCCGCGCGGCGGCGGAGATGGGCGACTTCCTCGGCGCCAAGTTCCTGGTCGCCTTCACCCAGTCCGGCGACACGGCCCGCCGCCTGTCCCGCTACCGCTCCCCGATCCCGATGCTGGCCTTCACCCCGGAGCCGGCCACCCGCTCCCAGCTCAACCTCACCTGGGGCATCGAGACCTTCATCGGCCCGCACGTCGACTCCACCGACGCCATGGTCGACCAGGTCGACGAACTGCTCCTGAAGTTCGGCCGCTGCGAGAAGGGCGACATCGTCGTCATCACGGCGGGCTCCCCGCCCGGCGTCTCGGGCGCGACGAACCTCGTCCGGGTGCACCACATCGGCGAGGACGACAGCCCCAAGTGACCGTCTGACGCGAGCAGTCGGGGGTACGAGAAAGCGGATGTCCACATCGATGTGGGCATCCGCTTACTGGTGTGTCGGGTGCCGGGTGCGGGATTCGAACCCGCACGCCCTTTCGGACAGATGTGTTTGAGACATCAGCGTCTGCCATTCCGCCAACCCGGCCGGGCAACCCCACAGGACTATACCGGGTGACCTCACTGCGTCGCAGCTAGGTAGGCTGCTTGTCAGCAGCACCCCGCCCGGAACGAGGAGCCCCCGTGACCGCCCCCGAGTCGCCCCAGCCCGTGGACGCGCCCGACGACGACAAGTCGCACGTGCCTCCGCTGACGACCCGTGTCGTCATCGCGGAGGACGAGGCACTGATCCGCCTCGACCTCAAGGAGATGCTGGAGGAAGAGGGCTACAGCGTCGTCGGCGAGGCCGGTGACGGCGAGCAGGCGATCGAGCTGGCCCGCGAGCACCAGCCCGACCTGGTCATCCTCGATGTGAAGATGCCCAAGCTGGACGGCATCTCCGCCGCAGAGAAGATCGCCGAGGAGCGCATCGCCCCGGTGCTGATGCTCACCGCGTTCTCGCAGCGCGACCTCGTCGAGCGGGCCCGGGACGCCGGCGCGATGGCGTACCTGGTCAAGCCGTTCAGCAAGAGTGACGTCGTACCGGCCATCGAGATGGCCGTCTCCCGCTTCACCGAGCTGAAGGAGCTGGAGAAGGAGGTCGCCGACCTCAGCCAGCGCCTGGAGACGCGGAAGCTGGTCGACCGGGCGAAGTCCATCCTCCAGACCGCGTACGGACTGACCGAGCCCGCCGCGTTCCGCTGGATCCAGAAGACCTCCATGGACCGCCGGATGTCGATGCAGCAGGTCGCCGAGGCGGTCATCCTGGACGCGGACGAGAAGAAGAACAGCAAGGGCTGAGCCCGCGCGGTACGTGACGGAGGCCCGCACCCCCTGACAGGGTGCGGGCCTCCGGCGTATCGCGGTGTCGCGCAAGGGCGGGCGGCTAGTCCTCGCCCAGGTACGCCTTGCGCACCGACTCGTCGTGCAGCAGGTCCTGGCCGGTGCCGGACAGGACGATGTTGCCGACCTCCATGACGTGGCCCTGGTCGGCCAGCGACAGGGCGGCCTGGGCGTTCTGCTCGACCAGCAGGATCGTCGTGCCCTGGGACTTCAGCTCGACGATCGTCGACATGATCTTCTGCATCATGATCGGCGACAGACCCATGGAGGGCTCGTCCAGCATGAGCAGCTTGGGCTGGGACATGAGCGCACGGCCCATCGCCAGCATCTGCTGCTCACCGCCCGAGAGGGTGCCCGCGGCCTGCTTGCGCCGCTCCCCGAGGATCGAGAAGAGGTCGTAGGCACGCTGGATGTCCTTCTCGATGCCTTCCTTGTCCTTGCGGAGGAAGGCGCCGAGCCGGAGGTTGTCCTCGATGGTCAGGCGCGGAAAGATGTGCCGGCCCTCGGGGGAGTGGGCCAGACCCAGCGCCACGATCTTGTGCGCGGCGACGCCATTGAGCGGCTGCCCCTCGAACATGATCTTGCCGCCGCTGGGCTTCAGCAGCCCGGAGAGGGTGCGCAGGGTCGTCGTCTTGCCGGCGCCGTTGGTGCCGATGAGGGTGACGACCTGGCCGGCCTCGACCTTGAAGGAGATGCCCTTCACGGCCTCGATCTTGCCGTAGGCGACGCGGAGGTCCTCGACCTCGAGCAGCGTGGTCACTGGACGTCTCCCTTGGTGGTGCCGGGGGTGCTGTCCGCGACGGCGCCGGCCTCCCCGGCCGGGCTCTCCGGGGCCTCGGTCGCCCCGGGGTCGCCCTCGAAGGGCTCGCCCAGGTAGGCCGCGATGACCCGCTCGTCGGCCTGGACGACCTCGGAGGTGCCCTCGACCAGCTTCTCGCCCTGGACGAGGACGGCGACACGGTCGCAGAGGTTGAAGATGAAGCGCATGTCGTGCTCGATGACGAGCACGGCGACGCCCTTGTCGCGGATGGCGAAGACGAGTTCCTCCGTCGCCCGCGTCTCCTGCGGGTTCATGCCGGCCGTCGGCTCGTCCAGGAGCAGCAGACCGGGCTCGGACGCCAGCGCCCGGGCGATCTCCAGCTTGCGCTGCTCGCCGTAGGGGAGGTTGCGGGCGAGGTGGTCGCGCTTGTGGGCGAGACCGATGAACTCCAGTAGTTCCATGGCCCGTTCCTCGCTGGCGCGCTCGGCCCGCTTGAAGCCGGGGCCGCGCAGCAGCGCCGACCAGAGGCCTTCCTTCGTCCGCGTGTGCCGGCCGACCAGGACGTTCTCCAGGACGGTCATGTTGGCGAACAGCCGGATGTTCTGGAACGTACGGGCGATGCCCGCCTTCGTCACCAGGTGCGGCTTCGGCGGCAGGACGGTCCCCTGGTAGGAGACCGTGCCCTCCGTCGGGATGTACAGGCCGGTCAGGCAGTTGAAGAACGTTGTCTTGCCGGCGCCGTTCGGGCCGATCAGACCCACGATCTCACCGGAGTTGACGGTGAAGTCGACCGAACGCACGGCGGTCAGGCCGCCGAAGCGCATCGTGACGTCGCGGGCTTCGAGTACAGGTGTCGTCATGGCTCCTACGCCCCTGCCTTCGTGACGGCCGGCTCGTCGCTGAGCGTTTCGGTGTCTGGTACGTCGAGTTGGCCGGTCTCGTGGAACTCGAGCTGTCGGCGGCGGTTGGCGATGATGCCCTCGGGGCGGAAGCGCATCAGGAGGATGAGCGCGATACCGAAGGCGAGCAGCGACTTGTCCTGGAGGAAGACGAGCTTCTCCGGGAGCAGGTAGAGCAGCGCCGCGCCGAGCAGCGGACCGGCGACCGTGCCCATGCCGCCGAGGACGACGGCGGCGAGCAGGAACGCCGAGTTCGGAGGCGTGGCGCCGGCGAACTGGTACGGGTTCGGGACCACGCTGTACGTCACGTGGGCGCTGACCGTGCCTGCGAGGCCGGCCAGGGAGGCGCCGAGCGCGAAGGCGATGAGCTTGACCCGGAAGCCGTTGATGCCCATGGCGGTGGCGGCGGTCTCGTCCTCGCGGATGGCGATCCAGGAGCGGCCGATACGGGAGTCGGCGGCCCGCGTGTAGACCAGGACCACCAGGGCCATGATCAGGACCATCAGCAGGTAGTAGTTGGCGAAGCGGCCGAGGGTGAAGCCGGCGACGTCGTGTGCCTTGCCGAAGTTGAACCCGAAGAAGTCCAGGTCCGGGATGGCCGGGATGCCGTTGGGACCGTTGGTGATGTCCGGGCCGGACTCGCCGTCCATGTTGTTGACGGCGATACGGAAGATCTCTCCGAAGCCGAGAGTGACGATGGCGAGGTAGTCGCCGCGCAGCCGCAGGGTCGGTGCGCCGATCAGGACACCGAAGATCAGCGAGGCGGCGGCACCGGCGAGGGCGGCGGCCCAGAAGGGGAACTGGACGCCGGAGAACTTGGAGAACTCCGAGCCGGAGACCAGGGCCGCGGTGTAGGCGCCGACGCCGAGGAAGGCGACGTACCCGAGGTCCAGGAGGCCGGCGAGGCCGACGACGATGTTCAGGCCCAGGGCGACCGTCCCGAAGATCAGGATGTTCACGCCGATGTTGGCGTAGTGGTCGTCGGTCTGGGTGAACGGGAAGCCGATGGCCGCGATGAAGCCCATGGCGAGGGCGAAGCTGCGGTTCGCGGCGACGATGTGGGAGAACCGGTCCAGCAGACCGGCGGTGTGCATCGCCCAGACCGTGAAGACCACGACGATCAGGTAGCCGACGAAGAGCTCGCCGTACTCGGTGTCGATGCCGTAGGCGAAGACGAAGAGGCCGATGGCCGCCACGACCGTGATCACGGCCCGCTGGATCCAGGGGGACAGCGGCGCGGGCGCGGGGATGCGCTCGGACTTGGCGACGTATGCCTTGAGCGTGTCCTTGGTGGTCTCGCCGGTCTGCTCCGGGAGGGCGAGGGCGCCGAGTACGGGCAGCAGGGAGGCGACGGCGGCGACCCAGCCGCCGGGCTCCAGGTTGGACAGGCCGCCGAGCTTGGAGGCGATCGCGATGACCGTGTACCAGGTGGTGCCGAAGCCGCCCAGGGCCAGCAGCACCAGGGGGGCGTTGTTGCGGGCGGGCAGCAGCCAGCCCAGGCCGCGGACGCCGTAGGAGGCGAGCGCGAAGAGGGCCGTGAGGACGCCCGCGGTGAAGGTGAGCCACTGCAGGCCGCCCGGGTAGCCCGTGACCGTGAGGTCCCCGGGGAACTCGGAGGTCCAGGTCCAGGCCAGGAACGCGGAGACCGCGGTGGCGACGCCGCCGACGAGGAGGAGCGCGCGGGCGGCGGACAGGGGCAGCGGGATCAGGCCGCGCGGGGCGGTGTCCGTGGACGGGGTCTTGGTCGTCTCGGTCACGCTGATCACGCCCTGTCCGCGACGCGCTCACCGAGCAGCCCCTGGGGCCTGAACAGGAGCACGAGGATGAGAAGAACGAAGGCCCAGACGTTGGCCCAGCTCTGGCCGCCGAGTTTGTCCATGCCGGGGATGCCGTCGATGTAGGCGGAGGCGAGGGTCTCGGCGACGCCGAGGACGAGTCCGCCCAGCATGGCCCCGTAGATGTTGCCGATGCCACCGAGGACGGCCGCGGTGAAGGCCTTGAGGCCCATCAGGAAGCCCATGCGGTAGTCGATGCTGCCGTACTTGAGGCCGTAGGCGACCGCGGCGACGGCGGCGAACAGACCGCCGATGGCGAAGGCGATGACGATGATGCGGTTGGTGTCGATGCCCATGAGCTGCGCGGTGTCCGGGTCCTGCGCGGTGGCCTGCATGGCCCGGCCGGTGCGGCTCTTGCGCACGAACCAGGCGAGGCCGGACATGCAGACGATGGCGGCGACGACCAGGAAGATGTCGGCGTCCTTGATGGTGACGGAGCCGATGTCGTGCGTGGCGTCCAGGCCGGGGAAGGCGCGGGCGCGGTCGGCGTTGGGGTAGAAGTTGCGGACCAGTTCCTGGAGGGCCAGGGAGAGACCGATGGCGGTGATGAGCGGTGCCAGGCGTGGTGCTCCGCGCAGAGGTCGGTAGGCGAACCGTTCCGCTCCGACCGCGATGAGGACGGCGACGATCGCACCGCCTATCAACATCAGGGGGACGGCGACGGCCAGGTTGGTGCCGTCGGGAAGGATGTAGAGGTAGACCGTGAGGGCACCGAAGGCCCCGGTCATGAAGATCTCGCCGTGCGCGAAGTTGATGAGCTGGACGATGCCGTACACCATCGTGTAGCCGATGGCGATCAGCCCGTACATCGAGCCAAGAAGCAGCCCGTTGGCCAGCTGCTGCGGCAGGGTGTTCACCGCATGGCCTCCATGTCGCTGGGTCGTGTGCACAGAATCGGTGGAGTTGTGCACGGGGCGTGTACAAGGTCTGGGTGTGGAAACGGGCCGCGCGGTCGGGATCCTCCTTCCGCGCGGCCCGTGGTGCGACGTGCTGGGGCTGACAGGTCAGCTGGCAGTGCCCGTCTTGACAGCCTTCCAGGCACCGTCGGTGACCTGGTAGACCGTGAGCTGCTTGTTGCCGGTGTCGCCGTACTCGTCGAAGGAGACCTTGCCGGTGATGCCCTCGAAGTCGGACTTCTGGACCTCGTCGACGAGCTTGGAGCGCAGGTCGTTGATGTCGCTGGGGAGCTTGTCGCTGTTGGCGTCCTTGACGGCCTTCACGGCCTTGATGATCGCCGAGGCGGCGTCGTAGGAGTAACCGCCGTAGGCGCCGTAGTCACCCTTGTAGCCCTTGGCCTTGTAGGTCTCCACGAACTGCTTGGCGGCCGGCAGGGTGTCGACCGGGACACCGACGGAGGTGGCGAGGTCGCCCTCGGAGGCCTTGCCCGCGGTCTCGATGTAGGTCGAGGCGAACATGCCGTCACCGCCGAACAGCGGGATCTTGACGCCGGCGTCCTTCATCTGCTTGGTGATCAGCGAGGACTCGTCGTACTGGCCGCCGTAGTAGAGCAGGTCGGCGCCGGAGTTCTTGATCTTGGTGACGAGCGAACCGAAGTCCTTGTCACCGGTGTTGACGTGGTCGGTCTGGACGACCGTGCCACCGGCGGCCTTGAACTTCTCGCCGAAGATCTTCGCGAGGCCGGCGCCGTAGGTCTGCTTGTCGTCGACGACGAAGGCCTTCTTCGACTTCAGGCCGTTGTACGCGTAGTCGGCGGCGAAGCTGCCCTGCAGCTCGTCGGTGGTGGCGGTGCGGAAGTACGTCTTGTACGGCCGCTTCTTGTCCGTCTGCCAGTTCTTGCCCTGGGTCAGCTCGGGGTTGGTGTTCGAGGGGGAGATCTCGACCATGTTGGCGGAGGCGAAGACCTGCTGCATCGACTGGGCCACGCCGGAGTTCAGCGGGCCGACGGTGCCGATGACGGTCTTGTCGCCGACCAGGGCCGTGGCGTTCTGCTGGCCGCTGGCGGGCTGGGCCTTGTCGTCCAGGGCCTTGACCTTGAACTTCACGCCCGGGACCCAGTTGTTCTTGTTGGCGTCGTCGACGGCGACCTGAACGCCGTACTGGATGCCGAGGCCGGTGGTGGAGTTCTCACCGGAGAGCGGGGCGTCCACGCCGATGGTGTAGGTCGTGGTGCTGCTGTCGCTCTTGTCACCGCTGTCGTCTCGGGACCCGCAGGCGGTGAGGGTCAGAGCTCCACTCGCAAGAACGGAGGTAAGTATCACCAAGGAACGCTGTCGCACAATCAGTCCTTTCGCAGCCCGCTCGCCTGGGTGAGGGCGGCAGATGCCTCTGGTACCGAACTCCCGATGGAGCGGTGACTGGCCGTGACTCTAAGCCCGTCTGTAGGCGGCGGCATCGCCGTAGCCGCGCTTGTGACTTTCTTGTTATGCCGTGATGCGGGACGAGCCCGGCGAAAGTGGGCTCTCAGCCGTTTTGGCGGATTTTCCGCTCAGTCCGCATTCTGAGAACCCGCACTTCCGGTTGGCCGCGGGCCTGGTCGCAAGGTTGCCGGTCCGCAGGCCCCGTGGAGCAGCTCGGAAAGGTCCCGGGCGTACCCGCCGTCGAAGATGAAGCTGTGGTGTTGTATTGCGCGTGTGTTACGCAGCGTTACGTCAAGAAAAGGTAGGTCCGCGATCCGGGGCAGTCCCGAACAGTCGGATACGGATATTTCGACGGCGATTCGCCGGGGTGTCCCGGCGGACACGGTGAAACTCCGCTCGGGTGTGACGTGCGCGGTGAGACCGGGAAAGGCGGCGCCGTCGACCCGCACGGTGACCGGGGGGCCGTGGTCGACGGACACGGCGAACCGGAACAGCCCGCCGGTCACCCGGGGGCCGGGAGGCGTCGGGGTGGCGGGCGGGGCGGCACGTCCCAGGTACTCCCAGGCGGTGACATTGGCGGGATACGGGATGGGCTCGGTCGGCTCGGCCCGGTCCGGGGCGCCGGCGGTGGGCAGCAGCACGACTCCGGCCGCGGCCACGACGATCACACCCGCGGCGAGGAGTGCCCTGCGGGCCGTGGGCGGCAGCGCGCCCCAGCGTGCGGCGAGGCCGCTCGCGGGACGACGGCTCCGGAACCGGTCGGTGAGGCGCGGCGCGTCGGTGCCGATGACGTCGTAACTCTCGTCCGCCTCGGGCCCGTTGACGGGTTCGACGGGCCCGATGCCGCTCATGACCGCAGCCCCATGGGGAAACGGTAGGTCAGGGCGCCGGAGCTGGAAAGACGCCGTACCGCCGGGCGGTGCCGCTCAGCCGGCGACGCCCACGTGCTCCCCGTCCCCGGGGCGCACGTCCCGCAGCAGACAGGTCAGCCGCGCGGTGCACACCCGCCGCCCCTCCTCGTCACTGATCACGATCTCGTACGTCGCCGTCGAGCGCCCCCGGTGCACCGGCGTGGCCACGCCGGTCACCAGGCCGGAGCGGGCGCCGCGGTGGTGGGTGCAGTTCAGGTCGACGCCGACCGCGATCTTGGAGCTGCCGCCGTGCAGCATGGACCCGACCGACCCCAGGGTCTCGGCCAGCACCGCGGAGGCGCCCCCGTGCAGGAGCCCGTACGGCTGGGTGTTGCCCTCCACCGGCATGGTCCCCACGACCCGGTCCACGGAGGCCTCCAGGATCTGGACGCCCATCCGGTTGCCCAGGTGCCCGGCGGAGAACAGAGCCGGCAGGTCGACGCCGAGCTCCGCGTACTCGTCGATGACTTCCTGCGGGAACTTCACGTGCTGCTGCTCGCCCATGGGGCCGGCTCCGTTCTCGTACGCCTGACGGTGGATCTGGCTCGCCGCTGAGCAAACGCTCAGTCGGTGGTCGATTGTTCCAGACGGACGACGACGGACTTGCTGGCCGGGGTGTTGCTGGTGTCCGCGGTGGCGTCGAGCGGCACCAGGACATTGGTCTCCGGGTAGTACGCGGCCGCGCACCCCCGTGCCGTCGGGTAGTGCACGACCCGGAAGCCCGGCGCGCGCCGCTCGACGCCGTCCTTCCACTCGCCGACCAGGTCGACGTACGACCCGTCGGCGATGCCCAGCACGCGCGCGTCCTCGGCGTTCACGAGCACCACCCGGCGGCCGTTCCTGATGCCCCGGTAGCGGTCGTCCAGGCCGTAGATCGTGGTGTTGTACTGGTCGTGCGAGCGCAGGGTCTGCAACAGCAGCCTGCCCTCGGGCAGTTGGGGGAACTCGACGGGCGCGGCGGTGAAGTTGGCCTTGCCGGTGGCGGTCGGGAAGCGGCGCTCGTCGCGCGGGGCGTGCGGGAGGGCGAAGCCGCCCGGGTGGGCCACGCGCGCGTTGAAGTCGGTGAAGCCGGGGATCACGCGCGCGATGCGGTCGCGGACCGTCGCGTAGTCCTTCTCGAACTCCTCCCAGGGCGTGCGGGATTCCTCGCCCAGGACGCGCCGGGCCAGTCGGCACACGATGGCCGGCTCGGACAGCAGATGGGTGCTCGCGGGCTCCAGACGGCCCCGGGAGGCGTGCACCATGCCCATGGAGTCCTCGACGGTCACGAACTGCTCGCCGCCGCCCTGGAGATCGCGCTCGGTGCGGCCCAGGGTGGGCAGGATCAGCGCCCGCGCGCCCGTGACGGCGTGCGAGCGGTTGAGCTTGGTCGACACGTGCACGGTGAGCCGGGCGCGCCGCATGGCCGCCTCGGTGACGTCCGTGTCGGGGGACGCCGAGACGAAGTTGCCGCCCATCGCGAAGAAGACCTTCGCCACGCCGTCGCGCAGGGCGCCGATGGCCCGGACGACGTCGTAGCCGTGCTCGCGCGGCGGGGCGAAGCCGAACTCCTTCTCCAGGGCGTCCAGGAAGGCCGGCGCGGGACGCTCGAAGATGCCCATCGTGCGGTCGCCCTGCACGTTGCTGTGGCCGCGCACCGGGCACACGCCCGCGCCCGGACGGCCGATGTTGCCGCGCAGCAGAAGGAAGTTGACGACCTCTCGGATCGTCGGCACCGAGTGCTTGTGCTGGGTCAGGCCCATCGCCCAGCACACGATGGTGCGCTCGGAGGCGAGCACCATGCCGAGCGCCTGCTCGATCTCCGCGCGCGTGAGGCCCGTCGCGGCGAGCGTCTGCTCCCAGTCCGCGGCACGGGCGGCCTCCGCGAACTCCTCGTAGCCGTGGGTGTGTTCGTCGACGAAAGCCTGGTCGACGGCGCCCTGCGTCTCCAGGATCAGCTTGTTGAGGAGCCGGAACAGGGCCTGGTCGCCGCCGATGCGGATCTGCAGGAACAGGTCGGTGAGCGCGGCGCCCTTGAGCATGCCCTGCGGGGTCTGCGGGTTCTTGAAGCGCTCGAGGCCCGCCTCGGGCAGCGGGTTGACGCTGATGATCTTCGCGCCGTTGGCCTTGGCCTTCTCCAGGGCGGAGAGCATGCGCGGGTGGTTGGTGCCCGGGTTCTGGCCGGCGACGACGATCAGGTCGGCCTTGTAGAGGTCCTCCAGGAGGACGCTGCCCTTGCCGATCCCGATGGTCTCGTTGAGTGCCGAACCGGACGACTCGTGGCACATGTTGGAGCAGTCCGGCAGGTTGTTCGTGCCGAACTCGCGGGCGAAGAGCTGGTAGAGGAACGCGGCCTCGTTGCTGGTGCGGCCGGACGTGTAGAAGAGCGCCTCGTCGGGAGAGGCGAGGGCGTGCAGTTCCTCGGCGACGATGTCGAAGGCGCGCTCCCAGGACACAGGTTCGTAGTGCGTGCCGCCCTCGGGGACGTACATGGGATGCGTGAGGCGGCCCTGCTGGCCGAGCCAGTAACCGCTGCGGGTCGCGAGGTCGGCGGCCGGGTGGGCGGCGAAGAACTCCGGGGTGACCCGGCGCAGGGTGGCCTCCTCGGCGACCGCCTTCGCGCCGTTCTCACAGAACTCCGCCGCGTGCCGGTGGTCCGGCTCCGGCCAGGCGCAGCCCGGGCAGTCGAAGCCGTCCTTCTGGTTGACCCGCAGCAGCGTCAACGCGGTGCGCTTCACGCCCATCTGCTGCTGCGCGATGCGCAGGGTGTGCCCGATCGCCGGCAGCCCCGCCGCCGCGTGCTTGGGCTCGACGACCTTCGGGGCGTCCTGGACCGGATCGCCCTGGGGCGGCTTGGTGGCCATCGCCCACTCTCCTCACACGCGCACATGTCGGGTACCTCTTCGATCCTCTCACCTGCCCGCGACAGCGACGGAGCCCGGTCGTTGTAGAGGGCACCAGCAATGCGTGCGGACGGCCGGGGTCGTCCGTCCGTGCCGTCGTCGGCGGTGGGCGGGGCCGACTGTCAGTGCGGCGTGGCAGGATCGGGGGCGTGGCAGAGACAGCAGCGAAGAAGACCGAGAAAACCGCCGGCGGCAACCGGCCCCGGCTGATGCTCATGGACGGGCATTCGCTGGCGTATCGCGCGTTCTTCGCGCTGCCCGCGGAGAATTTCACGACGGCGACGGGCCAGCCGACCAACGCGATCTACGGCTTCGCGTCGATGCTCGCCAACACCCTGCGTGACGAGGAGCCCACGCACTTCGCGGTGGCCTTCGACGTCTCCCGCAAGACCTGGCGCTCCGAGGAGTTCACGGAGTACAAGGCGAACCGCTCCAAGACCCCGGACGAGTTCAAGGGCCAGGTCGAGCTGATCGGCGAGGTGCTCGACACGATGCACGTGTCGCGGTTCGCGGTCGACGGCTTCGAGGCGGACGACGTCATCGCCACGCTCGCCACCCAGGCCGAGGCCGAGGGCTTCGAGGTGCTGATCGTCACCGGCGACCGCGACTCCTTCCAGCTGGTCACCGAGCACACGACCGTGCTGTACCCGACCAAGGGCGTCTCCGAGCTGACCCGGTTCACCCCGGAGAAGGTCGAGGAGAAGTACGGCCTCACCCCCGCGCAGTACCCCGACTTCGCGGCCCTGCGCGGCGACCCGTCCGACAACCTCCCGGGCATCCCCGGGGTCGGTGAGAAGACGGCGGCGAAGTGGATCAACCAGTTCGGTTCCTTCGCCGAGTTGGTCGAGCGCGTCGACGAGGTCAAGGGCAAGGCCGGGCAGAACCTGCGCGACCACCTGGACGCGGTCAAGCTCAACCGCCGTCTGACGGAGATGGTGCGCACGGTCGAGCTGCCCAAGACGGTCGCCGACCTGGCGCGCGAGCCCTACGACCGCAAGGCGCTGGCCCTGGTCCTGGACACCCTGGAGATCAGGAACCCCTCGCTGCGCGAGCGGCTGCTGGCCGTGGACCCCGGCGCCGAGGAGGCCGAGGGCACCCCGGTCGTCGCGGACGGCGTGGAGGTCGACGGCACGGTCCTGTCCACCGGCGAGCTGCCCGGCTGGCTCACCGAGCACGGCACCGCCACCCTCGGTGTCGCCACGGTCGACACCTGGGCGCTGGGCACCGGCTCGGTCGCCGAGATCGCGCTCGCCGCGTCCGACGGCGCGGCCGCCTGGTTCGACCCGACCCAGCTGGACGAGGCCGACGAGAAGGCGTTCGCCGGCTGGCTGGCCGACGCGGCGAAGCCCAAGGTCTTCCACAACGTCAAGGGCGCGATGCGGGTCTTCGCCGAGCACGGCTGGAGCGTCGCCGGCGTCGACATGGACACCGCGCTCGCCGCGTACCTGGTCAAGCCGGGCCGCCGCTCCTTCGACCTGGACGCGCTGTCCTTGGAGTACCTGGGCCGCGAGTTGACCCCCGCGGCCTCGGCCGACGGCCAGTTGGCCTTCGGCACCGACGAGGGGGCCGAGGCCGACGCCCTGATGATCCAGGCGCGTGCCGTCCTCGATCTGGGGGAGGCCTTCGAGGGCCGGCTCCAGGAGGTCGGTGCCGCGGACCTGCTGCGTGACGTGGAGCTGCCCACCTCGGCCCTGCTGGCCCGCCTGGAGCGGCACGGCATCGCGGCCGACCGGGCGCACCTGGAGGCCATGGAGCAGATGTTCGCGGGCGCCGTCCAGCAGGCGGTGAAGGAGGCGCACGCGGCGGCCGGGCACGAGTTCAACCTGGGCTCGCCCAAGCAGCTCCAGGAGGTCCTCTTCGGTGAACTGGGCCTGCCCAAGACGAAGAAGACGAAGACCGGTTACACCACGGACGCCGACGCGCTGGCCTGGCTCGCGGGCCAGACGGACAACGAGCTGCCGGTGATCATGCTCCGCCACCGCGAGCAGGCCAAGCTCCGCGTCACCGTCGAGGGCCTGATCAAGACGGTCGCGACGGACGGCCGCATCCACACCACCTTCAACCAGACGGTCGCGGCCACCGGGCGCCTCTCCTCGACCGACCCGAACCTCCAGAACATCCCGGTCCGCACCGACGAGGGCCGCGCGATCCGTCGGGGCTTCGTGGTCGGCGAGGGCTACGAGTCGCTGATGACCGCCGACTACAGCCAGATCGAACTGCGCGTGATGGCCCACCTCTCCGAGGACGAAGGCCTCCTGGAGGCGTTCACCTCCGGCGAGGACCTGCACAACACGGTGGCGGCGCAGGTCTTCTCGGTCGACAAGGACCACGTCGACGCGGAGATGCGCCGCAAGATCAAGGCGATGTCGTACGGCCTGGCGTACGGTCTGTCGGCCTTCGGCCTCTCGCAGCAGCTGAACATCGACGCGGGCGAGGCCAGGGTCCTGATGGACACCTACTTCGAGCGCTTCGGCGGCGTACGGGACTATCTGCGCCGCGCGGTCGACGAGGCCCGAGCGACCGGCTACACGGCGACCCTCTTCGGCCGCCGCCGCTACCTGCCCGACCTCAACAGCGACAACCGCCAGCGCCGCGAGGCCGCCGAGCGGATGGCGTTGAACGCGCCGATCCAGGGCACCGCGGCCGACATCGTCAAGATCGCCATGCTGAACGTCGACAAGGCCCTGCGCGCGGCGGACCTCACCTCCCGCATGCTCCTCCAGGTCCACGACGAAATCGTCCTGGAGATCGCCCCCGGCGAGCGCACGGCGGTGGAGGAGATCGTCCGCCACGAAATGGCTGACGCCGTCCACCTGAGGGCCCCGCTGGACGTGTCGGTGGGCGTGGGACCGGACTGGGAGTCGGCAGCGCATTAGCCTCCGGCGGTTCGGTAGGTGGGGGCTGCGGGTGTCCGGGGCCGTGCTGCTGGGCAGGGGCAGGGGCCGGGGCCGGGGTCGGGTGCGGGGTGCGGGTGGCGCGTGAGGTCGCCATCCGTGCCGAGCGGCCGAGCCGGCTCCCGGGGCGAGGCCTCGGCGGCAGGCTCGGGGCGGGGCTTCGGTGGCGGGTCGGGGCGGGGCTTCGGCGGTGTCCCCGCGGGCCGTGCGGACGTGGCCCCGCGGGCGACTTCACTCACGCACCCCCCGCCAGGGCCCGTCACTCACGTGGCCCCCGCAAAAGCGCCCCTCTCCCCGACCTCCCGCAAGGATGCGGGCATGGGTATACGCACGCTCCATCGCCGGACGGCGTCAGCGCAGGCGAGCACCGATACGCGCCCCCGCCCGACATTCACCTCGGTCCCGGTCTTCGCGGCCGACGCGAGCACCGCCCGGATTCCTGCCGAACCCGGCCTGGTCCTGGGGCGCGGGCTGCCCCGAGCGGGCCTCGACGCCCGTACCGGCTCGGGCGAACCGTCCGCCTGGCGGCTCTGGGCCGGCCTGCTGGGCGATCACCTCATCCGGCTCGCCGGTCGCCGCCCCGACGACTCGACCCCGTGAGCACACCCACCGAGCCTTCCGCGTCCGGCGCCGGCCGCCACACCCGTACCCCCACGGCGTAGACGAGCAACCCCAGCACGAGCCCCGCGCCCGCGCCGAAGCAGACCGTCGGGATCAGTTCCCAGGGCTTGGCGGTCGAGCCCCAGTACGCCCACCACCGTGTCGCCCGCTGCACCGCCGCGACCAGCGCGCAGCCGCCGATCACGGCGCCGGCCCACCACCGGTCGCGCGCCGACAGGGCGGGGACGCCCGTCGGTCCGGCCGCGGCGGGCATCCGGCGCAGCGCGTGGAGCAGGAACGCGCCGATGATGATCGCGGCGACCAGTGAGCCGCCGTACTGGACGTACCAGAACAGCGGCGAGCCCCCGAACTCCCGGTCCAGCACCGGCAGCAGCCGTACGCCCCAGCGGTCGTGGTGCGTGAACGCGTCCCACACGACGTGCGTCAGCGCGCCGAGCGCGGCGGAGACGTACCACCGGGCCACCAGGGCGGGTCGCACGCGCGCGTGGGGCGCGCCGCACCGGAGGAGAGCGGCGGGACGGGACTGGCGGGACCGGGGAAGGAGGGCCACCAGCGGTTCGCGCAGGAGCAGCCACAGGGCGACCAGCGTCCAGGAGACCAGGACGTCGAAAGTGAGGACGCCCGTGAAGGAATGCGTGAACTCGCCGAATTCCATTGCCCCGGGAAGGGCACTCGCCGCGTAGTAGGTCATGTCGGGTGCGAAGGAACCGGCCACGAGCACGGCCGGAACCAGTCGGCCCCGACCCGTTCCGTCGGCGCGCACGGCGGGCAGTACGGCGGCCGCGTGGCTCAAGGTGAACGGCAAAGGAACTCCTGGTCGGCCGGGGTGGTCGCTGCGGTCCAGTATGCGGGCGGCAACAAGGCGCCAACCGCATATGGCCAACCGGTGAAAACCGGGCACGAACGGGTGCCGGTGCAAAAGAAGTTGTCGTAGGGTCGCCTGGGTCGGCGTGCCGATGGAACTCGGGGGAGCGCGGTCGAAACAGGTGAGAAAAGCACCGAAATCCGTGACGAGGGCAACCGACGCACCGGGTTGATCGTCACAACAGGGTGGGCCCAACAGGCCCGCGGCAGACAGCGACGGACGCACGGGCGCGTCCACCGGAGGGGCTGGTTCACTCTATGGCGGCGCAATTCGGTATGAGGCTGCGCAAGGGAGCGGCGACCACCGCGGTCGCCGCGGTCGTGGTCGCGGCGCTGTCCGCGTCCCAGGCACCGGGTGTCACGGCCGACGACCACGGCAGAACCAGCGCCGCCGACGCCCAGTCCTCGCCCGAAGCCACCGGTTCCGACGAGGGCGGCGCGACCGGCAACTCGCCGTACTACACGGACCTGCCGCCGCTCAACAGCCCGAACCCGTCGCCGAGTCCGACCGTGGGCACCCCGGTCGTGCAGGGCGACGGCGAGGCCGGCATACCCGCGACCGTCCTGGACGCCTACAAGAAGGCCGCGGACGAGCTGGCCCGGTCCAAGGCCGGCTGCAACCTGCCCTGGCAACTGCTCGCCGCCATCGGCAAGGTGGAGTCGGGCCAGGCCCGCGGCGGCCAGGTCACCGCCGACGGCACCACGATCACCCCGATCCTCGGACCGCAGCTCGACGGCAACGGCTTCGCGCTCATCCAGGACACCGACAACGGTCAGTACGACGGCAACAGCACGTACGACCAGGCCGTCGGGCCGATGCAGTTCATCCCGTCCACCTGGGCGTGGGCGGGCCGCGACGGCAACGACGACGGGGTCAAGGACCCGAACAACGTCTACGACGCCGCCCTCGCCGCCGGCCACTACCTGTGCCGCTACAGCTGGGACCTGTCGGTATCGGCGGACCTGAAGCGCGCGATCCTCAGCTACAACAACTCGCAGGACTACCTGAACACGGTCCTGTCGTGGCTGGAGTACTACCGCAAGGGCACGCACGAGATCCCGGACGGCACCGGCTCCGTCCCGTCGAACCGCAGCGACGACGACCAGCCCGACCCGAAG
Source organism: Streptomyces sp. NPDC088794 (assembly GCF_044750545.1). NCBI lineage: Bacteria > Bacillati > Actinomycetota > Actinomycetes > Kitasatosporales > Streptomycetaceae > Streptomyces > Streptomyces sp. NPDC088794. The sequence continues at coordinate 81,484 of NZ_JBIVKB010000017.1, read as the reverse complement.
CCGTCGACACCTTCCACGCCCTCGACGCCGTCGACGCCCTCGACCCCGGGCAAGCCGTCCGACCCCGGCACACCGCCGCCGTCCGACCCGAGCACCCCGCCCACGACCCCTCCGCAGACGCCCACCGACACGGTGGACCACCTGGAGGACGGGGGCACCGCCAAGCTCACCGCGACGGCGGGCGGGGCGTTCGCCCAGAAGATCAGCACCAAGGCGGAGACCAAGGCCGGCAAGACGGTCGCCAAGGTCCGGGTCCGGTTCACCGTCGTCGGCACCACCGACGCCACCTTCACCGGCGGCGAGAGCGTCGCCACGGTCGTCACCAACACCTCCGGCGTGGCCGTCGCGCCCGCGCTCCAGGCGGGCGAGAAGACCGGCGACTTCACCGTCCGCGCCACGGTCGTCGGCCGCTCGGTCACCGCCCTCGACTACAAGGCCACGGTCACCGAGCGCGTCGCCGACACCCTCGCCCGCACCAGCGACACCGCGCTGACCTGCGTCCCGGGTGGCGAGTTCGCCGACCAGGTCGAGGTGAAGGCCACCTACAAGGACGCCGTCGCGGGCAAGGTCGCGGCCACCGCCACCCTCATCAAGTCGGCGGACGACGCCACCGAGAACGACAAGGGCCCCTACTTCAAGGACGCGGACGGCAAGACCGTACGCACCCTCACGGGCCTGACGACGGATGCGAACGGCCTGATCAAGCTGCCCAAGCTCTACGCGGACGACACCGCCGGCACCTACCTGCTCCGCATCACCACGGCGGGAGGTGCCACCCTCACCGTCGAACTGACGGTGGCGGCACCGGCCGAGACGTCTCCCGCACCCAGCCCGTCGCCCAGCGCGTCGGAGAGCGCCGCTTCCTAGCGGCCCCTGGTACGACCACGACGGCGCCCTTTCGCCGAAGGGGCGCCGTCGTTGTTGGATGCGTAGAACCTGTTCTCATCTCGCCCACCCGTTGCTACGGTGCCGGACCTGACGATGTATCAGTTCCCGTCCGTCCATTGGTTCCAGTCCGTCGGGAGGCAGGCATGCGCGCCCTGATCGCCGCCGCGACCGGTCTCGCCCTGGCGTTCGCGCTCGTTCTCACGATGACCGCGATGGGCTCGCCGGCCGGCAAGACGTCCCCGAAACCGCTGCTGACGACGGTCCCCGCACACCCGTAGCCGTCCGCCCGGGAGGCCGAGATGCGCCGCAAGGCCAGTCTGGTCCTGCTCGCCCTCGCCGTGTTCTGCACGGCGCTGTCCCCGCTGCTGCGCTGGTACGCCTTCCCGCGCCTGGCCAAGATCCCGGCGAACCAGTACCAGGACATGGTCCTGGAGGCGAAGAACGCGACCCTCCTCGACTACGGCACGATGACCGCGAAGAAGGTCCCGAAGGTCACCGTCGTGCAGACCCTCAAGGGCAATGTGGAGGCCGCCGACAAGGTCGAGAAGTCGTACGGCAAGGACGTCGTCGTCTGGGACAGCCTCTCCTATGTACAGGGCCCCGACGGCAAGATGGTCTCCAAGCTCCCCGAGCGCTACATCTTCGACGCCCACTCCCAGGAACCCGTCCACGCCGCCGGCGAGATGGTCGACAACGACCCGGTGAAACGGCAGGGCATCGAGTTCAAGTGGCCCTTCCTGACCGAGAAACGGGACTACGTCTACTTCGACGCGCAGACCCGCACCAGCGCGCCCATCCACTACAAGGGCACCCAGAACTTCCGCGGCCTGAAGGTCTATTACTTCGAGCAGACCATCCCCTGGACCAAGGTCCCCTTCCCCAAGATCCTTCCCGTCGAGGGCATCACGCCGGAGTCGATCGCCAAGACGGGCACGACCCGCTGGTACACCACGGTCCGCAAGTTCTGGGTCGAACCCGTCACCGGCGCCCCCGTCAACGGCGAGGAGGTCCACAAGGAGGAACTGCGCGGCGGCACGCTGCTCGGCGACAAGGACAAGGTGACGGCGTTCGCGGGCGACGTGAAGATGCGCGAGGACTACGTCGAGCACACCGTCGACCTGGTCAAGTCCAACCGCACCCTGGTCCTGCTCCTGACCTCGTACCTCCCCTGGGGCTTCCTGGGCCTCGGCGTCCTCCTCCTGTCGCTCTCCCTCTACCTGGAGGCCCGCAGCCGCCGCCCGGCCGACCCGGAACCGGCGGAGTCGTCGACACCGGAACCGGTCACCGCCTGAGCCGCGCGTTCGTGTACCGCGTCGGCTCCGCCGTGGCCGGGTCCTCCGGCCACGGATGCTTGGGATACCGGCCGCGCAGCTCGGCGCGCACGCCCTTGTAGCCGTCCCGCCAGAACGACGCCAGATCGGCGGTGACCGCGGCGGGCCGGCCGGCGGGGGAGAGCAGGTGCACGAGCAGGGGTACACCGGCGACGGCGGGGGACTCCTGGAGCCCGAACATCTCCTGGAGCTTCACCGCGAGCACGGGCCGCTCGGGATCGCCGTAGTCGATCCGGATCCTGGACCCGCTCGGAACGGCCATCCGCTCGGGTGCCAGATCGTCCAGCCGCCCGGCCTCGCCCGTGGCCCACGGCAGCAGCCGGCCGAGCGCCTGCCCGGCCTCGATCCGCCCGAGGTCGGCCCGCCGCCGGGCGCGCCCCAGTTCCGGCTCCAACCACTCGTCCACGCGCGCGTGGAGGGCGTCGTCGCTCACATCGGGCCACGGCTCCCCGAGCCGCAGCCGCAGGAACGCGAGCCGCTGACGCAGTACGAGGGCGTCGGCCGTCCACCGCAGCAGGCCGAACCCCTCCTGCCGCAGCCCTTCCAGAAGCGCCTCGCGTACGAGGACGGGGTCCGCCTTCTTCAGGGGCCGCACCGCCAGTTCGATCGCCCCCAGCCGCTCCACGCGCCGGGCGACGACGTCCCCGTCGGCCCAGTGCACCTCCTCGCGCTCCTCGAGCAGCGCGCCCGCCGCGGATCGGGCGACCCCTTCGTCGACGGTCGCCGCGAGCTGCACGCGTGCGTGCCCTCGCCCGACGGGCCGGTCGGCGACGGCCACGGCGATCCAGGGGGCGCCGCGCAGGCCGGTGCTCTCGCCGAGCTCCGCGCGCGTGCCGGAGACCATGAGGTACGAGCCGCCCTCGGCCTTGGCGACGCGCTCGGGGAAGGCGAGGGCGGCGACGAGACCCACGAGGTGGTCGTCGCCCGGAGGGCTTGGGGTGACCTTCGCGTCGGCGTTCCGGGTGCGAGGCTCGGCGGTCTCCGTCGCGGCGGCCCGCAGTCGGCGTACCTCCTGACGCCACCGTCCCGCATAGGCGTCTCCGCCGCGCCGGGCCGCCCGCAGCGCGGCGGCGAGATCGTCCCCGTACGCCCGTGGTGGCTCTTCGCTGAGCAACGCCACCACCTCGGCGCCCGCACCCGAGGTGTCGAGCAGTGCCCGGCCCAGTCGCGGGTGCAACCCCAGGCGGGCCAGCCGCACTCCCCGGTCCGTGGCCCGCCCGGCGGAGTCCACCGCACCGATCGCCGTGAGCACGGCCCGTGCCGCCGCCATCGCGCCGGCGGGCGGTGCGTCGAGGAGGGCCAGACCGGAGGCGTCCGGATCGCCCCAGCACGCCGTCTGGAGGGCGAACGCGGTCAGGTCGGCCACCTTGATCTCCGGAGCCGGGAAACGCGGCAGACGCGCGTCCTCCGCCTCCGCCCAGCACCGGTACACCGCCCCCGGCGCCTCCCGGCCGGCCCGCCCCGCCCGCTGCCGTCCCGCCGCCTGCGAGGCCCGTACGGTCGCCAGGGCGCTCAGCCCGCGCGCGTGATCGACCCGCGGCTCCCGCGCAAGACCGGAGTCGACGACCGACCGCACTCCGGGAACCGTCAGCGAGGACTCCGCGACCGAGGTCGCCAGCACCACCCGGAGCCGCGCGCCCGCCACGAGTACCGCGTCCTGCACGGCCGCCGGCGCCCGCCCGTGCACCTGGAGCACGTCGACGTCTCCGAGGTCCCCCAACTGCCCCGCCACGCGCGCGATCTCACCCACGCCCGGCAGGAAGCACAGCACGTCCCCGGCCCGCTCGGCCAGCGCCCGGCGCACCACCGTCGCCACGTGCGTGAGCAGCGCCGGGTCGACGCGCATGCCGTGCGGCGGCCGTACGGGCCGTACCGGCGGCGCCCAGACCACCTCCACCGGGTACGAGGTGCCCGCGGCCTCGACCACCGGCGCATCGCCCAGGAGCCGTGCCCAGCCCGCCGCGTCCGTCGTCGCCGACGCGGCCACCAGGCGCAGCTCCGGCCGCAGCGTCTCGCGCACGTCCCACAGGAACGCCGCCGTGGTGTCCGCGTCCAGATGGCGCTCGTGGCACTCGTCGATCACCACCACGTCGACGCCCGCCAACTCCTGGTCGCGCTGGAGCCGTTGCAGCAGCACACCCGTCGTGACGACCTCCACGCGTGCGTGCCGTCCGACGACCCGCTCGCCGCGCACGGTGTACCCGACGCTCTCGCCGACCCGCTCGCCCAGCAGCCACGCCATCCGCCGGGCGGCGGCCCGGGCGGCGATACGGCGCGGCTCGGCGACGACGACGCGGCGCGCGGGCCCGTCGCCCAGCAGGCCCGCCAGCGCCAGCGGGACGAGGGTCGTCTTGCCGGTGCCGGGCGGCGCGACGAGGACCGCTGTGCCGTGTCCCTCCAGGGCGTCGCCCAGCGCGGGCAGCGCACCACGGACAGGAAGGGCGTCCAGCGCGTCGTGACGGATCACGCGGTCAGTCTCTTACGCACACGAAGACGGCCGTGCCCGGGATGAGGTTCCCGCGCAGCGGGGACCAGCCGCCCCACTCCGAGGTGTTCCAGGACGGCCACTCCGGCTCGACCAGGTCCACCAGCCGGAAGCCGCCCGCCACGACGTCCCGGACCCGGTCGCCGATCGTGCGGTGGTGCTCGACGTAGACCGCGCGGCCCTCGTCGTCCTGTTCGACGTAGGGCGTGCGGTCGAAGTAGGAGGCGGAGACCGACAGACCCTCGGGGCCCGGCTCGTCCGGGAACGCCCAGCGGATCGGATGCGTCACCGAGAAGACGAACCGGCCGCCCGGGCGCAGCACCCGGTGCACCTCCTTGAGCACCAGCACCGGCTCCGCGACGAAGGGCAGCGCCCCGTACGCCGAGCAGGCCAGGTCGAAGGAGCCGTCCGCGAAGGGGAGCGCGCCCGCGTCGGCGCACACCAGGGGGAACGCCGAGCCGATGCGCAGCGCGTGCTGGAGCTGGCGGTGGGAGATGTCCAGGGCGACCGGACGGGCCCCCTGGGCGGTCAGCCAGCGCGAGCACTGGGCCGCGCCGGCGCCGATCTCCAGGACGTCCTTCCCCTTCAGCTCCTCCGGCGGACCGAGCAGCTCCGCCTCCACCTCGTCGAGCCCCTCGGGACTCCAGACGAAACGGTCGTCACCGAGGAAGGTGCCGTGCTCGACCTGGTACTCGTCGGCGTTGCGGTCCCACCAGCCCCGGTTGGCCCGCGAACTCTCCGTGATGTCGGCCTGACGCCGGGTCGCTTCCGGCTCGTGCGTCCCGGATGCCTCGAACGCTTCGGCCGCTTCGGACTCTTGGATGATCGGCTCCCTCGTCGTACTCTTCCCTCCGATCCGGGGCGCCCGAGGGCGTCCACGGGTGTCACGGAAGAGGTGTCCCAAGGCCCGCGTGGCCTCCAGAGACAGTTCTTGTGCCGGGTATGCGGCGATCCGCCCCGGGTGTGCGCCTTCGCGCATTGACCCTGTCCGGCTGCCCCCGTATGCTACAAGTTGCGCTGCGGGCCTGCGCTCCTCAGACGTAGCAGGCTGCGCTCGCATCTGTTGTATGTCCCCTCGGTTGTCGAGGCGCCATCTCCAGTCCCTGGTTCGCCAGTTGCTGTTGGGGCGCTTCCTAGGCTGTCCGGCTTCTTCAGAGCGATACGGGCTCCCGGCGTAGCAGTACCTACGACTTCAATGTCCGTACCGGAGCCCTTTCCCACATGACGAGCAGCACCGAGACCACCGCCACCACCCCGCAGGTTGCGGTCAACGACATCGGTAACGAGGAAGCATTCCTCGCCGCCATCGACGAGACGATCAAGTACTTCAACGATGGTGACATCGTCGACGGCGTCATCGTCAAGGTTGACCGGGACGAGGTTCTCCTCGACATCGGTTACAAGACCGAAGGTGTCATTCCGAGCCGCGAGCTCTCGATCAAGCACGACGTCGACCCCAATGAGGTCGTCGCCGTCGGTGACGAGATCGAAGCCCTTGTTCTCCAGAAGGAGGACAAGGAAGGCCGCCTGATCCTCTCGAAGAAGCGCGCCCAGTACGAACGGGCGTGGGGCACGATCGAGAAGATCAAGGAAGAGGACGGCATCGTCACCGGTACCGTCATCGAGGTCGTCAAGGGTGGTCTCATCCTCGACATCGGCCTCCGTGGCTTCCTCCCGGCCTCTCTGGTCGAGATGCGCCGCGTTCGCGACCTCCAGCCCTACGTGGGCAAGGAGCTCGAGGCCAAGATCATCGAGCTGGACAAGAACCGCAACAACGTGGTCCTGTCCCGCCGTGCCTGGCTGGAGCAGACGCAGTCCGAGGTCCGCCAGACCTTCCTCACGACCCTCCAGAAGGGTCAGGTCCGCTCCGGCGTGGTCTCCTCGATCGTCAACTTCGGTGCCTTCGTGGACCTGGGTGGCGTCGACGGACTGGTCCACGTCTCCGAGCTCTCCTGGAAGCACATCGACCACCCCTCCGAGGTTGTCGAGGTCGGCCAGGAAGTCACCGTCGAGGTTCTCGACGTCGACATGGACCGCGAGCGTGTCTCCCTGTCGCTGAAGGCGACCCAGGAAGACCCGTGGCAGCAGTTCGCCCGGACCCACCAGATCGGCCAGGTCGTGCCCGGCAAGGTCACGAAGCTGGTCCCGTTCGGTGCGTTCGTCCGCGTGGACGAGGGCATCGAGGGTCTGGTCCACATCTCCGAGCTGGCCGAGCGCCACGTGGAGATCCCGGAGCAGGTCGTCCAGGTCAACGACGAGATCTTCGTCAAGGTCATCGACATCGACCTCGAGCGTCGCCGGATCTCGCTGTCCCTGAAGCAGGCCAACGAGTCCTTCGGTGCCGACCCGGCCTCGGTCGAGTTCGACCCGACGCTCTACGGCATGGCCGCGTCGTACGACGACCAGGGCAACTACATCTACCCCGAGGGCTTCGACCCCGAGACCAACGACTGGCTCGAGGGTTACGAGTCCCAGCGTGAGGTGTGGGAGAACCAGTACGCCGAGGCGCAGACCCGCTTCGAGCAGCACCAGCAGCAGGTCATCAAGTCCCGTGAGGCGGACGCCGCGGCGGCCGCCGAGGGTGGCGACGCCGCGACTCCGGCTGCCGCCGGTGTCGGTGGTGGCGGTGGCGGTGGCTCGTACTCCTCCGAGGGTGCGGACACCTCCGGTGCGCTGGCTTCCGACGAGGCGCTTGCCGCGCTGCGCGAGAAGCTGGCCGGTGGCCAGAGCTGACGCTCACTGAGCGGTAGTTCTTGATTGAGGGGCCGTACCTTTCGGGGTGCGGTCCCTCAGTTTTTTTGGCTGCCGGCCCGGTGGGGGCTGAGCGCGCAGTTCCCCGCGCCCCTGACGGGGCGCTGCACCTGACCTCTTGCAGAAACTTGCGGGATACATCAGTAACCGATGAGGCGTAATCGGTTGCTGGGACGCTCCCCCGGTCGTTCGTGATCGGGAATAGGGAGCCGAGATGGCAGACGCTCAGTACACGCCCGGGACCAGTCGTCGGGCGTTTCTTCGTAAGGTCGGGGTCAGTGGTGGGGCCGGGGCCATGTTCGCGACCATGGGGGCGCTCGGGCTCGCGCCCACCGCGCAGGCCGCTCAGCGGGAAGAGCCCTTCCGGGGGCTCAGGACCGGGGACTTCACCGTCACCGGGCGCGGGGCCGCGAAGGTGGTGATCGTCGGGGGTGGCATCGCCGGGCTGACCACCGCCTACGAGCTGGGCAAGGCCGGCTACGACTGTACGGTCCTGGAGGCCAGGGACCGGACCGGTGGGCGTAACTTCACCGTGCGCGGTGGAGACAAGACGACCGACCTCTACGGGAACACGCAGACCGCCCGCTTTCACGACGGGCAGTACATGAACTGTGGGCCCGCCCGGATCCCGCAGTGGATGGTCACCCTCGACTACTGTCGTGAACTCGGCGTTCCCATCGAGGTGTTCACCAACGTCAACGCGGACGCGTACCTCTACAACGAGTCCGCCGGGATGACGAAGCCGGTGCGGTACCGCACGGCGAAGGCCGATGTGTACGGCTACGTCTCGGAGTTGCTCGCCAAGGCCACCGACAAGGGCGCGCTCGACAAGGAGTTGACCGCGACCGACCAGGAGCGGCTGGTCGAATTCCTCAAGGACTGGGGGGAGTTGGGCGACACCCTGGCGTACGAGGGCGGTGAACGGCGCGGGTACACGACCGTTCCGGCCGCCGCGGGCACCCCCGGTGTGCTGCTCGGGGACGTGCCGAGCGCGTCCGAGGTCTTCGCCAGCGGGGTCGGGCGGTACTTCTCCTTCGAATTCGGCTTCGACCAGGCCATGTTGATGTTCCAGCCGGTCGGTGGCATGGACCAGATCCCCAAGGCGCTCAGCAAGGCGGTCGGCGCCCATCGGATACGTACCGGCGCGGTAGTGAAGAAGATCAGCGACACCGGGCGCGGGGTGTCGGTGACGTATGCGCAGGGCGGTCGTACGAAGGTCGTCGAGGCCGACTACTGCGTCGCCGCGCTGCCGCCCAACATCCTCGCCAAGGTGCCGCACAACCTCGGCTCCGGGGTGCAGTCCGCGCTGGAGGCGATCACCCCCTCCTCGGCCGCGAAGATCGGGCTGGAGTACCGGTCCCGCTGGTGGGAGCTCGACCACGGCATCTACGGCGGCATCACCGAGACCGACCAGGACGTCACCCACATCTGGCATCCCTCGTACGGCTTCCACGGCGAACGCGGGGTCCTCGTGGGGTACTACAACTACGGCGACGACGCCGACAGCTACGCGAAGCTCATGCCGAAGGCGCGCGAGGCGCGGGCGGTGGCCGCGGGCGTGAAGATCTACGGGGGGAAGTACCGCAGCGAACTCGCGTCCTCCTTCTCGCACCACTGGCGGCAGACGCCCCACCTGGAAGCCGCCTGGCACAGCACCCCCGGCGGACCCGACGACCCCCGCTACAAGCCGCTGAACGAGCCGACCGGGCGCGTGTACTTCGCCGGCGACTGGCTCAGCTACACGGACGCCTGGCAGCACGGGGCGTTCACCTCGGCGCGGAAGGCGGTGACCGCCCTGCACACGCGCGTGCTCTCCTCCTGAGCCGGCCCGGCAGGCATGGAGCAGGGCATGAAGAAGGGCATGAAAAGGCAGTAAGAGAGGCCTGATCAGGGGCGCGGGTGGGAATGCCCGTGTCCCTGGGCGCGTTGTGCAGTACGAACACGAGGAGGAGCGGTCACTGTGCTTGATCCGCAGGGTTTGTACGCATGGGAGCCGAAAGGCCTGGCTGTCGTCGACATGGCGCTCGCGCAGGAGTCGGCCGGTCTTGTCATGCTCTACCACTTCGACGGATACATCGACGCGGGCGAGACCGGCGATCAGATCGTCGATCGGGTCCTCGACTCGCTGCCCCATCAGGTCGTGGCCAGATTCGACCACGACAGGCTCGTGGACTACCGCGCCCGCCGCCCGCTGCTGACGTTCAAGCGCGACCAGTGGACCGACTACGACGAGCCCACCATCGACGTGCGGCTGGTCCAGGACACCACCGGAGCGCCCTTCCTGCTGCTGTCGGGCCCCGAGCCGGACGTGGAGTGGGAGCGCTTCGCCAAGGCCGTCGAGCAGATCGTGGAGCGGCTGGGAGTCCGCCTGGCGGTGAACTTCCACGGCATCCCCATGGGCGTACCGCACACCCGTCCCGTGGGCCTGACCCCGCACGGCAACCGCACGGACCTCGTCCCGGGCCACCGCAGCCCCTTCGACGAGGCGCAGGTCCCCGGCAGCGCCGAGTCCCTCGTCGAGTACCGCCTCATGGAGGCCGGACACGACGTCCTGGGCGTCGCCGCGCACGTGCCGCACTACATCGCCCGCTCCCCGTACCCGGACGCGGCCCTGACCGCCCTGGAGGCCATCACGGCCGCCACCGGGCTGGTCCTGCCCACGCTCGCCCACGGCCTGCGCACGGACGCGCACCGCACGCAGACGGAGATCGACCGGCAGATCCAAGAGGGCGACGAGGAGCTCACCGCCCTCGTCACGGGCCTGGAGAACCAGTACGACGCGGTCGCGGGCGCCGAGAGCCGGGGCAACATGCTCGCCGAGCCGGTGGACATCCCGTCCGCCGACGAGATCGGGCTCGAGTTCGAACGCTTCCTGGCGGAGCGCGAGGGCGACAACTAGCGGGGCGGGCAGTCGGTCGGCGGCTCAGGCCTGGCATCGCCTCTGTCGGTGCCAGGCTCTAAGCTGCCGCTCATGCTGACGGTGGGTCTGACCGGTGGTATCGGCGCCGGCAAGAGTGAGGTGTCACGGCTGCTCGTCGCGTGCGGGGCCGTGCTGATCGACGCGGACCGCATCGCGCGCGAGGTCGTGGCGCCGGGTACGCCCGGTCTCGCGGCGGTCGTGGACGCGTTCGGCGCGGACGTGCTCGCCGCGGACGGCAGTCTCGATCGCCCCAAGCTGGGCTCGATCGTCTTCGCCGACCCGGCGAAGCTCGCCGTCCTCAACTCGATCGTGCACCCCCTCGTGGGCGCCCGCTCCCATGAACTCGAAGAGGCCGCGGCCGACGACGCGGTCGTCGTGCACGACGTGCCCCTCCTCGCCGAGAACGGCCTCGCCCCCCGCTACGACGTCGTGATCGTCGTCGACGCCAGTCCGGAGACCCAACTGGACCGGCTGGTGCGGCTGCGCGGCATGACCGAGGAGGACGCACGCGCGCGTATGGCCGCCCAGGCGACGCGCGAGCAGCGCCGGGCCATCGCGGACGTCGTCATCGACAACGACGTACCCCTGGCGGACCTGGAGCGCCGGGTGAAGGACGTGTGGGCGGAACTGACGGGTGGGGCGTACGGGACGGGGCGGGCGGCGGGGGCGTCGGAGGAATAGCGGCCCGCTGTCGGGGCGTTGAACCGCTTGAGACAGGGAAGGACTGTGCCGTGCCCGAGATCAGCGGTTCGACCGGACGTACTCCGGAGACGCATGTCATCGACTTCCGTGCCGCCGAGCAACTGCTCAACGCACGGGACCCGCGGGGCGCGGTGAAGCTGCTCGACGGAGTGATCGCCGCACACCCCGAGAACACCGCCGCCCGGCTGCTGCGCGCGCGTGCCTTCTTCGCCGCCGCGCAACTGCGGCCCGCCGAGCTGGAGTTCACGATCGTCCTGGAGCGCGAGCCGGACAACGCGTACGCGCACTTCGCGCTCGCCCGCACCTACGAGCGCCGGGGCCTGCCCGACCAGGCCAAGCGGCACTTCCGGCTGGCCGCCGCGCTGGACCCCAACCCGCAGTACCTGCGGCACGCCGACTTCGAGTCCTGACCGGGGCCGTTGCGGGAGCTCTTCCGCGAGTCCTTTCGGGCTAGCGCCGGCGGCTCTCCGGTGGTCGGTACGGGGGGATGTCCTTGCCCGGCTGATAGTGCGGGCCCTGCCGGATGTGCCGGAGGACGAACGCCAGGTCGACGGTGATCACCAGCCACAGCACCCCGCAGGCCAGCGCCCACCCGGGACGCCCGGCGAGGGCGAAGGCGACCGTGCCGAAGACCGTCCAGACCAGCCCCCACACGGTCAGCCAGAAGCGGGCCCGCAGGGCACTGCGCGCGGTCGTCGGTTCACTGCCGGTACGCATCGCTGATCACCGTTCCTCTCTGCAACGTACTCTTCGGTGCGGAGGTCCACCACAAGGGGTCCATACGGATCCATACGGGCCCATACGGGTCTGTGCGGGTCCATGACGTGCAGGGGGTTCATCACGTGCTTCCGGTAGCCGAGGAACTGGCCGAGACACTCTTCGACCTGGCGGTACCCCACGAGGACATCAACGAACTCGTCCAGATCGGCCGACGGGTGACCGAGGACCCGGAACTGCTGCGGTTCCTGGAGGCGTCGGTCGACGAACTGGTCCGGGGGATGGGGGAGGTCGGCACCGCGGTCGACCTGCCCGAGCTCGACTGGCCGTCGGGGGACCTGCAACGCTGCTTCCCCGTGTTCGTGTTCGTCGCGGCGCTGCCGTACACGCGGGCCTACCACCGCGCGCGGGGCGTGCCGGACGAGGTGTCCCGGCGGACCCTCGCCGACCTCGGGCGGAACATGGTGGTGCACCGCAGGCGGTACGGGAAGCTGGGCGTGCAGGCCCCCTGGTGGCTGACCCATCACTTCCGGGGCGAGCTGTACCAGCTGGGCCGGCTCCAGTTCGAGCGGGCCCGGCTCGGGGAGCGCACGGCGCGGGCGGTCACGGCGGCCGGGCTGGACGCGACCGCCGGCACGGCCTGTCTCGACCTCCACATCCCCGACTTCTTCGGCCCGCTGTCACCGGCCGCCTGCGACCGCTCGCTGGCGCTGGCCCGGGAGTTCTTCGCGCGGCACTATCCCGAGGAGAAGTACCGGGCCGGACTCTGCCACTCCTGGCTGCTGGACCCGCAGTTGAGGGACTATCTGCCCGAGTACTCCAACATCGTCCGCTTCCAGGAACGCTTCCGGCTCGCCCGCGCGGACGCCGAGCCGTCCGACGCCGAACCGGTCCAGTTCGTGTTCGGGGACCCGGAGTTGGCGGTCGAGAAGCTGCCCCGGCGGACGGCCGTGGAACGGGCCGTCGGCGACCATCTGCGGGCGGGCGGCCACTGGTACATCGGGCACGGGTGGTTCCCGCTCTAGCCCGCCCCAGTGTGCAACGGTCCGATCCAGTCCGACAACGTTCCGGTATCCGCGATGAGTTACGGGGCGAGGCCCGGTCTACCTCTGTGAAAGCGACAGGAACCGCTCATCACAGGAGACCACGATGTCCCAGACCACCACCCCCGTCACCGCCGCCGCCCGCCGTCCCGTCGTCGCCGAGTCCGAGACCACGCGCGGCCGTCGGGCCCGGATCGCCCTGCGCACCCTCCAGGTGGTGCTCGCCCTCTTCTACGTCGTCGCCAGCGCCCTGCCGAAGCTGATCGCGAACTCCGTGGCCGTCGACTCCTTCGACAAGATCGGCTGGGGCAGCACGGGCATGTACGTCATCGGCGCGCTCGAACTGGCCGGTGGTATCGCGCTGTTGATCCCGGTGCTGCAATCGGTGGCCGCCGTCGCGCTGAGCGCCCTGATGGTCGGTGCGTTCGTCGTCCAGCTCACCGTCTTCAACGGCGAGAACGCGGCGACACCCCTCATCCTGATCGTCCCCCTGGCCCTCATCGCTTGGGCCCGGCGCGGGCACAACGCCGATCTCCTGCGACGGGTGGGGCTGCGGGCGTGACCCGACGAAGACGGTGGCGTCCGGCCCGAGCCTCCCGGCTCGCCGGACGCCACCGACCCATGTCACGGCACGGCCGTCACGTCACCGCTCCTGAGGTCCCTGCTCCCGTGGTCCGTCGCCCTCCGAGCGGGTGGTCCGGGCCGCCGTGGCCGAGTCCATGAGACCGCGCAGGCGTTCCATCTCGCGGCGGTCCCGCTTGGTGGGGCGGCCTGTGCCGCGGTCGCGGATGCCGGCCGGTGCGCCGATGAACTGGCGCGGCGGCGGGGGCGGGGAGTTGTCGACGTAGCACTGGGCCGCGACCGGGGCGCCCACCCGCTTGCGGATCAGGCGCTTGACGATCACGACCCGCTCCCAGCCCTCCTGCCGCACCCGCACCTCGTCGCCGACGCGGAGGGTGTGCGACGGCTTCACGTTCTGGCCGTTGACCTTCACATGCCCGCCCTTGCAGGCACTGGCGCCGAGCGAGCGGGTCTTGGCCAGGCGGACGGCCCAGATCCAGCTGTCGACGCGCACGGAGACGCCGTCCGCGGGCCCGGCCGCCTCGGCGGCGGCGATCGCGGCGGCCACCTTCGGGTCGACGGCGGCCTGCTCCGCGCCCGCGGCCTTTGGGTTCGTACTCGCCCCGGCCGTGGTGGACGCCCCGTCCGCCCCGGCCGCGGTGGGCCGCCCGGTCTTCTCCTCGTCTGCTTCGGAAGCCATGCCGTCGACCTTAGTACGCGGGTGTGACGTCGTGATCTGTCTCCGGGAACGCCGGTCAGGTCACCGGAGGGAGGGTCGGGCCGGTGGTGCCGAGCGGTTCCGCGGCCACCGTCTGCGGCACGGGCCAGGTCACCCCCTCGGGCGGCCAGCTCTGCCCGGTCTCGCGGAGGAACTCAGCGGGGGGTTGGTAGAGGGGCGGCTGGGTGCCGTCGGGGATCATCGACGTCCAGGTGATCCTCTCCGTGCGGTCCTTGAACTCCTGCTTCATGGCGGCCAGTTGATCCGGCTGCTCGATCAGGTCGACGGCGGCGGCCGCCAGATAACGGGCCGCGGACAGCAGGGCCTGGTGGCCGATGCGGGTGGCGGCGGTCGCGGTGACACCCCAGTTGTGGTTCGGGATCCCGGGCGGGTAGGCCGCCGACAGCAGCACCGCGGTGGGCGCCTGCCAGCTGATGTCGGCCGTGTCGGTGGCGAGACCGCCCGTGTACGCGGCGGCCGGTGGCGCCAGCGGGGTCAGCGCGGTCGGCATGCCCACCTCCTCACGGCCGAGCGACTTCTGTACGGCCTTCGCCAACGCGTGGTCCGCGTCGGTGAACCGAGGTGCGCCGATCTGCTGCATGTTGTCGTTGAGCAGCTCGGCCCCGGCCTTGTTCGCCAGCAGATTCCAGATCGCGTAGTGGAAGCGGCCGGAGGGGGCGACGTTCTTCTCCCGCAGGTACTCGGACATCGTCGCCATCAGCAGGGCACCGTCGAGACCGCTCTTGTTGCCGAGCGGGGTGCCGCCGTGTCCATGAATTCGGCGACCGCTTCCGGTCGAAGGTGCAGGACCTCTGCCCGAACGGACGGCCGCCTTCCGCACCCCCCTTGTCGGTCCTCGTGCCCGCACCACCTTGTCGGTCCTCGTGCCCGCACCCCCTTGGCCCACCCCGGATGCACCCCACCCCCGCCCCGCCGAGGCTGGAGCCGGAGAGCGCTCAGGCCGGAACGAGGGGATCCAACGTGGACATGGCAGCCAAGGTCGACGGGCTGATGGACGGGCTGCGGGCCGATCTGGAGCGGCTGGCAGCCATCCCCTCCGTCGCGTTCCCGGGCTTCCCGGCCGAACCCGTGCGGGCGGCGCACGACCTGCTGGTCACGCTGTTGCGGCAGGCCGGCGTGGACCGGATCGAGCGCATCGACCTGCCCGACACCGCCCCGGTCCTCTACGCCGAGATCCCGCCGCCGACCCCCGACGCCCCGACCGTCCTCCTCTACTCCCACTACGACGTCCAGCCGCCCGGCGACGAGAAGCTCTGGCTCTCCCCGCCCTTCGAACCCACGCCCGTCGAGGGCGGCCTGCGGGCGCGCGGCATCGCCGACGACAAGTCGAACGTCATCGCGCACCTCGGGATGCTGCGCGCGTACGAGGGCCGGCCGCCGGTCGGCGTGAAGATCGTGTTCGAGGGCCAGGAGGAGTACGGCAGCGCCTTCGACGCCTATCCGCCGAGCGAACCGGAGCGGTTCGCCTGCGACGCCATGGTGATTGCGGATCTCGGCAATCTCCGGCCCGGCACCCCCACCCTGACCACCGGACTGCGCGGCGCCGCCGAGGTGACCGTCGAGGTCCGCACGCTCCAGGAGCCGCGCCACAGCGGGGAGTTCGGCGGCGCGGCCCCCGACGCGCTGCTCGCCCTGCTCAAGGCCCTCGGCACGCTGCACGACCTGCACGGCGACGTGGCCGTGGCGGGGCTGCGGCGCGAGGAGTGGACCGGGGCGACATACACGGAGGAGGAGTTCCGCGAGCTCGCCGGGGTCCGCGACGGCGTCCCCCTCCTCGGCAGCGGAACCCTCGGCGAGCGGCTGTGGAGCGGCCCCGCGATCACGGTCATCGGCCTGGACGCGCCGAGCGCCGACCACGCGGCCTCGGCGGTGGTGCCGTACGCCCGCGCCAGACTCAACCTCCGCTTCCACCCCCGGCAGGACCCGCGCGAGGCCCAGGCCCGCCTGGTCGACCACCTGCGCTCGCTGCGCCCCTTCGGCATCCCGCTCACCGTCACCCCGGGCGACACCGGCCCCGGCTACGAGGCCTCGACCGGCGGTCCCGCCTACCGTGCCGCGCTCGCCGCGATGGAGGAGGCCTGGGGCGCGGACGCCTCGTACGTGGCCACCGGCGGTTCGATCCCGCTGGTCAACGGGCTCGCGCAGGCCGCCCCGGACGCCGAGGTACTGCTCTTCGGCGCGCAGGACAGCATGTGCAATCTGCACGCCCCGAACGAACGGGTGCTGTTCTCGGAACTGCGCAACACGGTCGTGGCGATGTGCGGATTCGTCGAACGGTACGCGGCGGACTTCCGGCGGGAGACGGCCGTATGACCGTCGACACGGACACCCAACAGCCCGGCCAGAAGCGGAAGGTGACGTTTCCCTCCGCGCTCACCGTCCTGGCGATCGTCACGGTCGCCGTCTGGCTGCTCGCCTTCCTGATCCCCTCCGGGCAGTACGAGCGCAACGAGTCCGGCGCGCCGGTCCAGGGCACGTACCACCGCGTCGACTCCGGCCAGAGCTTCGTCGACCGCCTCAACGACCTGTTCCTGTCGCCCGTCAACGGCCTTTACGGCATCCAGGACGAGAAGTCGGGCCAGGTCGGCCCCGATCTGGCCGGCGAACTCTACGGCAGCGCGGGCGTGTTCCTGTTCGTGCTCGCCATCGGGGCGTTCATCACGGTGGTGTTCGCGACCGGCGCCCTCGACCGGGGCATCGCCCGGCTCGCCCACCGGCTGCGCGAGCGCGGGGCGTTGCTCATCGCCGGGATCATGGTCGTGTTCTCGGTCCTCGGCACCGTCGAGGGCTTCGCCGAGGAGACGCTCGGCTTCTACGGGCTGATCGTGCCGCTGATGCTCGCCCTCGGCTACGACCGGATGGTGGCCGTCGGCACGATCATCCTCGGTGCCGGGATCGGGGTGCTGTGCTCGACGGTGAACCCCTTCGCGACCGGCGTGGCGTCCTCGGCGGCCGACATCTCGCTCGGCGACGGCATCGTCCTGCGGTTCGTGATGTGGGTGGTGCTGACGGCGGTGACGGTCGCGTACGTCATCCGGTACGCGCGGCGGGTGCAGAAGGACCCGGCGCGGTCGGTGTCGGGCTTCCTGCCGGGGGACCGGGACCAGAACGAGGAGGCTGTGGGGGAGGCCCCCGAGCTCACCGGGCTGCACAAGGCGGTCCTGGTCACCATGGGCCTGGTCTTCGCCTTCATGATCTTCTCGGTGGTGCCCTGGGCGAGCGCGCTCACCGGCGACGCGGACGCGACCCCGTACGGCTGGGAACTGGACTGGTCCTTCCCGCAGTTGGCCGCCCTCTTCCTGTGCGCGGCGGTCCTGATCGGACTCGTGGCGCGGATGCGCGAGCAGAAGCTCAGCTCGACGATCATCCAGGGCGCGGCGGACTTCATCTCCCCCGCGCTCGTCATCGTCCTGGCCCGGGGCGTGACCGTCATCATGAACAACTCGAAGATCACGGACACGGTGCTGCACTCCATCGAGGGCGTGGTCAAAGGCACTTCGGCGGGCGTCTTCGCGATCCTCGTCTTCGTCGTCAACCTCCCGCTGGCCTTCCTGATCCCCTCCACCTCCGGCCACGCCACCCTCGCCATGCCGATCCTCGCCCCGCTCGCCGACTTCGCGGGAGTCTCCCGCGCACTCGTCGTGACGGCCTGGCAGGCGGCCAGCGGCTGGATGAACCTGTGGGTGCCGACGACGGCGGTGACGATCGGTGGCGTGGCCCTCGCCAAGATCGGCTACGACAGGTACCTGCGGTTCGTATGGCCGTTGCTGGCGATCCTGTTCCTCCTGATCTGCGGGTTCGTGGCGCTCGGAGCGGCGTGGACGTAGTGGAGACGGTCGTACGGTGGTGACGTGAACGCCCTCTCCGAACTCGACCTGCGGATCGCGGACTGCCGGGCCTGCCCCCGGCTGGTCGACTGGCGCGAGGAGGTGGCCCGGGTCAAGCGCGCCGCCTTCGCCGACTGGACGTACTGGGGCCGGCCGGTACCGGGGTTCGGCCCGCCGGACGCCCGGCTGCTGATCATCGGCCTCGCCCCGGCCGCGCACGGCGGCAACCGCACGGGCCGCATGTTCACCGGCGACCGGTCCGGGGACGTGCTCTACCAGGCCCTGTACGACGTGGGGTTGGCGAATCAGCCGACGGCCACGACGGTGGACGACGGCCTCGCACTGCACGGCGTCCGCATCACGTCCCCCGTGCACTGCGCGCCGCCCGAGAACAAGCCCACGCCGGAGGAGCGGGACACCTGCCGCCCCTGGCTGGTCGACGAACTCCGGCTGCTGCGGCCGACGTTGCGTGCGGTGGTCGTGCTCGGTGCCTTCGGCTGGCAGGCGGCGCTGCCGGCGTTCGCGGCGGCGGGGTGGACGGTTCCGCGACCGCGGCCGGTCTTCGGGCATGGCACGCGCGTGCGGTTGGACGGGGTCGACGGGGGCGACGGGATCGACCTGTTCGGCTGCTTCCACGTCAGCCAACGCAACACGTTCACCGGCAAGTTGACGCCGGAGATGCTGCGGGACGTGCTGCGCACGGCGGGGGCGACGGCGGGGTTGGCGGTGCGGGGGGAAACGGGCTAGAGGGCGATCTTCCTCAGCTGGGCCTCGATGACCGTCTCCGGTACGACAGCCGCCTTCTTGCCGCCTGGGCGCGAGGGGTTGTTGAACGTACGGAACATGGCGACCGTCGCCCCCTGCCGGACGGCGACCACCGCGTAGGGGACCCGGACGTCGTCGCCCGACACCAGCTGTGTCATGCCCAGGGACACCGACTCGTCGCCGAGACCGGCGTCCGGGCGCACCTCGACGTCCTCGTAGGAGAGGTCCGCGGTGACGTCCTTGAAGCCCTCGCACCGCTCGGCGGCCGTCCGCACCGCCTCCATCACCCGCACGGCGTCCGCGGCGCTGTGGGACGAGAGGATCACCTGCGCGCCGCTGCCCTGCTTCTTCGGGAAGACGGTCCGGCCGACGCGTGCCGTGGCCGCGTAGCCGCTGCTTCCGCCGACCGCCCGCATGAGGGGAGCGCACGCGTCGGGGTCGGCTTTCTTGTGGGACGCGTACGTGGCGGTGAGCGTCGTCTGAACCTCGTAGCCGGCGAGATCGCCGGCCGTGACCGCGGCTTGTTCCAGCTCTGCCTCGCTCAGGGTTCTGGCCTTCGGGCCTGACGTGTTCTTCGCCTGTTGACGCGCGGGCTCGTCGTCCGCCCCGGTGCCGCACGCGGCGAGCGCCGAGACGGTCATGAGCATGGCAAAAGATGCGGAGAGGCTGAGCCGGACTCGGCGCGCCATGGTGTCCCCCAGTTGGTGATGTACGTAAGGCAGTTGGTCGGTGGATCAGTCGTGCGCCTCAGTGTCCCCGAACAGATGCCGCACCGTGGAACGGTAGTTGGCCTGCACGTGGTCCAGGGCGTGGGCGCGGGCCCGGTCGGGATCGCCGGAGGCGATCGCCTCGTACAACTCCTCGTGTTCCGTGAGGAGTTGGGGCCACTCCTCGTTCTGGCGGGTGAGCCAGCGCAGGCGGCCGTCGACCGGTTCCATGACCGAGATCAGGAGGCTGTTGCCGGCGAGGGCGAGGATGCGGTCGTGGAAGCGGGTGTTGACGTCCGTGATCGTCTCGCCGTCGCCCGCCTCCGTCGCCGTGGCCGCCTGAGCGAGCAGCTCGCGCAGCTCCGTCAGCGCCTCAGGGGTGGCCCGCTGTGCGGCCAGGCCCGCCGCGTAGACCTCCAACGCCTCGCGCAGCTCGAAGAGTTCCTTGACGTCGGTCGGTGTCAGACGGCGTACGACGGTTCGGCGAGCGGACTCGAAGAGGACGAAACCCTCGGCGACCAGGGCCCGGATCGCCTCCCGGACCGGCACCCGGGAGACCCCGAACCGCTCGGCCAGCTCCCGCTCGACCAGCCGGTCGCCGGCCCGCAGCCGGCCCGCGATGATGTCCTGCCGCAGCGTGGCCAGGACCCGCTCGCGCACCGCACCGAGGGGTTCGATCTTCGTCATGGCGCCCATGGCCCCATCTTCGCCGACGCGGGGGTGTTCCCGCGGAGGCGGGTGAGGGTGGGTTTACGGAGACGTAACGGGGCGGACATCGGTCGGAACGCTTGACGGCGGGACCATGTCGGCAGTTTGGTATACCAAACGACCCGGCAAGTAGTCCTCCTCCGTCCCTCAGCCCCGTCGCTCATGGAGGCCCCGTGTCCCTCGCCGACCGCGCCGAAGCCACCGGCGCCCCAGCGTTCGTCCCCGACCCCCGGCTCACCAACGAAGACCTCGCCCCCGCAGGCAAGCGGAACTGGAAGGTCTTCGACCTCTTCGCCATGTGGATGTCCGACGTCCACAACCTCGGCAACTACACCTTCGCCGCCGGCCTGCTGGTCCTCGGCATGAACGTCTGGCAGGTCTTCACCTCCCTGCTCGTCGGCTTCGTGCTCATCTACGTCGGCATGAACTGGATGGGGAAGATCGGGCAGGCGCACGGAGTCCCGTTCCCGGTCGTCAGCCGCATCAGCTTCGGCGTGTGGGGCGCCAACATCCCGGCGCTCATCCGGGCCGTGATCGCCATCATGTGGTACGGCATCCAGACCTACCTGGCCTCCGTCGCCGTCAACGTGATGCTGCTGGCCGCCTGGCCGGGCCTGGAGTCCTGGACTCACCACTCCTTCCTGGGACTTGACGCCCTCGGCTGGATCTCCTTCGTGTCGCTGTGGCTGATCCAGGCGGTGATCATCAGTCAGGGCATGGAATCCGTGCGGAAGTTCCAGGACTTCTGCGGTCCCGCGATCTGGCTGGTGATGATCGCGCTGGCGGTGTGGGTGCTGTCGAAGGCCGGCTGGAGCCTCTCGCTCACCTCCACCCCGCACCCGGTCTCGGTCGGCGAGCAGTGGCGCCAGTGGTTCGGCGCGATCGGCCTGATCCTCGCGACCTACGGCACGCTGATGCTCAACTTCTGCGACTTCTCCCGCTTCGCGCCCGACTACAAGACCGTCCGCCGCGGCAACTTCTGGGGCCTGCCCATCAACTCCACGGCCTTCGTGGTCGTTTCGGTGATCGTCACGGCCGGCTCGCTGGAGGTCTGGGGCCAGGCCATCACCGACCCGGCGGAACTGGTCGCCAAGGTCGGCAACACCTGGGTGATGGTGCTGGGCGCGCTGACCTTCGCCATCGCCACCATGGGCGTCAACATCGTCGCCAACTTCGTCTCACCGGCGTACGACCTCGCCAACGTGTGGCCGCAGAAGATCACCTTCAGGATCGGCGGCATGATCAGCACGGTGGCCGCGCTGGTGGTGACCCCGTGGAACCTCTTCTCCAACCCCACGGTCGTCAACTACTTCCTCGGCGGCCTCGGCGCCTTCCTGGGCCCGCTGTTCGGCGTGATCATGGTCGACTACTACTGGGTCAAGCGCGGCCGGGTGAACGTCGACGAACTCTTCGACGCCCGCCCCGGCTCCCGCTACTACTACCGGAACGGCGTCAACCCCAAGGCCCTCGCCGCGTTCCTGCCGTCGGCGGCGGTCGCGGCGGTGCTCGCCCTGGTGAAGACGTTCAGCGATGTCGCCCCGTACTCCTGGTTCATCGGCACGGCGCTGGGCGCGGGCCTGTACCTGCTGATCTGCCGCAGCGAGCGCGCGGAGCGCAGTGCCGAACCGTCCGTCGAGGTGGGGGTCTGAGCGGAGTGCGGATCGTCGTCACCAACTGCAACACCACGCAGGAGATGACCGAGGAGATCGTACGAGGTGCCCGGGCCGCCGCAGGCCCGGGCACCTCCGTGACCGGTCTGACCCCTGCCTGGGGCCCCGAGTCGGCGGAGGGCTGGCTCGACAGCTACCTCTCGGCGGCGGCCGTCATGGACCTCCTGCGCACCTACGAGGGCCCCGCCTACGACGCCGTCGTGCTGGCCGGCTTCGGGGAGCACGGGCGGGAAGGCGTACGGGAGTTGGTGGACGTACCCGTGGTCGACATCACGGAGGCGGCAGCCCATCTGGCGTGTCTGCTGGGCCGCCGGTACGGCGTCGTCACCACCCTTGAGCGCTCCTGCGGCCAGATCGAGGACAGCCTGGAACTGGCCGGTGTGGGCCGCAACTGCGCCGCCGTCGTCGGCACGGGCCTCGGTGTCCTCGACCTGGGCGACCCGGACCGCACGCAGGAGGCGTTCGTGGCGGCGGCGGAGCGGGCGCGGGCGGCGGGGGCGGAGGTCCTGGTGCTCGGGTGCGCCGGAATGACGGGGCTGCAGAGGGTGGTTGGGGAGAAGCTGGGCCTGCCGGTCGTCGACGGCGTGGGGGCCGCGGTCAAACTCGCCGAGTCCTTGGTCGAGTTGGGGTTGTCGACGAGTCGGGCGGGGGGTTATGCGCGGCCGTTGGTGAAGCGGCGGGTTTGGGGCGGGGGTGACCCGTGAGGGCGTGAAGTCGTGAGGTCAGAATGAGGGCATGAACCTTCCTGACGGACTCGTTCCGGTTGCCGAGGGGCTCCACCTGTGGGCGCCGCGGCACGTCGGCACCTGGGGCTTCGCGAACTGTCTGCTGATCACGTCCGGCGAGCAGGCGGCGCTGGTCGACACCCCCTACGACCGGCCGATGACGGAGGCGCTGATCGCGGCGGCCGGCCGGGCCCTGGGTGTCGACGCCACTGTGAGGACGATCGTCAACACACACGTCAACGGCGACCACACCTTCGGCAACGGCTGCTTCCCCGGCGCCGAGATCATCGCCACCCGGGCCAGCGCCGAGCACCTGTGCCGCGAACCGTCACCCCAGCAGATGCACTTCCTCACGCACGAGACACCGCCCGACGAACCCCTCGGCTGGTACGCCCGCGAGCACTTCGGCCGGTACCGGTACGAGGACCTGGAGACCGTCCCGCCCACCACCACCTTCTCCGGCCGGCACGACCTCCAAGTGGGCGCCATCGAGGCCGAGTTGATCGAAGTGGGACCGGCACACTCGGCCGGTGACCTGATCGTCCACTTCCCCGACCGGCGGGTCGTCTGCGCCGGGGACGTACTGTTCGCCGACGACCATCCCGTGCACTGGGACGGCCCGTTGTCCGCGATCGTGGCCGCCTGCGAGACGGTCCTCGCCCTCGACCCCGAGGTCGTCGTCCCCGGCCACGGCTCGCTGATGACCCCGCAGGACGTCCGGGCGTACGTCGCCTACCTCCGCGAACTCGAAGCGCTCGTCCACGCCCACCATGCGGCGGGCGTCCCGGCCGTCGAGGCCGCCGCCGACATCCTCGCGACCGGTTTCCACGACCACCTCGGCCTGCCCGAACGCGTCGTCATCCTCACCGCCGTCGAATACCGCCACCTCGACGGCGACACCTCCGAGCCGAACCTCGTCCAGTTGTCGGCGCAGGCGGCGGCCTGGGCGTACGAGCACCGGGGGCCAGGGAGCGGACGCGCTGGGCAGACTGTGGGGGCCGGGCAGGCCGACGGCAGGGACTAGGGGCTGTCGTTTGGATCAGGCCGGCTGTGAGGTGCGGTGCTTCCTGGCCGAGCCGAGCGGGGTCTGGTGCGTGCAGCTGCAAGGCGGAGGAGGGCGGCGACGCGGAGCGTCGACAACCGACGACAACGCCGCAGATGTGCGTGCCAGGGCCCGCGACGCCGGGCTGATCCAAACGACAGCCCCTAGGTGGCGACGACCGCCGTCGGGGTGATTTTCCGACGACCTGCCCGGTGATGCGCAGGGCTGTGCGGAGCCGTACCCGCAGACTCCCGTCAGGACGAGCGAGTCGTGCCGGGGACGGAGAAGCCAGTGTTCAGGAACCTGCCCGCTCGACCGACGGGGTCGGGGTCCGGGTCCGCGCCGCGGATGCTGCTGGCGGCGCTGCTGGCCGGCCTGTGCTGCACGGGCGCCTCCCGCAGTGCCGCCGAGCCGTCGCCGGACCTGTGGACTGACCCCGACTCGCGCGCCGCCAGGCAGTCCGCCGAGTGGCGGGGGCAGGGCCGGACGGCCGACGCCGCTCTCATGGACCGTATCGCCGACCACCCCCAGGCCGAGTGGCTGAACGGCCCGGACCCCGGTCCGGTGGTCCGCGCCCGCACCACGGCGGCCGAGCGTGCGGGCCGACTCGCCGTGCTGGTGGCGTACTACATCCCGAACCGCGACTGCGGCCAGTACTCGGTGGGCGGTGCCCCCACGGCGGCCGACTACCGTGCCTGGGCGGACCAGTTCGCGACGGCGCTGGGCGACCGGGGCGCGTACGTGATCGTCGAACCGGACGCGGTCGCGCAGGTGGTGGCGGGCTGCACGCGGGTGGCGGCGACCGAGCGGTACGCGTTGCTCGCGTACGCGGTCGACCGTTTCAAGCGGCAACCGCACACCCACGTCTACCTCGACGCGGGCAACTCCGCCTGGATCCCGGAGGCTTGGCGCCTGGTCGCCGCGCTGAAGTCGGCGGGCGTGGCCCGAGCCGACGGCGTGGCGCTGAACGTCTCCAACTTCCAGACCAGCGCGGCGAGTTCGACGTACGGGGACTGGTTGTCGAAGGATCTCGGCGGCAAGCACTACGTCATCGACACCAGCCGCAACGGCAACGGTCCGAACACCGCCGCCACCGGCACGGACGCCTGGTGCAACCCCCCGGGCCGCGCCCTGGGCACCCCACCCACGACCCGCACGGCCAACGCCCTTCTGGACGCCTACCTGTGGATCAAACGCCCGGGTGAGTCCGACGGCACGTGCCGGGGTGGTCCGGCGGCGGGTCAGTGGTGGCCGACGTACGCGTTGGAACTGGCGCGCAACGCGGCGACGGGGAAGCCTCGTTGAGGCAAGCGGGGAAAAGCCTTACGGCTGCCACACGTACCGCACATCCGGCTCCCGCTCCTCGTTCCCGCTCCCGTCCGTGTACTCGACGGCGACGAAGCCGTGCCGCTCGTAGAAGCGGTGGGCGGGCTTGTTGACCTGGAAGGTCCACAGGGTCAGCCCGCGCGGACTGCGCTCCTTGGCCAGCCCGACGAACAGGTCACCGATCCCGCGCCCACGCCAGTCGGGTTCGAGGTACAGCTGGGAGAGCTCGTCCCCCTTGACGACCATCACCCCGACGACCGTCCCCCCGGCATCCGCGACCCACGTCTCCCGAAACGGCACCACCACGTCCCGGAAATGTCCCCGCACGTCATCGGCGGACCGTGGACTGACGACGGTCGGCAGCGCGGCGGCGAAGGAACGGAGCCAGACGTCGGCGGCGGGTCGGGCGTCGGGGGCGGTGGCTCGACGGAGCGCCACTTGGGGATCCGGGTCGCTGTGCATGCGGGCACCCTAGGGGGCCGGTGCGCGCACCTCACCCCATTTTTAGGACGACCACGCTGCCAAGGCGTGCCACTGATAACGCGTGGCACGGACGGGCCGGCGAGGGGCAGGCTGCTGTCATGGCTGACATGAGCGGTGACGGTGACACGAGCAGAGATGACCAGGCCTTCCTCGACGCCGTCGCCGATCGCCTCGCCGACCTGCCCACCGTCCGTGCCGTAGCCCTCGGTGGTTCTCGCGCACAGGGCACGCACCGCCCCGACAGTGACTGGGACATGGCCGTCTACTACCGCGGCTCCTTCGATCCGGCGGATCTTCGGGCTGTGGGGTGGGAGGGCGAGGTCTCCGAGGTCGGTGGGTGGGGTGGTGGGGTGTTCAACGGGGGCGCGTGGCTGACCGTCGACGGGCGGCGCGTCGACGTGCACTATCGCGATCTCGACGTCGTCGAGCACGAGGTGGCGGAGGCGGAGAAGGGGCGGTTCCGGGTGGAGCCGTTGTTGTTTCATCTCGCGGGGATTCCCACCTACCTGATCGTCGCCGAGTTGGCGATCAATCAGGTGTTGAGGGGGGAGGGGGAAGTGCCGCGGCCCGAACGGTATCCGGAGGCGCTGCGTGTCTCCGCCGCCGAGCGCTGGTTCGGGACCGCACGCGTCACCCTCGCCTATACGAAGGCCAATCACGTCCCGCACGGTCGGCTCACCGAGGTTGCGGGGGCCGTTGCCACGGCTGCTGTTCAGACCGGGCACGGCGTGTTGGCCGCGCGGGGGGAGTGGGTGACGAACGAGAAGCGGTTGTTGGAACGGGCCGGGCTGCGGGGTATCGACGGGGTGCTCGGTGGATGGGGAGCGGAACCGGAGCCGGAGGTGTTGGCCCGGGCGGTCGACAATGCCGAGGCGCTCTTCCGGGCCGTCGCCGATGCATTCGGCGACTGACGGAAAACCTTTCGCATTACGGGAGTTGCCGCTGCTAGCTTCATTCTCGTGGCGAAACTCAATCAGATCATCGCAGTGGAGAAGGGCATCAAATCCAAGGCCCACCAGGACCTCACGGCCGCTCAGCACGGGCTGCAGAAGCCCGCGCTTCTGGCCGGTATCTCGCGGACCTATCAGCCGAAGGACGAGGAGGGCGAGCAGTTGCCGCCCGAGTCGACCCGGGTCCAGGTGCAGGCCGAAGGGGTGTTGCGGGAGACCGCGGCGACGCTTACGCGACTGTTCGACGTGACCGCCACCAAGGACTGGGCAAACTGCGAGGCGCGGGCGGATGTGACGGTGGACGGGCGGGTGGTCGTCGCCGGTGTGCCGGTGTCGTATCTGCTCTTTCTGGAGAAGCAGCTCGCCGAACTCAACGCCTTTGTGCGGAGGTTGCCCGTTCTCGACGCCTCCGAGTTCTGGGTGCAGGACCCGTCCACCGACGCGTGGAAGACGGAAGCCGTACGGACTCTGCGGACCAAGAAGGTGCCTCGCAACCACGTGAAGGCCGAGGCCACCGAGAAGCATCCCGCGCAGGTCGAGGTCTACTACGAGGACATACCCGTCGGGTACTGGACGACCGTGAAGTTCTCCGGTGCGCTGCCCGCCCGCCGCGTCAACGAACTCCTCGACCGGGTCGAGAAGTTGCAGCAGGCGGTGAAGTTCGCGCGGGAGGAGGCGAACGGGGTCGAGGTCGTCGATCAGCGGGTCGGGGACGCCGTGTTCGGATTTCTCTTCCAGTAGCCAGTGGGCCAGTATCATTCAGGCCTTTGATACTTGCCTTTGAAATATGAGACTCCCCGGTCCTTGTGACCGGGGTGCGCGAAGAGCGCAAAGCTGATGCTGAAGCTTGTCGTGATGAATCAATCTCAGACTATCGCTCCAGACTCAGTATTCGCCGTCCATCGCCGGATCCATCGGGCCCAGGCCCCCACGTCGTCGAAATACTGGTTCAAGTCCAGTCCGCGCAGCTCGATGTGCGGTGGTCCAAAGGCAGGACGCGACGACATGATGACTGACCTGGACCCCAAAGCGGACCGGCGTGTGAATGTGGGCGGCCTCACAGGGCCCGGGGGCAGGCTACGCCCCCGGGTCCACCTTCTTTTGCCGCGAGCCGCGGTGAGGTGCTTCAGGGTTTCGTACATAAAGAACTCGCCCTCCCGTCGATCGTCACATTCCTGAAATGCCGACGTCCCGTTCTCTCCCCTCACGCGTCCTACGGTGAGGAACGTGTCCCGCACCGCGCCCGTCCCCCCATGGCTCGCCCACGCCCTGCGCACCCAACGCGGCCCCGTCCCCTGGAGTGCCGTCACCCGCGGGGCGTTGTCCGCGGGCCCTCTCCTCCTCGCCGCCGTTCTCCTCGACCGCACCTCCCTCGGTGTCGTCGCCGCCATCGCCGCCATGCTCGCCGGGATCAACGACCGGCCGGGCAGCCGGCGGGCGTCCGTGCGCCGGATCGGGGTGCCGGCGCTCGCGGGAGCCGGCGGGATGCTGGTGGGGACGTACGCGGGGGAGCATGTGGGTGCCGTGGTGCTCACCCTTCTGTTCACCGGGATCGGTCTGATAGCCGGTGCGATCAGCGCAGTTGGGCCCGTCGCCTCCGGTGCCGGTACGCAGTTGCTCGTCGCCTCCGCGATCGGTGCCGGTATGCCCCTGCCAGAAGAAGGCTGGCAGCGTGCCCTCGCGTTCCTCGCCGGTGCCGGCTGGCTGGTGGCGTTGCGGCTGGTGCTGCCGACCCCCGGCGCCATCGCCGACGACTTCCGCTTCGACGGTGAACGCGCCGCCGTCGCCGCCGTGTACGACGCCGTCGCCGAACTCCTCGACGCCGTCGGCACCGACGAGGCCATCGCCCGAAGGGCGGCGCTGACCGCCGCCCTCGATCACGCGCAGGACGCCCTCGCCGGGCCCCGGCTCCGGCGGTACGCCAGTTCCTCGTCCGAGCGGCGGCTGCACGCGCAGTACGCGGCCGCGCTCCCGTTGGCCGAGGCGGCGACCGCCCTCGCCTGGGGCGGGGAGGCCGTGGCCGGACGGGCCTCCGAAGGACCGCGCCGGCTCGCCACCGCCGTACGGGAAAGCACCCACACCGGGCCGTTGCCCGCGCCGCACCGCTCCGCGCCCGCGCTACGGGCCCTGGACGACGCGCTGTTGCACGCCGCCGAGGCCTTCGACCGGGGGAAGGGGACCGACCTGCACACCCGGCGGCGGTCCGTCAGGGGGCTGTTCAAGGTCGCTTTCGGGGCCGGCGGGCGGGAGTATGGGCTGCGGGTCGCCCTCTGCTTCGGAGCCGCCGTCGCCGCCGCGCAGGCCCTGCACCACGCCCGCTGGTACGGGCAGCACGAGCACTGGTACTGGCTGCCCGCCACCGCCGTCTTCCTCGTCAAGCCTGACCTCGGGCCGCTCGTCTCCCGGGTGTTGTGCCGGGCGGCCGGGACCGTCCTGGGCGCCCTCCTGTTCGCCGGGTTCGCTCTTGTGCTGCCCCGGCCCGAGGGGCTCATCGCGCTGGTCGCCGTCAGCGGTGCCCTCATCCCCGTCGCCACCCGCCACTTCGCCGCCCAGACCGCCGTCGTCACCGTCCTCGTGCTCGCCCTGGTGATGGTCGGCGGCGAACCGCAGGCCTCCGCGGGACGGATCGGCGAGACGCTGCTGGCCTGCGCCATCGTGCTCGTCGTCGGACATCTGCCGATGCCGGGGCAGCGGGGCGGGACGGTACGGGCCCGGCTCACCCGGGCCGGTAGCGCCGCGCACGCCTACCTCGACCACGTACTGAGCGGCAGCGACGACCGTGCCGCCCGCTGGACCCTGCGCCGCGAGGCCTACCGCGCCCTCGCCGAGGCCCGCACCGCCATCGCCCTCTCCGCCGCCGAACTGCCCTCCCTCGCCCGGCACTCGGCCGGCGCCGACCAGGTCGTCGCCACCCTCGAACGGCTCGTGGACACCACGACCGCCTGCGCCGTCCACCTCGACGATTCCGGCCACCTGTCGGCCCGGCACAGCGAGCAACTCGCCGAACTCCTCGACGAGTTGGAGCGGGAGCAGGAACGGACGGGGCTACGGGGGCTACGGCCGCCCGCGTTGCCCCTCGCCGGGTGATTCCGTGACGTGGTGTCCCGGTCGCCGGCCTTCATCCCCGCCCCACTCCCGTCACCACAACAACCGCCGCTCCTTCGCCACCGCCACCGCGCCCGCCCGCGTCTCCACTCCCAACTTGCCGTAGATCCGACCGAGATGGGTCTTCACCGTGGCCTCGCTGATGAACAGCGCCCGGGCGATCTCGCGGTTGCCTAGGCCGCGGGCGAGCTGGCCGAGGATGTCGTGCTCGCGTTCGGAGAGGGTGGGGCGCGGGCTGCGCATGCGGGCCAGGAGGCGGTCGGCGACCGGCGCGGACAGGGCCGTACGGCCTGACGCGGCGCTGTGGATCGCCGCGAAGAGTTCCTCCGGGCGCTCCGCCTTCAGCAGATATCCCGTGGCGCCCGCCTCGATGGCCCGGGTGATGTCCGCGTCCGTGTCGAACATCGTCAACACCAGTACGCGCGGGGCCGGTTCGGCCGACGTCAGCTCTCTCGTCGCCGTCACGCCGTCCATGCCCTCGCCCAGTTGCAGGTCCATCAGCACCACGTCCGGGCGCAGCCGCGCGGTCAGCGCCAGCGCCTCCTCCCCGCTGCCCGCCTCGCCGATCACCTCGATGCCCTCGGCACTGGACAGCAGGGCGCGCAGTCCGGCCCGTACGACCGCGTGGTCGTCGCACAGGAGGAGGCGCACGGGAGGCGTGCTCGTCGGACCGGTCCCGGCCTCACCCGTGGTGCTCAAGAGACCTGCTCCTCAAGGATGTTGGAGGACACGGGGATCGCCGCCGAGACGACCGTGCCCTCGCCCGGCGTCGACTCCACGGTCAGCGTTCCGCCCGACTGCCGTGCCCGGATCCGCATCGCCGGCAGGCCGTGGCCGCGCGCCCGGTCGGACACGCCGGTCGGTGGCACGGCGGTCGGGTCGAAGCCCCGGCCGTTGTCGGCGACGTCCAGGGAGACCTGGTCGTCCAGCCACGTCAGGGTCAGCGCGGCCCGGGTCGCCGCCGCGTGCTCGCGGACGTTGGCCAACGCGCCCTGGGCGATGCGGAGCAGAGCCGCCTCGGACCGTTCCGGGAGGGGGCCAGGGGTGCCGTCCAGCCGGAACTCCCGGAACTCCTTGAACTCCACCGTCAGGCCCGGCCCGCTCTCCCGTTCCGCCAGCGCGGCCAGCGCCCCGGGCAGGGAGTGCTCGGCGAGGTCGGCCGGCGCCAAGTCGTGGACGAGGCGGCGGACTTCGGTGAGGCCCCGCGAGGTGATGCCGGCCGCCTTGCCGAGATGCGCGCGGGCCGCCTCCGGGTCCGACTCCCACACCCGCTCGGCGGCCTGGAGCAACATCCGCTGGCTGGACAGGCCCTGGGCGAGCGTGTCGTGGATCTCGGTGGACAGCCGCTGCCGTTCGGCCAGTACGCCGGCCCGCCGCTCGGTGGCGGCGAGGTCGCGGCGGGCGCGGACCAGGTCGTCGATCAGGACTCGTTGGCGTACCGACTGCCGTTGCAGATGGACCAGTACGGCGGTGGCGACCGCGGCGACGGCCGGCGGGGCCACGACCATGTTCGGGTTGAGCGTGCCGTGCGCGACACGGATCTCGGAGGCGACGACCAACGCGGTGAGCACGGCGGCCAGCGGCACCGCGATCCGTGGCGGCAGCGTGTGCACCCCGACGAACAGCAACGGCATCGCGCACCATGTGGCGCTCGGCGCCACGACCACGAGGACGGCCCACACCGCTGACACCGTGCCCAGCCAGACCAGATGACGCGCGGTCGGTGCCGCACCGGGGCGGGGCGCGGGGGTCAGGACGCGACCGAGGACATAGAGGAGGAAGAAGGCGGCGAAGAGGGCCACGACCCAACCGGTGTGCGCTCCGCCTCCGTCGCGCATCAGGAAGCGGACGAACGAGGAGCCGAGCAGCAGGACGAACGCCGCGTGCACGGTCGCGACCAGCCAGCGCTCGTCCGGATCGGTGTGTTCCATGGTCCGTGTCTAACGCCCGAAGCGTGGCGGCGCATCAACCGATCGGCTGACATCCCCTTCGTCCGAAGCGGCCTCGGACCAGCGCCTGTCGGTCGAACCACGCGTCCCGTCCACGCCCCGAGGCTGGCAACAGCACGCACCGCCACCTCGAAAGGCACCCGCCCCATGGCCGCCAAGAACCTCACCGCCAACCGCGCCGCCCTCGGCCACCGCATCGCCTACGCCCTGCGCCACCCCGACCGGGTGCCCCGCCATCTGGCCCGCGCCGCCCGGGACGTGTGGCTCGGCCACCGCCACCCCGACCACGTCTCCTACTACCGCGCGGTGATGCGCTCCGACACCCGTGCCGACCCCGACAACGCGGTCGGCAGCCGCAACCGCGAACGCTGGCTGGCGCTCGGCGCGATGCAGTTCGACTACCTCGTCGGCCACGGTCTGCGCCCCGAACACCGAATGCTGGAGATCGGCTGCGGCAACCTGCGCGGCGGCTGGCGCTTCATCCGGCACCTGGAAGCCGGCCACTACTACGGCATCGACATCTCGCCGGACATCCTCGTCGCCGCGCAGGACACGGTCGTGGAGATGGGTCTCCAGCAGCGGCTCCCCACCCTGACGCCCGTCCACGACCTCACCCTGGGCTTCCTGCCCGACGCCCACTTCGACGTCGTCCACGCGCACAGCGTCTTCTCGCACTCCCCGCTGCCCGTCATCGAGGAGTGCCTCGCCAACGTGGGGCGGGTGTTGGCGCCGGGGGGCTGGTTCGACTTCACCTTCGACCGTACGGAGGGGGAGGAACACCAGGTGCTGCGGGAGGACTTCTACTACCGCACCGAGACGCTCCTCGCCCTCGCGGCCCGACACGGCCTGACCGCACGCTTCATGACGGACTGGGAGGAACTCCCGCACGGTCAGTCGAAGATCCGCGTCACCGTACCGAGTCAGCCCACCCGCATCCACACCGGCGCGTGATCCGACCCCGGCGCGCCCCGCCGCTCCGCCGGATCCGGCCCCACCGACGGCAGCCGCAGCGTGCCCTCGCCCGGCACGCCCGTACCCGCCGCCGTCACCCGGTGGACCAGGCGGTGGCTGACCAGGATGTGGTCGATCAGTTCGCGGCGACCGGAGTTGATGCGGGAGTAGCGCTGGTCGGCGGGGATCAGCGGGGCCACGTCCCACAGGCGGAGCGCGTCGCCCTGGTCCGGGCGGTCGTAGCCCGCCGTGCCGATCTCCGAGCCGGGCGGGCCGAGCAGGATCTGGGTGGTCGCCGCCTGCACCTCGTCGTTCAGGTCGCCCAGTACCGCGACGTCCCGCTCGCGGCCGTCGCCGGACAGGAGTGTGTCGGCGAGGGCGCGCAGGGTGGTGGCCTCGGCGGCGCGGCGGTAGAGGGCGTAGGCGCCGTAGCGGGCGCGTTCGCCCTCGTCGTGGGGGAAGAAACGGTTGCCCGGGTAGGACAGCAGCTTCGACTTGAGGTGGGCGACGGCCACCCGCAGCGGGCCGGCCTCGGTGACCGTCTCCACCGCGAGGAAGCCCCGGCCGGCCGCCCCGACCTGCGCGCCGGAGTCGTCCTCCTGCACGGGACGCAGTTTCGCCGGGAAGACGTTCGTGTCGGCGAGCTCCTCCAGCGGGGTGCGGCTGAGGAAGCCGACCCGGATGCCGCGCCCGTCCGGATGCTCCGAGAGCGCGGTGTGCCAGGTGCCGCCCAGCAGGCCGGTCAGGTCCTCCAGGGCCTCGGGATCGCCGACCTCCTGCACGCCGAGCAGCCCCGGGTCCAGGGCGGTGAGCACGGCGGCGAGGGCGGCGAGCTTCGTGTCGTAGGCGGCCTTGTCCTTGGGTCCCGAGGGGCCGCCGGGGCGGTAGAGGTTCTCCAGGTTCCAGGTGCCGAGAAGCATGCCGGGCCTCTTTCCGGAGCCGTCGGGCGGGCTGTGGTGAGGCCAGGGTCCCCGCCCGGGGGAATCCTGGACAGGGCCGTGACGGGATGCGCGGTTCGGCTCACACGCGCCGACGACCTCGTCGTACGTTGGCGGGATGACCGAGTCTCCCGCTGATCTCATCATCACCGGATGCACCGTCCTCACGCACGACGATCAAGAACGGATCGGGTTCGAGGAGGACGCGGCCCTCGTCGTACGGGACGGACTCGTCGAGTCCGTCACCACCGCCGCCGCGGTCGAGGGGGCGCCGGCCGTCGAGCGCGTCGACGCCCGGGGGCAGGTGGCCATGCCCGGGCTGATCAACTGCCACACCCACGCGCCGATGGTCGCGCTGCGCGGGGTCGCGGAGGACCTGCCGACCGAGGAGTGGTTCAACGACGTCGTCTGGCCGATCGAGTCCAACCTGACTGAGAAAGATGTCGAGTTGGGGGCGCGGCTCGCCTGTGCCGAGATGATCCGGGCCGGCGTGACCTGCTTCGCGGACCACTACTTCGCCATGGACGCGGTGGCCGCCGTGGTCGAGGAGTGCGGGCTGCGGGCGCACCTGGGGGAGGCGTACTTCTCCTCCCAGGGTCCTCAAGGCCGGGAGAAATCACTGGAGTTCGCGCTACGACACCGGGGCGGCGCCGACGGCCGCATCACCACCGCCCTCGCCCCGCACGCCCCCTACACCGTCGACGACGCCGACCTCGCCGCAACCGCCGAACTCGCCCGCGCGCACGGCCTGCCCGTCCACCTCCACGCCGCCGAGAACCGCGACCAGACCGAGGCGAGCCTCGCCCGCCACGGCGTCACGCCCATCGAGGTCCTGGCCCGCACGGGCATCCTCGACGTGGACGTCCTCATCGCCCACGGCACCGGCATCCTCGACCGCGACCTGCCGGTACTGGCAGCAGCGGGCGGTCGTACGGCGGTGGCGACCGCGCCCCGCGGCTACCTCAAGTTCGGCTGGCCCACGACCACTCCGGTCCGCGCCCTGCACGACCTCGGCATCCCCGTCGGACTCGCCACGGACGGCGCCGCCTCCAACAACTCCCTGGACGTATGGGAGTCGATGGCCCTGACCGCCCTCATCCAGAAGTCCACCACCGGCGACCCCCGCTGGCTGACCGCCCGTCAGGCCCTGCACCACGCGACGCTCCAGAGCGCCCGCGCGGTCGGCCTCGGCGACACCCTCGGCACCCTCGCCCCGGGCCGCCGCGCCGATCTCGTCCTCGTCGACCTCACCGGACCGCACACCCAGCCCGTCCACGACCTCGCCGCCACCCTCGTGCACAGCGCCCGCTCCTCCGACGTCCGCACCACGATCGTCGACGGCCGGATCCTGATGCGCGACCGGCAGCTCCTCACCCTCGATGTCCCGTCGGTGGTACGGGAGTTGGGGGAGCGACTGCCCGCCCTGCTGGACCGCGGACACGGCCGGCGCATCCAGGACTACGACACCTGAGGCGGCACTGAGGCGTTCCCGATCCGGTCGCCGGGGTGCCCGTGCGGTCCGCATAGGCTGGCCCCATGGACGACCTCGCCGAAGGCCTTCTCGACCAGCCCCACGACGCGTACCGGCTGCTGCGCGACACCTCGCCCGTGCACCGCATCGCCGGTCCGGACGGCACGCCCGCCTGGCTGGTCACACGGTACGAGGACGTGCGGACGGCGCTGGCCGATCCGCGCCTCTCGCTGGACAAGAGGCATGCCACGGCGGGCACTTACAAGGGACTGTCGCTGCCGCCCGCGCTCGACGCCAACCTGCTGAACATGGACCCGCCCGACCACACCCGGGTCCGCCGGCTGGTCAGCCGGGCCTTCACGCCCCGCCGGATCGAGCAACTGCGCACACCCATCAGGCAGACCGCCGACCGCCTCCTCGACGCGCTCGGGACGCACGGCACCGCCGACCTGGTCGCCGCCTACTGCGCGCCGCTGCCCATCACCGTCATCTGCGACCTGCTCGGCGTTCCGGACACCCACCGCCTCGACTTCCGCGTCTGGACCGACGCCCTGATCGCCCCGGACCCGGCCCGGCCCGAGGCTGCCAAGCAGGCGGTGGTTGCCCTGCTCGGCTATCTGACCCAACTCCTGGCGGACAAGCGATGCGAGCCCGCCGACGACCTGCTCTCCGACCTGATCGCGGTGCGCGAGGAGGGCGACCGGCTCAGCGAGGACGAGCTGATGTCCCTCGCCTTCCTCATCCTCTTCGCCGGGTACGAGAACACCGTGCAGCTCATCGGCAACGCGGTGCTCGCGCTGCTCCAACACCCCGACCAGCTCGCCGAGTTGCGCAAGGACCCGGCCCTGCTGCCGGGCGCGGTCGAGGAGTTCGCCCGCTACGAGGGTCCCGCCCTGTTCGGCATCCGGCGCTTCCCGGTCGAGGACGTGACCATCGGGGACGTCACCATCCCGGCCGGCGAGACCGTCTGGGTCTCCCTGGCCGCCGCCGACCGCGATCCCGACCGCTTCCCCGACCCCGACCGCCTCGACCTCGGCCGTGACGCCTCCGGCCATCTCGCCCTCGGCCACGGCATCCACTACTGCCTGGGCGCGCCCCTGGCCCGCGCCGAGACCGAGATCGCCCTGGCCGCCCTCCTGGAACGCTTCCCCGAACTCGCCCTCGCGGAAGGGCAACCGACCTGGCGCCGCTCGCTGCGCGCCCGCGGGCTCACGGCGCTGCCGGTGACGTACTCCCGAACTCCCGGATCCCCGGGGCTTTCCTGACCCGGCGAGACCTGGCGAGACCTGGCGAGAAAAACTTCTGCCGCACCGATGAGTTCCGTCCCTCCCCTCGGTCACCTCTGCGGAACGGACCGTTGCAACTGGAGGGGCCATGTCGCTTCCCGAGATCGTCTCGCGTGAACAGTGGCGCGCGGCGCGCGAGGAACTGCTGGTCAAGGAGAAGGCGGCCACCCGCGCGCGGGACGCGCTGAACGCCGAGCGGCGCGGGCTGCCGATGGTCGAGATCGACAAGGAGTACGTCTTCGAGGGCGGCGACGGGAAGGCCGCGCTGGCCGATCTGTTCGAGGGGCGGTCCCAACTCGTCGTATACCACTTCATGTTCGCGCCCGAGTGGGACGCCGGCTGCCGCAGCTGCTCGGGGTTCCTCGACCAGGTCGGGCACTTGGCGCATCTGAAGGCGCGGGGCACGATGTTCGCGGCGGTCTCCCGGGCGCCGTACACGAAAATCCTGCCGTTCAAGGCGCGGATGGGGTGGGCGCTGCCCTGGTACTCGGCGTGCGGTGGCGACTTCAACCACGACTTCGAGGCGACCCTGGAGGAGAACGGGGAACTCGTCGACCGGCCCGGGATCAGCTGCTTCCTGCGGGACGGGGGGCGCGTCTTCCACACGTACTCGACGTACGCGCGCGGACTCGACGGCCTCGGCTCGACCACGAGCTTCCTGGACCTGACCGCGCTGGGCCGGCAGGAGGAGTGGGAGCTGCCCGCGGGGCGGGCCTCGGCGCTCGGGGCGCCGGCCGGCAGTGAACGCGTCCGGTTTCACGACGAGTACGAGGACTGACACATTCCGTATGGCCGATGATCGATTGATGATCGGTTCGTGACGGGACCCTCACACTCCGCAGTGCCCGTGTGTCGACTACGTCTCAGAACCGCAACTTGGCGAGGCGTTCACCCCTGGTTCGGCGTTAACTCCTACAGGAACTCCCGCAAGACGACGTTTCTGGAGGTGCAGGATGGTGAACGGGCGCACAGTGCTCGAGCGCTTTCCCGCGGGCGGGCCGCGGGGTTCGTGGCCGGCCGAGGAGTTCGCGCAGGCGCGACGCATGGAAGGGCTGCAGGCGGAGGTCGTGATGGACCTCGCGACGGACACGTTCCTGGTGGTCGTGCGCGGCGGCGAGAGCGCCGTGGACGCGCTGGCCTGACATCAGCCTCCTTTCCGGACGGACGAGACGGACTGAACAGACTGGACAGGGACGGGCGCGGTGAACTGCTCCGCCTGGAGCCGGTACAGCTCGGCGTAGATGCCACCGCCCGCCAGTAACTCCTCGGGAGTGCCGGACTCCGCTAGCCGGCCCTGGTCCAGGACGTGCACCAGGTCCGCGTGGCGCACGGATGCCAGCCGGTGGGTGATCAGGACGACGGTCTGGCCGGTCGAGGCGAGGGCGCGGATCTTCTCGAAGACCTCCAGCTCGGCCCGTGCGTCCAGGGCCGCCGTCGGTTCGTCCACGATCAGGATGCGGCCGCGCCGGTAGGCCGCCCGCGCGATGCCGAGCCGCTGCCACTGGCCGCCGGACAGCTCGTGGCCGCCGCTGAAGTTGCGGGCCAGCAGGGTGTCCAGGCCGCGCGGCAGGTCCGCGACCACGTCCTCGGCGCCCGCCTCGCTGAGCGAGGTGGCCAGGTGCTCCTCGGTGAGGGGCGCGGCGGAGCGGCCGATGGCGACGTTGACGCGGGCCGTGAACGGCCAGCGCTTGAAGTCCTGGGCCAGCATCGCGACCCGGTCGGCGAGCGCGTGCCGGTCCGCGGTCGCCGCGTCCACGCCGTCCCACAGGATCCGGCCCCGGTCCGGGGTGTACAGGCCCGCGAGCAGTTTGACCAGGGTGGTCTTGCCGGAGCCGTTCTCGCCGACCAGCGCGACGATCCGGCCCAGCGGCAGGGTGAGGGTGACGTCGTCGAGGGCGGGGCGGGTGGACTCGCCCGGGTAGTTGAAGGTGACGTTCTCGAAGCGGATCTCCGCCGGGTCCTCGGGCAGCGGATCGCCGCCGATCGGGATCGCCCGTTCGGCGGCCTCGACGTACAGCTTCTGGAGATCGCCGACGAACAGGGCTTCCTCGTGGAGCGCGTTGACCTCCAGGACGAGACTGTCCAGGCTCGACGAACCGGTCCGGATCGCGATCACCGCCGTACCCGCCACCGACAGCGCCATCGTCCCGGACAGCAGCAGCCCGCCGAGTGTCGTGTACGTCGCCACGGTCGCCAGGCCCGTCCAGACCGCGGCGATCAGCCCGGTGCGGGCGGCGAGCCGGGCCAGTCGCGCCTGTTCGGCCTCGGCCGTCTCCGACATGGCGCGGAAGTGGCGCAGCAGGAAGGGGCCGACGCCGTGCACGCGGATCTCGGGCGCGGCCTCCGGTTCGGTGAGCAACCCGCTGATCAGATGTCCTGCGCGGGCGTGCTGGACCCAGGTGTGGAAGGACTCGTAGCGCCGTCGGGCATTCGTCAGCGCGCTCCACGCGCTCGGCAGGGTCATCGTCGCGAGCAGCGGGAGCAGGGCGGGGTGCAGCACGGTCAGGACGCTGGCTGCCGCGATGAGCGAGATGCCCGCGTTCACGACCCGGGTGGCGTACGAGATCATCCGGCGGGCCGAGCCGGCGCCGTACTGGGCGGTGTCCAGCAGCTTGTGGAAGGCGTGGTCCTCGATCGCGGCCAGCTCCACGGCCGCCGCGCGCTCCAGATACAGCTCGGTGGCCACCCGCTCCACCTTGGGCTCCAGGCGCCCGGTGGCGTAGGTCGACGCGGCCCGCAGCAGAGCGCCGACGAGGGTGACGGCGGCCATCGCGATCAGCGCGGGGGCCGCGTCGCGCAGCCGGTCGGCGATCGGGCCGCCGGCGATGAGCCGCCCCAGCACGCTGTTGACGGCGAGCAGGCCCACCGCCTGGGCCGCGCCCCGGCTCACCTCCGCGCCCATCACGACCCGGGCGGCACGCCGGTCGGCCTGCCAGGCCAGCCGGAAGCTCGACCCCATCAGGGCCGGCAGCCGCGTCACCATCGCCCGGAAGTTCAGCTCCAGGAACGCCTCGCGGTACTGGTTCCAGCCCATGTCGTACCGCAGCGGTCCGCCGAAGAGCAGCCGCTCCGACTCGGAGACCTCGGGATCACCCTTGTCCTGCTTCTTGGCCAACGCCCTGTTCCCCCGATCCGCCGAGCCCCGCCGATGAAGGGCAACTATCGCGGGAGCGAGAGGGGCAGGGGAGGGCGCGGGACAAGAGGGGACCGGCGCGCGGGCGTACGCCCTGCGAGGTGCACGGGGTTCCTTCGGCTTCCCCGAGCGAAGCCGAAGGAACCACCGGCGAGACCTTCCGGCGGAGCGGCCCCCTGTGCCACCCGCCCGGCCTCCTCAGCGGTACGTCAGGCGCTGACCGGCCGTGACCAGGTCGGCGTGGTCCCCGTGACCCGGCACAGGGCCAGGTACAGGGGGATCGGCGGGGTGTACGGGAGCGTGCCGTCCGGCTTGTGGATCAGGCCGGGGACCGCCGGGGCGTCCGGAACTACCGCCCCGGCGGTGTATTGCGCGGGCGCCGGCCACTCCAGGGCGTAATCGGAGTCGGACGGCACGAGCCACCACCAGTGCGCCTCGTCGGCGTAGACGCACCCCACTCGTGGCAGTCGTGGCAGCACCAGCGGACCGAACTCGGCCGGCGCCGCCACCGCGTCGCAGCCGAGGGGAGCCGTCATGCCGACGGGCAGCGGCAGTCGCCGCGATCCGGCCGGCACGCTCAGCCCCCGCTGGACACGGACCAGCGTGTCCAGGCTCAGTACCCGGCCGCCGCCGGGTGTCCCGCTCACTGCCGCCCTCGATCCCGGCCGGAACCGTCGGTCGGAGGAACCCCCACGTCACTCGTCCCTCCGACCCGCGGGGCCCCCACGCCCCAGGTTCCCTGAGTCGGACCGCCGACCCGAGGAGCCCCCACACCCCACGACTCCGGAGCCTGACCTCCGGGCCGCGGAGTTCCCACATCCCACGGTTCCGAGGTCTGACCCCCGGGCCGAGGAGTTCCCACACTCCACGACTCCGGAGCCTGACCCCCGGGCCGAGGAGTTCCCACACTCCATGACTCCGGAGCCTGACCTCCGGGCCGAGGAGTTCCCACGCCCCACGATTCCGGAGACTGGCCCCCGGGCCGAGGAGTTCCCGCACCCCACGACTCCGGAGCCTGACCTCCGGGTCGTGGGGTCCCCATGCCCCACGACTGGCGAGCCTCTCCGCCGAGTGGCGGGACCCCCCTGGATCCCGCCTCCCGACCGTGCTCATGGAGCTGTGTCCGCGGGGTGTCGGTGCCGCTCCCGGGCTCACCGGCGCGCTCGCCGTCGGGTCGAAGGGCCCCCACGCCCCCCGGTCCGTCGGCCCGCTCGTCGGGGGACGGGGCCCGGACGTCCGCCGAGCCCCCCGTTCCGCCGAGCGGCAGCATGTGGTGGCCTTCCGGCTCGCCCTCCTCGTCCGGACCGTCCGCGGGACCGGGCTTGGGGCGGGCGCCCCAGCCGAGGTCGTTGCAGGGGCCGCAGTCGTGGCGGGGGGAGTCGGCCTTGCGGGGGAGCTCGGCCCAGACCAGCAGGCCGGGGCCGTGTTCCTGGGCGCCCCAGGCGTGACAGAGGCCGTCTATGAGAAGCAATCCCCTCCCGTGCTCCTCCTCGGGCCGGACCGGAGACGGGTGTGGCTCACCCGGCGCGCAGCCCTCGTCACGCACGGCTATGCGCACCAGGTCGGCACCGTCGTGCAGCTCGCAGACTATGAGGCTGCTCGCGGTGTGCACGATGGCGTTGGTGACCAGTTCGGAGATCACCAGGACCGCCGTGTCGCAGATGTCCTCGCACACCGACCAGCCGGTCAACCGGGCCCTGGCCAGGCGTCTCGCCTGTGCGGGGGAACCCGGATGGGCGGCCAGCTCGAAACGGAACC
This sequence comes from Streptomyces sp. NPDC088794, assembly GCF_044750545.1. Taxonomy (NCBI): domain Bacteria; kingdom Bacillati; phylum Actinomycetota; class Actinomycetes; order Kitasatosporales; family Streptomycetaceae; genus Streptomyces; species Streptomyces sp. NPDC088794. Next base: position 40,553 of record NZ_JBIVKB010000017.1, on the reverse strand, counting down.
GGCGCTCGGCAGCGGCGGCCCCGTGGGGCGCTGCTCCCGCGGCGGCACCGAGGCCGAGGGGGCCTGCGGCGGCGTCTGTTCCTAAGGGCGCGGACGGAATCACGCTTGCCACTATCGCCCCGCCGTGAACACTTGGCAAGTGTCACTCTGAAAAATGCAGAGTGCGGTGTGACGGTGTGGACGGTCGTGGCACACTGCTCAACAGCACGTTGAGCGGCGCCAGTTGGGATCACCGGAGATCCGTACATATCCGTACAGATCTTCGAATAGGTCTTCGAATGGCGCCGCAGGGCTGTCAGCATGCTTCTGGCGTCGGCCGGACCCGTCCGCGCCCGGCCGATCAAGGGACTCAGTGGAGGTGGAGCCGTGAGCGAACCGCGGTCCGCGCCGACGGTCGGCCAGGTCGTCCTCGGTCGCCGCCTGCTGGACCTGCGGGAACGTGCCGGACTCAAGCGCGAGGAGGCCGCCCGCGTCCTGCGCGTCGCCCCCGCCACCGTCCGCCGCATGGAGATGGCCGAGGTCTCGCTCAAGATCCCGTACCTCCAGCTGCTCCTGAAGTCCTACGGCGTCTCCGACGAGGAGGCCCAGACCTTCGTCCTGCTGGCCGAGGAGGCCAACAAGCCCGGCTGGTGGCAGCGGTTCCACGACATCATGCCGGGCTGGTTCTCGATGTACGTCAGCCTGGAGGGCGCGGCCGGCCTGATCCGCTCCTACGACCCGCACTTCCTGCCCGGACTCCTCCAGACCGAGGACTACGCACGCGGAGTGCTCACGTCGGGCGCCATAGGCCAGACCCAGCCCGAGGACATAGAGCGCCACGTCGCCCTGCGCATACAACGCCAGGATCTGCTCACCCGTCCCGACGCGCCCCGATTCTGGGCCGTCTTCGACGAGACCGCGCTGCGCCGCCACGTCGGCGGCCCGGAGGTGATGCGTGCACAGATCGACAAGCTGCTCGACGCCACGAAGCTGCCCAATGTGACGCTGCAGGTCGCGCCCTTCTCCAACGGGCCGCACCCCGGCACGTTCGGGCCCTTCGTGCTGTTCCGATTTGCCATGTCAGAACTGCCGGACATGGTCTACAGCGAGTACCTGACCGGCGCCGTCTACCTGGACGCGCGCGCAGAGGTGGCGACCCATCTCGAGGTCATGGACCGCATGGCGGCGCAGGCCGCTACGGCACATCGCACGAAGGAGATCCTCCGGGATCTCCGCAAGGAGCTGTGAATGGATCGCATCAAGCCGCGCAAGCAGGTCTACAACGGCATGCCCGCGCGGGAGCTGGGAAGCGAGGGCTGGCACAAGCCGTGGAGCGGCGGGAACGGCGGCAACTGCCTGGAGGCGATGAAGCTCGCCGACGGCCGGATCGCCGTCCGCCAGTCCACCGACCCGGACGGACCGGCGCTGATCTACACCACCGACGAGATGACCGCCTTCATCGAGGGCGCCAAGGCGGGTGAGGCGGACTTCCTGCTGTCCTGAGACCGGTTTCCCGGCTCATTGATTTTCGCCGCTGTCCCACCGACAACCCCCCACCAACCCCCCGCAGGTACCGTAAGTCCCTTGGTTCGACACTGAGTTGATCACTAATCGCTGCATCATGTTATGGAGTCAGAACCACGACAGCATCCGTCGTGGCGCGTCCACCAGCCGGCTGACGGCGACCACCGGGAACGGCGGTTGTTCCAGCCGGCCCGTCCCTAGGCTGAGCGCGTAGTAGATCTGCTCGATCGACGGCGGTCCGACCGCGAGATTGCGCCGGACCGCCTCCTCGGGCGACCGCTCCCCGGTCCGTACGAGATAGGCGGCCGCCATCGTCCCCGTACGGCCGACCCCCGCACCGCAGTGCACGAACACCCGCCCGGGCGCCTGCGCGACCACGTCCAGCAACCGCCGCACCTGCTCGGGCCTCGGCGTCTGACCGTCGCGAACCGGCAGTCGTACGACATCCAGCCCGGCCTTGCCCGGTTCGGCGAGCTGGGCCGCGCTCAGGTCCTCGGCGCGCAGATCGACGACCGTGGTGAATCCCGTCCCCGCGAGCTCCCGGTACCCGGCGGGCGACGGCGCCGCGCCCCGCCACAACTTCCCCTCGGTGTCCACGGGTTGGAAGTGGTGGATGCCCTGCACGGTACGGGTCCCGGGCGGCGGCGGAGTCTCCGACCGCACCCAGTACGACAGCGCCAGCACGCCGAGCGCACCGGCCGCCCACAGGACGACGTAACCGAGCACCACCGCGAGCAGGATCCGCAGCGCGCGACGCGGCAGACGGGCCCGGGGCAGGGCGGGTCGGGATGGGGGAGCGAGGGTGACAGCCATGGGCGACCCGGGGGGCTAGGGGACGGGGGCGCTTTGGCATGGTAACCCGAGTGGGTGATGGGTGAGTTGTCCGTGTACGTACGGGTGTGCGGGGTGGGGCGAGGGAGGTGAGGGAGGTGGGGCGACTCAGTCGTCGTCCGCGTCCGCGTCTCCGATGCCGACCACCGTGAGGTGGGCGCGGTCGAGGCTCGTGTCCTCCAGGCAGCCGCGCAGCCGCATCCGGTCGTGCTCGGTGAGCGCGGGCCGCACCACCCCGGCGTACACGCCGTCCCCCAGGTCGCCCAGGGTCGCGTGGTTCAGCGGCACGGACGTGGCGTCCCGGCAGCGCTCCCACACCTGCTGCGCGGCGAGCGTCCGGCGTTCCGCCGTCATGCCGCTGCCGCGCATGTCGACCTGGAGCAGTACGGAGGTCGCCTCGTTGTCGTTCTCGTGCTGCTCCCGGGTCTGGGTGAGGTCGGCGAGCCCGACGACGAGCCCGGCGAGCAGGGCCGCCCCGACCACGGCGACGGCGGCCACGCGCGCGGTGTAGCCCTTGGAGCGCCGGCCGCCCAGCGCGGGCCGGTCCTCCAGCTCGCCCGCCGTGGCGGGATCCGGTGCGGTCAGGACGGTGAGCCGGCCCGCGAGCCGCCGTTCCGCCGGACGACCGGTCGCGGACGCGATCCGCTGCACCACCCAGGCGAGCCCGGACAGGAGCACGCCGGTGACCATGAGGACGGGCACGAAGACGTACGTCCGGTCGGCGGTGTCCTCCAGCCAGCGGAACCGGGCGCTCTCCCGCTCGACGGGCCCCTGCCGCAGCCGTACCAGCACGTCTTCTTGACGGTTCGTCAACTCCCTTTGCCGCTCGGCGCTTTCCTTGACCCGCTCCTCGATCCGGGCCAACCGCCCCAGCAGCACGATGCCGAGCAGCATCACCTCGACGACCAGCAAGAGAATCCCGCACAGGATGGCCCGCTGCCACTGCCAGCGGTACAGGTACACGACGAGATAGGTCCCGGCCCCGGCGGCGGCGAGGCTCCCGAAGAGGTACGCGATCCGTCTCATCGTCCGTCTCCCGTCCGCACGTCCTCGGTCCGCACGTCCTCGGTCCGTCCGTCCTCGGTCCGTCCGTCCCCGGTCCGTACGTCACCGGTGGTGCCGTCCACGGAGATCCGCGACCCCGGCGGGAAGCGCCGTACCGCGTCGGCCGCGCCCACGACGGCGGGCAGCCTGAACTCCCGTGCCAGTACCGCGAGATGGGAGAGCGGGCTGCCGGTCTGCGCGACCAGACCGGCGAGTCGCGGCAGCAGCGGGGCCAGGGCGGGGTCGAGGGTGCGTACGACGAGCACGGCGTCCGGCGGGCGCGGTCCGGTCCCGTCCCAGACCGTCCCGACGACCCGCCCGCCGGACACGCCCCTGCCGTCGCCGTCGCCGGCTGTGCGCTCGGCGACCACCGCCCCCTCCGCCAGCCGGAAGGCATCCGGCAACGGCGGCGACTCGGCCTGCGGCACGCGCGCGTGGAGATCGCCGGGCAGCGGGTCGCCGTCGAGCACGGCGACCAGTTCCGGCCAGCGCAACAGCCCTACGCGCTGCGGGGCCAGCCCCGACCGCCGGGCGACCTCCCGGACCAGCCGTACCTGCAACTCCTGAACCCACCGGACGCGGAGGCGGAGGGCTTCGCGGGGCGGGAGGGAGGGCGTGGGGGAGAGGGGGGAGACAGGGGAGAGGGTGACGGGAGCGGGGTCAGGGACGGGAGCGGGGTCGGGGACGGGGGCGAGAGAGGGCGTGGGCAGCGAGGCCGACGGGGTCGGCGTGGCCGCCGGCGGCTCCTGGCCCGGACGCGGGTCGAGGCGGGCGCCGGTGTTCGAGGCATCCCCCTGAGGCAGGCGCCCGCGTCCCCGGAGGGTCGGCGCGGTGAGGGCGAGGATCGTCGGGGACGCCGTGGGCGCCTGATCGTCCGGGATGCCTCTGGCGCGGGTCTCCGCGAGGGCGGCCAGCGCGGCGCCCGCCGCGGTACGGGTCGTCGGTGATTCGTGGTCGTGCAGGAGGGCGCCGGCGAGGGCCTCCTGGGCGTGCAGGGAGACCAGTACCGCGCGGGTCCAGCGGAGTTCGGCGGCCAGGTCGGGGGCGGGGAGTCCGGTGGGCGCCGGGATCTGGGCGAGGTGGCGGTCGACGTCGGCGACGAGGTCCGCGGCGAGACCGGGGAGCGCGGCCGTGAGGCGGCCCACCCGCCAGGCCGCGCCGAGCCGCCGCGCTCCCGGCGCGGGGTTGAGCAGCGCGAGCCACCGGTGCCTGGGCGCGGTCGCCCCGAGCAGACGCAGGTCGGCCGCGGCCCACCCGCCGACGGTGGTGACCACCGGCACCGTCCGCAGCAGCCGGCGCGACGCGCTGCCCGTGATGTCGAGCGCGGCGGTCAGTCCACGGGTCATGGGCGTGACCCACAAGTCCTGCTCCAACGGCTGGAGTTGCTCCGGCAGCGTCTCCGCCACGGGCCCTGGTCCGAGCAACCGGGCGCCACGCGGCGGCCGTACCGCCATCGCGGTGATGGGCCGGCTCTGGAACAGCCACAGCCGGTCGGCCCGTTCGCCGTCCGCGCCCCTGCTCCTGCGCCCGTCCCCGCCCTCGCTCCCGTCCCCGGCGAACCCGAACTCGATGTCCTGCGGCCCCCCGAAGACCTGCCGGGCGCGGCGGGCGAGCCGCGCCAACCGCCGTAGCTCGGCGGGCGTGAGCAGCGCGTCGGCGGTCGGCGGCTCGGTACGCAGCAGCCGCCCTCGCCTGCTCAACCAGTAGTTGGTTCCCGCCTGTTCACCACTGACCAGGGTGTCCGGCCCGCCGCGCACCGCACTCACCAGCATCCGGTCGGCGCGTCCCTCCACGGGATCGGCGCCGAACATCACCCCGCCCACGCGAGCCGCCAGCATCGGCTGCACGAGCACCGCCATGGGCGCTGTGGACCCGTCGGGCCGATGCGCCGAATCGAGCACGGTCCGCACGGCCGTACGGAAACCGGGCCAGTCGCGTACGTCGAGCACGGAGTCGAACTGGCCCGCCAGGGACGACTCCTGGGTGTCCTCCTGCGGCGACGAGGACCGTACGACCAGAGGCAGCGCACCGGAGTCGGAGATGTCCTGCCAGGCCCGACGCAGGGCGACCGTGTCGCCGTCCGCGCCCTCGGGGATCACGAACCCGGGGAGCACGGGCAGTCCGGCCCGCGCCGCACGCGCGAGGTTCGCCGCCTTGGAACCGGCGAGTCGGGGCAAGGCGGCGGCGGGGTGATCGAGCGGGACGGCGGCCGGGCGGAACGCCCCCTCCGCCGCACGCGCCTCGACCCGCTCCAGGGCCACCTCGCCCCGGGGTCCGTCCCCGTCGCGCGCGCCCTCGCCATGACGTTCGTCGAGCGTCGTCATCAACACCCTCCAGGACCGACCGCCAACAGGGGGGACGCGCGGGGGTGGCCCTGCGCCTGACGACGGAACGAAGGATGGGGGCGGGCCGACGGCCGGACCGTTCCGGGCCCGACGACAACTCGCCTCCTACGCCGATGGTCCCACCGCCGTTGCGATTCCAGTCGCCCGCAGGCCACCTTCCGGCCGCCCGACGACGGATTTCGTGACCCGGGAGGAGAGCGGGGCCGGGCGGCTCGTCCGCAGGTAGTACACGCGGTCTCCTCCGGAGGTGCGAGCGGCAGGCGTACGGCTTCTCATCCGGCCGTACGGGAATATCCGGGGGCACCTCGTCCCGCCAGGTGGAGGCGCCGGCAACGCGCCGACGGCGGGCCGTCGGTTCGCTTCGGTTCAGCCGCCGGTCGGGGCCTCCGTCGCCTCCCCCGGCGGCAGCACCCCGCACAGCGCCTCCAACGCCGCCCCGTACGCGTGCTCCGACGGTGTCGCGTACCCCACGACCAGGCCGTCCCGGGCCGGCATGTCCGTCTCCGGGTGACGGAAGCCGGCGAGGCCGTCCAGGGCTACGCCCTGCCAGGCGGCGGCCTTGAGGGCGGAGCGTTCCGTGCCGGGAGGCAGGCGCAGCACCGCGTGCAGGCCCGCCGCGACCCCGGTGACCTCGATGTGCGGGGCGTGCGCGGCGAGCGCCGCGACGAGGCGGTCGCGTCGGCTCCGGTACCGCTGCCGCATCCGCCGCACATGACGGTCGTACGACCCCGACGACACGAAGTCGGCCAGGCTCAGCTGGTCGAGGACGCTCGCCCACGCCTCGCGCTCGCCCTTGGCCGCGAGGACGCTGTCGACGTACCGCTCCGGCAGCACCATCCACCCCAGACGCAGCGCCGGCGACAGGCTCTTGCTGACCGAGCCGAGCAGGATCACCCGCTCCGGGTCGAGCCCCTGGAGCGCCCCGACGGGCTTGCGGTCGTAGCGGAACTCCCCGTCGTAGTCGTCCTCCAGAACCACCCCACCACGCGCGCGTGCCCAGTCGATCACCGCGGCCCGCCGCTCCGCGTGCAGCGGACCGCCGGTCGGGAACTGGTGCGCGGGCGTCAGCAGCACCGCCCGCTCCCGCCCCAACCCCTCGACACACGCGCCGTGTTCATCGATCGGCAGCGGTACGGTCCGCACCCCCGCCGCCCCGAGCAGCGCCCGGTGGAAGCCGAGCCCGTACGCCTCCACGGCCAGCGGCCCGCGCAGCACCCCACCGCCACCCTGGCCGAACAGCAACCGCAGCCCGTGCGCGAAGCCGGAACAGATCACGATCCGGTCGGGTGCGGTCCGCACGCCACGCACGCGTGCCAGGTACTCCGTGAGCGCCTCCCGCAGTTCGATCCGCCCGGCCGGATCACCGGGCCCGAACACCTCGTTCGGCGCCTGCTGGACCGCCCGCCGGTACGACGCGAGCCAGGCCGCGCGCGGGAACGCCGACGCGTCGGGCGTGCCCTGCCGCAGGTCGTGCCGGGGCGCACGCGCGCGTGGAGGTGCCGTGACGGGGCCGTTCCCGGCGTGTCGCGGGGGCCGCGCCCGCTGTTCGCTCCGCAACGGCCGGGCCCGCTCGGCGACCCGCGTGCCCGAGCCCTGGCGCGCGGTCAGCCACCCCTCCGCCACGAGCTCCGCGTACGCGTCCGCCACCGTGTTGCGGGCGACCCCGAGATCCGCCGCGAGCGAGCGGTACGGCGGCAGCCGGGTGCCGGGGGCGAGCCGACCGTCGCGCACGGCCGCGCGCAGGGCGTCGATGAGGGCGGCCCGTCGACCGCCGCTTCCGGACAGCTCCAGATGCAGATCTGCCCCGATCCGCTCCGCGGAATTGACCCACGATCTCGCCATGGAAATGCACCCTACAGGGGGTCTTTACGGCTCGTAGATTTGTCACATGACGACGAACACGAACACGAACGCCCAGGTCACCGACACCGCACCTCGCATCGACCTCGCGAAGTCGGCCCCGAAGGTCTTCCGCGCCCTCGTCGGCTTCGACGCCGCCGCCCGCGAGGGCCTCGACCCGGCCTTGGTCGAGCTCATCCAGATCCGCGCCTCGCACCTCAACCACTGCGCGTACTGCCTCCACATGCACACCAACGACGCCCGCAAGGCCGGCGAGAGCGAGGACCGGCTGCACATGGTCGCCGTCTGGCGCGAGGCCCGGCACTTCTTCACCGAGCGCGAGCAGGCCGCCCTCGCCCTCACGGAGGCGGTGACCCTCGTGGCCGACGCCGGCGTCCCGGACGACGTCTACGCCCAGGCCGCCGCCCACTTCGACGAGCAGGAACTGGCCCACGTGCTCTCCCTGATCCTCACGATCAACACGTGGAACCGGGTGGCGCTGTCGACAGCGAAGGTGGCGGGCACGGACACGCGCCGCTGAGGGTCTGGCGTGTGAGGGCGAGGCTCGGTGTGAGGCTGCGGCCCGGCGGGAGGTTCAGGCTCCGCCTCACACCGTCATCGGCCGGTCGTACGGCCCGATCGGCGCCGGCAGCCGCGAACTGCCCGTCAGATGGCGGTCGACGGCCGCCGCCACCGCCCGCCCCTCCGCGATCGCCCACACGATCAGCGACTGCCCGCGCGCCGCGTCCCCGGCGGCGAACACCCCGGGGACGTTCGTGGCGAAACCGGCGTCCCGCGTGATCGTCCCGCGCGGATCCATCGCAAGCCCCAACTGGTCGACGAGCCCGTCCGCCCGGTCGGGCCCGGAGAAACCGAGCGCGAGCAGCACGAGGTCGGCGGGCAGGGTCCGCCCGCTGTCCGCCACCGGCCGCCGCTCCGCGTCGACCTCGACGAGGTGCAGCGACCGCACATGCCCGCTCCCGTCGCCGGTGAAGCGGAGCGTGGACGCCGCGAACAGCCGCGCGTCCGCGTCCGCCGCCGGCGCCGTCCCCAGATCCCCGGCCTCCTCGTGCGCGGCCGACAGCCGGTAGATCCTCGGGTACGTCGGCCAGGGCTCGGCGTCCTCGTCGCGCTCGGCGTCCGGCTGGGCGTAGATGTCCAACTGGCTGACGGACGCGGCCCCTTCACGCACCGCGGTGCCCAGACAGTCGGCCCCCGTGTCACCGCCCCCGACGATGACGACGTGCTTCCCGGCGGCCGACATCGGGGACTCGGCCAAGTCCCCCTGACACACCCGGTTGGCCAGCGGCAGATACTCCATCGCCTGCTGGATCCCGGCCAACTCCCGCCCCGGCACCGGCAGTTCCCGCCACGCGGTCGCCCCCGTCGCGATCACCACGGCGTCGTACCGCGCCCGCAGCTCCGCCGCCCCCACATCCCGCCCGACCGCCGTCGACGTACGGAACTTCGTCCCCTCGGCCCGCATCTGCTCGATCCGCCGCTCCAGATGCCGCTTCTCCATCTTGAACTCCGGGATGCCGTACCGCATCAGCCCGCCGAGCCGGTCGTCCTTCTCGTACACGGCGACCGTGTGCCCCGCCCGGGTCAACTGCTGCGCCGCGGCCAGACCGGTCGGCCCCGACCCGATCACCGCGACCGTCCGCCCGGACAGCCGGTCCGGCGGCCGGGGCGGCGTGAGGCCCAGCTCCCAGGCCTGGTCGGCGATGGCGACCTCGACGTTCTTGATGGTGACCGCGGGCTGGTTGATGGCGAGCACGCACCCCGCCTCGCACGGCGCCGGGCACAACCGCCCGGTGAACTCGGGGAAGTTGTTCGTCGCGTGCAGCCGGTCCGCCGCCGCCCGCCAGTCGTCCCGGCTCACCAGGTCGTTCCACTCGGGGATCAGATTGCCGAGCGGACAGGCGTCGTGGCAGAACGGGATGCCGCAGTCCATGCAGCGGTCGGCCTGCTTGTCGATGATGGGCAGCAGCGCCCCCGGGACGTACACCTCGTCCCAGTCCCGGACCCGCTCCTCGACCGGCCGCCGGGGCCAGTCTCTGCGAGGCGTGGTCATGAATCCCTTGGGATCGGCCATGGCCGTCTTCCTTGCGTCCGCATGCGACAGGCCGTGCGTCATCGGGCGGCACTCTTTCGGCCACGATACGGCCCATCGGCCACCTGCGCAGAGTGGACGGACCGCGCTTTCCGCCCCCTCCGCACAGCCTTCTCCCAGGCCCCCGCCCAAAAGCTCTCAGCGCCCCCTCAGGTGAGCGCCAGCACATACGCCACCGCCGCGCCGGACGAGGCGATCGTGCGCACGGTGTTCCACATCGTCCACTCGCGCACGTACGTCGGCCAGTACGCCGCCGCCTCCGGGGTGCCCGGCTCCAGCTTGAGCAGGGCGTCGTTGCGGGGCACGTTCGCCACCATGGTCACCCCGAACGTGCCGAACAGATACAGCGCGCTGCCGACCAGCAGCTCCACCGTCCCCTCGTCCGGCCACAGCACGAACGTCACCACCGCGATCACCGCGCACAGCATCGCCGACCCGAGGAACACGAGCATGAACGGCGGCTGCACCGCGCACACGTTGATCGAGTTCATCGCGGCCACGCCCTGCGCCTTCGGCAACGCGGCCAGTGCCCTCATCACAAACGTGGAGAAGCCACAGAAGACCCCGGCGACCAGCCCGGTCCCGAGCACCCCCAGCACCACCAGCACGAAGTACGGTCCATCGATCATCCGAACATCAACTCCCCGTATCGGCCGAGCCCCCGCCCGGCACCTCCCACCACCCCTACAAGTGAAGCCCCGCACCTCCCCATCGACCATGCCCGAAGACCTCGCGAACATAAGCGAGCGTCCACCCGGCATGACCTGGCTGTGGCCCAGTCTGTCCGCGCTCAGCCGACCTGCGGTTTCGCCAACAGAACCACCTGGTCACTCTCGACATCGAATCCGAGTACCGGATGGCTGGGAGCGCCGCCCTCGCCATACATCACCACCGGCTTGCCCAGCCGTCGCCCGATCAAGGTGAGGAAGCCGCAGAACACGTCGAGTCGCTCCTGGCCCTGAAGTTCCCGCAGATCAACATCGAAGTCGATCTCCTCCATCGAGTAGAAGTGGAAGACCGCCAACACATCGGCGGTCGGCCAGACCCGCAGTACCGGTGGCTCGGCGTCGGCGGGGCGGGACAGCGCCACCTCCGCCCGGGGCACACGGAGTTCTGTCTCGCCTTCGGAGTAGTGACACGTCCAGTCACTCGTACCGGCCAGGTCGAGGACCGCCTGCCAGTCCTCCACCGAGGTCTCGGGAACAAGCACGTCCGGTAGCGACCCCATCAGATCAGGGTCGAAGAAGGTTTTGACGTCGTCCCACAGCAGATCACCCACTCCGCCATCCTGCCCACCTCACCAAGCCGACGCAGCCCTGTTTTCCTTGCTCAAAGAGACAGGGGAACACCCCTCTCCTACCTCCCTCGCTGGTTCGCGGCCCGCCCCGCCCGGAGGCACGTCGGCATCGTCAGCCGACCGCCTCCTCCGCCCGCCATCCCCGCAGCACCCCGTCCACCGCCGCCCCGATCCGCCGGCGCGCCTCGTGTCGTGGCACTCCGCTCATCAGCAACTGGTCGTACGGCGTGTCCACGTGTCGTACGGACGCCACGACCGCCGACATCACCGCCCCCTCGGACAGTGCCCGCCCCGCCGCGCTCCGGCCCACGCGCCCGCTGCCCCGTGCCGACGCGTGGCCGGCGATCTCCCGCGCCCGCTCCGCCGGGCACTCGGGAAACAGTCGCCGTATCTCCGCCGCGAACGCCTCCGCGAACCGTTCGTCCTCGGCCGACCGCCGTCGCGCGTCCCGTGTCCGGCGCCGCCGTCTTGCCTCCGCGTCTGCCAGGCACCGTTCCTCGGCCCGGGCGAGCCCCGCCTCCTCGACCAGGACGCCCTGCCGTTCGTACCGGCTCCTGCGCCGGTTGAACCGCACCACGACCGCCGAAAGCCCGCTCTCCTCCCGCGACCGGCGCGTCAGCGCGGTGTCGCCGCGCGGCAGGAACACCAGATGCCCGAGGTCGGCACAGTCCAGACACCTCGGCGTCCCCTCTTCCAGCATCAGCAGCGCCAACGGTCCCGCCTGACACTCCGCGCAGTGCCGTCTCCTGAGCGGCTGGATGACGAGAAGTCCGGTGCGGTGCGGGGGAGTTGCGAGACGCGCCATACGTATGTCATTCCCCCGGACCGGTCCGTGACCCCGCCCCGCGGGCCCGTGCCGCTCGCTCCGGCCGTGGGCCGCCGCACCGCACCCGGCGACTGGCGCATCATGGGCCGTGTGCGACTCGAAGCGATCACCTGGGACCGGCTCGGCGACCTCCTCGCCGAGCGCCTGCTCGATCTGAAGCCGGCCGACGGCAGCCCCTGGCCGCGTATCGCCTTCGACGGCGCCCCGGCGGCCCGGCCGGGAGAACTCGCCGCACGCGTGGGACAGGCGCTGCGCATCCACGGCCGCCCCTCGCTGACCGTCGGCACGGAGGGCTTCCTGCGCCCGGCCTCGCTGCGCCTGGAGTACGGCCGTCACGACGTGGACGCCTACTACGACGGCTGGTTCGACACCGGCGCCCTGTGGCGCGAGGTCTTCGGCCCCCTCGAACCCGGCGGTGACGGACGCGTCCTGCCCGACCTCTGGGACCCGGTCACCGACCGCGCCACCCGCAGCCCCCACGTCCAACTCCCGCCCGGAGGCTTCCTGTTGCTCCACGGCCCCCTCCTGCTGCGCCACTGGTTCCCCTTCGACCTGACCGTCCACGTCCTCCTCACCCCCGGCGCCCTGCGCCGCCGCACCCCCGAAGCCGACCACTGGACCCTCCCCGCCTACGACCGCTACACCGACGAGACCGACCCCGCCACCACCGCCGACGTCCTGGTCCGCGCCGACGACCCACGCCATCCGGCATGGAGTGGGTGAGTCGGTGAGTCGGCGAATTGTTGAGTTTTTGAGCGGAGGATCGGGCTGGCTAATCGCTCCCATCGCTTTTCAATGCACGTGCATGTAATTACCTTGGCGTCATGACGATCTCCTTCAGCGAACCGGTCCGCGCCCTCCTCGACGGCAAGAACTTCGCCGGTGTCGCCACCCTCGGCCCCGACGGCGCCCCGCAGAACTCCGTGGTCTGGATCAAGCGCGAGGGTGACACCGTCCTCTTCTCCTCCACCGACGGGCGTCAGAAGGTGCGCAACCTCCGCCGCGACCCCCGTGTCAGCCTCTCGGTCTTCGACCTCGCCGACCCCTACACCTCGGTCGAGATCCGCGGCACCGCCGAGATCCTCCCGGACCCGGACAAGCGCCTCCCCTACGAGCTCTCGCACAAGTACCTCGGCATCGACCCGCCCGGCGAGAAGGACGACGAGGTGCGCGTGATCATCCGCATCGTCCCGCGGAAGATCGTGGGCTTCTCGGTCTGAGCGCCACCGTGCGCCCGACCGCGCGCTCGCCCGGTTCGGCCCCGCCGTTACCGCCCGGTTCCGGGTGCGTCCGTCCCGTCGCGCGGCGAGAATGTAGGGCGCCGGGACCAGCGGTGCTCCCCGCGCCGCGCCGGCCGCCCGGCATCAGGAGGTACTCCATGACCACCGCCGGAGACATCATGCACCGGGGCGCCCAGTGGATCCCCGCCCACGAGACGCTGGACCGCGCGGCCCAGCTGATGCGTGAGCTGAACGTCGGAGCCCTGCCCATCAGCGACGCGAACGAACGGCTCTGCGGCATCCTCACCGACCGGGACATCGTCGTCGGCTGTGTGGCCATGGGCCACGACCCGGCCAAGATCACCGCCGGCGAGATGGCCCAGGGCACCCCTCGCTGGATCGACTCGGGCGCCGACGTGGGCGACGTGCTCGAGGAGATGCAGAGCCACCAGATCCGCCGGCTCCCCGTCATCGAGAACAAGCGTCTGGTCGGCATGATCAGCGAGGCCGACCTCGCCCAGCATCTGACGGAGGAGCAGATCGCCTCCTGGGCGGAGAGCGTCTACGCCAGGACTGGCCCCCGCTGACCGGACCGTGGCCGCCGGCGGGTACCGCTGACGGTGCCCGCCGACCCTCTCCGTCTACCGTCCCCGCTGTCCCTCGCTGTCCGTCCCCGCTGCCCCCGCGGTGACCGCGTGCCTCAGAGCCAGCCGTTGCGCCGGAAGCCGCGGTACAGCACCAGGCACGACACGGATATCACGCCTATGACCAGCGGGTATCCGAACCTCCAGTGCAGCTCCGGCATGTGGTCGAAGTTCATGCCGTACACCCCGCAGACCATCGTCGGGACCGCGATCACCGCGGCCCAGGCGGTGATCTTGCGCATGTCCTCGTTCTGCGCGACCGTGACCTGCGCGAGGTGGGCCTGGAGGATCGAGTTGAGCAGTTCGTCGAAGGAGGCGATCTGCTCCTTCGCCCGCATGAGGTGGTCGAAGACGTCCCTGAAGTAGGCCTGTATCTCCGGGTCGACCACCCGGATCGGCCGGGTGGCGAGATCCTCGATCGGACGGGCGAGCGGCACCACCGCCCGCTTCAGCTCCAGCAGTTCGCGCTTCATCTGGTAGATCCGCCCGGGGTCGGCCCGCGCGCCGTTCTCCGCGAACACGTCCGTCTCGACCTGGTCGATGTCCGCCTGGACCGAGTCCGTGACGCTCAGATAGTCGTCGACCACGTGGTCCGCGATCGCGTGCAGCACCGCGGCCGGGCCCTTGGCGAGCTGCTGCGGGCTGGACTCCAGCTCCTCGCGCAGCGGGCCGAGCGAGCCGTGCCGGCCGTGCCGCACGGTGATCACGAAGTCCTCGCCGACGAAGACCATGATCTCGCCGGTGTCCACCACCTCGCTCGTCGCCGTCAGCTTCTCGTGCTCGACGTAGCAGACCGTCTTGAACACCGCGAACAGCGTCTCGCCGTAGCGCTCCAGCTTCGGGCGCTGATGGGCCTCGACCGCGTCCTCGACGGCCAGCGGGTGCAGGTCGAAGAGCTCGGCGATACCGGCGAACTCCCGGTCCGTCGGCTCGTGCAGCCCGAGCCACACGAATCCGTCGCGGTGCTTGCGCACCTGCTGCACGGTGTCGACCAGATCGCTGCCGCCGGGCACCCGCTCGCCGTCCCGGTAGGTCACGCAGTTCACCACGGAGGAGCCCAGCGGAGACCGGGCATGGTGGCTCAGGTCGACGCGGGGGCGCCGCCTGGCCAGCCGTGCCACCTTGCGGAGGCCGCCGACCCTGCCGAGGCTCGTGACCTTCCGCAGATTCCCTGCCATGGACATTTGGATCTCCTTGCGTGGATCTCCCCGGAACTGACGCACGGAACAACGGCCCGCGCCGTGTTCCTTCGCCTCGGTCGGCCAGTTTGCCAGGTCGGCGTGAGCGACGGGTAAGCCTGTGGGAACAGAATGTTCCGCTTTGTTCCCGCCTGTGGACGAAGGGTTTGCACGCGTCGTCCGCTTCCGGCGAGCCGGGCAACTGGGATGATCGCGGCATGACGCGAACCGAGGGGTATCTCCTCACCAACCGGCAGTCCGAGGCCCAGGAGCGCTTCGACGCCTTCGCCGCCCTCTTCGACCCCACGACCTTCCGCCACCTCGAGCGGTTCGGCATCGGACCCGGCTGGCGCTGCTGGGAGGTCGGTGCCGGCGGCACCTCCGTGGTGTCCTGGCTGGCGAAGAAGGTCGGCCCCACCGGCAAGGTCGTCGCGACCGACATCGACACCTCCCGGCTGACCCCGGCCGCCCGTCCGCCGGTGGCGGTCCGCGTCCATGACGTCGGCGCCGAGGAACCGCCGGGGGAGGGCTTCGACCTGGTGCACGCCCGGCTCGTCCTGGTCCATGTGCCGGACCGGGAACGGGCGTTGCACTCGATGATCAAGGCCCTGCGCCCCGGCGGACACCTCCTGATCGAGGACGCCGACCCCGCCCTCCAGCCCCTGACCAGCCCCGACGAGCACGGTCCCGAGGAACAGCTCGCCAACCGGCTGCGGCAGGGCTTCCGCGAACTCCTCGCCGAGCGGGGCGCCGACCTCTCCTACGGCCGCACACTCCCGCGGCTGCTCCGCGAGGCCGGACTGCGCCGCGTCGAGGCCGACGCCTACTTCCCGCTCACCTCACCGGCCTGTACGGCACTGGAATCCGCGACGGTCCGCCAGATCCGCGAGCAACTCGTCACCGCCGGCATCGCCACCGACGAGGACATCGACCGCCACCTCGCCAATGTCGCGGCCGGCGACATGGACCTGGCGACGGCACCGATGATCTCGGCGTGGGGGCGCAAGGCATAGGAAGAGAAGGGGAGTTGGGCGGTCAGGGGGCCCGCCCGCACTCTCATGGCTGGCTCCGCCGCCCTCGCCGCCTGGCTCCGCCGCCCTCGCCCTCACGGCCTCAGCTCCTCCGGCTCTCGCCCCGCCCCCTTTACTCCCGCCCGCCCTCACCCCGCCCCGGCGGTCGCCCGCCCACGCGCTCGACCGCCAGCGCCCCCGCCCGGCACCCCTCGCGCGCCGCGTCCTCGGGTTCGGCACCCGTGAGCAGCGTGGCGAGGAACGCGCCGGTGAAGGCGTCTCCCGCCCCTGTGGTGTCCCGGGGTGTGGCCGGCGTCGCGGGGACCTGGGCGCGCACCGCTCCGGAGCGGGCGACCAACGCGCCCTCCGCGCCCTGCTTGGCGATCACCAGCGGGGCGTACCGGCTCAGTTTCGCCGCCGCGTCGGCCGGGTCGGGCAACCCCGTGAGCAGGCAGGCCTCGTCCCGGCTGGGCAGCAGGACGTCCACCCCGGCGACGAGTTCGAGGAAACGGTCGACGCCCAGTTCCACGAGGAAACCCGCCGATGCGGGATCCAGGCTCACCGGCACACCACGCGCGCGTGCCGACTCCAGGGCCGTCGCGACCAGGGCGCGGCTCGGTTCGGAGAACAACAGGTAGCCCGACAGGTGCAGTCGGGCCACGCCGTCGAGGAGCGCGTCCGACCAGTCGCCGGGATCGAAGCGCAGGGCGGCGCCGCTGTCGGTGAGGAACGTCCGCTCGGCCGAGGCACCCGTGTCGACCAGGCAGATCACCGTCCCGGTGGGCGCCTCCTCGTCGACGACGAGGAGGGGTCGTACCCCGCACGCGGTCAGTTCCCGCTCGTGCCAGGACGCCGCGTCCGTGCCCACCCGCCCGAGCAGCCGCACCTCGGGGCAGCCCCAATGCGCCGCCCAGCAGGCCACGTTGGCGCCCGCGCCGCCCGCCACCGTCCGGATCGCGGCAGCCGTGTCCGTCCCCGCGGAGAGCGGTCCCCGATGCCGGGCGACGACGTCGGTGACGACGTCCCCGACCACCAGCAGCGCCCCGCCGGGTGCCGTGGTCACGCCGCGGCCCGGGCCGCCGCGATCCGCGCCGCCAACCGCACGTTGCCGCGCACCGCCGCCAGGTTCGCGGTCAGCGAGGCCCCGTCCGTGTGCTCGACCAGGTAGCCGAGCAGGAACGGTGTGACGGCCTGGCCGGTGATGCCCTCCGCCTCGCACGCGTGCAGCGCGTCGGCGAGCACACGCGCGTGCAGTTCGGGATCGAGCTGCTCCTCCTCGGGCACGGGGTTGGCGACGATCAGCGCCGACTCGGGCCCGTCGAGCGCGTCCTGCGCCCGCATGACCGCCGCGACCTGCTCGGGGCTGTCCAGCGTCCACTCCACGGGATGCCCCGAGTCCGACAGGTAGAAGCCGGGGAAGCGGTCCGTGCCGTACCCGGCCACCGCGACGCCCAGCGTCTCCAGCCGTTGCAGGGTCGCGGGCACGTCCAGGATCGACTTCACACCGGCGCACACCACCGTGATCCGCGTCCGCGCCAGCAGCCCCAGGTCGGCCGACTCGTCCTGCGTCACCGTCCACTCCCGGTGCACACCGCCGAGACCGCCCGTCGCGAACACCCGCACGCCCGCGAGGGACGCCAGCAGCGCCGTCGCCGACACGGTGGTCGCGCCGCTCGCCCCGGAAGCCACCGCGAGCGGCAGGTCCCGATGGCCCAGCTTGCGGATCCCGTCCTCGTTGGCGACCCGCTCCAACTGCTCCTTGTCGAGCCCGACCCGGGGCTGTCCGTCGAGCACCGCGATCGTCGCGGGAACGGCACCCTCCCGCCGTACGACGTCCTCCAGTTCCAGCGCCACCTGCAGATTGCGCGGGCGCGGCAGCCCGTGCGCGATGATCGTGGACTCCAGGGCCACCACGGGTCGACGCGCGTCGATCGCCTCCCGCACTTCTTCGGACACCACCAGCACCACGCGCCTCACTCCTGTCATCGGTTCTTCCCTCATCTCTGGCAGGCGACGGAGCCGGTCAAACACTTGCGGCCTGTGGGGGACGACACCAGCCTGAGGGGCATGACGGACAACACGACACGTCTCGACCACGTGGTCCTGTGGGTGACCGACCCGGTCGCCTCGGCCGACTTCTACGACAAGGCGGTCGGCCTGCACCCCGTGCGGCTGACCGAGTTCACCGAGGGCAGCATCCCGTTCCCCTCCGTACGGCTCAACGACGAGACCATCATCGACCTCATGCCCCACTCCATGGCGGAACGCATGAAGATGCTCCCCGGCGCCACCGACAGCTCGGGCCACCCCGTGAACCACGTCTGCCTGGCCCTGCCCGCCGAGCACTTCGACACCCTCCGCAGCCGCCTGGAGGAACGCGCCGTCCCCGTCTCGAAGATCTCCTACGACTCCTTCGGCGCCCGCGGGAACGCCACCCGCAGCTTCTATTTCCGCGACCCGGACGGGAACGTCTTCGAAGCCCGGCACTACGACCAGCGGCGGCCATGAACGACAGCCTCAGGCTGCGGCGCTGAAAAGGGTGCCCACGCGCGCGTGGCGCATGGGCACCCTCAGTGTTCACGGACGCACGGGTTCACGGACTCAGACGGGCCGTACGCCCCTCAGCGCCCCGTGCGGATCGAGCACGTACTTGCGGCTGGCGCCCTGGTCGAACTCGGCGTAGCCGCGCGGCGCGTCGTCCAGGCCGACCACGGTCGCGTTGACCGCCTTGGCGATGTGCACGCGCCCGTGCCGGATCGCCTGCATCAGACCCCGGTGGTACTTCATCACCGGGCACTGACCGGTGGTGAACTGGTGGCTCTTGGCCCAGCCGAGGCCGAGCCGCACCTTCAATGTCCCGGACTTGGCGTCCTCGTCGACCCCGCCGGGGTCGTCGGTGACGTAGAGCCCGGGGATGCCCAGCGCACCGCCCGCGCGCGTGATGCCCATCAGCGAGTTCAGCACCGTCGCCGGCGCCTCCGGGGCGTCCGGACCGTGGGCCCGGGCCTCGAAGCCGACCGCGTCGACCGCGGCGTCCACCTCGGGCTCCCCGAGGATCTGCGCGATCTGCTCCTCGATGGAGCCCTGCGCGACATCGACGGTCTCACAGCCGAAACTCCGCGCCTGGGCGAGGCGTTCGGCGTTGAGGTCGCCCACGATGACGACGGCGGCGCCCAGCAACTGCGCCGACGCGGCCGCAGCCAGACCCACCGGCCCGGCCCCGGCGACGTACACCGTCGAGCCCACGCCGGCGCCCGAGGACACCACACCGTGGAAGCCGGTCGGGAAGATGTCCGACAGCATGGTGAGGTCGAGCAGCTTCTCGCGCGCCTCGTCCCGGTCCGGGAACCTCAACAGGTTGAAGTCCGCGTACGGGATCATGGCGTACTCGGCCTGGCCACCGACCCAGCCGCCCATGTCCACGTACCCGTAAGCCGCCCCGGGGCGGGCCGGGTTGACGTTCAGGCAGATGCCGGTCTTGCCCTCCTTGCAGTTGCGGCAGCGGCCGCAGGCGATGTTGAACGGTACGGAGACGATGTCGCCGACGTCGATGAACTCGACGTCCGGACCTCGTTCGACGACCTCTCCGGTGATCTCGTGTCCGAGGACCAGCCCTTCGGGCGCGGTCGTCCGCCCGCGCACCATGTGCTGGTCGCTTCCACAGATGTTGCTGGCGAGCACCTTGAGGATCACACCGTGCCGGCACTTGCGGCCGACGTTGTCGGGTGCGACCCCGGGCCCGTCCTGGAGTTCAAGCGTCGGGTAGTCGATGGTCCTGACTTCCACCGCGCCCGGCTTGAGATATGCGACTGCCCTGTTTCCGCTCATGCGTGATCGCCGTCCCTTCGGCTCCGATTTGCGGATGCCTGTGGCTGTACGCACGGCGGAGTCTGCTACCGCCCCCGGCTTCCGGCCACCCTTCGCGGGGCCCGTCTCGCCGTCGTCTCGAAACAGCGCTTCGAGAGCGGAGATCCCAGAGGAGAGATCTCGGAGCACCGATCTCGGAGCACCGCTCTCAGAACAGCGGCTGGGGCAGGACGCCCTCCAGCGCGAGCAGTTGGCGCTTGGTCTCCAGGCCGCCCCCGAAACCCCCGATGCCGCCGTCGCTCTCCACCACCCGGTGGCAGGCCACGACGATCGGCAGCGGGTTGGAGCCCATCGCCGTCCCCACCGCCTGGGCCGCGCCCGGCTGCCCCACCCGCCGGGCCAGGTCCCCGTAGCCGACGACGTGTCCGTACTTGACGCCGGACGCCAGCTCGCGCAGCACCTGGCGGTTGAAGCCGGAGATCAGCGACCAGTCCAGCGGCAGCTCGAAGTCCTGCCGCTCGCCCGCGAAGTACGCCTCGAACTGCGCTATCGCCTCGGCCAGCAGCGGTGATCCGGGGTCCTCGACGGGCTCGCTGCCGAGCCGTGACGCGAGTCGGCCGAGCGCCTGGTCCCGCACCGCGTCCGTGGCGTGGAAGACCACGTTGACCAGGCCCTCCCGGGTCGCGGCCAGCAGCAGCGGACCGATCCCGCTGCCGACCACCGCCCACACGACCCGCTGCTCGTACTGCCCATGGCTGTCCATGCGCCCACCGTACGACCCGTCACTGACAACGCCCCGGCAGCGGACGCCCGGCCGGCGCCGGCTCCCCGGTGCGGGCCGGATTCACCGCTCGCGCAGTGCCTCCTGGACCACGTCGGGCTTGTTGCTGATGACGCCGTCGACGCCGTAGTGGGTCACTCTCAGGGCGGTCGCCGCGTCGTCGACGGTCCAGGCGAAGACCGCGAGCGGTCTGCCGTGCGGCCCGGTGAAGGCGTGGGCGGCGGAGACGTAATCGGCCGAGATCGAGGCGTACGAGGGGTTGATCCCGTCGGTGAAGGCCGCGTACCCGGGGAGGTCCGCCACCGGCGGCGTCCCGAGGAAGGCCGTTCTGACGCCGGGCGCGAGGTCGTGGACGGTCCGGATGCTGTCCGCGCCGAAGCTCTGCACGATCAGCCGGCCCGCCAGATGCGGCTGATCCAGCCAGCCCTCGTTCCCGAGCAGTTTCAGGGTCTGCTGCTCGATCCCCGGGTACAGCTCCGGATTCTTGATCTCCAGGAGCAGATTCCGGTCCTTGTCCTCCACCCGGCGCATGTACTGCTCCAGGGTGGGCACGCGCACCCCTGCGAAACGGGGGGCGAACCAGCTCCCCGCGTCCAGGCGGACGATCTCCGCCGCGGTGAAGTCCTTCACCTTCCACGGAGCGCGGCCGGGGAAGACCTCCTCCACGTCGGTCGTGCGCCGCAGGCTGTCGTCGTGGATCACGACGAGCTCGCCGTCCTTCGTGCGTTGGACGTCGTTCTCGACCCAGTCGACGCCCAGCCCGGCCGCCGCGTCGACGGCGGCCAGGGTGTTCTCCGGAGCGAGGGCGGAGGCACCTCGGTGGGCGACGACGGAGGGCGGCTCGCGCACGGCGCCCGCACGGGCGTCGGAGGTGGGCAGCAGCAGGGTCGCGGCCCCCAGGAACGCGGCGGTGAGGGCGGCGACCACGCGCGCGTACATGCGTACTCCTCGCGTCGAGAGATCACGGACAGATCAACTGTGACAGCAGAGGGTGATGATCGGCGCGGTGCACAATGACCACACATTGAATGGAGTTGTCCAAGCCCGCTCACCAGGGCCGCACAACTGGGGCAACGACGTGTTTCTTTGCCCGAAAGTCGTTCGACCATTCCGGTGGGGGTCATACTCTCTGCGTCAACCCTGGCCGCTCGGGCGGTCCTGGGAGGGGGCGCATTTCGGGGATTCAGCGACACAAGAGGGCGGGAAGGACAGCCGCGCATGCAAGGCACGGTCGACGGATTCAGGTACGGACTCGTCACACCGCTGGTGGCCTATCTCATGGCCTGCCTGGGCGGGGCTCTGGGCCTTCGCTGCACCACCAGATCCATGATCGTCCCGGGTTCCTGGCGCCCCGGCTGGCTCGCCCTCGGCTCGGCGGCCATCGGCTCCGGCATATGGACCATGCACTTCGTCGCCATGATGGGCTTCACGGTCGAACAGGCGCCGATCCACTACGACAAGCCGATGACGTTCGCCAGCCTCGCCGTCGCCGTCGTCATGGTGGGCGTCGGGATCTTCATAGTCGGCTACAAGGGCGCGTCCGGAGCGGCCCTGTTCACCGGAGGCACCATCACCGGTCTGGGCATCGCCTCCATGCACTACCTGGGCATGGCCGGTATGCACCTGGACGGAACCCTCCAGTACAACACCCTCACCGTCGCCGCCTCCGTCGTCGTCGCGATGGCCGCCGCCACCGCCGCGCTCTGGGCGGCCGGACAGGTCAAGGGCATCCTGTGGAGCGTGGGCGCCAGTCTCGTCATGGGGCTCGCCGTCACCGGCATGCACTACCTGGGCATGGCCGCCCTCAGCGTCCACCTGCACACCACGAGCGACCCCACCACCGGCGACTCGACCACGGGCCTGCTCGCGCTCATGCTGGTCGGTCCGCTGGCCTTCCTGCTGCTCGCCGGCGTGGTCGTGCTCTTCGACCCGCTGATGGTCGCGAAACCCGCCTGGACCCCCGTCGAACACAAGCCGGGCGTCCCGGCCCACCCCCACCCCGACATCCACCACCCGGGCCACCACTCGTCGCCGCGGGTCCGCCGCCACACGAGCGAACGCGGCTCACGCACCCCGCAGAACCGCTGATCCGACCGCGTTGTCAGTGGCGGGTCGTACGGTTGGTGTCATGCGGCCCGTTTCCCACATCGAACGCACGGTGGCGCCCTTCGAGGTCGTCAGCTCCTACCAGCCCAGCGGTGACCAGCCGGCGGCCATCGCCGAGCTGGCCAAGCGCGTCGAGGCCGGCGAGCGGGACGTCGTCCTGCTCGGCGCGACCGGCACCGGCAAGTCCGCCACCACCGCGTGGATGATCGAGCAGCTCCAGCGCCCCACCCTCGTCATGGCGCCGAACAAGACCCTGGCCGCCCAGCTGGCCAACGAGTTCCGCGAGCTGCTGCCGAACAACGCGGTCGAGTACTTCGTCTCGTACTACGACTACTACCAGCCCGAGGCCTACGTCCCCCAGTCGGACACCTACATCGAGAAGGACTCCTCGATCAACGAGGAGGTCGAGCGCCTGCGCCACTCCGCAACCAACTCGCTGCTCACCCGCCGCGACGTCGTCGTGGTCGCCTCGGTCTCCTGCATCTACGGCCTCGGTACTCCGCAGGAGTACGTGGACCGCATGGTCCCCCTCAAGGTCGGCGACGAGATCGACCGCGACCAGCTGCTGCGCCGCTTCGTGGACATCCAGTACACGCGCAACGACCTGGCCTTCACCCGGGGCACCTTCCGCGTCCGCGGCGACACCATCGAGATCTTCCCGGTCTACGAGGAACTGGCCGTCCGCATCGAGATGTTCGGCGACGAGATCGAGGCCCTGTCCACGCTCCACCCGCTCACCGGCGAGATCATCAGCGATGACGAGCACCTCTACATCTTCCCGGCCTCCCACTACATCGCCGGACCCGAGCGCCTGGAGCGGGCCGCCAACGACATCGAGAAGGAGCTCGGCGAGCGGCTGGCCGAGCTGGAGAAGCAGGGCAAGCTCCTGGAGGCCCAGCGCCTGCGCATGCGCACGACGTACGACCTGGAGATGCTCCGCCAGATCGGCTCCTGCTCCGGCGTCGAGAACTACTCGATGCACTTCGACGGCCGCGAGCCCGGCTCCCCGCCGAACACCCTGATCGACTACTTCCCGGACGACTTCCTGCTCGTCATCGACGAGTCCCACAACACCGTCCCGCAGATCGGCGCGATGTACGAGGGCGACGCCTCCCGCAAGCGCACCCTCGTCGACCACGGCTTCCGCCTGCCCTCCGCCCTGGACAACCGCCCACTGAAGTGGGAGGAGTTCCAGAAGCGCATCGGGCAGACGGTCTACCTGTCCGCGACCCCGGGCAAGTACGAGCTCTCGCGCGCGGACGGCGTCGTCGAGCAGATCATCCGCCCCACCGGCCTCATCGACCCCCAGGTCGTCGTCAAGCCCACCGAGGGCCAGATCGACGACCTGGTGCACGAGATCCGGGGGCGCGTCGAGAAGGACGAGCGCGTCCTGGTCACCACCCTCACCAAGAAGATGGCCGAGGACCTCACGGACTACTTCCTGGAGCTCGGCATCCAGGTCCGCTACCTGCACAGCGACGTCGACACCCTGCGCCGCGTGGAGCTGCTGCGCGAGCTGCGCTCCGGCGAGTTCGACGTGCTGGTCGGCATCAACCTCCTGCGTGAGGGTCTCGACCTGCCCGAGGTGTCCCTGGTGGCGATCCTCGACGCGGACAAGGAGGGCTTCCTGCGCTCCGGCACCTCCCTGATCCAGACCATCGGCCGCGCGGCACGCAACGTGTCGGGCGAGGTCCACATGTACGCCGACAAGATCACCCCGGCGATGGAGAAGGCCATCGAGGAGACCAACCGCCGCCGGGAGAAGCAGGTCGCGTACAACGAGGAGCGGGGCCTGGACCCCCAGCCGCTGCGCAAGAAGATCAACGACATCGTGGCGCAGATCGCCCGCGAGGACGTCGACACGGAGCAGCTGCTCGGCTCGGGCTACCGCAAGGGGAAGGACGGCAAGGGCGCCAAGGCACCCGTGCCCTCCCTCGGCGGCAAGGCGGCCGGCGGAAAGGCAGCCAAGGGCAAGGGCAAGGAGACGGTTCCCACCGACCGCCCCGCGGCCGAACTCGCCGACCAGATCGAGGAGATGACGGCACGGATGCGCGCCGCCGCCGCGGACCTCCAGTTCGAGATCGCGGCACGGCTGCGCGACGAGGTGTCCGAGATGAAGAAGGAACTCCGGCAGATGCGGGAGGCGGGCCTCGCCTGACCACGCCGTATCCCGGATGCGAACGCGCTGTGTTGCAAGACCGACACAAAGTGCGGACCGGGGTACGGCACTGTCAGTGGCCGTGCGTAGGGTTCTGACAACCGCGGACTCCGCGGCAACAGGGGACAGTTCGAGAGGGGAATCGGCACGTGACCGTCAACATGACCAAGGGTCAGGCCATCAGTCTGCAGAAGAACGACGGCGGCAGCCTGACCGCGGTCCGCATGGGTCTCGGCTGGCAGGCGGCTCCCCGGCGCGGCCTGTTCGGCTCCCGCACCCGGGAGATCGACCTCGACGCCTCCGCCGTGCTGTTCGCGGACAAGCAGCCCGTCGACGTCGTCTTCTTCCGGCATCTGGTGAGCGACGACGGCTCGGTGCGTCACACCGGCGACAACCTGGTCGGCGGGGTCGGCCAGGGCGGCGACGACGAGGCGATCCTCGTCGATCTCTCGCGCGTCCCGGTCCACATCGACCAGATCGTCTTCACCGTGAACTCCTTCACGGGCCAGACCTTCCAGGAGGTGCAGAACGCGTTCTGCCGCCTGGTCGACGAGACCAACGGCCAGGAGCTGGCCCGCTACACGCTGGCCGGCGGCGGCCAGTACACGGCCCAGATCATGGCGAAGGTGCACCGTTCCGGCCCAGGCTGGACGCTGACGGCCATCGGCACCCCGGCCAACGGCCGTACCTTCCAGGACCTGATGCCGTCGATCCTGCCGCACCTGTAGGCAGGCCGGCGACCGAGCGGCACACGCACACCAGCGACAACACCAGCGACACAGGGGGACGAAGGCGATGACGGCCGAGCTGGTGCGGGGGCAGAACCACCCGCTCTCCCAGGCCCGACTCGAGATCCGGGTCTCGGCCGGCGCGCCCATCGTGGCCTCGGCCACCCTCGGCGACGAGAACGGCAAGGTGCACGGCGTGGAATGGGTGGCCCACCCGGGCGCACCCACCCTGCCGGGCCTGGAGGTCTCCAAGCAGGCGGCGGCCGGGCATCGCCTCGCCGTGGACCTGGCCGCCGTGCCGGAGGCGGTGCACCGTGTCTGTGTGCTGCTCGCCCTGCCCGTCGGGGTCGGCGGCCCGGTCCGGTTCGGCGCCGTCGCCGCCCCCTTCATCGCCGTCACCGGCCTCGACGGCACCGAGGTCGCCAGCTACACCATCACCGGTCTGGACGCCGAGTCGGCCGTCGTCGCCCTGGAGCTCTACCGCCGGCAGGGCGCCTGGAAGGTGCGCGCCGTCGGCCAGGGGTACGCCGGCGGACTCGCCGAACTCCTCACCGACCAGGGCCTGCCCGAGGCCCACCGGCTCGCCAGCGGTATCAACGACGCGGTGGCGCAGGGCCTGGCCCGCTCGGTGCAGGCACCCCCGCAGCGCACGGCGGACGGCGACCGTACGCGCCAGACGGCCGCCCCGGCACCCGGCCCGGACCAGTCCGGTCCCACACCCCAGGTCGGCTCCACGCCCCAGGGCGCCCCCGGTCCCGTACCCCCGCACGCCACCTCGCCGTACGCGGCTTCGGGTGCGCAGCCCGGGTACCCCGCGGGACCCGCGCCCGCGGATCCCGCGACCGTCACCCAGCCCGCCGCTCCGACGGCCGGCGGGCCGGTCGACTACAGCCACCCGCGACGGCAGACCGGCGCCCCGCCCTCGCCTCCGCCGACCGCACCGCCGGCCCGGCCCGGACAGCCCGCGCAGCCCGTCGCGGGCGACGCGAACGGCTGGTCGATGGACGAGCGGCTCTACAACCAGATCTGGGGCATGTTCGAGGACCTGGCCCGCAGCACGGCCGCGTACCGCAGCGCCGTCGACTTCGCCGAGTCCCGCATGGAGAAGGAGCTCGACCAGACCCTCTCCGACCCGCGCAGCCGGATCGGCGGACAGGGCGACGCGGCGCGCGAGGCGGCCCGCGCCAAGCACGCGCAGCTGGTGGACCAGGCCAGGGCCTCCCTGGACCGGGACCTCGGCCAGCTCGCGGCCGAGGCCGATGTCGTGGAGCCCGCGCTGCCCCCGGCCTTCGCCCGCTGGGACAACCCGGTGTGGCACGGCTACCGGGTGCCGATGGAGATCCCCATGGCCCTGCGCCTGGGCGATCTCCACCTGCCCGAGAGCGAGTTGCTGCGCATCCCGATGCTGGTCCGGCTGCCGCTGGAGCGCGGTCTGTGGATCGACAGCGGCCAGGCCGGACTGTCGGACGACTCCTTCGCCGACTCCCACGAGCTGCGTCGTCTCGCGCTGGACACGGCGGTGGCGCTGGCGGCCCGGCTGCTCGCGGTCTACCCGGCGGGCGAGTTCGGCGTGCATGTCATCGATCCGGCCGGCTCCGGCGTGCAGGCGTTCGCGCCGCTGGTGCAGTCGGGCGTGCTCGCGGCCCCGCCCGCCCTGGGCGCGGCCGGCGTGGCGGACGTCCTGGCCCGGCTCACCCAGCGCGTCGACCTGGTGCAGATGGCGGTGCGCGGTGGCATGGCCGACGCCCTGCCGCCCGGCCTGGACACGGCCGAGCAGCTGCTGATCGTCCACGACTTCCCGCACGGCTTCGACGACCGGGCCGTGACCCAGCTGCGCTACCTCGCCGACGAGGGCCCGGCCGTGGGCGTCCACCTGATGATGGTCGCGGACCGGGAGGAGGCCGCCGCGTACGGGCCTTTGCTCGACCCGCTGTGGCGTTCGCTGCTGCGACTCACCCCCGTGCCCGACGACCATCTCGCCGACCCCTGGGTCGGACACGCCTGGACGTACGAGCCGGCGCTGGTCCCGCCCGGCAGCCAGGTGCTCCAGCAGGTGCTGGCCCGGGTCGCCGAGGCCCGGGCCAAGGGACGGTAAAGGTCTCTGACCAGCACTCTTATCCTTTCTTTGCCAATCGCTTTACCTTTTCTTGGTGATTGGGGTACTGTTCTTCCTACGGAGGGGAGTACTCCCTGACACTTGCGGCGTTCCCGTCAATACGGATCAGGCCAGATCCCGGGGCGTCGGCCCATCCTTGGGTGGAAGAGACCTCCGGCAGCGACGACGCTGACATTTGCCGTTACGTACTGCCGGAGGCGCAGTGGATGTTTCCCCGACCCTTTGGGTCCTGACCATCGTGGGCCTAGCCGCCCTCATCGCCATCGACTTCTTCATCGGCCGCAAGCCGCACGACGTCTCGATCAAGGAAGCGGGCATCTGGACGGTCGTCTGGATCGCCCTCGCCGGACTCTTCGGCCTCGGCCTGCTGGTCTTCGGCGGCGGCCAGCCCTCCGGCGAGTTCTTCGCCGGCTTCATCACCGAGAAGTCGCTGAGCGTCGACAACCTCTTCGTCTTCGTCCTGATCATGGCGAAGTTCTCGGTGCCCTCGCAGTACCAGCAGCGCGTGCTGCTCGTCGGCGTCCTCATAGCCCTGGTCCTGCGGGCCATCTTCATCGCGGCCGGCGCGGCCATCCTCGCCAGCTTCGCGTGGGTCTTCTACCTCTTCGGCGCCTTCCTCATCTGGACCGCCTGGAAGCTCATCCAGGAGACACGGGCCGACGAGGAGGACGAGGAGTTCGAGGAGAACAAGCTGCTCAAGGCCGCCGAGCGCCGCTTCGGTGTCGCCGACCGGTACCACGGCACCAAGCTGTGGATCCAGGAGAACGGCAAGCGGGTCATGACCCCGATGCTGGTCGTGATGCTCGCGATCGGCACCACGGACGTCCTGTTCGCGCTCGACTCGATCCCCGCGATCTTCGGCCTGACCCAGGACCCGTACATCGTGTTCACGGCGAACGCGTTCGCCCTGATGGGTCTGCGGCAGCTGTACTTCCTCATCGGCGGACTGCTCAGGAAGCTGGTCCACCTCAGCTACGGCCTGTCGGTCATCCTGGGCTTCATCGGCGTCAAGCTGGTGCTGCACGCACTGCACGAGTCCGGCGTGCACGTCCCGGAGATCTCCATCCCGGTCTCCCTCGGCGTGATCTGCGGGGTCCTGATCGTCACCACGATCACCAGCCTCATGGCCTCCAAGAAGCAGGCGGCGGCCGAGGCGGCGCAGGAGGCGAGCGAAAGCGCTCCGAAGGATCGCATCCAGACCTGACCACGACGGACGTAGGAACAACCACCATCGGGAGTGCCCCTCGGCGAATTGCCGAGGGGCACTCCCGATGCTTCGTTGAGTGATGAGCGTTCCCGCCCGGGGACGCACCACCGGGTGGAGGCATCGTGGACGCACCGACGAAGTTCGTGCAGATCGTCGACTTCGAGACCGACCGCATCGAGGAGATGCGCGCGCTGGCCGAGGAGACCGACCAGCGACTCGCGGACCGCACCGGCGGTCCCACCCACCGTCTCGTGCTCAAGGACCGCAACCAACCGGGCCACTACCTCGTGGTGATCGAGTTCAACTCCTACGAGGAAGCCATGGCCAACAGCGACGACCCCGAGACGACCAGGTTCGCGCAGCAGATGGCCGCGCTGTGTACCAGGCCGCCGTCCTTCATCGACTGCGACGTCGAGGAGATGAGCGAATTCAAGTGACGCGCGCCCCGTCCGGGTGAGGTGTTTCGGGCCCCGCACCGCCGGAGTGCGGGGCCCGAAGGCCTCTGCGACGATCGCTGCATGATCACTCGGCTCAGGTCGCTCACCACCCGGTGGACCGTCCTCGTGCCGGTGCTCGCGGTCGTCCTGCTGGCCTTCACCTGGGGACGCGACCTGCCCGGAGCGGTCGTCGCGCTGGTGACGCTGGTCCTCGCCGGGGCCGTACTCGCCGCCGTGCACCACGCCGAGGTCGTCGCCCACCGGGTCGGCGAACCCTTCGGCTCCCTCGTGCTCGCCGTCGCCGTCACGATCATCGAGGTCGCCCTCATCGTCACCCTGATGGCGGACGGCGGCGGCAAGAGCTCGACCCTGGCCCGGGACACGGTCTTCGCGGCCGTCATGATCACCTGCAACGGCATCGTCGGGGTCTGTCTCCTCGTCGCCTCCCTGCGCCACGGCCTCGCGGTCTTCAACCCCGAGGGCACCGGCGCCGCGCTCGCGACCGTCGCCACCCTGGCCACCCTCAGCCTGGTGCTGCCGACCTTCACCACCAGCAAGCCCGGACCGGAGTTCTCGGGCGTACAGCTCACCTTCGCCGCGGTCTCCTCGCTGATCCTGTACGGCCTGTTCGTGGCGACCCAGACCGTCCGGCACCGCGACTACTTCCTGCCCATCACCCGCCAGGGCGAGGTCATCACCGGCGACGACCACGCCGACGCCCCCTCGGCCCGCACCGCCCGGATCAGCCTGGGCCTGCTCGGGCTCGCTCTGATCGGGGTGGTCGGCCTGGCCAAGGGCGTGTCGCCGACCATCGAGTCGGGCGTGGAGAAGGCCGGACTGCACCACGCCGTCGTCGGCGTGATCATCGCCCTGCTGGTGCTGCTGCCCGAGACCATCGCCGCGCTGCGCTCCGCCCGCCGCGACCGGGTGCAGACCAGTCTGAACCTCGCGCTCGGCTCGGCCATGGCCAGTATCGGCCTGACCATCCCCGCCGTCGCCCTGGCGTCGATCTGGCTGTCGGGCCCGCTCGTCCTCGGCCTCGGCTCCACGCACATGGTGCTGCTGGCCCTGACCGTGGTGGTGAGCTCGCTGACGGTGGTGCCGGGCCGGGCCACACCGCTCCAGGGCGGGGTCCATCTCGTGCTGTTCGCCGCCTACTTGGAGCTGGCGATCAATCCATGACCGGTTCGGCCACGAGTTTCGGCACCGGCCGCGTCTCCGGCAGCAGCGCGAAGCACCCGAGGCTCAGCAGCGCGATCCCCGTCAGATACGCGCCCACCCCCCACGGCACCCGCCCGCCCTGCTCGGCCAGCGCCGTCGCCGCGATCGGCGTCAGCGCGCCCCCGAGCACACCGCCCAGGTTGTAGCCGACGGCGGCTCCCGTGCAGCGCACCCGAGGCTCGTACAGCTCGGGCAGATACGCGGCGATCACCCCGAACATCGTCACGAACGCGAGCAGCGCGCCCAGGAAGCCGGCGAACATCAGCAGCGGCTGCCCCGTCGCGAGGAGCGCGACCATCGGGAACATCCACAGCGCGGCCGCCGCGCACCCGGCCAGGCACAGCGGCCGGCGCCCGTAACGGTCGCCCAGCAGCGCGGCCACCGGGGTGAGCGAGCCCTTCACGACCACCGCGGCCATGATGCAGGTCAGCATGACGGTACGGCTCACCCCGAGCCGCTCCGTGCCGTACGCCAGGGACCAGGTCGTGACGGCGTAGAAGATCGCGTAGCCGACGGCGAGCGCCCCGGCCGTCAGCAGGACCAGGCGCCAGTGGTCGCGCGCGACCTCCACGAGCGGCACGCGCGCGTGGTCGTCGATCTCCAGGAACCCGGGGCTCTCGACGAGCGAGGACCGCAGCCACAGCCCGACCGCGGCCAGCACCCCGGCCGCCCAGAACGGCACCCGCCAGCCCCACTGCGCGAACTGCGCGTCGGACAGCGTCGTCGACAGGGCCAGCACCACACCGTTGGCGAGCAGGAACCCCAGGGCGGGCCCGATCTGCGGGAAGCTCGACCACAGCCCCCGCCGCTCGGCCGGCGCGTGCTCGGCCGTCAGCAGTACGGCCCCGCCCCACTCCCCGCCGAGCCCAAGGCCCTGCACGAACCGCAGCACCAGGAGCAGCACCGGCGCGGCCACCCCGATCGTGTCGTACGTCGGTACACAGCCGACCGCGACCGTCGCGCCGCCGGTCAGCAGCAGAGAGGCGACCAGGACCGGCCGGCGCCCGCGCCGGTCCCCGATGTGCCCGAACAGCACCGAACCGAGCGGCCGGGCGACGAAGCCGACGCCGAACGTCCCGAAGGCGGCCAGCGTCCCCGCCAGCGGCGAGAACGTCGGGAAGAACAGGGGGCCCAGGACCAGCGCCGCGGCGGTCCCGTAGACGAAGAAGTCGTAGAACTCGATGGCGGTCCCGGCGAGCGAGGCGGCCGCCAGCCGCAGCATGGAGGGGGCCCTTACGGTGCGTACATCGTGCATGCCGCGTCAACTACCCACGGTGATCGCGGGTTACGGGGGCGCGAGGGCGCGCGGGGTGGGCGTCAGTAGGTGACCGTGATGCGCCGGGCGGGGCCGTCGACACGGACAAGACCGCCGTAGGGGATGACGAGTTGGGGGTCGGTGTGCCCGAGGTCCACGTCGAGGACGATCGTGGTGTCGGGGGCGTACGTACGCATGGCCCGCAGGACCGCCTCGCGCTGGCCGGCGGCGTAACGGGCGCCTTCCTCCGGGCTGTTGGGGTGCTCGAAGGACCAGGTCTTGGGGCGGCCCATCAGGAGCGCGGAGAACCGTTGCAGCAGTCCGCGCTCGCCCATGTTGCGCAGGGTGCGGAACACCTCGTCGGCGCTGGGCAGTTCCTCCGAGGTCTCCAGGAACAGCACGTCACCGTCGTACTCGCTCAGGTCGTGCGCGATCTCGCGGTCGGCCATCAGGAGCCAGCCGACGATCTCCAGACAGCCGCCCCAACTGCGGCCCTCGACCACCCGGTCGGCGTTCTCCCAGGTCCAGCCGGTGCCGGGGCGGGTCTGCGGTTCCGCGTCGAAGGTGGCCGGGTCGGCCCAGTCGCGGTTGACGTCGTTCCAGCGCTCGGCGGGCCGCAGTTCGTACGCGCCCGAGGTGAACAGGGCGGCGCGCAGTGAGTCGGCGGTCTGCGGGTGCAGGGCGCCCGGCCGGCCCAGTTCGGTCATCACCGCCGCCCCGTGGAAGCCGACGATCCCGGTGGCGCGCAGGAAGGCGAGCAGGTTGGTGTTGTCGCTGAACCCGAAGAACGGCTTCGGGTTCGCCCGGATCAACTCCCGGTCCAGCAGCGGCAGCACGGTGATCTGGTCGTCGCCGCCGATCGACGCCATGACCGCCTTGACGGTCGGATCGGCGAACGCGGCATGCAGGTCGTCGGCGCGCTCCCGGGGCGTCGAGCCCATCTTGCGGGTCGTCGGATACTCGACCGGCTCGAGACCGAACTCCTCGCGCAGCCGCTCCAGGCCCAGTTCGTGGGGGAGCGGCAGGATCCCGGGCAGGCCCGAGGAGGGCGAGACGACGGCGATGCGATCGCCGGGGGAGGGCTTGGGCGGGTAGGAGATCGGCGTCATGCCGGGAGGGTACGGGCCGACCCGCGCGCGTCGCATCGTGATAAACCGGGTCCCAGCAGCCGACTTCACCGGACCGGAGGAACCGTGCCCCGCACCCTGGCCAACGCCCCGATCATGATCCTCAACGGGCCCAACCTCAACCTCCTCGGCCAGCGCCAGCCGGAGATCTACGGCCACGACACCCTCGCCGACGTCGAAGCCCTGTGCGTCAAGGCGGCGGCCGCGCACGGCGGCACGGTGGACTTCCGGCAGTCCAACCACGAGGGCGAGCTGGTCGACTGGATCCACGAGGCACGGCTGAACCACTGCGGCATCGTGATCAACCCCGGCGCCTACTCGCACACGTCAGTCGCGATCCTCGACGCGCTCAACACCTGCGACGGCCTGCCCGTGCTGGAGGTGCACATCTCCAACATCCACCAGCGCGAGTCCTTCCGGCACCACTCCTACGTCTCGCTGCGCGCCGACGGGGTCATCGCGGGGTGCGGGGTGCAGGGGTACGTGTTCGGCGTGGAGCGGGTCGCGGCGCTGGCGGGACCGGCGCGGGCGGAGGCGTGAGCGCTCGGAGGCGTACGACTGTGTAAGCCCCGATGCCCATGGCGTGCGCCCCTTACAGCCGACCCGCCTCCACGATCCGCCGCAGGAACTGCCGGGTGCGCTCCTCCTGCGGGT
The DNA here is from genome assembly GCF_044750545.1 of Streptomyces sp. NPDC088794. Classification (NCBI taxonomy): domain Bacteria; kingdom Bacillati; phylum Actinomycetota; class Actinomycetes; order Kitasatosporales; family Streptomycetaceae; genus Streptomyces; species Streptomyces sp. NPDC088794. Next base: position 7,106 of record NZ_JBIVKB010000017.1, on the reverse strand, counting down.
CGCCGAAGATCTGCTCGGCGGTGCCGCGCTCCAGGACGACCCCTCCGTCCAGAAAGCAGACCTGGTCGGCGACGTCCCGTGCGAAGCCCATCTCGTGCGTGGCCAGCACCATGGTCATGCCGTCGGCCTTGAGGTCGCGGACGACCGCGAGGACCTCGCCGACCAGCTCCGGGTCGAGGGCGGCGGTGATCTCGTCGAGCAGCAGCAACCGGGGCTGTACGGCAAGAGCCCGCACGATCGCCACGCGCTGCTGCTGGCCGCCGCTGAGCCGGTCCGGGTACTCGCCCGCCCTGCCGCCGAGCCCGAGCCGCTCCAGCAGTTCCCTGGCCCGCTCCTCGGCCTCGGCGCGCGGCACCCCGTGGACGCGCCGCGGGGCGAGGGTGATGTTCTCCAGCACCGTCATGTGCGGGAAGAGGTTGTACGCCTGGAAGACCACGCCGATACGGCGCCGTACGGCGTCCTGGTCGGCGCGCGGGTCGGTGATCTCCTCGCCGTCCAGCCAGATCGCGCCGTCGTCGATGTCCTCCAGGAGGTTCGCGCACCGCAGCAGGGTCGACTTGCCGGAACCGGAGGCTCCGATCAGTGCGGTCACCGTGTGCGGGGCGACCTCCAGGTCGACGTCCCGCAGTACGACCGTGCCGCCGAAGGTCTTGCGCACGGACTCCATGCGCAGCACGGGCGCGTGCGCGGTCGCGTCGCTCATATCGATCCTCCCTGGGCCCGCCGACGGTCCATCCGGGCCGTCACCCAGTCCGTGAAGCGCGTCATCGGGATGGTCAGCGCCACGAAGACCAGGCCTGCGACGATGTACGGCGTGTAGTTGAGGCTGCGGCCCACGATGATGTCCGCGGCCCGTACGGCGTCGATCGCGCCGCCGATCGAGACGAGCCCGGTGTCCTTCTGCAGTGACACCAGGTCGTTCAGCAGCGGCGGCACCTGACGGCGCACGGCCTGCGGCAGCACGACGTGGCGCAGCGCCTGCCGGTTGGTGAGACCCAGCGAGCGGGCCGCCGCGCGCTGCGAGGGGTGCACGGACTCGATGCCGGCGCGGAACACCTCGGCCACGTACGCCGAGTACGTCAGCGTGAGCGCCGTACCGCCGAGCCACACCGGGTCGACGGTCACGCCCTGGAGGCGCAGCGCCGGGACGCCCAGGACGACGATCATCAGGTTGATGATCAGCGGGAGTCCGCGGAAGAAGTCGGTGTACGCGGCGGCCAGTACACGCAGTGGGAAGAACACCGGGCCGCGCAGCGTGCGCGCGATGGCGATCAGCATGCCGAGGATCAGCACCGCCACACCGCAGATCAGCAGCAGACGGACGTTGAGCCACAGCCCTTCGAGGACCTTGGGGAACGCCTCGCGCGCGTACTGCCCGTTGAAGAACGTCTCCTTGGTACGCGGCCAGCCGGGCGCGTTGACGACGACCAGGTAGAGGACGACGCCCGTGACGAGGGTCGAGAGCGCGGCGATCGCCGTCGCGCGGCGGGTCCGCGTGCGCTTGTGGCGCTCGCGCTCGATCCGCCGCTGCGAGGGGACGTAGCCGTCGCCCCCGCCGGGCATGTCACCGTCGCCGTCCGCGCCCTCCCGGCCGGACTCGTCCTTGGTGACCGTCACTTGAGGACCGGGGCGTCGACGGCGTCGGAGAGCCACTGCTTCTCGATCTTCGCCAGCGTGCCGTCCGTGCGCAGGGCGTCCACGGCGTCCGTGACGCACGAGGTGAGCGCGCTGCCCTTGTCGAGCACGAGCCCGAACTGCTCCGGCGTACCGCCCTGGTTCTCGAACTGCCCGACGATCTTGGCGTTCGTCACCTCGGCCGCGGTGATGTAGAAGGCGGTCGGCAGGTCGACGACGATGGCGTCCACCTGGCCGTTCTTCAGCGCGGACTTGGCCTGGTCGTTCTTGGCGTACACGGCCTCCTGCTGCGTCGGCTTCACCACGTCGGTGATGTAGTCGAGGCTGGTGGTGCCGACCTGGGCGCCCAGCTTGAGGCCCTTGAGGTCCGCGATGCTCGTCGCCTTCGCCGCCTTGCTGCCCTTGAGCGCGATGACGGCCTGGCGCACGTCGTAGTAGCCGGACGAGAAGTCCACGGCCTTCTTGCGCTCGGCGCTGATGGACACCTGGTTGATGTCGAAGTCGAAGGTCTTCTCGCCGGGCGCGAACGCCTTGTTGAAGGGGACGCTCTGCCAGACGACGGCGCTCTTGTCGTAGCCGAGCTGCTTCGCCACGGCGTACGCGACGGCCGACTCGAAGCCCTCGCCGTTGGCGGGCTTGTCGTCCTTGAACCACGGCTCGTACGCGGGCTCGTCGGTGGCGATCGTCAGCTTGCCGGACGTCTCGGTGGCCAGCTTGCCCTTGGCGCAGGTCGTGCCGGTCGTCGTCGAGGCGTTGTCGCTCGCCTTGTCCTCCGGTTGCGGCGCACAGCCGACGGCGGTGGCGAGCAGGGCGATGGTGGTGGCGGCGACGGCACGGTGCAGTGCGCGAGGGGCAAGATGCATGGCGGGAGAGTGACAGCCGGACGTCCCGTTTGTCGAGGTCACGACCGTAAATGTCCGCATAGTGGGAACAGTTGTTGCGGTCGTGTGAACACGCCCGGACCCCGCTGTTCCTGGGCAGCCGCCGGGCCGCCGGCCGAGGGCGGGGATCGATAGACCGGCGGCCCGTACCGCTCAGGAGCCGTCATCCTGTGCGGGGCTGTTACCAGTTGACTACGCAACGAGGTGGGTCGCGAGCGTGCGCATGGGGTCGGCGCGTGTGAAGCGTTCACACGGGGCGCGTTGGGGGAGCGGGGGTGGGGCGTGCGGGTGATGGTTCACGCCGGGCGCGCGCTCATCTGCCTTGCGCCCGGCCCGTGTTGATCACCCGCCCGTTTCACCACCCGCGCGCGTGCCACTCCGGCAGATGCGGGCGTTCCGTGCCGAGCGTCGTGTCGTGGCCGTGGCCCGGGTAGACCCAGGTCTCGTCGGGAAGCGTGCCGAAGATCTTGGTCTCGACGTCGTGGATCAGGCTGGCGAACGCCTTCGGGTCCTTGCGGGTGTTGCCGACGCCGCCGGGGAACAGCAAAGATCACCGGGTAACACACCAAAGGTCACCGGGTAACACAGCAAATGTGACCGCCAACCTTGCCCCCCCGCCCGCACCGTGGCGCCCGGCCCGCGCGAGGCTCAACAAAATGTCGGTCGACACCGCGCTTCAGGTCGCGGGGGTCTTCGTTGATATGGGCGTGCAGAAACTCTGGCCCGTGGAGGCGTGGACGACGTACCGGGCCCGCCTCGCCGCCGAGGCTGAGCCCCGCTGGTCGGAGTCGCCCGCGCCCGCGTTCGTCGGCGTCGACCGGCACGGCAACGTGACCGGCGGCATGGTCCCCGACTCCGTGACCCGGGCGATCAAGCGGATCAGCGGCCGCGCCGGGGTCACGCTCGCCTGGACCGGCCACAGCCTCCGCACCGGGCTGGCCACGACCGGCCGCCGCAAGGGGAAGGACGCCGTAGCGATCGCCGACCAGGGCGGATGGGCTCGGCACTCCCGCTCCATGAACGGGTACTTCCAGCGCGTTGACGGCTGGGAGGACAACGCCACCGCCGGTCTCACCTGACCGCCGTCAGAAGACCCCCGTTCAGCCCGCCGTGGTGGACGAGGTTCTCATGGCGGCACGGTCCCCCCGCTCTGCCTCAATCTTCTTCAGCCCGCCGTTCGCGGCGCCTCGCGCGGGTTCCGTTGCCGCTGGGCTTGTTCTGCTCGTCCCAGTCCGGTTCAGGACCGGGATCCTTCGTGGCCACCTTCGTCACCTTCAACCCGGCAGCGCAACCGCGGGTGTGCTGGCTGGTGTCGCACGTCAGCAGGCGCACCTGTCGCCCTGCCAAGGCCTGGAAGGTCACCGCCCGATCCACGATCTCATCGTCAGCGATCGGTAGCCGGACATGCCCGGGTTGGTCCAGGACGATTTCGACGCTGACTTCCCCACGCGCCTGCCCGCTCTCGTAGTTGAGTTCCGACCGACGCAGGATGCCCTGCCTTGAGCCGGCCAGGACCTCATCCAGGAGGCCGAGAGTATGCGGTGCGCGCCAGCGGGCTCGCTGCTTGCCCGTCTCCTTCATCCTGTCCAGCTCGTCGACTACGACGATCGGGAACAGCAGACGGATGTGTTCGCCCGACGGCAGTTGGAGCACCTCGTGGAGGTCAACGTCTTTGAGCGGTTTGGGGTTTTGGATGTAGAAGCTGGTGTCTGCGACCACCAGCCACTCCCGGCCGGACCAGTTGAGGACCTGCTTGTCGAAGGCGGCGATCACCTGCTCAAGTGCCTCGGTCCGCTCGGTGACCTCCAAGCCCACTAGGCCGTTGACAAGGCCTTCCTGGTGGGTCCCGGCGAGAGTGCCGCAGCTCGCCAGCAGCGCCTGGAGCGGGCGGTGAACACAATCTGGTCGATGTCCCGGTCACTGATTTGGGAGCGGAGCATTCGGGCCGATTCCGTGGCCCAGTTGAGGTAGGCCAGCAGCCTCTTATAGGCGTTGTCGTACGTTCGTCCATCGAGGTTGGAGGCGGATGTGTGGACGCCTCCAAGAACTTGGCGAAGGTTGTCGCGGTGGGCGCCCGGGCGGGGAGTGATCAGCATGCGCCGATCCTGCCTGTCCGGACGGGCCGCCACATCCCCAAGGCCGTAAGTGCTTGTTTCCGGAGCGTCAGCCAGATCGACGGGTCGTCGCGCCGTCATGAGGAACGGCTGGGTGCATACTGCTCGCCATACCGACCAAGTAGGGGCGCACCGTGGCGTTCCGTGCCTTGCACGCCCGTTTGGCTGTGACGTCGTTCAGCGGCCCCGGTATGGCGGACCGAGGATCCGAAACATACGTCAAATACGACAACTTGGGCTCCGGCGCTACTATCCCTCAGCATGACCATCGCGCGGTATGCCGAGCAGTTCCTCCTCTGCCTGCTCGAAGTATCCGGGGGCCCCTATGGCTTTGGTCAAGGGCAAACGGGATGCGATGGGTCGGCATGCCTGGGCAGCATGGCGCCGTGGCCGATCTGTTGTGGGATGACGTGAAGTGCTTCTTCGACCTGGACCTGATGGGGTCGCTGCCGGATCTGCGTGTCCCGGATGCCTCGGTGGAGGACTGGCAGTCGGTCCTCGACTTGATCGCGGAGAAGGGCTGGCAGCGCCAGTACTCCGAGGGAGACATGGCGCTTCCGGTGCCTCGGGCGGAGGCCGTGCTGTCCCGCCCGGCGGATGCCGAGTGCCCTGAGCTGCGGGTCTGGCCGACGGCCGATGTGCTGGCGATCTTCCGGTTCCATGCCAATGACGAAGTCGACTTCGACGTCGACCTGCGGGAGTTGCAGGGCCAGGATCGACTTGATGTGTTCTGCGGCTTCCTTCGGGAGGTCGGGCGGCGGCTGGGCAAGCCGGTGCTGATGGACCCGGAAGGCGAGGACGGCCATCCGGTGCTCGGCTTCGATGTCGAAGCTGGCCGGGTCGTTCTCCTCGCAGACCCGCAGGTCAGGTGACTGGGGCCGACGGCTGCGGTTCGTAGAAGGTTCCGTCGCGGAGCATCGCGAAGAGGACGTCGGCCCGGCGTCTGGCGAGGCAGAGCAGGGCCTGGGTGTGGTGCTTTCCTTGGGCGATCTTCTTGTCGTAGTAGGCCCGCGATGCCGGGTCGCCCAGGGCGGCGAACGCGGAGAGGAAGAAGGCCCGTTTGAGCTGCTTGTTCCCTCTCCTGGACGGTTGTTCGCCGCGGATCGAGGAGCCCGAGCTGCGAGTGGCCGGGGCGAGACCGGCGTAGGCGGCGAGGTGGCCGGCGGTGGGGAAGGTGCTGCCGTCGCCGACCTCGATGAGGATCCTGGCTCCGGTCCTGACGCCGATTCCCGGCATGGACGTCAGGACTTTCGAAAGACATCTCACGGCGCTAAGAGTCAAGCTGCAGCGGGTCGGAGGAGCGGTGCGAAGGCGCGTTGCTCGTCGAAGGGCATCTGGTGCTGCAGGCAGTGATAGAGCATCCCCAGCATGCGGTTGAACAAGTTGCGCTGGGCGGCTGCGTGCCAGTCGCCGCGCTCGCGGCGACGCCGGTAATGCGTGTTCGCGCCGGGTGACACGGTGATGGCGGCAAAGGCCCATAGGTAGCCGGCGTGGGTGAGGCGGTCGTTCTTGACGAACCGGAGTCCGACGTAGCGTTTCTTCCCTGATGCTCGGGTGATGGGGGCTGATCCGGCGTATGCCTTCAGCGCTCGGGCGTCTGCGAATCGACTGCGGTCGTCTCCGATCTCGGCAAGCACCCGGGCACCGAGCAGGGCGCCGAGGCCGGGAAAGCTAGTGATTATCTCGGCGTCCGGGTGCTGCTGAAAAGACACTTCCACTGCCTCGGCGAGGTCGTCTGCGCCTTCGGCTGCGGCGTCGAGTTGGCGGAGGAGGGCGAGCATCTGCTTGCCCATGGCTTCTTCCACTAGCGGAGGTTGGTGGGTGTATTCGGCTCGGAAGATTTCCTGGAGGCGCTTGGTCTCGGCTTCGGTGTATCGCTGACGGCCGCCGCGCTTTAGAGCCGTCCTGATCTGGGGTTTCGTTAGCTTCGCAGCGATGGTTGGGGTGGGCGCGATGGCCAGAACGGCGCGGGCTTCAGGGTGGGCGAGGCCCCTCTTGCGACCGGTGACAAAGGCATTGAGAGCGGCGGGGTAGTACTCGCGCAGCAGTGAACGGAGCTGGTTGGCGATCTGCTGGCGATTCCAGACGGCGTCCTGCTGAGCGCGGGCAAGTACGGCCACAGCCTGAGCAAGTTCGCTGTCGGCCGGCAGGGGGCGGTGCATAGGCATGTCGGTGCGCAGGATGTTGGCCAGCACGAGGGCGTCGCCGGGGTCAGACTTCTTGCGGGAGACACCGTGCCGGTCGCGGTAGCGGGATGCGGCGAGCGGGTTGATTGCGAAGACCTGCCGTGCGCTTGTCCGCAGGCTCGCAACAAGCAGACCGCGGGAGGTCTCGATGGCCACCGGTATCGGCTCGGCCTCGGTGTCGCCGTGCTCGGCGAGTAAGACGTCGTTTCTAATGGTGAGGAACGGATCGTCGGCGTCTATGCGTCCGTCCACTCGGCACGATTGGAGTAGGACTCGTAGCTGTACTGTGT